>CAZXMG010000010.1:102921-175666 GCA_964641275.1 uncultured Polyangiaceae bacterium
GGCCTGCAACAACTACGAGGTGAACGATCTCGGCGTGATGGTGCCCTGTGAGCGCATCCTCGCGCGGGCCAAAGAGGTGGGCGCGGACTTGATCGGCCTGAGCGGTCTGATCACGCCGTCGCTCGACGAGATGGCCCACGTCGCGCGAGAGATGGATCGCCTGGGCTTCGAGCTGCCGCTGTTGATCGGCGGAGCCACCACCAGCCGGGCGCATACGGCGATCAAGATCGCACCCCACTACAAGCGGCCCGTGGTGCACGTGCTCGACGCCAGCCGCGCCGTTCCGGTGACGACCAGCCTGCTCAGCGAGGAGGGCAGGGCGCCGTTCGAGGCCGAGCTCGAGGCTGACTACCAGCGTCTGCGGCGCGCGCACGCGGGGACGCGACACGAGCTGCTCACGCTCGCCCAGGCTCGCGAGAATCGGCCGCCGCTCGCGTGGGCGGCGCAGGACCTACCGCTGCCCGAGCGCCTCGGCGTGCAGGTGCTCGATGACTTCTCGCTTTCGACGCTGCGGGAGTACATCGACTGGACGCCCTTCTTCCATACCTGGGAGCTCAAGGGCGTATACCCACAGATCCTCAGCCACGACAAATACGGGGATCAGGCGCAGAAGCTGTTCCAAGAGGCGAACCTGCTGCTCGACCAGATCGTGCGCGATGGATCGCTGCGCGCCCGCGCGGTGTATGGGCTGTTCCCGGCCAACAGCGTGGGCGATGACGTCGAGGTGTACGCCGACGCGTCACGACAGGGCACGCTGGCGACGTTCCACTTCCTGCGGCAGCAGACTCAGAAGAAGCCGGGCGAGCCGTGCCGCTCGCTCGCGGACTTCGTCGCGCCGAAGAGCTCTGGGCTCGCGGACCACTTGGGCGCGTTCGCCGTCACCAGCGGACACGGGCTCAAGGAGCTGGTGCAGCGCTTCCGCGACCAGCACGACGACTACAACGCGATCATGGCGGAGGCGCTCGCGGACCGCCTGGCCGAGGCGTTCGCCGAGCTGCTCCACGCGCGTGTGCGGCGCGAGTGGGGCTATGGTCGAGACGAGAGGTTCTCGGTCCATGAGCTCATCGCCGAGAAATACAGAGGGATCCGCCCTGCGGCCGGTTACCCGGCGTGTCCGGACCATAGCGAGAAGGGCACACTCTGGAAGCTCTGCGATGTCGAAGCGCGCGCGGGCATCACGCTGACCGAGTCGTACGCGATGTGGCCAGGCTCGAGCGTCAGCGGGCTCTACTTTGCGCACCCCGAGGCGCGCTACTTCGGGGTCGGCAAGCTGGGCCGCGATCAAATCGTCGACTACGCCGCACGCAAAGGCTGGACGGTGGAGGAAGTGGAGCGCTGGTTGCGGCCGAACCTGGCGTACGCCTGAGCCCGACGTTCACTCCGACTTGGGCGCCTTCTTCTTGCCCGAGCGGGGAGCGACGAAGGTGTAGCGATTGGGTTTGCTGGTCTCGACGCCAATCAGCAGCACCTCCTCGCGGGTGCCGTGGTGCTCGTCGCTGGCCTGCGCGCGTGGTTGCGCTGACGGGGGCGGACTAGAGCTCTCGCTGCGCGGGTCGGGCGGGACGCTCTCCGCCGCGCGGGAGGCCTTGGGAAACGCGCCGCTCTTGGTGATGGAACGACGCGCGCCGAACGCGGAGGCCGCGCGCTTGCCGCTCGCTAGCGGCTCGTCCGCTGGCTCTTCGCGGTCGTCTTTGGTCTTCGGGCACATGGCGCGCGAGCTGTGTACTCGGGATCGGAAGGGATGACTACTCGTCCTGGGACCCAAGCTCTCGAGTGTCGCGGGTTCTATGTCGGCAGCCCGCGCGTCGCGTTTCGCCGGGGTGGAGGTGCTCGTGGACCGTGCGAGGCGCGCGCTCTTGGCGTCGTGTTGGGTGGCTTTGTTCGCTGGTTGTGCCGGTCAAGCACCACCTCGAGCCGAGGAGGATGTGCCCCTCGCGAAGGCCCGCGCGGCGCCGCGCGCGGACGAGGACGTGGCGCCCTGGGTCGCCCACACGTGTGCGGCGAGCGGCACGACGCTGGAGCCAGCGAGCCGGCAGGGCTCCAGCGTGACGCTGGTTCGTCGCGCGCAGCATCGGCTCGCGCTCGCGGCGGACCCTGATCTCCGTCAGGTACACGTGGTGGACGTGGCGGCGAGGCGACGGGTCAGCAGTCAGAGCATCCTCGGCAAGCCCGAGCAGGTGTTGGCGCTGCCGGATGGTCGCGTGATCGTGAGCGTCGCGGATCGCGCGCACCTCGAGATCTTCACCTTGTCGAGCGCTGGGGGCGAGGCCACGCTCGAGCGGCTGTGCGCACGTGAGGTCCCGCCGGGACCGTTCGGTTTGGCGGTGGATCCCGGCTACGAGCGCTTGGCCGCGTCGAGCGGTTGGTCGAGCGCCCTCAGCTTGTTCTCGCTGAAGCAGCTCGCCCTGGAACGCAGCGTCCCGCTGGCCCGCTCCGCGCGAGGGGTGCTGTTCGACGACCCGCGCCGTGTGCTCGTGAGCCACCTGGTGGGAGCCAAAGTCAGCCTGGTCGAACTCTCGCGCCCCTCCGATCCGCCCATCGCCATCGACGTTCGCGTGCGCGCAGCCTCGCAGCAAGGGACGCTGCCGGATCTCGAGTACTTGCGCCAAGGTTCTCAGGCCTACGCGTTGACCAGCGTGGAGCTCGGTCCCGTCGGCGCGGCGGGGGAGAGTCCCGCGCTCGAGGGCGCAAAGCCTCGCGCACCCCTGAAGCAGGCTCCGCGGACGAGCTCTCGGCATGTCGTCGTGCCGATGGTCTCGGTGGATCCTGGCGATCCTTCGCGCAGCACGCGCTTTTACTACGGGCCTCCGCCACTCTTGGGTGTGCCCAAACAAGCGCCGACGGCGGTGTTGGTGGACCCGCTCGCGCAACGCGCGCTGTCCACGCGGGTGGTGGCGCCGGCCGCCGTGGCCGCCCAAGCCCCCTGCCTGTTGCCACGCGCCGTGGTGGCCTCCAAGGAGAGAGAGAGGTTGTTCGTGGCGTGTCTGGGGCTCGACCAGGTGCAGGAGCTCGACGCGCGCTCCGCTGATCCCATGCGTGCCGTGCTCCGTCGCTTCGAGGTGCCGCAGGGGCCGACCGGCGTGGCGATCGAAGAGGCGACCGGCACGCTGCTGGTGAACGCCGCGTTCGCTGGCAAGCTCGCGGTCATCGAGCTCGCCAGCGGGGCGACGCACACCGTCGAGCTCTCCGATGGAAGCGCTCACAGTGCGGGTCGAGAGTTGTTCTATCGCACCGGCGACGCCAACATCACCGCGGAAGGTCTTGCTTGCTCGAGCTGCCACCCGGACGGCGGCGACGACGGTGTCACCTGGTCCACGCCCGAGGGGCTGCGCCAAACGCCGATGTTGGCCGGGCGGCTCCAGCACACCGCACCGTACGGTTGGACGCGGCGGGCGGACAGCATCGACAGCTACCTGGCCGACACGATGTCCCGGCTCGGTGGCCAGGGCTTGCGCTCGCAGGATCGCGCCGAGCTCGCGCGTTACGTGTCCACCTTGGCCTCGCCCCCGCGGGCGCGCGGAGGCGATGGCCTGGTCGAAGCTGGGCGGCTGGTGTGGAACGACGCTGGTTGCGGCAGCTGCCATCGCGATGGCGCCGGCACCGACGCCAAGGCCCATGGCGACTCCGGTGCAGGCTTCGACACCCCTGCGCTCCGCGACGTGGGACGAACGGCGCCGTACTTCCACGATGGGCGCTACCCCGATCTGGAGTCGTTGTTGGCCGACGACGACGGCTGGATGCCCGGGGTCTCTGGCCTCGGCGCGAAGGAGCGTGGTGCGCTGCTCGCGTATCTGAGGACGTTGTGAGAGGTGCGGCATGGGGCGCTGCCTGCGCCGCGGTGGCTCTCTCGGGGTGCCTGGTGTCGAGGGCGGGAGCGTCGAAGCGCACGGAGCGAACGGGGTCGCAGGAAGTCCAGATGGTGGGCGACGGCGACTCGGCGCCGGTGCGGGCACCGGCGCCGCCCCCCGTGGCCGGCCCGCGGGCCGGCCCGCGAGGGAAGCTCGCGCTCGGATATTCGCAGCGAAGACTGCTCTCTTTCACGGCGGATCTGAGCGAGCTGCCGATCATGGGGCCGGGGCGGCTCGCGACGCACACCGACGGTGGCTTCGCGTTCCGCCAGTCCACGAGCGGGTACTTGCTCGAGGTGCCCGACCTACCGTTGGCGGAGGTGGAGATCGGCGCACGACGCTACTTCACCTCCGGCCCTGTGCCGCGCAGTCACACCATGGGTCCGCTGATCGGGGGCATGGTGGAGCTCTGTGTTCAGGGCCGGGGCGAGATGCAGGTGGAGTGGACCGGCGTTCGCAAGCGCAGAGCGGAGGCGATCGAGGTCTCGCAGTTCATCGGCTCGCTCGACGGCGCGAGCTGCCGAGCCGGCGCCGACTACGTGCGGAGCGGGCGACTCAGCGCCCTGCTGCCGAGCGCGGTGTACGCGGCTCGCAAATGCGATGATCCGCGTTGTCGCGAGCCCGACCAGCGACTGTTCGTCGTCACCCCCCCCTCGCGCTGGGTCGGCGCGACGATGCCAGACTCGAACGACCTGTTGACGCCCCACACGGGTAGCTTCACCCGGCTGGAGCTCCCGCTCACGCGGGGGCGCGCCGCCAGCGCCACGCTCCAGGTCAGCGCAGATCACCTCAAGCAGTGGGGCGCCAGTTTGCCCGAGCTGCTCGGCACGGACCGGCTGCTCTTGACGATCGACGCGGTGTGGCCCAGCGAGCGTGACTCGGCTGCTCTGACATTGTCGCTGTGGGCGTTCGACGGCGGCGAGGGGGTGGCTGGTCCGGGCGCGGAGCCGTCTCCGGGGGTGACCCTCCTGCGCGGTCGACGCTGACCGGCGCGAGCTTTGCGCGGCGTCGCAAGATCCGCGTTCGCCACACGAAAACGGCGCGCGCGAGAGCTCGGCGCGTCTCTTGCTGGGCGCGTGGCATGAACGATCCGTTCGCACGCTCCGTGTCGGAGATCATGACCACGCAGGTCGCCACGCTGCGGAAGGGGGCCTTGCTCGGCGAAGCGGCGAGTCAGCTCGTCAACAATCGAGTCTCCGGGATGCCGGTCGTCGACGACGACGGGATCGTCGTGGGGGTCGCCTCCCTGACCGACTTCGTGGCGGCGCTCGGCGCGCCTCATCAGCCGGAGGACAACACGGCGGTGTTCTTCGACTCGGTGCGACTGGTGCGCCTGATGGATGAGCTGCTCCACGAGAGCGCGGACGGTGCGAAGAGGACGGTCGCCGACATCATGTCGTCGTCGCTGGTTGCGGTGCGGCCGGACGAGCCGATTCGCCAGGCTGCGCGGACCATGGCCGAGAAGCGAGTGCACCGCCTGCTGGTGCTGAATGGAGGCGGACAGCTGGCAGGCATCGTCTCGGCGCTGGATCTCGTGGGCTTGATCTAGCGTCGTCAGCTCTCCTCTGGTTGTTTAGGCTTGCCGAACGATGCGTGGTTGGCTCACAGCGCCCGAGCTCGACGACGCGGACGAGTCGCGTCGAGCGAAGCTGCTCATGACGGTTCTCCGGACCATGTTCGGTCTCGGGGCCATGGGCACTCTGGTCGCCATCGTCGATCCCCAGAACGACCTGCTCGTGTCGGTCTTGTTCTACGTCCCGGTGTTCGCCGTCATGGCTGCTCTGACGGCGCTGGTCCGCACGGGCCGCGTTCGCCTCGCCGCGTGGGTATTGTCGATCTTCTTTTGGGTGTTGATCGCCTTCGTCACGCTGTTCTTCGGCGGGCTCCATGGGCAGAACGCAGCGATCTTCGCGGTGACGGTGATGGTCGCCGGCAGCGTGATCAGCGGGCGCGTCGCGATCCTGTTGGCGCTGGCCAGCTCGCTGTTTTGTTTGTTCGTTGCCTGGCTCGAGTCGGAAGAGAAGCTGCCGCAAGCGCTCGGCCCCTACACTCCTCTCAACGCGTGGTCTGCGCTGACCGTGACCCTGGTGCTGATGGCGGTGCTCTTGTCCACGTCGCTGGGCTCGCTCGAGCACATGCACGAACAGGCGGCGGCTCATGCCCGCGCACGCGACGAGGCGCTGCGCCGCTCCGTGCAAGCCCAGAAGATGGAGGTGGTGGGCACCCTGGCCAGCGGCGTCGCGCACGACTTCAACAACCTGTTGTTGGTCATTCAGAGCTCGGCCCAGCACCTGCGGGCTCGGCTCGCCGGAGACGAGGGCGCGCTCGAGACGCTCGCCGACCTCGACATGGCCAGCGAGCGCGCCGCGCTCATCACGCGGCAGTTGCTGGCCTTCGGCAGAGCGAAGGGCGGAGACCTCGCCGCCGTGGACGTCGTGGCGACGGTCGCCGAGCTCGCCCCGATGTTGCGACGACTGCTGGGCGCGGCTCGTGAGCTGGTGATCGACACACCGGGCTCTGGCGAGGTTTTCGCCACGCGGGTGGGGATCGAGCAGATCTTGCTGAACCTCGTGGTGAACGCGCGCGACGCGATGCCTTCGGGGGGCACCGTCACGGTTCGGGTCCGAAGCGAAGCGCAGCACGTGGTGTTGGAGGTCGAAGACGAAGGCGGGGGCATGGACGAGGCCACGCAACGCCGCGCCCTCGAGCCCTTCTTCACCACCAAGGAGGAGGGCACGGGGTTGGGCCTGGCCACCGTGAACGATCTCGTGGGGCGCTTCCAAGGCGAGCTTCGGCTGCGGAGCGCCGAGGGGGCTGGAACCTGCTTCAGCCTGCGCTTTCCGCGTCACGTGGCCGCGACGAGCCCAGAGCGAGGCGTGACCGTGGCGCCCGCCGCCAACGTCACGCGGAGGGTGCTGGTCGTCGACGATGACCCGCTCGTGCGCCGCGCGCTCGCGCGCATGGTGGAGCGCTCCGGCTACTCGGTGGTGGAGGCGGAGAGCGCCGAGGCCGCGCTGTCGCTCCTCGTGCGAGGAGGCGAGACCTTCGACGTGGTCGTCACGGACGTCGCGATGCCAGGTCTGCACGGTGACGAGCTGGCTCGCCGCTTGGCGCGAGAGCTGCCCGCGCTCGGAGTCGTGCTGGTGAGTGGCAATCCGCTGCCCGATCCGCAGGTGGGCGCCGGCGCAAAGCGTCGCTTCTTGCAGAAGCCGGTCAAGCTCGAGGCGTTGAGCGCTGCGCTCGAGGACGTGCGAGCCTGAGCTCGCGGTTCAGGTAGCCTCGCCGCGCGCTCGGCGAGCACGGGGATCGTCGCCGCGGAACACGATCGTCAGCAGCACGAACGCGGCCCACAACACGGCGAAGTGCGTGAGCATGACGCGGCCGCTGAACGACGAGAACAAGGCTCCGGAGATGGGAGGCCCGACCAACATGCCGAGCGCGTACGCCGCGTTGTACAGGCCGCCTGCTTTGGACAGATCACGCTCGGGGACCACCAGGCCCTGCAGCGCCATGGATACGGGCGAGACCGAGGCGAGCGACGCCCCCGCGACGAAGCCGCACACGTACACGAGCACGCCCGGCTTCACGAACAGGAAGGCGATGATCACCGCGGTGCCAATCGAGCCGAGGACACGCATCGTGGCGAGGTGACCGCGCCGATCTCCTTGCTGGGCCGCGAGGTTGGCGAACAGCAGCATGCCTGCGGCGAAGAAGGCGGGGAAGATGATGGTCTCCTGCTCGGCCACCCCGCGGTCCATCAGGTAGAGCGGCAAGAAGAGCACGACGCTCGCCTGGAAGTAGCCGTAGCTGAAGGTGGCAAGACAACTCATCTTGATGCGCCAGAACACCTGTCCGGCGGTCAAGCTGCCGTGCTGCTCGCCGTGTGCGTGTGCGCCTTCGCCGTCTGAGGTCACGCGAGCGTCGAGCAGCGTGAGCACGACGGCTGCGGTACCGATGGACAGCGCGCCAGCCGCGTAGAACGAGGCGGCCTTGCCCAACAGCAGCACCACCGCGTAGGAAACGCCGGGCCCGATCACGTAGCCGAGCGCCAGCGCGATCGCGTACAAGCTGGTGCAGTAGGCCTTGTCCTCGCGCGGCGCACGAGCGAGCAAGATCGTCTCCGAGGAGACCCACACGCCCACCGAGAACGCGCCGTCGAAGAAGCGCAACGCCGCGATCCCGGCGAAGCCGTTGGCGAGCGGGAACAGGCCCACCGCGGCGGCGTAGCCGACCAGCGAGCCCACCAGCACGCGTTTGGCTCCGAGCTTTCGGATCAGCGCGCCGGAGGGG
This sequence comes from uncultured Polyangiaceae bacterium, assembly GCA_964641275.1. Taxonomy (GTDB): domain Bacteria; phylum Myxococcota_A; class Polyangia; order Polyangiales; family Polyangiaceae; genus Xiheicaenibacterium. The sequence goes on from CAZXMG010000010.1 coordinate 111,060, forward strand.
ATGGCGAAGCTGACGATGCCAGCGGCGAAGAAAATGGCAAGCTGCCCGAGCGCGTTCTTGTCGAAGCCTTTGGCGTGCAGGTACACGGGCACGACCGAGATGGCGAGCCCGTACGCGATGCCCAGGAGCAGGATGGTCAGGTAGACCAGCCGGATGTTGCGGTCGGGGACGCGAGCGAGGAAGGCCAAGTCAGACGGGGTTCTTGGTCTCGATCCGCAGCCACGACAAGTACTCTGGGTTGCCTGCGGCCTCGAGCGGTAGGGCGATCACCTCGGGCACCGAGTAGGGGTGGATCGACTTCACCGCTCGGGTGAGCTCGTCGACCAGCTCGCTGCGCGTCTTGATCAACAAGGTCGACTCGGCGGCCTCTTCGATCTTGCCCTGCCAGTGATAGACGCTGGTGACGTTCGGGATCACGTTGACGCAGGCGGCGAGCCGCGCCTCGACCAGCGCGCGAGCGATGCGAGCAGCGTGATCTGGCGGGGTGTTGACCAGGACCACGCTGAGCGCATCGCCGCTCACCACGGCGCGGCCTTCTGGGCGGCGCGAACCAGCTCCACCACGCGCCGCCCCACGTACTCTTCGACGTCGGCCGAGGCGATGTGGCGGTCGCGTGCGAAGTCGAACTCTCGAGGTTTGGCTTCCAGGAAGGTCACCCGGATGATCGCCGTCGCGCGATCGAGCTCCAAGCCCAACCCCAGGGTGCCCAGCGTGAGTCGTGCGTGTTTGATGCGCGGCTCGTCGGCCCCCTCCACCGCCTCGCGCTCTTCGGTCAAGGTCGCGCTCTGACCTTTCTCGCTGATGCGCTCTTGACCGAAGCGCAGCGCCTCGGCAGCCAGCGCGAGCGCCGCTTCGGCGCTGGCCAAAGCCTCCTGCACGCGCTGACGCTGGCGAGCGGCCTCTTCGGCTTCTCGCTCGGCCTTGGTTTTTACGGCGTCGAGCAGCTCATCTCGCCAGTTGGGCACGAACGTCTCCTCACTTCTCTTTGTTCTTGGCGGCCGCTTCGGCCTTCAACGCGCTCAGATCGTCGCCGGTGGCGACGTTCGGGTTCATCAGCTCGAAGAACGCCTTCTTGGCGAGCTCACCGGTCGCGCCCTTGTCCTCGCGCAGCGCCATCAGCACGCCCTTCTCCCCCATGAACTTCAGGGTGCGGATGGCGGCGGCCTTCTTCTTGTCGTCACCTTCCTTGGCATCCTTCATCAGCCTCTGGCGCAGGACCACGCGGGTCTCGGAGTGCGGGCCGTTGTCGAACTTGAGGTTGTCGAATTGGGCCGACAGCCGCTCGGTGGCCCACTGCTGTGGGGCGCCGAAGATCTTCACGCGCGCGATGGCTTGCGCATTGTCGACCCAACGGTAGATGTTGCCCTGCTTGAAGTCTTCGCTGCTCCAAAAGCCGAACGCGCGGAAGTAGGCGTCCTTCAGGTCGTTGAGCGAGTCCTTGCCGCCGTCGCCTTCGCCATACATGGCCACGGCGCGTGACGCAGTGCTGGTGTCGCCGCCCAAGATGAGCGCGAGGGCCGCCGCGTTGCGCGTCTCCGGGTTCTTCATCTTCTCGAACAGCTTGTCGCGGTTGGCGTCGGTGAGGGGAGACGCGCCGATCGCCATCGCGAACTGGTTGCGGATGACCGGGTCCATCTCCGGTGTGATCAGATCGACCAGATCGCCGGCGACCTCGGGCATGGGCTTGAGCGAGAGCGTGGTGGCGTAGCAGGCGCCGATGAACTGCTTCTTGGGCGACTTCGCCGCGCCGTACTCGATCGTCTTCTTGGCGACCTCGCGCATGTCGTCCGGGGTGGCGCACCAGGCCAGCGCTTCACAGGCTGCAAGCCGAGCTTCTTCGTGCCACTTCTCGTCTTCGATCAGCTCCACCAGAGGCTTGACGGCGCGTTTGTCGCCCCACTCGCCCATGCCTTGCGCGGCGCCGTAAGCCACCGCCCGAAGCGACATCCCCAACATGGCGAGGCCGGTGCCCATCAGGCCCTCGTTGGTGATGTCCATCTTCTTGTCTTTCTTGCGCTCGAACTGCTTGAGCAGCTTGTCGAAGCTCTCCTCGTCTTTGTAGCGGCCCAGGTAGCGGAGCGCGCTTTGCGCCACCTCGAACTCGCGCGGGAACGGCGGCTGCTGGCCTTCCTTGGGCAGCGGGGCGTCCGGGAACGCCCACTCGCGCATCTTCGGGAGTCCTTCCTTGCTCTGGATGTTGGCCAAGAAGCGGAGACCGTTCGCGTGCGGCTGCGGTTTGTCGGTCGACCACTTGAGCACCGCGGCCTCGGCCACCGCGAGCTCCTCCTTCTTGTCGGGTTGAATCACCGCCAAGTCGGCCAGCATGCGGGCCGCCCAAATGCGCTGGTCGTCGGTCTTGGAGAGGTGGCCACCTGGACCGTGCTCCCAGAACTTCGTCTTCTCGTAGATCTTCTCGGGGTCCATGGCCATGCGCTCTGCCAGGTACTTGGCGCCGCGGATGTCGCCTACCTCGGCCAGGCGCATGCCTGCCTCGCTGCGCCAATGCTCTCGCGGGTTGGTCTCTTGCACCCATTTCTCCAGCGAGTCGCCGATGCGAGGGTCCGCCAGCTCCTCGAGCATCTTGAAGATTTGGTCCGTCTGGAACCAGGTGCGCTCCTCCTTCTCTTTGGAGACGCTGCGCAGCGCCAGCACCAGACCCTCGCCGCCGATGCCGTCACGCAGCGCGAGCAGGAACTTCTGGCGCTGCTCCGGGGGGGCCTCGGCCAGCTTCTTCAGCAGCGGGTCGCGCGCCTTCGCGTCCGCGATCTTGCCCAAGCCGTTCGCGGCCTGGCCGGCGACCTCGACCTCTTTGTCGTTCACGAGCTGGATCAGGACGTCGGTCCATTTCGGCTCGGCGTTCTTGGACAGCGTGGTGGCCACCAGCTGGCGCACCGCCTGGCTCTCGTCCCCGGCCATGCCCGCGAGCTCGTCGAGCGAGACCAAGCCCGCCAGGATCTCGGGATCGAAGGCAGTGCCTCCGCCCACGCGTTGCACCTTCGAGAGCAGGCCCTTGCGGTAGAGCCCCATCGCCTCCTTGAACACGCTCTCCTCTTTGAGCGCGACCAGCGCCCACACCAGCTGGGGGCGATCGCTGTCGTCGGCCTCCTTCAAGGCTGCGAGCAAGGCTGGTTTGCCCTCGTCGGCCTTGGGGGTGCCGAACGAAGCCAGCACTTGCGCCGCCACGCCGTTGATCTGGTGATTCTTGAGCGCCAGGGCCTTGGTGGCGAGCTTGATCGCCTCTTCGTCTTTGAGCAGCGCGAGCTGAATCAGCGCCTCCTGCACCATGTCGGCGTCGTCTGCAGCGGCCCACTTGCGCCACTCGGGCAGCTGCTCGGCCTCCGGGAGGATGAAGATGTTCTGCATCAGCTTCGCCCGCTGCTCGGGCAGAAGCCGTTCCTTGTCCTTCTTGAACCCGAAGTACAAGGCTGCGGAACCGCCGATCACCGTCACCAGCGCGAGCACGATGAACAGGGGGTTGAACCGACCCTTCCGGAAGTTGCCGTCCTCCGATGCTTGCGCGCGCGGACCGGGAACAGCCTCTGGAAGAGCTTCGTCGTCCGGGGGAAACTTGGACATGGCGCGGCAAAGCTACATGAGCGCCACGCGGCGGCAAAGCCTTGTCCACGTGCTAGGCTGCCGCCCATGTCGAAGGCTGTGCGGGCCACGGATCCGGGAGGCGCGCGAGAGTCGTCTGGAGGATCCAGTGAAAGGGCCACGTTCGTGGCGGCCGCGGTGGTGATCGCCGCTGCGGTCATCCTGGGCATGACGGTGCTGCCGCGGATTTCGTTCCCCGCTGGTCGTGAGGGCGCCGGGCAAGCGGCGCCCGACTTCAATCTGCCGGTGCTCCACACGCCAGGGGTGGCCGCCCAGGATCACGGCAAGGCTCGCCTGGCGCTCGCAGATCTGAAGGGCAGCCCCGTGTTGCTCGACTTCTGGGCCACCTGGTGCGGACCCTGCGCCATGCAGACGCCGATCCTGGACCGCGTGGCCAAGCGTCACAAGGACAAGGGCTTGCGCGTCGTGGGCGTCAACGTGGTCGGTGACGACCCCGAGGCGGCCGCCAAGTACGCAGAGAAAAAGGGCCTCTCGTACGAGATCGTGGTGGACGAAGGCGGGTTGGCCCAGCGGGAGTACGGCGTGAACCGGCTGCCGAGCTTGATCTTGATCGACCGCGAAGGCCGCATCTTGCGGCGCATGAGCGGGTTGGTGGATGAAGCCGCGCTCGACCGCATGGTGCAAGAGGCGCTGTGAGCCGCGCCGGCTTCGGGCTCTGGCTCGCGCTTTCGTGGGCGGGCTGCGGCCACCTCGAGCCGGCACCGGAGGCGCAGCCTGAGCCCAGGGAGCCGGGCCCGATGGTTGCGCTCGGCCAGCCGTCCAGCTCGGCTCCGAGCAGCGCGCCCTCCCCACCGGTTCGCAAGCCGTTTCTGCCTGACGCGCTGCCCGCGACGCTGCCCATGGTAGGCGCGCCGGTGCGTTGCCCCACGCGTTGCGCGTGGGTGCCCAACCTCGGCGCGGCTCCGGTACCCGCCAAACTGAGCGAGCACGTGCTCGACGCGGGCGCCACGCTCGCGGTCGAGCGAGACGACGCGATCACCGTGATCGCGCTCGTGCTCGAGGGGGTCGTCGTGGATGCGATCGACGAGCCACGCCCTACCAAGGCGGCCACCATGATCGCGCCGCTGTCGCGCCTCTCCGGCGTGAGCTACCGCGGCGGAGGCTTCACGCTGGCGAGCGAACAAGGCGCGCGCGTGCTGCTGGCGGAGGTGCAACGTCGCGAGCTCGAGAGCTTCACGCCGCGCGGAAAACGTTGGTCCGTCCGTCCGAGCGGCCTCGGCGACCCCATCCAGCGCTTCTCGTTGGTTCTGCCGCCGCTCACGTGGGCGAAGGGCATGTTCAACGCGGTGATCGCGCTCGAGGACGTGGACGGCGATCGGTCACCGCCACGCGATCCTCGGGCGCGCGTGATCGGGCCGTCGCAGGCGGGCGCGCTCGCCACGCAGCGCCCCGACGCGAGCTTCGCGCTGCTCGGCATCGGTGGTGGTGCTTCCGTGCCAGAGCACAAGCACGAGGGCGAGTGGGAGCACCTGGTGATCCTGCACGGGAGCGGAAAGATGTCGCTCGGCGACGCCGCCGCGGCGGTGTCCAGCGAGGTGAAGCCCGGCGCGATCCTGCACATCCCCAAGGGGGTGCCTCACAGCTTCCAAGCGGCGCCGGGCGAGGACGTGATCGCGCTGCAGCTCTACACGCCGCCCGGCCCGGAGCAGCGCTTCAAGAAGAACGCCGCCGCCCATTGATTGCAGGGAGTCGCCTCATGAAACCAATGCTCGCTGTCTGCTTCGTGCTTTGGCTAGCGGCGTGCAACGAGCCGAGCGCGAGCAGCGCAGGCTCCGCGCAGGTCGGGGGAGGTGACGACGCGAACCAGCGTGGCAGCGCCTCCGCCGACGCTGCCGGCTCTTCTACGGGGCTGTCGGCGGCCGGCTCCGCGTCGGTTGCGCGAGACTACTCCGAGCCGCCGGAGCCTGGCTCTCCAGACGCGCGCGACGAAGCGAAGCGCCGCGCACTGCAAGACGCGATGGATTTCGGCATGGTGGGGCCCACGCCGACGGGCTTCAGTTGGGGGCCGACCCCAGGCAGCAGCGCGACCGGCCCCAAGCCCGTCGTGAGGGTGGGCGCGACCAGCGTGAGTGGGCGTCTGCCCCCCGAGGTGATCCAGCGCATCGTGCGCCAGAACTTCGGGCGCTTTCGGCTCTGCTACGAGAACGGCTTGCGCAAGGACCCCAACCTCACCGGCAAAGTCAGCGTGTCCTTCGTGATCGGGCGAGACGGCAGCGTCGGCACGGTGTCGAGCGGCCCCAACACCTTGCCTGACGCCGGCGTGGTGGCATGCGTGACCAAGGCCTTCTACGGGCTGTCCTTCCCGGAGCCGGAGGGCGGCGTGGTGAAGGTGACCTATCCCATTGTCTTCTCGCCCGGCCAGGCATCCTCGACCTGGCGAGTTGGCGGCAAGACGCTCGAGGAGCTCACGGTGGCGGAGCTGGAGAAAGCGTTGCGAGAGCTGGGGTGCAGCGATCTCGACCGCAAGGTCGCCGCTGGCTCCAAGGCCACGACCATCACGGGCAAGTACCAAGGCGGGGCCTTCACCATCACCTTCGTTCCCTTGAGCGCGGAGCCCGACGCGCTGTCGAAAGACGCGCGCGCCCGCTTGAAGCAGGAGAGCTCGTTCTTGGAGCAAGGCGGCTTCTTCCTCGCGGTCGAGCGGGGCGAGCCTGCGCGCGACGAAGAGCTGTTCAAGCAGCTGGTCAAGGCGTCATGACGCTTGGTGACTCCATGTCATGCCGGACAGGCGTGGTAGGCTGACGACCCCATGTCGCTCGGTTCGATCGGCTCTCTCGCGTGCGCGGTTGCGCTGTCCGGGTGCTTTCTGGTGGTCGACTTCGAGGACGGCGCAGCGGGAGGCGGAGGCGGCGCAGGGGTGGCGGCGACGTCGACCGGGGGGGCTTCTGTGGGGGGAGGGCCCGCGGGGGGGGGGCCCGCCGGTGGGGGGCCCGCCGGGGCGGTGGGGGCGGCTGCGCTGGCTTCTGTCCGGAGCTGGTGACGACCGTGTCGGGCAACATCCTGCTGCTCGACGCGGTGCAGGACACCGTGGCGTTCATGGTCGCCGGTGAGGAGCGCGTCTGCATCTTCAACGACACTGGGACGCCGCTGACCTGCCCCACGCCGGGGGGCTGCGCCTGTGTGAAAGGCGACGACCAAGCGTGGAATGCCCTGGGCACGCATCTGGCGTTGGTGAACGGCGCTGCGTTCTATTCGCCTCAGGGCATCAGTGGTGGCAAACCCCTCTTCCGCTGCTCCGATGCAGGCTGCGTCGTCGCGCCGCCAAACGCACCCACCGGCAGTAGCGCGCACTTGAATGGGCTCGCGGGAGCAAGACAACCAGGCACCGAGCTCCTTCTGGCGGTGGACCCAACCTCCGGCAGCGTGGCCTGGACCGACGGCAGCGCCAATTTTGCAATCAGCGCATCGCTCGAGGCCAGTCCGAACGTCTCGGCCGTCGGCGGACACAGCATCGCGGTGGGAGGCGCCAGCTCTACCTCTCCCGTGTTCTTTTCGGTGTTCGGGAACGGCTCGCCGCCTTGCATCGCGCGCGCCACGTTGGCCCAGGTGACCGACGCCACTGCCACCGCGGTCGTGTGCGAGCCAGACCTCTTGGCCGATGGCATCCATCCCGCTCCCGTCGGCTTCACGTCGACGTTCATCACGAATGTGGCCACGGGGGGGGACGAGCCGCTGTACCGGGTGCTGTTCCAGGGCGGGAGTGCGACCCAAACCAGGGTCTACCTGCGCCAAGCGGAGATCCCCAGCCTCGTGGTGGACGGCGACGTGCGGGGGTTGGCCGCCCGCGACGGCGTGGGCTACACCTGGGGCCCGAGCGATGCGCAGTTCGTGCTGGTGCGATGTTTGTTGACCGGCGCGTCGCCTGAATGCCAGTCGCTGGGCGAACCGGTCAACGACCACGGTCCGATCGCAGTGACCGGCAGCACGCTGTACTTCGCCGTAGGCCCGGAGCTGTACCGCGCCGAGTTGCCCTGACCGCCGTGGCAGAACATCACCTCCACCTCGGCTACGTGCTCGACGCCAAGTGGCGCATCGACGGCATGCTCGGCGAGGGCGGCATGGGCACCGTGTATGCCGCGACCCACGTTCGCAACGGCAGCACCGTCGCGATCAAGGTGCTGCACGCCGAAGTTGCGCGCGAGTCCACCTCGCGCGAGCGCTTCTTGCACGAGGGCTACGCCGCCAACCGCGTCGGCCACCCGGGGGTCGTTCGCGTGCTGGACGATGGCACGACACCGGAGGGCACGGTCTACCTGGTGATGGAGCGCTTGTCGGGGCGCTCGCTGGAGGCGGTGGCCGAGGACGCGGGCGGGAGGCTGAGCGTGGACGAGACCTTGCGGTTCGCGATCCCTTGGCTCGACGTCATGGCGGCAGCGCACGCTCAGGGCATCGTGCACCGTGACCTCAAGCCGGAGAACGTGTTCGTCTGCAGCGACGGCAGTGTGAAGGTGCTCGACTTCGGGCTGGCGCGCGTGAAAGAGGCGGTCAGCCAGAAGCGCCTCACCGCCACAGGCGTTCCTCTCGGCACGCCGGCCTTCATGCCACGAGAGCAGGCGCTCGCCCTGTGGGACGAAGTGGACGCCAGGAGCGACGTCTATTCGATCGGCGCGTCGCTCTTCACCCTGATCACCGGCGAGCTGGTGCACGACGGGCGGACCGTTCCGGAGATCATCGTCGCCGTGTCCACGAAGCCCGCGCGCCCCATCGCCGGCGTCGCGCCGCACGTACCGGCCGAGATTGCGCAGGTGATCGACAGGTCGCTCGCGTTTCGCCCAGCGGATCGCTTCGCCCACGCGGGAGAGATGCTGGCGGCGCTGCGCCAGGCGGTGATCGCGCGGATCGCGCGGGAGCAGGGCAGGAGCACCATGCAGAACCCCGGCGTGCCATTCGCCGGGGACGCCACCATCCGCGTCGACCCAGGGGAACGATCCATCGAGATGGTCGCGCCTGGCAGGTCCGCGCACGACACGACCGCGCTGCCGCGCCCCGCGCCTTTCGGAACGCTCGCCTCGGGGACCGGCCGCAGCACCGCAGCGCCGGTGAGCTCGGGATCGAGGGGTCCGACCCGTGGAGGTGTGTTGGCGGCGCTCGCCGCGGTGGTCACCATCGGCGCCGTGGTCGGCGCCACGCTCTACTTCTACTCCGCCTCGGCGACCAAGCCCTCGACGCCCAGCCCTGCGCGGCACGGCGTTGGCGCGAGTGAGCCCACGAGCAGCGCGAGCCCCAGCCACACGGTGGTCGTGGATGTCGCCTCCGCGAGCGCGAGCAGCGCACCTTCGATCGAGCCGGCACCGAGCGCTTCGGAGCAAGTGCCTTCCGCCGCGTCGGCCAAGCCCAGCGCGAGGCCGAAGCCGCCGAGCACCACCAAGCCGCCTCCGCCCAAGAGTTGCAAGCGCGATCCGTTCACGTTCCGCTGCCCTTGCGCGAAATGTGAGTAGTCAGGGGCGCCCTGACGTTCGTCGAGCTGTTCCTCACGACCCTCACGCTCGCTCGCAAATGCAGGTCGGGACGAGCGATGTGGGAGACGTCTGGTCTCCCCCTCGACATGCCTGGCCGCCCTTCGGGCGGACTAGAACTCGACGGCGATGGCGGCTCGCCCCGGGCCGAAGCTGGCTTCGAGCTTGGTTCCAGAGCCCTCGTCCGTTGCGAGATCGACGATCAACAAAGTCGCTCCCAACCCGACGCCGGCGATGCCCAAGCCCCACAGCACGCCGTTGGCGACCAGCAGCGTGTTGCCTTGATCTGCGATCTCGGTGCAGCTCGTGGACGAGCTGCAGTCCTCGAACTCGCTCTCTTTGGCGAGCACCATGCCCCCGGTGACACCTGCGCCCACGAAGCCGAGCACGCCGACGCCGCCCGCGATGATGCCGCCGATGCCCAGGCCGCCGAGCCCCCCCGAGCTCTCCTCGACACGACGAGCGGGTGGAGCGGGAGGGGTCTGGGCGGCGAGCTCGACCGCGCCCACCGCCAGCGTGCGTGCCTCGCCGTCGGCCAGCGTCACCGTCTGACGTTGCACGGGCCGATTCGGTTGCTCGATCAAGAGCTCATGGGTGCCGGGGTCGAGCTCGACGTCCGCTGCCGGCAGTGTGAGGGCGCGGCCATCGATCTCGACGCGCGTGGGCGCAGCTGCGCCTGGCGAAAGCTCGACGCGGATGCGAGCCACTCGCTTGTCGATCGCTGCGAGCTCGATCTTCAACCCGGAGAGCTCGGCGCCTTGATCTGGCCAACGCTGGATCAACTCCTTCAGGTGCGCGCGCGCCGAGAGCACCTTGCCCTCTCTGGCGTCGCAGGACTTGACCTTCATCAGCGGGCCGAGCTCGCGCACCAGCGCCAGGCTCTCGCGAAAAGACTTGCAAGCCTCGCCGTGCTTGCCCTCCTGCTCCCGCGCCACGCCTTGATCGAAGAGCCGCCGCGCCCCGTCCTCGGTCGACGTTTGGGCGCTCGCGACGCTGGGCCCGCACACGAGCGCCAACGGCAAACCGAACCGAAGGAAGCGCACCATGGGCAGCCAATCTAGTCTCTCGTGGCCGGATTCGTAAGGACTTCCAACGTCTCGGCGCGGAGCAGCCAGCCGTGGCCCAGCGGGCCGTGGCCTGCGCCCAGCCCCGGCGCGTGGGTCAACGCGCCGCGCACGTACGCACGAGCTGCCTCGACGCTGCCGGGGAGTGAGCGCCCGAGAGCCAGGGAGGCCGCGATCGCGCTGGCCAACGTGCAGCCAGTGCCGTGAGTCGAGCGCGTGTGGATGCGGGGGGCGCGAAACAGCCGCTCGCCCTCGGTGGTCACGAGCACGTCGAGCACTTCGTCGCCCGCGAGGTGCCCACCCTTGATCAGCGCCGCGCCCGCGCCGCGCAACAACAGATCGCGGCCCGCGGCGATCATGTCGGCTTGGTTCGCGACCCTCCGGCCCGTCAGCACCTCTGCCTCGGGCGCGTTCGGCGTCACGAGATCGCACAGCGGCAGGAGTCGGTCGAGCAAGCGAGACTCGGCCTCGCGCGACAGCAGCGACGCGCCCCCCTTGGCCACCATCACGGGATCCAGCACCAAGCGCGGGCGCGGGTTGGTCGCGTTCAGCTCGTCGGCCACCGCGCCCACGATCTCGGCGTCGAACAGCATGCCGGTCTTGACGACGTCCGCGCCGATATCGTCGAGCACGGCGCGCATTTGCTTTCGTACGAAGTCGGCGGGCACCGGGAGCACCGCCGAGACGCCGAGCGTGTTCTGTGCCGTCAGGGCCGTCACGGCCGTGGCAGCGAAGGCGCCCAGCATGGTGATGGTCTTGATGTCTGCTTGCAGGCCCGCACCGCCTCCGGAGTCGCTGCCAGCGACGACCAACACACGCATGGGGGTCGCATAGCAGGAGCGCCACGCGCCCGCACGCCCGTTGAGCGCGGCAAACCGGCAGCTGGCGGCCAGGGCTTGGCGTTCAGAGAGCACCAAAGCGAGAGACTGGACTAGACTCCGCCCCGTGTCGCCCGAGTCGAGGCTGAGCGCGCGCGCGTTTCGCGAGGTGGTGAACGTGCTCGCCGATCGGTTGGCGGCGACCGGTCTCGCGCGTTTCGCGCGCTTCACCGCGCTGGCGATCGCAATCGGCTACTCGGCGACGATCGTGGCTGACCGCTTCGGTGAGGCCGGGTCTCGCGCCACCGGGGGGCTGCAGACCAGCGCGGCGCGCGCCAGCCTGTGGTGGGTTGCGCTCGTGATCGCGCTCGCGGCGAGCCACCGCCGCACGTTGCTCGACCGCAAGGACGGCCTGGAGCTGATGCTGCTCGCGCGAGGCTGGTCTGGGCGCGCACTGCTCGCCGCGCGCGCGCTGGCTGCTGCCCGCGTAGCGCTGCCGCGCATGGTGTTGCCGGTGTTGATCGTGGGGCTCACGGCCGTGGCTGTGAGCGGGACCTTGCGCGCGGCCCGGGACCGCACGCTGCTGATGATCGCGTGTGTTGGCTTCGCGGCGCTGGCGTCGCTGGCGGTGCCGCCGCTGGCTGCGCTGTGCGAGCACCTCGCCCACAAGCGGGGACGCAGCCTGCTGATCGCGCTGCTCTTGGGCTCCGCGACGCTGGCCGAGCTCACGGGGGACCCGGCGCTCTCGTTGTTCGGCTGGTTGGGCGCCAGCCTGCGTTGGGCCCAACATCTGTTCGGCGTGACGAGGGGCGTGTGAGCGCGGGCTGCTCGCTGCAGTCGGTGTTGGCACGAGACCGCGACGGGGCTGGGGGAGCCCCACGCGGGCTCTTGTTTGGGCTCTCCGCGGAGATCGGCGCTGGCGTCACCTGCTATCTGGGCGCGCCCGAGGACGGCACCATCGCGTTGGCCGAGGTGCTCGTGGGGGCGCGCGCCCCCGAGCGAGGTGTGGTGCTCGTCGCCGGGGCGTCGCCCGCGCTCAGCGCCGCGTTGCGCGCACGCGTGGGTTATGTGGGCTTGCGGCCCGACCTGCCGGACGCAGGCAGCGTCGCGGAGTCGATCTCGCTCGCGGTCAGCGCGTGGGCCTCGCCTCCGGCCGCGAGCGACGTGCTCGCCCGCGTCGGGCTCTCCGAGCTGGGCGCGCGTCCGTTGGCGAGCGCGTCACGTGCCGAGCTGCGTGCGGTGGAGTGGGCGTTGCTCGCTGCGCTTCCGGATCCTGCGCTGTGCGTGGTGTTCGAGCCCTTCTGCGATCTGGTGGCGCCAACCGCGATCGAAGTCGAGGCGACGTTGCACCGGATGGGGGAGCGCGCGCCGGTGGTGGTGCTCACCTCGTCGCCTGCGGACGCGCGTCGCTTCCGCACGGTGCACGTGCTGCATCGGGGCTTCGTGGCCAAGAGCTCGTCGGCCCCACATGCTGGCTTGGGCTCCGGGCAAGTGGCGGCCCTGTCCCTGTGGGTGGAGCGCGGAGCGCGCAGGCTGATTGCCGAGCTTGCCAGTGAGGTAGCGGTCACCTCGTTCGACGCGGGGGCGTCCGTGGCGGACGCACAACCCGCTGCGCTGCGCGTCGCAGGTCCAGACCGCGACGCGCTCGCGCTCTCGGTCGCAGACGCTGTGGTGCGCTCGGGGGCGGCGCTCGGCGCGCTCGCCGAGGCGAGCGCCGGCCTCTCCGATGTGCGCGCGCAGACCGAGTTCGAGCAGCTCACGCAGCGGCTCAGCGCGGAGCGTGCACGTGCGCTGGAGGCGCAGGCGGCGCGCGAGCGCGGGGCGTTGGGCCCCACCTGGCCAGGCCAGCCCATTCCAGGGGGTGCTCCGATGTTTGGCGCGGTGATGATGGGCCAGCCGTCGCCCGCGCCGGCCGCCGCCCCAGAAGGTATCGGCGCTCCACAGGGCGTCGCGCCGGACGCCGCTTCGGAGGTCGCCCCCTCCGCTTCGGTCGAGGCCGGGGCAGTCGCTAGCTCGAAAGACAAGGAGCCCACCTCGTGAGCCAGGTGGCCGCCGTGCGCGCGGGCGCGATCATGGCGTGGCAGCGAGCGAAGGGCCGCGTCCTGCCGTACTTCTCGCTTGCTGCGCTCGCGACCGGGGCGCTGTTCGCGCTGCTGGAGCGCGTGGAGACGAGCGCAGGCGCGGCCGACCGCACGCTGGTGGGGTTGTTTCGGATCGTGGTGCCGCTGCTCTGCTTCGCGTCGTGCGCGCGCGTGCTCGGCGCTGCGAACCTGCGTGAGGCATGTTGGGCTGCGGCCCGCTTCGGCCATGGGCGTGCTGGCGTGGCGCTCGGTCAGGCGGCGCTGGCCATGGCGCTGTCGGGTGGCAGCTCGCTGTTGGTGGTGGCGACGGGTCTCTTGGTCGCTCGCGCCATGGGCCCTGCCATCGCCGGCGAGGCGCCACTCTGGGCCGACCTCGGCCTCTCGTCGGCGATCGGCTTCGGGGTGGGCGCGGCCTATGCAGCCTGGTTCGCGCTGGGAGCCACGTTCGGAGCAAGAGGGCAGGGCCGCTGGTACGTGTTGATCGCGGACTTCCTGGTCGGGTCACTCGGCTTCTTCGCATTGGTCTTCCCGCGCGGTGCGGCGTACAGCCTGATTGGGCGCGAGCTGGCGCTGGACCTGCCGCAACGCGCAAGCTCTGCGCTGCTCTTGGCGACGACCAGCGCTTGCCTCGCGCTCGTCGCCCTGCGATGTCGTCGCTGACCATGACGCTCCGATTCGACGAGTCCCAGAGTCGCGTAACCGTGGAGACCACGGCCAAGGGCATGTTGGCCAAGCTGGCCCACGACCTCAGCATCGACGCTCGCAAGCTCGACGCCACGACCGCCATCGCGGGCGAGCAGATCACCGTGGACCTCACCGTGCCCGTGCGCGAGCTGTTCGTGCGCGGCGTGCGTAAGGGTGGCAGCGTGGACACGGGGGTGCTCTCCGCCTCGGATCGCACTGAGATCGAGCGCAAGGTCCGCAGCGAGGTGCTGAACGGCGACACCGTGAAGGTCAAGCTCGCGGCCAAGTCCTCGCTCGAGGTGGGTCGGTCCCAGCTCGACGCGCGCGGCGAGATCGAGGTCGGGGCGCGGCGCGCACCCACGAGCTGCAGCGTCACGCTCGAGCTCACCGAGGCGTTGGCGACGGCCTCGGGGCGGGCGCGCATCCACCTGCCAGCGCTCGGCATCACGCCACCCAAAGGGCCGCTCAACGCGTTCCGCGTCGACGACGAGGTGGTGGTGGATTTCAAGCTGGTCTTCACGCGCGGGTAGCACGTCAGCGGGAGTCGGGCGGATCCTCGGGCGGATCCTCGCGGCCCGAGGCGCGCTTGAAAGCCGCCACGGCGGTGCCGAGCGTGGGGAAGAATGCTTCCTCGCCCAGCTTCGAGAACAGGCCGTAGCGCTTGAGCCGGTCTTTCACCGGGTCTTTGAGCTCCGCGAACAGGAGCTCCACGCCCCGCGCCTCCAGCTCGGCGCACAAGTCGAGCAGCATCTCGGCGGCGGTCGTGTCGATGGTGGTGATCGGTTCGGCCGCGACGACGATCCATTGCACCGGCCCTGGCCCGTGACTCAGCTCCTTCACGCGGCGCCGGAAGGTCGCGGCGTTGGCGAAGAACAGCGGCGCGTCGAAGCGATACAGGACCAGGCCGGGCAGCGTGGTGTGCTCCGCGAAGCGCTGCGTGTCGTGGTAGCCCTTGAGGTTGGGCACACGTGCGAGCACCGCGTCGTGCGGTCGCCACGCGCGCCGGACGAAGTCGGCGAGCGACAGCCCGATCGCGAACACGATCCCTTCCGTCACACCCAGTGCCGCCACCGCCAGGAAGGTGAACAGGAAAAGCCCGAACTCGGTGCGACTCCAGCGGACGAGCTTGCGCAGAGCGCCCAGCTCCACCAATCCGTACGCGGCCACCAGCACCACCGCCGACAACACCGGCTGCGGCAGCTTCTCCAGCGCGAACGGCGCAGCGACGATCGTCAGCCCCACCATCAGCGCGCCCACGACGTTGGTGATCTGGCTCTTGGCCCCGGCAGCGATCGCCACGGGGGTGCGTGAAGCGCTGGAGCTGATGGGGAAGCCGCCGAACAGCCCCGCCGCGACGTTGGCAGCGCCGAGCGCGACCAGCTCCTGGTCAGGGTCGACCTCCTCGTCGAGCTTGGAGGCGAGCGATTGCGAGAGCACGGTGGTGTCCGCGACCGCGATCAACGCGATCGCCATCGCTCCTTTGGCGAGGTCGACGGCTTCGGCGAACGAGATGGGCACGAGAGCGGCCGAAGGAAGACCCTGCGGGATCTGGCCGACGATGCGCACACCGTGATCGTCGAGCTCGAGGGCGATGGTCATCCCGATGCCGAGCAGCACCGCGATGAGGCTGCCGGGCACCCGAGGCGCGAAGCGGCGAAGGACGACGATGGTTCCCAGCCCGGCGCCCCCGACCAGCAGCGCGTGCAAGTTGACACGCCCCCCCCGAATGCCGCCCACCAGCTCGGCCAACTGCTCCAGCAAGTCGTCCCCTTCGCTGCTGAAGCCCATGAGCTTGGGCAGCTGCGCGGCGACGATCACGACCGCCACGGCGGCGAGGTACCCCAGCTGCACTGGACGAGACAAGAGCTCGGTGACGAACCCCAGCTTCAGAGCTCCGGCCGCGGCGATGATCACCCCCGTGAACAGGGCCAGCATCGCCGCGAGCCCGTGCGCGCGCGTCGCGTCGCCCATCGCCATCGGGGCGATCACCGCGAAGATCACCGCTGCGAGTGAGGAGTCTGGCCCGAGCACCATCACCCGTGAGGGCCCGAACAGCGCGTAACACAAGAGCGGCAGGATGGTGGCGTACAGACCGGTCACCGGTGAGAGGCCCGCGGCTTGTGCGTAGCCCATGCCCACCGGGATCAGGAACGCGGTCAACACCAAGCCGGCGCCCACGTCGCTGGGCAGCTGCTTTCGGTCGTAGCGGCGCAGAGCCACCAGACCGGGCAACAGTCGAGCGAGCCAGCTCGGCGCTTCCGCTGGCGGGCTGGGGCCTTCCGTCGTCACCCGCCATTTCGTATCACGTCCTCGCCCCCGACCCGCGGCGACGTGAGGGACGCGGTAAGCTGCGCGGCATGTCGAAGCGCCGAATCGGCCTGGGGCTGGCGATCGTGTGTGCCTTGGGTTGCGGAGAAGAGACCGTCTCGCCAGTGCCCCGCGACGCTGACGTCACGCTCGGAGGCGGCTTCAGCGGCGAGGTCCTCTCCGGCAATCGCTTGGTGATCCGCGCTGCGGACGGTCGCGTGCTGCTCGAGGGTCTGCCGCCCGGGCCGCTGTCTGCGTCGGGCCTCCCGCTCGTGGGCTTCGCGACGCGTACGGTCAGCACCAGCTACGAGATGCAGTTCGGCGCGTTCAAGCCGACCGAGACCGCAGAAGGCCCATGGCGTGTGGCGAGCCAGCTGCGGGTCTCCGGGAGTGAAATCGAGGTCGTCGATCAGCAAGGCGAGGCTTTGGCGAAGCTCACATTCGGCTCGGACGCGGAGGGCGCGCTGCGTGTCGCCGTCAGCGGCGCCGAGATCGATCCCGCGCGGCCCGAGCGTGCGACCAAGCTCTCGTGGGGCTTCGTCTGCGACGCCGAAGACCATTTCGCTGGTTTCGGCGCGCAGTCGTGGGACGCGGATCACCGCGGGCAGTCCGTGCCCACCTTCCTCACCGAGGGGGGCATCGGCAAGTCGGAGACCGACGACTACCTGGGGTTGTGGATGTTGCAGGGGCAGCGCCACTCGAGCCACGCCCCGTTTCCCGAGTACTTGTCGCGGCGCGGCTACATGATGGTGGCCGAGACGGACCGGCGCTCGCTGTTCGCGTTGTGCTCCGAGGACGAGCAGGTGGCGCGTGTCGAGGTGGACATGCCGGCGACGCTGCACCTGTTCGACGGGCCCACGCCGGCGGCCGCGATCGAACGGGCGACGGCGCGTTTCGGGCGCCCGCGACTGCCGCCCTTGGTCGCCTTCGCACCTTGGCTCGACGCAGTGTTCGGCAGCGAGAACGTGCGGCGCGTGGCGGAGAAGCTGCGCGACGAGGGCGTCCCGTCGAGCGTGATCTGGACCGAGGATTGGCGCGGCGGCGAGTGGACGGGCGAGACCTACGCGCTCGAGGAGGAGTGGGAGGTGGACCGCAACCTCTACCCCGACTTCGAACAAGTGGCTGACGATCTGCACAGTCTCGGCTTCGACTTCCACGTCTACTTCAACCCGTTCATCTACGTGGGAACCAAGGCTTGGGCAGAGGCTCAGCCGAGCGGCTTTTTGGTCAAGCGGGCGGACGGTTCCGACTACGTCTTCACGGGCGCCAAGCTGACCGACACCGGGATGATCGATCTCGACAACCCTGACGCGCGCGCGTGGGCGGTCGGAAAGATGCAGGGCGCCATCGCGCTCGGCGCTGACGGTTGGATGAACGACTTCGCGGAGTGGCTGCCGACGGACGCCGTGACGGCCGCTGGCCCCGCCTACGAGGCCCACAACCGCTATGCGGTGCAGTGGCAACAGGTGGCGCGTGAGGCGATCGACGGTGTCGACGATGGCACACCTCGGCTCTTCTTCGGCCGCAGCGGCTGGTTCGGGAGCCCCGAGCTGGTGGACGTGTTCTGGGCCGGTGATCAGCGCACGACCATGGATCGAGACGATGGGTTGCCGACGCTGATCCCCATGGCCATCGGGCTGGGCGTCTGCGGAATCTCCACCTACGGGCACGACATCGCTGGCTACCAATCGGGCAACAACCCCGGCTCCACCAAGGAGGTGTTCTTCCGTTGGACCTCGCTCGGCGCCTGGTCACCGGTCATGCGCACGCACCACGGCGCGCAGCCCGACAAGAACTGGAGCTGGGAGAAGGACGACGAAACGATCGCCCATTTTCGTCGCTACGCCAGCCTGCACATGGCGTTGGTGCCGACCCTGTGGGGCCTGGCGAAGGTCGCGTCCGACACGGGGATGCCGATCTGGCGGGGGCTCGCCCTGCACTACCCGGAGGACGCAGAGGTGTGGCCGCTCACCGACCAGGTGCTGCTCGGCGAGCACGTCCTGATCGCTCCGATCAGCGAGCCGGGCGAGATCTCGCGCTCGGTCTATTTGCCCGCTGGGAGGTGGTTTCCGTGGCAAGGCGGTGCAGGCATCGACGGCCCGAAGCGGATCGACGTGAGCGCGGACGTGGGAGAGATCCCAGTGTTCGTACGTGCCGGCGGCATCGTGCCGATGTTCCCCGAGGGGGTGATGACCCTGGTGCGAGGCAGCAGCGAGGTCCCGGACGCGAGCTCCGTGGGGGACGATCGCGTGGTGGAGGTGTTCCTGGGCGAGAGCGGCGCGTTCGAGGAGCAAGGCGGCATGCGCTACGAGCTCGAGCCGGGCGATCCACTGACCGGGGAGCCGCTCACGGTCGAGCATTTCTCGGCCGGCGGTCCACAAGAAGTGCTCCCACCCTGCGGCGAGCCCTCGGTAGCTCCCTGCTACGAAGGCTTTTCCGGTGGGCTCACCGTCCATCTGATTGGCCCCGGCGAGCTGAGGTTTGGAGAAGCTGGAAGCGCCAGCTCGACGCTGAGGCTCATCGGCGGGCAGCCGGATCGTCAGCTGACCCTGCGCCTCCGCTATTGAGGAGCGCTGCGCTCGCGTGTTGACGCGTGGCCTGAGCGCGGGTCACGATCGCGCTCGTGCTTAAGCCGTCGCAAACCAAGCTGGGGCTCTGTGGATTGGCAACGCTGATCGTCGCCGTGGGCTGCTCTGCGGGCGCCGACGATGCGACCGGCGGCAGCGGAGGCAACGGCAGCGGCGCGAGCGCGAGCACCTTCGGCGATGGCGCGGGGACGGCGACCTTCGGCGACGGCGGTGGTGGCAACGGCGTCGGCGGTGGCTGCGTCGGCACCGGCAAGACGGCCGACAAAGTGCCGCTCGACATGTACATCATGCTCGACAAGTCGAGCTCGATGTCGGGCAGCAAGTGGAACGCGGTCGCCCAGGCGTTGCAGACCTTCATCGGCCAACCCGAGGCCGCTGGGATCGGCGTCGGCATCCAATACTTCCCGCTGCCGAGCGGGGTGACGTGCCCCTCGCTGCCCGTGATGTGCTCGAGCGACGCGCAGTGCCAGACCGGCTGTGGTCCGTGCATCTTGGCGGGGCCGTTCGGCTTCTGCTCCGGCGTGGGCACGGCCGATTCGTGCGAGGTGATGGATTACTCCACCCCCGCCGTCGAGATTGCGGCGCTTCCAGGCAACCAGCCTGCGCTGTCGGGCTCGATCAGCGGAGAGAGCCCCGATGGCAGCGGCACGCCCACCTCGCCCGCGCTCGAGGGAGCGATCGCCCACGCCAGTGACTGGGCCACGGCCAACCCGGGGCACGTCACGATCGTGGTGCTCGCGACCGACGGCGACCCCACCTCGTGCAGCTCCGACATTCCCGCCATCCAGGCGCTCGCAGCCGCTGGTGCCGCGGCCACCCCCCCCGTGCTCACGTTCGTGATTGGGGTGGGCGGCTCACAGGCGAACCTCAACGGCATCGCCTCGTCGGGGGGGACCGGCTCCGCGTTCATGATCGATCAGAGCCCGAACGTGCAGGACGCGTTCCTGATGGCCATGAACGAGATCCAGAACCAGAGCCTGCCCTGCAGCTACTTGATTCCGGAGCCGCCGGCCGGCGAGGAGATCGACTTCGGCGCGGTCAACGTCAGCTACACGCCGTCGGGCGGGCAGCCGCAGACGATCCCGCAAGCGAGCGGACCTGGAAGCTGCATGCCAGGATCGCTGGCTTGGTACTACGACAACCCGTCGAACCCCACGCAGATCGTGCTCTGCCCCGACACGTGCGCCATGCTCGCCGCGGACGACGGCACCACCGTCGACGTGGTCTTCGGATGCGCCACCATCGTGCAGTAAGCACCACGACTGACGCTCCGCGCCGTTTCTTGTACAACGCTTCCCATGCAAAGAGCTCTGAAGCGATGGGGTTGGTTGTCGCTGTTCGCGTTGTTGACGATGGCTTGTGGTCCGAGCCGAACGGCGGCCGAGGCCAAGGCTGATCTCTCGTCGGCCGATGCCGAGGTTCGCCTGAAGGCCTCGCGTGACATCGAGACTGAAGCGAAGAATGGTTCGATCCCACCCGACGTCGTGGACGAGCTGATCGCGAAGGTCGAGAAGGAGGCCGACGCGAAGGTGAAGGGCTCGATGGTGATCGCGCTGGGCTACACCGGCGACACTCGAGCCAAGCCCATCATCGAGGCGTATCTGCAGACCGACGATCCGGATCAGCAGCGTTGGGCTGGTCGCGCCTGGTCTTGGTATCTGATCCGAACGGGGAAGTTTCCCGAAGGCCACAAGTTCCCGTCCAAGTTCCCCTACGGGACCGAGGGCTTCCCGCCGCCGGCGTCGAAGTAGCTCACGGCAAGTCGAGCGTCGTCGCGGCGATTCGAAGCGGGAGTGGCGCACGCCTCTCGACCATCTCGGCCAGCCGCGACGAGGCAGGTGTGGCGACGTGCGTGAGGTGGTCGAGCTGCTCTCGGCTGACCGTTTGGTAGAGCAGCTCCACCTGCACGGTGCGCACCCCAGCGGCTGGGATCACGAAGGTCGTGCGATCGGAGCCGCCGACGAAGCTCGGGTCGTCGCCCACCCCCACAGGATCGATCCAGTCGATCCAGGTGTCGTCATCGCGCCAACCAAACGGCAGGATGCGGTTGTCTTTGGCGTAGGTGGCTGCTGCGAGCGGCCTCTTCGCCAACGCTCCCTGCGCGTCGACGGCCACGGCCTCGTACACCTGCACCTGATCCGGGGCATCGACCACGTCGCGATGGGGCCAGGGCGCCGAGGTGTCGAGCGGCACGCCCGAGGCGTCCACGATCGCGCCCCGCTCGTCGAAGCCGCCCGACTCGAACAGCACAGCACCGGCCTCGTCCTCGGCGCGCACATGGAGCCAGACGCGCCGCGTCGGGTAGCCGGTTGGCAATTTGTGGCCGGCTCGGTTTCGCACCTCGACCGTCATCGTCAACTGGGTGGGGGAGAGGTCGTGGTCCACCACCGTCAAGCTGGCTGCCTCGGAGAGATGCAGCTCGCTCCGCCCCGCAGAGGCGACGATCTCGGCCTTGGGCACGTCCGTCCCGCTCCACTCGACGTTGTCCGCGAGCAGAGACAACACATAGGCGTTGGCCCCCACGAAGGTGTGCCGCCCGTAGGGAGCCCGATCTGGCAGCGCTTCGGGGTAGCGCGCGATGGCGGTGGTCAACGCCGACCCGTCGGGCTCGCGGCTGGGGAGGTGGCAGTCGCTGCAGCTACCCTCTTCAGCAGCAGCCGAGTTCCGCCACTCCAAGAACGAGGCTTGCTCCAGGAAGTCACCGCCGGTCGGAGCTCCGTCCGCGCCCAGCACGGGGGTGAGCACCGTGTGGCAGCTTCCGCACAGCGCGGAGTCGGTGATGTGCGCGCCGTAGCTGGGCGTGAAGTCGACGAAGAACTCCATCGGATCGGTGGCAGGGTCTTGAAATGGGCCGAACATCTCGCGATCGAACCCGACGCGAAAGCCGCCGCCAAAGCTCTCGCCTTCGCCGAGCCCCGCCGCTGCGATTTGGTGACACAGCGAGCAGCCCACGCCTTCGCGTGCCAGGCTCCCGAACACGGAGCTATCCGCGGTGAGCTCTGCGAAGCTGGTGTGGCCGCCCTGCTGCTCGTGCTCGAGCGATGCGGCGGGCGCGTGGCAGCGCGTGCAGGCACGTTCGACTTGATCCTTTGCGCTGGTCACCGTCAGCTCCTCGGCGAACGTGGCCAGGTAGAAGGGATCCCGGGCGGCGAACGCCATCATCGAGCTCCGCCACAATCGGACGGGGCTGACATCGACACCCGCCTGATCGTGCATGGGACCCACGGAGTCGGCCAGGTGGCACTGGGCGCACGCGTTGCTGGTCAGGAAGCGATCCGTCTCCGCCGCTGTTGGCGCTGGCAACGCGGCGAGGGGAGGGGGCAGCTCGTGCGCGCCGCCGCCACCGCCTGCCCCTGGGGAGTCGCTGTCGCCGCAGCCGCACCACATCAGCGCGAGCCACCAACATCGCATCCGGCTACGAAAGGCACGGATCGTTCCCGCGCCGTTCGCCCCGAGCTCGCGATCTGGAGAGTCGCGTGCGTGCAAGTCGAGCGGAGCGACGCAGAGCTTGCGCGAGCTCGGACTACTTCGCTCGCCGGACTGCTCCCACCCGTGCGGCGGGCGGCTTGGCCACCGCGCGCCTGGTCTTGGGCTTCGGTGGATCCGCTGGGGTGACGTTGGTCGTCGGCGGGAGCGCCTTCTGCAAGCGCTTCGGCGCTTGGGCGCGGTAGCTCTCCTCGATCCACGCCTCGAGCAGCTTGACGTCTGGCGAGGTCTTCCCTGCCGGAGTGAAGGAGACCCAGCCGCTCTTGCCCAAGCCGTAAGGCGTCGGCTTGGTGTCGGCCAGCAGCAGCGCGAGCGCAGCCGACTGTGGCAGTTTGCACGAGATCGAGAACGGCTCCCCCGGCGTGCTGAGGTAGGCGAAGGTTTTGTCGTTCACCGCCAGATCCAGGTGGCCGGGCCAAGGGCTCTTCAGGTGCGCCCCCGGGAAGCGCAAGCCGAAGGCGCGCAGCTTGTCGGCCAGGCCGACGCCGGCGGCTTTGTCACGGGAGGAACGTCTCGGTCGGGTGTGGGTAGCCATGGAGCCTCTCAGCCAGCAGGTCGGCGATCCACCTCGGCGGAGATGCCGCGGTGACCAGCATAAATCGAAAGCGCCCATTGCGATGCGGCACGCCGGGCCACGCTCTCGCGAAGCTCGAGGAGCTCCTCAGGCCAAGGCTCGGGCAGCGCGTAAGGGAACTCTGGAGGTCGCAGCAGGGCGGAGAGGATCGAGGCAGCGGTGAGGTCCGCCACCGAGAAGCGCTCGCCGACGAGGTAGCCGCTCGGCCGGACGAGGCGCTCGAGGTGGTCGAGGTGGTGGGGCAGGCGGGCACGCGCCCGTGCGAGCTGCTCGCCCGAGAGCCCCAGGTTTCCGGAGAACGCGCGTTTGGCGAACGGCAGCGCGAGACGAAACGCGACGTACGCCGCTCGACCGAAGCCGTTCGTGGCCATGCGCGCGGTGGCGTGAGGGTCGCGCAGGTACGCCGCCCAGAACAGCCTGCGCAGCTCCGGCGCGACCTCGTCGTCGAAGTAGGCCTCGATCTCGCGCGCCTGCGCACGCGCGGCGTCCCCCTCTGGGAACAGCGCGGGCTCGGGCCGCCGCCGTTCGAGCTGCTCCAGGATGTGGGTCGAGTCGGTGAGAACCTCGCGGCCGATGATCAATACAGGCACTAGGTTTTGGCCCGATGCCCAGCGCACGCGAGGGACGTGAAAGCCCGGGATGAGCGAGACGCGGCGGTGCGGCCAGCGCTTGTAGTCGAGCGCCCAGCGGACCTTCTCGTTGTAGTGAGAGATGTCGAAATGGAGCAGGGTGGTGTTCGACATCGCGTCCACCAACGCTCAACGAACTGCGCGCCCGCGCTTGGTGGCGGCCCGCCCACGCTCGGTTCCGCCCCGCTTGCTGGCGTGCAACAGCCGTTCGTCGACCGGGATCTCGATCGTCGGTTGCGGCGTCAGGCCACCCTGCAGGGCGGGGTCGGTCTCGATCTCGAGAGTCGGCTGCCGCTCGTCTGCCGGTAGCTCGATCTCGAGCGTGCCACCTTTCTTCCGGCGCGCCGGTCGTTCAGGGGCGTCCATGACGAGCGTGTTCGCGCGTCCGCGCTCGGTCTTGGCGGGCTCGAGCGTGACCTCCCCGGTCTTGCGCCGCCGCGATGCGGGCGGCCTCGCCTCGGCCTCGGCCTCGACCTCGATCTCGAGCGTGCCGTGTCTGCCGCGTCGCGGTTTGGTCGGCGCTGGCGCCGCCGCCAGCACGAACGAGCCTCCGCTGGGCTTCAGCTGAACGGTACCCTGGACCGCGTCGGCCAGGCGCGCGGTGAAGCGCACCACACCTGCGGGGGTGCTCGCCGCGATCGCGGCGATCTCCTTGATCTCCCGAGCCAGCCGCGGCTCGTGCAGATCGTCCCTCGCGCCGTCGGCCAACAGACCCGCGATCGCGCTGGCCCGGAAGGCGTGCTCCTGGCACGTCCGCGCGACCAGCGCCGCTGCGCGTGGGATCGCGTTCGACTTGCCGTGATCGAGGACGCACAACCTGGCTTCGTTCGGCAGCTCCAGCACGCGTGCGCCGTGAGCTTGCACGGACCGGTGCCACTCGGCATCGAGGCCAGCTTCCGCGGCGGTCTTGCTCGAAGGCGCGCGCGCGACGATCACCGCGACGGCTTGCCCCTCGGGGATCGAGGTCGTGGGTGGCGCGCCCAGGTGCGGTGGCTCGGATCCCGCGCTGATCGACTCGAACGCGGCATGGACGTGGCGAGCCTCTGGTCGGTGCAGCGGGTCGTGCGCCATCATCCTCGCGAGCCAGCTGGCCAAGCCCGGCGGCGTGCGAGCAGCCCTCGGGCGAAGCCCGAACAAGGTTGCCAAGAACGTTCCCAATCTGCCCTCAGCGGGCTGCCAGACCTTGCCCGCGAGCGCCCGCGTGAGCAACACGCCGAGCGCGTACACATCCGCGGCAAACGAGGGACCGTCGCCGCGGACCAGCTCGGGCGCGAGAAACGCCGCCTGCGGCGCGAGGACCGGCAGCTCTGGGTCGCACACCGAGTCGAGCAGCTTGATCGCGCCAGCACGGCGCTGTGCGAGCACGATCTGTTCTGGCCGAACGCGACCGTGCACCAGGTCGGCTTCGTGCAGCGCAGCCAACGCGCCGCTGATCTGGCGGCCCAACAGCACCACACGCTCGACGCTGAGCGGCGCAGCGAGCTCCGCCTCGAGCGCGTTGCCGGGCTCCCACTCGAACGCGAAAAACCAGCGCTTGCGCCCGTGTGGGCCAGCGCCGAGGCAGGTGGGCCAAGCGTCGTCCACCACCGTCATCATGCGCTCAGACTGCTCGGCCAACGTCTGCGTCCAGGAGCCGTCCAAGCTGAAGTGCTTCAACCTGGCGCGTCGGCCGGTGTGCAGGTGGCGAGCGCGGTAGGCGGCCACGCGGCCCTCGTTCTCCACGAGGTGCTCGATCTCGAACGTCCCCGCCAAAACGTCCCCGCGCTCCAGCACTCGGCCGGTGTACCAAGGCCAGGACGCGTCGGCTACTCAGGATTGGTGCCGTTGCGTCGGTGGGCTGGGGCTCGCCTTGGGCGGCCGAGCCGGTATGCTCCAGCGGTGTCGGCGGAGCCCGAGATGCGCGCAGCCCAGACGCAGTCGCTGCTGGCTGCGATCGGTCGGCTCTCGCCGAGGGAGCGCGACGAGGTCCTCGGCCGCATCGGCGCCGCGAGCCTGCAGCAGGCCGAGTCTGCGCTGGCCTTGGGCTGGCTGCCGATGTCCCTGCACATGCGCATCTCGGATCACCTCCGGGACGTCGTGGGCGCCGAGCGCAACGTGAACGTCTGGCGCGACACCATGTTGCGCTCGTTCGAGCGCCCGTTCCTGAAGAGCTTCGTGAGCATGACGGTGTCGATCTTCGGGCTCACTCCGGGCGGGCTGTTTCGGCGAGCCGATCGGGTGTACGAGCACATCACGCGCGGGCTCGGTGTGCTTCGCTTCGAGCCGACGGGGCCGCGCTCGGGCAACGTGGAGCTCACGGGCTTCCCCGCGTCGCGCTACCGCTTCGTGTGTTACGTGGAAGGTCTCGAGGGTTGTCTGGGCGCGACCATCGCCGTGTGTGGCGCGCGCGATCAGGTGACCGTGACCCACGTCGACGACGTCGGAGACGCGAGCTATCGGGTCTCTTGGTAGCGCAAGGCGTCAGCGGCCTGAGGGCCCGCTGTGGAGCCCACATTCCTTCTTGGTCGCTTCTTCCCACCACCAGCGTCCGGCACGCTCGTGCTCGCCCGGGAGCGTGGCGCGGGTGCAAGGCTCGCAGCCGATCGACACGAAACCGCGGCCGTGGAGATCGTTGTGAGGCACCTCGAAGGCCTGGATGGCGGCCCAGACCTCGGCGCTGGTCTCGTTCGCCAGCGGATTCCACTTGAGCAGGTCGCGCCCGCCGTTCCCCTTGAACGCCGGATCGACCTGCAGCAACGGCACGGCGGCTCGCGTGCTCGGGCTTTGGTCTCGGCGCTGTCCCGTGATCCAGCCGGACAAGGTCGCGAGCACGCGCCGCAGCGGCTCCACCTTGCGGACTCCGCAACACTCTCCATGTCCGTCTGCGTAGAACGAGAACAGTCCCTTCCTCCGCACCAGGTCCTCCACACCGGCACGTTCTGGCACCGCGTACTCGATGCGCAGCGCGTAGTGCTTCTCGACCCGCTCGAAGAACCGATAGGTCTCAGGGTGCAGCCTGCCCGTGTCCAGCGAGAAGACACGGAACGGAAGCCCACTCTGCTTCGCGTACTCGATCAGGAGCACGTCCTCGGCACCGCTGAAGCTGATGGCGACCTCGCCCGGAGTCGTGTGTAGCGCGCGAGCTACCACGGCCGCTGGGCCCAAGCCTTCCACCTCGTGTGCGAGCGCGGCGACGTCGATCATGCGGCAACGCTGCCACCGCTCGTTGGCCTCAGCAACTGAGCCAGGCCCGAGCTGCGGCAAATCGTCACATCCGAGGCGCGGCGTGGTGGCAGCCGCGGCAATGTTTCGGCAGGTGCGACGAGGGCCAGCTACCCTCCGACGGGCGCCTGGCGCGCAGCCTCATGAGCATCGTTCCTGGCACGCTCCTGATGTCCCGTTACCGAGCTGCGCAGCTGCTCGGGCGCGGCGGCATGGGCGAGGTGTGGGCGTGCCTGGACGTCGAGGAACGTCGAACGGTGGCGATCAAGGTGGTCGATCCAGCCCGCATCCAAGAAGGGTGGATGCGGCGGTTGTTCCAGGCCGAGGTGGTGGCGGTTGCGCGCCTGTCCCACCCAGGCATCGTCGAGGTGTACGACCTGTTGACGCAGCCCGACGGGACCTCGCTGCTCGTGATGGCGTTTCGCGCAGGCAAGTCGCTGTCGCACGCGGTGTCGGGGGGCCTGACCTGGCCCATGATCAAGGCGATCACCTCGCAGCTCGCGTCCGCGCTCGCCCATGCTCATGCGCGCGCGGTGCTGCACCTGGACCTCAAGCCGGACAACGTGATCCTGCGCACGACACCGAGGATCGAGACCACGCTGGTGGACTTCGGTATCGCGCGCGTGTTGCGACCCGGACGCGGCGTCGAGTCGTGGTTCGAGGATGGCTCGGTCGCAGGGACCCTCGAGTACATGGCCCCGGAGCAGTACTTCGGGGAGATCGAGCGGCTCGGCCCCTGGACGGATCTCTACTCGCTCGGGCTGCTCGTGCACTGCATGTGCACGGGACGCCTGCCGTTCGAGGTGGAGGGGGGCGCCTCCGCATCGGCTGCACAACGACGCATGGAGGAGCCCGCAGCCCGGATGGTCCCCAAGGTGGCGGGCGTGCCTGTGGCCTTCGTCGACATGGTGGCGACGCTGCTCGAGCTCGCACCCACGGATCGACCCGCCTGTGCTGCAGACGTGTTGGACGCGCTCGCCGCGATCGACGAGGACACCGCGGCGCGTGCGGACCACGCGCCGGCGTCACTGCGGGTACCGCCAAGCTCCGCATCGATCGTGCCCCCCGTGTCCAGCCCACCCACGAGTCCCAAGCGGCCGGTGACCGCGCGCTTGCGCCCGGGCAGCGTCGACGACGGACGCGCGGACAGTCCACCGTCGCCCGGAGCGTACGGTCTGTTCGGACTTCGAGAGCTGCCCGTGCTGGGCCGCGTGGATGAGCGAAGGCAGATCTGGGAGGCCGTGTGCAAAGCCGTCGAGTCCGCGGGCGTCACCACCACGCTGTTGACCGGTCCGGCAGGAACCGGCAAGACCCGACTCGCCCGTGACGCCGTCGAGCGCGCCCTGGAGCTCGGCGTGGCTTGGGAGCTCTCTACACACTGGTCTGCGCAAGGCAGCCCCGACGAAGGGCTGCCCGGGTTGGTGGAGAACGCGTTGGGGTCCCGCGGTCGTCGAGGCGACGAGTTCCACCGGCGCGTCACCTTCTTCTGCGAGCGCTTCGGAGTGACCTCGCCCGCGTTCGCGCGCGAGGTGGGGGTGTTGCTCAGGCCGTCGCGAGACGCGGCTCCGGACGCGGCGCTGCCCCTCCGCGTCGCGTGCGACGTGATCGCGCGCTTGGCGTCCGACAAACCCGTGGTGCTGCGCCTCGACGACGTGCACTGGGGGCGCGCCGACGCGGAGCGGCTGCTGGCGGCCATCCGCGAGCTCGAGCTGCCGCATGGCCTGTGCGTGCTGTTGACGGAGCGCGACGACGAGGTGGGGGAGGGGCGGTGGCCGGCCCTCGACTCGCCTGCGGGTGAGGTCGTGCGCGTCGCGATGATGCCACTCGGCGATCGGGCGACCCACGCGCTCATTCGAGGTCTGCTCGACCTGGACGGCGAGCTGGCTCAGGTGGTCGCTCGGCGCTGCGAGGGCAACCCGCTGTTCGCGAGGCAGCTGGTGGCTCAGCTGGTGTCGGAGCGCGCGGTCGAGCGGCGTGAGGGCCGCTACGTGCTGGCGCGCGATGTCGATCTCGATCGCGCGGTTCCGGGGGACATGCGGGCGGTGTGGGCGCGGACGTTGGAGGCCTCCGGCGTCGAGCTGCGGCACCTCTTGGCGCTGGCCTTGGTTCGTGACCGCGTCAGCAGCGAGGTCGTCGACGCGCTGGCGAACCTGCTGGGCGAGAGCTTCAGCGTGGCGTTCAACCTCGCCCTCGCGCGGGGCATCGTGCGTCGCGACGGCGAGCTGTTCGCGTTCTCGCACGGTCTGTTGCGCGACTACCTGATCGAGCAGATCCCCGCCGAGCAGGCCGCCGAGCTGCATGGGCTCGCGGCCGACGCGCTGGCCACGCTCTCGGGCCGAGAGGATGTGGACGAGGCCCGCGCGCACCACCTGTTCGAAGCGGAGCGCCGCGACGAGGCGCTCGACGCCATGCTCGCCGCTTCGGTGTGGAGCTTTCGCCGCGCGGAGCGCGAGGCTCGGCAGCGGCGCCTGACATGCCTGATGGAATGGGCCAAAGACGAGCCGAACGCCCACGCGCGCCACGCGCGGGCAGCCGGGGAGCTGGCACACTGCTTCGCCGAAGGGGGCAAGCGAGAGGAGGCCACCGCCGCGCTGGAGCGCGCGCGCGCCGCGCTGGCGCGTGCCATCGGCAGCGCCGACTACGAGCAGGCTGCCGCGTGGTGTGCGCTGCGGGAGAGTCAGACGTTGCGTCTCGGAGGGTTGGTGCTGGAGGGAGCGCGCGCCAGCGAGCGCGGCTTGTCGCATGCACGTCGGGCGGGCGAGCTGGAGGTGGAGGCCATCACGCTGGCTCAGCTCGGTCTCGATGCGTTCCGGAAGGGAGACAACCAGACGGCAAGGTCGCGCTATGACGAAGCGCTCGCGGTGTTGGCGAGGAGCGGGGACCGCGCGACCGAGGCGCAAGTGCTGGTCGCCAAGGCAGCGCTCGAAGAGCCCGAGGCGATGGAGCGTCACGCCCAGCGGGCGGTGGAGATGGCCGCTGCCGCCGGGGCGCTGCGGATCGAGCTCTTGGCACGCCAGACCTGGGTCGAAGGACTATTTCGCAAAGGAGACCGGGAACGAGCGCAGCGCGAGACGCGCGAGCTGAGCATGGCCGCACAGCGACGAGGCCTGCGCCAGACCGTGTCGATGGTCGAGGGAGTCGCGGCTTGTTGGGCCCTGCTCGAAGGCGACTTCGAGCAAGCAGCGTTGCATCACGCGAAGGTGGTCGAGTGGGGGGGCGCCGCAGGTGCCGCACCGGAACGAGCGACGTTGGCGGCGATCGAGCTCTCTCTGGCCCTCCAACGCGGAGACGATGTGGCAGCAAGGGCGGCATCCGAGGTGCTCGTGCGCGAAGGTCGCACGTACAAGGAAGCGCACTTCAGAGAGCTCATCGCTCATCTGCTCACGTCGGCCCCAAGAAGCATCAAAGCGAGCCTGCTGATGCTCGACTGTTCGAGACGCGAGGAATAGTCTTCAAGACTGGACGTAACTTCGTCTGGAGGACTTCAAGGTGCTCAAGCGGCGTGCGGTGTTGGGTGTGACGGCACTCTCGGTGACGAGCTGGGCGAGCGGGGCCTTCGCTGCGCCGAGGCAGCCGAGGATCGCGCTCGATCACGTGATGGTGTTCCCGGAGCTTCCAGGGTTCATCGTGCCGTGCTTCAAGGTGCGCCGACGCCTGTACGAGCGCTCGTTGAATCGGCCCCGCATCGGCGTCGAGTTCAGCGTGAGCTACCAGTCACGCCAAGTGCTCGTGGAGCAAACGTTCGTGGTGGCTCTCGGCGACATGGAGCTCTCGCACCACCATGAGCAGCCCGCCGGCAACAAGCTTCGGTTGGTCGAGATCGCGATCGAGGTGAGCGACAATCCGCCGGACTCGGGCACGCTCTTCTCCGGCTCGGCCAAGATCGTGCGCTTGCCGAAACCCGCCGGCTCGAACGATGACGACGATGACGACGATGACGACGACGACGACGATGGAGACTGCTGAGCGATGGCGGCTCGCGATCTCGATGAGTCGACGTCTCTCGAGGGGCTGAGCCGCCGCCTCACGCCGCTGCCAGCCCGTCCCAGCGCGCCGCCGAGCACGAGTCCGGGAGGCACCAAGAAGTGGCCGCCGGCGCGCCGTCGACGGAGCGGGCTCTCCGGCGTGCTGCGAGCATGGGACTCGATGCAACGCGATCCGGAGGCCGAGCCCGATTCGAGCATCGCCGACTCTGCTCGCGCCGCAGCGGAGCGCGACGAGACGTAGCGACGTTCGTGCGTGCGCTGCGCAGGGTTTGCGCGACGTCCACGAGCGAGCCGGCGAGTAGCGGGAGAGCCCGTCGAGAACCCACATTGGCGCGATCTGTGCGGAGGAGAGCCTTGAATGGTGCCCGGGACCCAGATCGCCGCCGAGGCGAAGGCGCGGCTGCTGAGCAGCCTGCGCGACCGCAACACGAGCGTTGAGCAGCTGCTGGGCGCGACCGTTTACCACGAGCGCAAGCGACTCTCGCGCGGCTCGGGCGGCGTGCGGATCGACGCGGATCGACGCTTCGTGGCCAGCGTGGAGCGCGCGCTCGCCGCGCGCTCGCGCGAGCTGCCTCTGCTGCTGGAGACTGTGGTGTCTCGCTACGCCAGCGAGATCGAAGGCTCGTTCTCACCCAAGGTTTATGGTTTTGCGACACGCGTGTTGCCCCTCGGCATCACTGCGTTGCTGAACGGCACGACTCCAGCGGCAGCCCTGCTTCGGGTGTCAGAGCTCCCGCGACTCGGCGACCGGTTGGTGCTGAGCGGCGAGATCGAGCAGCTGCGCGCGCTCGTCCGCGCGGGCACGGTCGTGTTGGCTCCGACGCACGTGTCGAACTTGGACTCCCTGCTGCTCGGCTACGGCATCCACAAGCTGGGGCTGCCGCCCTTTGCCTATGGCGCCGGCTTGAACCTGTTCGAGAGCCGGGTGCTCGGTTTCTTCATGCACAACCTCGGGGCCTACGCAGTGGACCGCAGCAAGAGCGACCCGCTGTACCGGGAGCTCCTGAAGGGTTACGCCACCGTGGCGCTCGAGCGCGGCCAGCACCAGCTGTTCTTTCCCGGGGGGACGCGCAGCCGCTCGTTCGCGATCGAGCGACGCTTGAAGAAGGGCTTGCTCGGGACCACGCTCGCGGCCTTCTCGAACAACCTCGCCGCACATCGCCCCGACCAGCGAGTGTTCGTCGTGCCGGTGACTCTCTCCTACCCGCTCGTGCTGGAGGCGAGCAGCCTGATCGACGAGCACCTCGACCACGAGGGCCGCGAGCGCTACCTGGCTCACCAGCCAGATGAGCCTGAGTTGGTCGAGCGCTGGCTCACGTTCTTGCGCAAGGTCCTCGCGCTCGACCTGGACGTGCACATGCGCATCGGCGCAGCCTTCGATCCGTTTGGTTGTGCGGTGAACGGTCAAGGTCGCTCGCTGGATCCGCGCGGCCGCGAGATCGACGCGTCCGGCTACCTCCGAGCCGACGGAGAGGTGGTGGCTGACCCGGAGCGCGACCGCGCCTACACCGAGCTGCTCGAGCGCGCGTTGCTCCGCTCGTACGCGCGGAACAACGTGGTGCCCGCGACCTGGCTGCTCGCGTACGTGGCATTCGAGCTGCTGCGCAAAGCGCTGGGCTCTGGCGACGCGCTGACGATCCTGCGGCACACCTCTCCTGGCGCCGCGCTCCCACGCGCGCTCGTGCTCTCGACGCTGGAGCGTGCCTGCACCGAGCTTCGTGCCCTGGCGGATGCCGGCGACCTCGTGTGCGCCAAGGAGAGCTTCGGCTCAGCTCCCCAGCTGCTGCAGCGCGCGTTGGATTGTTTTGCCACCTACCACAACATCCCCGTCCTCGAGCAACGAGGCGACGATCTGATCATCGGCGATCCACGCCTCCTCTACTTCTATCGCAACCGGCTGGATGGCTACGGTCTGCTCGATGCTCCCTCGTCCTTGCTCGCGGTGGAGCCGTGAGCGCTCCTCGCAGCGTCGCGGTCTTGGGGGCGGGCAACTGGGGCACGACGCTCGCGCACCTCATCGCTGAGAATGGGCATGCGGTGCGGCTGTGGTCACGTGATCCCTCGCAGGTTCGAGAGATCGAAGTGACTCGAAGGAACGCGAAGGCCGTGCCAGGGCTGGAGCTCTCCGCGCGGATACAGGCTGATGCCGATCTCGGGCGTGCCGTGTCGGGCGCGAGCGTGGTCGTCGTGGTGGTGCCCGCGCAGGCCATGCGTGAGGTCGCCCGGCAGCTCGGCGACGTGCTCGACCCCGAGCAGGTGGTCGTCCACGGAAGCAAAGGACTAGAGCTGCAGAGCCACCTGCGCATGTCCGAAGTGCTGGCCCAGGAGACTTGCGCAAAGAAGATCGGCGTCATCGCGGGCCCCAACATCGCCGCAGAGGTCGCCGCTGGACTACCCGCGGGGACGGTCGTGACCTCGCGCTTTCCCGATGTGGTGAGGCGCACGAAACAGCTGCTCTCGTCGCCACGGATGATGGTGTTCGCCGCGTCGGACATGGTGGGTGTCGAGCTGTGCGGCGCCTTGAAGAACGTGGTCGCCATCGCGGCAGGCATGGCCACCGCCATGGCAGTGGGAGAGAACGCGCTCGCGCTGCTGATCACCCGCGGTTTGGCGGAGATCGCGGCGCTCGCCACGGCGTTTGGTGCCCACCCCGGCACCTTGGCGGGCTTGGCCGGAGTCGGCGATCTCATGGTGACGTGCCGAAGCCGCCACTCGCGCAACCACCGCATCGGCGAGGCGCTGGCAAGGGGCGCCTCGTTGGAGGACGCGGTGCGTTCCTTGGGCATGGTCGCGGAGGGAGTCTCGACGTCGGTCGCGGCGACCGAGCTGGCGAAGCAGAGGGGCATTCGAGTTCCGTTGCTCGAGCACGTGTATCGCGTCATTCACGATGGACTGCCCCCACGCGATGCGCTCGAGGCACTGCTGCGGCTGCGCACTGGGAGAGATGTGCCCTGGGCGGGTTGAAGCGCGGCCCGGACCCGCGATAGCGTGGGGACGCCGAGATGAGGCCGCTGTGGAAGAAGATCTTGCTGGGGGCCGGTGCCGCCGTTGCGCTCGTCGTCGTGGGAGGCGGAGGCTACGCGTGGAGTCAGGCCCGCGCCTTCGATGCCAGCGTCTCGAAGATCCACGAGCTGGCGATCCCCGAGGTCACGCGGTCCAGCGACGCCACCGTGCTCGCGCGCGGTGAGCACCTGGTGCGGGCAACGGGTGGCTGCGCGGCTGGCGACTGTCACGGCGAGGACCTGTCCGGCGGAAGGACGATCAAGATGGGGCCGGTCGCTACGTTGACCGGGCCCAACATCACCCCCTCGGGGCTGGGCGCCGTCTACAGCGACGGCGAGCTGTTTCGGTTGCTCCGCCATGGCGTGCGCAAGGGTGGGCAGAGTGTGCGCTTCATGCCGGTGCACGAGACCAACTGGCTGCCCGATGACGACCTGCTGGCCATCGTCTCGTACATGCGCACCGTTGCTGCGGTGGAACGGGCCAATGGTCCCGTGGAGATCGGCCTCATCGGCAAGGTGCTCGATCGCCATGACCAGTTGCACTTGGACATCGCGCGCCGCATCGATCACGACAACATCGAGCTCGCAGGTGCTCCGGAGCCCAGCGCCAAGTACGGGGCGTTCCTGGCGCGAGCTTGTATGGGTTGTCACGGCGGGACGTTCAGCGGAGGGCCGATCCCTGGCGCACCGAAGGAGATGCCCACGCCCACGAACCTCACCCCTCACCAGACGGGGATCGCCGGGTGGACGTTCGAGGACTTCGATCGACTGCTCACCAAGGGGGAGAAGAAGAACGGCGAAAAGCTCGACCCGTTCATGCCGATCGACGCGCTCGGGAAGCTCGACGCAGTGGAGAAGCGGGCGCTGTTTGCCTTTCTCTCCGAGCTGCCACCGAGACCCTTCGGCGGTCGCTGAGCGCGACGTGGGAGCGCCCCTGCACTATCACTCGAAGATCGAGAGCGAGCAGGGGCGCAGCGTCCTTTGGGTGCGCGCGTCGGGACGCGACGTGGACGACGCCTGGGCGACGGTTCGCGCGGCGATGAGCGTCGAGGCAGTGGCCAGACTCGGCGAGCAACAGGGGTTCCGCATCGAAGACGTCGAGTGGCTATCGATCGAGGGCGAGGACCCGGAAGCTGACGTTCGCTGGGCGCGGCGCCGCGTCCCGCCCGAGTGTGTCATCGTCACTACGGCAAGCTCGAGCCGGGCAATCACTGCGCGCATCGGGAGGCGCGGCGACAGCGGGCTGACACAGCGCAAGACCTACGCGCGTGGGCCCGACCAACGCATCCGCGTCGAGGCGCTCGAGTTCCACGTGGCGGAGCACTGCAACCTTCGCTGCGCGCACTGCTGCAACATGTCGCCTTTCGTGGACGAGCGCTTTCTGGATCTGTGCGAGGTGCAGGCGCTCGCTACGCGGATGGCGTCCACGTTCGAGGTAGACGTATTCAAGATCATGGGCGGTGAGCCGCTGCTCCACCCCCAGATCACCGAGGTGCTACGCATCTTGCGGGCCTCCAAGGTGAGCCCCATCATTCGGCTGTTCACCAACGGGCTGCTGCTGCACCGGATGGACACAGCGTTCTGGGAAGCGCTCGATCAGCTCACCATCTCCGTGTACGACAGCGCCCCGGTGAAGCCCTCGTTCTTGGAAGACGCCCGTCGGCTCGCCAAACAACACGATGTGGTGCTGAACATCAAGCCGGTGAGCGAGTTCTCGCGCGTTCTGCGCGAGGATGCCGTGAAGAGCGACGAGCAGGTGAGGTCCACCTACGACGCGTGCTGGCTGCGTCATCGCTGTTTGATCGTGCGCGAAGGAGTCTTCTTCAAGTGCACTCGGGCTGCCTACTTTCGTGACTTCATGGCGCGTTTGCATGCACAGCCGGTGTGCCCGCCCGACCCCAACGATGGCGTCGCGCTCGACGCCGTCGACTTCGACGAGCGGCTGCTCGCGTACCTGAACCGCACGGACCCATTGACCGCCTGTCGCTACTGTCACGGCGGCGACGGGCCTCGCGAGGCCCACGTTCAGCTCCGCAAGAAGGACGTCGCGCAGGGCCACCTCGGCCCGCCGCGGGACCGCTCATGATCGCTCGCCGCGACGCCATGGGTCTCTCGCGCTTGTTCGTCGACGCGGAACGCCGGCGCTGGGCGACGCGTGCCTCTGCTCTGCTGCCCGCCCGGCCCAGGCTCGATCCTGACGGCGTTGCCTTCGCGTGGGGCCAGGGAGGCGATTGGGAGCGCACTTGCTTCGAGGGAGTTCGCCGAGTCCCTCCCGGGTGCGCGCTGCAGGGGCCGACGCCGCTGCGCGCGGTGGCGGCGCCGCCGGACGAGCCCGTGCCCACGCTGCTCGACGCCTTGCTGCTCGCGACGCGAAGCGCGTTGCGGAGCGGGGCGGTGCTTGCCTTGTCAGGCGGCTTCGACTCCGCGTTGATCTTGGCGTTGGCGCGGGAGCTCGGGCTGCCGCTCCCGCCCATCCTGAGCTTGCGCAGCCCATGGCCCGAGTACGACGAGCGGGCACGAGTGGTCGAGACGGCCGGCAGCTTCGGCCTGGAGCCACGTTTCGTGGAGGTGAGCGCTCGAGACGTGTTGGAGGCCGTGGACGGGGCTGTCTTTGCCGCAGAGACGTGTCTCTTCAATTTGCACCCCGTTGGCAGGTGGTTGCTTGCCCTTGCTGCGCGACGCCTCGGCTACCACACGCTCATCACCGGCGACGGCGCGGATCAGCTTTTCGCCGGCAAGTGCGGAGAGAGCTACCTGCCGATCGTCGGTGCGCTGGTCGAGGCGGCAGGGCTCACGCTGGCGGCGCCGTTCTGTCACCCGGCGGTGGTGAGCCACGGGCGCCGCGCGCGTGATCCGGCCAAGACCGCGCTGCGCGAGATCGGCCGATCGCTCAGCCCGGGGGCGCCTTGGGTGGATCGCCCCAAAACGGCCAAGCTGATGCCCACCTTCGAGCTTTCTTCGCTGTTCGACCGGTCGTGGGCCGAGCGCACCAGCGCCAGGCTCGGGCTGCCGTTGTCACCGGCCGACGATCGAGACCAAACGCGCTGGGCTACGCTGGCGAGCCTGGATCGAGCCTTCGGGGGGGCGCTGTGTGCGGAATAGCCGGCATCGTGGCCTTCGACGCCCCTGCTTCGGTTCATAGGTCTCGTATCGAGCGCTTGCTGCGGCTGCTTGCGCACCGCGGTCCGGATGGCAATGGCAGCCATTACGGGAGCCACGCGGCGCTGGGCCACACGCGCTTGTCGCTGCTGGACCACGCCCACGGAGCGCAGCCATGGATCAGCCCTGATGGGCGCTACGTCATGACGTACAACGGCGAGATCTATAGCTTCGAGGGCGAGCTGGCCTGGCCGCTGCGCACCCGCTGTGACGCAGAGCTGCTGCTCGCGGCCTATGCCCGCCACGGCTTGTCCGCCATTGCGCACTTGAATGGCATGTTTGCGTTCGCCATCTGGGACGAGCAGCTGAAGCAGGGCGTTCTGGTGCGCGACCGGCTGGGGATCAAGCCGCTGGCTTATCGCTGGGATGGCAGGGAGCTCACGTTCGCTTCCGAGGCCGGAGCGCTCGTGCGCGAGCAGGAGAAGGCGACGGCCAACCCTGGCGCGCTGCTCGAGTACCTGGTGGCTCCTTGTTTCAGCGGCGTGCGGAGCTCGATGTTCGACTCGGTCCACTACCTCGAGCCGGGCGGGGTGCTGCGCGTCGATCGAAGTGGGATCTCGCTGGAACGTTGGCTTCCGCAACACGCGCCTCAGTCGGCGGCGCGGGCACGGAGTGGCCACGCTGCCGAGCTGGCGTCGCGAGTGCGCGAGGCGCTGCCGCGCGCGGTGGAGCGCTGCCGCCGCGCGGATGCGGCGGTGGGCACGTTCCTGAGCGGCGGCCTCGATTCCAGCATCATCGCGGCGCTCTCACCAGAGTTGCCCACGCTCAGCGCGCGCTTCGAGGGGCACGCAGACTTCGATCAGGCGGCGTCTCGCATGGTCGTCTCCGACGATGTCCCGTGGGTGCTGGAGCTGGCGCAGAGCCTCCGGATCGACCCGCACTGGGTCGACATCGAGGCGGGATCGCTGGCGGCCCTGCTGGCGCTCGTCGCCGCGACGGACGACGCGCTGCCCGCCTGGGAGCAGGAGCTGACCCAACACCAGCTGTTCGCGCGAGCGAAGGCGCTCGGGTTGAAGGCCGTGCTGGTGGGAGACGCGGCGGACGAGACCCACCACGGCTACCACTTCTTGCTCGACGATGAGGCCACCTCGGGCCCCGAAGCGCTGATCGAGCGCTTCACCGGGGTGCCCATCGCGCGGGAGCTGTCCAGCGCGCCGGTGGCGGAGTTGGGCGCTCAGTATCGCGCGTTGCTTTCGCAGCGAGGCCTGGGCTACGGCTCAAAGGTGGAGCGACTCGAGGCGACGAGCGCGCTGATCCGAGCGCTGTTCCTGCCCCGGCTGCTTCACAACGGAGATATCCTCGGCATGGCGCACGGCGTGGAGGGGCGCGTGCCCTTTGCGGATCTCGATCTGCTCGCGGCGGCCGATGAGGTGCCGATCCAGGACGCGCTCGCGGGCGGCGTCGAGAAGGTGGTGCTGCGTGAGGCGGCTCGCGGGTGGCTGCCGGACCGGCTCCGGCTGCGCCGCAAGTCCGCGCTGCCGAGGCCTCCGCGTACGAGGCAGCTGTATGAACGAGAGGCCCGACGAGTGCTCCGCGATCCGCACCCAGTGGTCGCAGCCTGCGTGGACCTGCCCATGTTCGAGCGGCGCCTCGCTGGAGTCTGGGATGAGCGCCAGTCGAGCGCGATCTTCCGCGTGATCGCGCTCTCCGCGTGGTGCTCCGCGTTCGACGTGAGGTGGCCGTGAAACGCGTGCTGTTCGTGGTGCTGGGGGAGAAGGGGCACGTGCACCCGTTTCTCGGGCCTGCGCGGGAGCTGGAGCGGCGCGGCGTGAGCGTGTCGTTCTTCGCGCCGACGGACCTGTCGGAGTCGCTTGGCCGAGCAGGCTTCGTGTCCTTCGTGGGTGTGCGTGGCCGTCGGCCGGAAGCGGAGAGCCGTGGTGCCGCGTTCGCCGAGCTGGTTCGGAACGAGGTGCGGCTGGCGGCTTGGATCCGCGCGATGTTGCTCGACTCGGTGCCTGCGATGGTGACCGACCTCGAGCGGGCCGTGGACGCAGCGCAGCCCGACGCGTTGGTGATCGACCCCATGGCGTACGCGGGTGCCATCGTCGCCGGGACTCGCGGGCTCCCGTGGGCGGGCTTGTCTACATCGCTGAACCCCGTCGTGGTCGGGCCCGCGAGGACGCCGCTCATGCGCACGATCGCGGAGCTCGCCCCGGCTCGGGACGAGCTGTTCGAGCGTTACGGCCTCCGCGCGGAGTTCCGCGTGTGTGATTGCCTGTCGCCGCGATTCACGGGCTGCTTCGCGACGCCGGAGCTCGTGGGGGAGCCCCCCGAGGGCATCGAGCTGCTTGGGCCGTCGCTTCCAGTCGGCGCGCGCGGCGACGAGCCAGCGTTCGATTGGTCATGGCTGGCGCCAGGGCGCCCGCTGGTGTCGATGTCTCTAGGGAGCCAGATCTGGCATCAGCCGCGGATGTTTCGAGCCGTCATCGAGGCGTGTCGCGGCGGCGGCTCGGCGCTGCTGTTGGCCACGGGCGACCTCGACCTGGGCCCGCTGCCCGAGGGGGTGTTGGCCGTGCCGTATATGCCCCAGATCCAGGCATTGCAACGGAGCGCGGTGTTCGTCACCCACGGAGGCGCGAACTCGCTCATGGAGGCGCTCGCCAGCGGCGTGCCCATGCTCGTCTCCCCGATCTGCAACGACCAGCACCACAACGCCGAGCTCCTTGTCCGGGCCGGCGTGGCGCTCGAGCTGGATCTGACGCGCGCGGCGCCGAGCGAGGTCGCGCACGCGATCGACCAGCTCGCAGGAACGGGCGCGGTGCGCGCCAGGGTCCACGAGGTGGCCTCCGCGTATCGGCGCGTCAATGGGGCCGAGAGGGCCGCAGAGCTCGTGGTCGAGCGGTTGCTTGATGGGTCGCCAACATGAGCGCGATACCGCTGATCGTGGCCGCACGGAACGAGGCGGCCTCGCTCGCGTCGTGCCTGCCCACGCTGCAGGCTGCTGTCGCCGCAGCGCGTGCGAGCGACGGCGCCTCCTTTCTCGGGGTGGTGGTGGGGGACGATTGCACCGATGCGACGCTCGAGGTCGCCGAGAGCGCCGGCTTCGCGGTGTTGCGCTCCTCGGGGGGCAAGGTGGAGGCACAACGCCGCGGGCTCGAGTGGGCGCGAGCGCAACTGGGAAAGGTGGACTTCGCGGTGTTCGCCGATGCGGACATCTTGGTGCCAGAGACCTGCCTGACGGAGCTGGTTCGCGCCATGCGCGAGCCCGGGACACTCGCGGCCTACCCGCGCAAGCTGCCGCTGCCGCCTCGCAGCGCGACGGTGCTGGCCCATGCCATCCACAGCTACAACCTGCGTCAGGGCTTCGCTTCGAAGAGCACTTGGTTCTCCGGCAAGCTGTTCGCGCTGCGGGGCTGGGACATCCCGCTCCCGGAGGAGATGGCCCGGCGTGCGGCCGGGCTGCCGCCGGACCCGTTCCTTGCGCTCGACGCTCCCATGCGAGTCGACGACGTGTTCCTCTCTCGCGCCGCCATTGCCCGCGGCGGGATCCGCGCGCTCCGTCAGGTCGATGTGACGATCAGGTACCGGGCCCCGGAGACCTGGCTGGGCATGATGCGCACCTACCGGCGCATGCGGCGTGAGATCGAGCGGATGGATCTCCTGTTTCCCGAGCAACGTGCGGTGGCGAGCACGTTCGGGCAGCGCCGATACGACGCGCTGCCCAAGCCGTTCGAGCGAGCAGCCATGGACCTGGCGGTCTTCTGGGCGGCGCTCCTGTTGTGCAAGGTCGGCTACCGCGCGGAGCGCGCGCTCTCTCGCGCAGTCGGTCGCGGCTGGGATCCCTGGCCCGCGATCGAGGAGACCAAGCTGGGATGAGCGGAGCTTGGGAGCGGGTCGTGCATCCGCGGGTGCAGCACCTCGAGCTGTGGGATGCGCCCGTCGCCGGAACCACGCTGTTCGCCGCGCGCAAAGAGGCTCGCTTCGCCGCGCTCGTCGCCGAGGTCGCGCGCGCCAACGCCAGCGGCGTATCGACCGTGTTCCTTGCTGGCGGTGACCCGCGCTTGTGTGAGGTCGAGAGCGCCCTCGCGCTGCGTGGCTTCGAGGTCGTCTCGGCTCGTGACCCCGTATTCATCGGCGAGGTTGGCGCGCGCGCGATCGGCCCCAGGAGCTGTCGCACGCTATGTGTCGATTGCGGCCAGACGTCGATCAAGCTGAGCGTCGCCGAGCATCGGAGCCGCTACGAGCGCTCGCCCGAGTGGCAAGGCGCACCTGGCTTTTCCCGGGGAATCGCGGCGCTGGTACACGCGGCGCCGCGCCACGATGCGGTGGTGCTGGGGCTGCCGTGTGAGATTGTCGGGCGAGAAGGCCGGGCGTCTAGCTACTTCGAGAGCCTCCCGCTCGCAGCACTTGCCGCCGAGCTCGCATGCCCCGTGTCGTTGCTCTCCGATGCGGAGCTGGCGGCTCACGGCGCGATGGTCGAGCGCCCATCGCCGGCGCCCATGTTGGTGCTGACGCTCGGGTTTGGCGTGGGCGCAGCGATGGTTCACCGCGAGGTCGGGGGCCTAGCGTGACCGCGCTGTTCTTGTCGCCCCACCTCGACGACGTGGTGCTGTCGGCCAGTATCGCGGTCCAGGGCCACGTGGCTCGGGGTGAGCGCGTGGTGGTTGCCACGGTGTTCTCCGAGGGCCACCAGACGCATGAGCGCAGACGAGAGGATGTCGCCGCGTTGAGCCTGCTCGGTGCAGAGGTTCGGCACCTCGGCCTGCTCGACGCGCCCGAACGTCGCGGCCGCGCGGGCAGCTTCCGAGGCCTGTGTCTCGATCGCGACGAGGCCCGGGAGCGAGCCGAGCTCGACTGCGTGCGGAAAGCCATCGAGGCGCTCGTGGCCGAGCTCTGCCCGACCGTCGGCTACTTTCCCCTCGCCGTGGGTGGGCATGTCGATCACCGCCTGGTGTGCGCGACGCACGCCGCCGTCGAGCGCGCGCTGTTCTACGAAGACATGCCTTACGCCGCCGTCGACGGCTGGGTGCTCGCGCGTGTGGGCTCCGGGGCTTCGCAGCCCGGCGCCGGCTTTGCGCCGAGCCTGCTGGCGACGTTGGGGCCGTTGCTCGACAGCGAGCACGATCTGCCCGGGGCCGAGCGTGCTTGGCGAGAGGCTCCCCGGCACCCGGCTCTGCCCAGGCTCGAAGCAGCGCTCGTCGTGCCGGACCGGGAGTCTGCGGAGCGAAGGATCGCCGCGATCTCTCGTTACGTGTCACAGCTCGCCGCCCTGTTTCCGGGAGGAGGCGTGCGCGAGGTGTACGAGGCGGTGCACGCGGGTGGCGAGAGGCTCTGGGCGCGCCAGTGACCGCGGCCGCTCACACGCCGGCCAGGAAGCGATTGCGGGCGTCGCGCACGCGTGACGCCGCGTCGACACCGAAGGGGCAGGCCTCACTGCACGCCCGGCAGGACAAGCACCGGTCGCTGAAGCGGCGATCCTCCGGCAGCCGCTCGTACAGCTCCCGCGCCCGCTCGGGCCAGCCGTACTCGGCGTGGTAGAGGCGCGCGCGCAACACTGGAGCGATGGCGACGCCGTCGGGGCAAGCGTCGTGGCATGCGCCCTCGCAGCCACGGCAATAGTGCGGGCTCATCGCCTGCCCGTAACGCTCGAGCAGGTGGGCATCGCGCGCAGCGAACTCCTCTTGCACGGCGCCGACGGCCAGGTCCTGCGCGTCTGCGCTGGTGCCGATGTCCGAGTGAACGACGCAGGTGACGTCGTGGGCCAAGACCCAGCGCAGGTTGGCTTGGAACACGTCATAGCGCTGCCCCTCGTAGCCGGGCGGCATCTTGCCGCCTTCGGGTTGGGACTTCATCACCACGACGCCGACGTTCTTCTCCCGCGCTGCCGAAAGTAGCGCTGGGATGCCTGCACCCTCGTGATCGAGCAGGTTCATCTTCACGAGCACCATGTCGAACGCGCCGTTCTGGACGGCGTGGATCAAGATCTCGGACCGCGTGGCGGCGTGGGAGGTCGCGCCGAAGAAGCGCACCTTTCCGCTCCTCTTGGCCTCGTCCATGGCCTCGTAGAGCGCGGGGTTCCCGAGGCGATTGATGCCATCGTCGCCGGAGATCCCGCGATGCCCGCCGCCGAGCCAATGGATCTGCATCACGTCGATCGTCTCCAGGTTCATGCGCTTGAGGCTCTTGTCGAGCGACTCCAGCATGCGCTCCTTGGGCGTGCTCGCGCCCGGATCCCACTTGGTTGCGATCACGAGCTTGTCGCGTAGGCCGCTGTGCGTCTTCAGCGCGCGCCCGATCACGTCCTCGCTGTCGCCATAACACGTGGCCGTGTCGACGTAGTTGAGGCCCAGGTCGGCCGCGCGCGCGAGCAGGTTCACGTCCGAGATCGAGCCTGCGCCCACGCCGATCACGCCGATTTCGAGGCCGGTGCGGCCGAGGGTGCGGCGCGGTACGTTGCCGGAGCCGCCGCGTGGCCCGTCGGACAGCGCGTGGCGATACCTTCGGTGGAGGTAGTAGCCACCACCGGCGGCGGCGACCGCGCCTGCCCCGGCGAGCCCGGCGATCAACAAGCGGCGTCGTGGGGCGATCACTTGGGCGCGGCTGTGCTGGTCGGCGCGGCGACGGCCGGTGGGGGAGGCGCGGGCTCGCCCGCGGGCGGCACCGCCACCGTCAACGGAGCCTGGCCTTCGACGGCGGGGGCCGAGCCCTTGGGCACACACCCCAGCTGTGGGTTGCACTCACTGTCCGCAGGGCACTCCTCGTTGCTGAGGCACGCGGCCGCGGGGGGATCCGCTGCGCGCGGGACGTAAGCCATGCCGTAACAGGCCATCAGCGACATCATGGTGCCTCCGACGCCCGCCGCGGCCAGGGCTCGCTTCGCCGCGCGACCCGCGCGGCTCGAGGCGCGTCGGGCGCGCGCTCCGCACGAGGGGCAAGCGACTGCGCCTTGTGGCACGAACCCCGGACACGCGTGGCAGCTCTTCAGCATCGTCTCTCCTTGGCTGGCAACGGCGGAAGCGCTGCTCAGCTTACGGGCCGACCGTCTCGATGTC
Organism: uncultured Polyangiaceae bacterium; assembly: GCA_964641275.1. GTDB lineage: Bacteria > Myxococcota_A > Polyangia > Polyangiales > Polyangiaceae > Xiheicaenibacterium. Next base: position 154,702 of record CAZXMG010000010.1, read on the forward strand.
GTCCCAGAAGTCGCACAGGTCGCGCTTCAACGCCGACCCGACCGCCGGCTCGAGATCCAGGGTGAGGTGCTGATCTGCGTCGTCGTACATCGGCCACGGCACCGCCTCGCTGCCATTGGGATCCCCCGCGTCCGTATGGCGCGACCAGTAGCCGGTCATCACTGCGGCGAGACCGAGCTCCTCCTCGCTCAGCTGCTGCGGCAGGAGCTGGCCGGGTGCCGCGAACAAGTAGCGGACCTCGGCAGAGTGGAACGCTCCCAGGTCGCCGAGCAGCCCGTTCTTGGGCGGGTAGGTGAAGTGGTACAAAAACGCTCGACCGCCCTGGGCGCTGATGGCACGCGCGGCGCGACGTGTCGTGCACACGAAGCCGGCGTCACCCACCGCGGCGATGGCGGCGTCTCGCGAGCTGCCATAGTCGGCGCTCGGGTATTGCGCGACGATCTCGGCGCCGTGTCCTGGCGCCAGGGACTCCGCAAACGCCTCGAACGCGGCATCGTCGGGGATGTCCACGTCGTCCCCTGCGAGGACGAAGAACAGCGTCGCCTCGTTGGCGTTGCTGCCCAGGATCACCGGCACGTCGTGGAAGTCTCCGCTGGCGAGCCGCACCATGGGATCGGACGGGACGACCACCCCGTCGATGCTGGGAAACCAGCTGGCACCGCCGCCGGTGAGGAAGTTCGCGCCGGACTCGAGCGCCACGGCCACGTCCTCGGCCGGGGCCTGCCGGAGGCACGCCGGCACGTCGGCCGCGGCGTCGCAGCCGACCGCCGCGGCGAAGCTCTCGCCCTGCGCCTGCGCGGTCTCGAGATCGAGCGCGGTGTTGCACGGGCCGCTCTGGATCGCCGCGGATTGGAACAGGCCTGCGCTCGCGGGCGAGACCAGCTGCAAGCAGGTGCTGATGCCGCCCGCGGACTCGCCGAACAGCATCACCTTCTGAGGGTCACCGCCGAACGCCTGGATGTTGGTCTTCACCCACTCGAGCGCGGCGCGCTGGTCTTCGAGGCCATAGGTGCCCGTCGACGGGTGGGCGGCGTCTTCGGCGGCGAGCGCCGCGTGCGCCAGGAAGCCGAACGCGCCCAAACGATAGTTGAGCGTCACCACCACGGCGCCCGAGCTCTCGGACAGCACCTTGCCGTCGTACGCAGGATCGCCGCCGCTGCCCAACACGAACCCGCCACCATGGATCCACACCATCACCGGCCGGTCCGCGGTGCCCGGGGAGCGCGGCGCCCAGACGTTCAACGTCAGGCAGTCTTCTTGGCTGTTCGGATCCATACCTTCGCCGATGATGGCCGCCTGGGCACAAATCGGCCCCTTGGCCTTGGCTTCGAGCACCTCGGTCCAGGCTTCGCGCGGTGCGGGGGGCCGAAAGCGCAGCTCTCCCTCCGGAGGTGCGGCGTAGGGGATGCCCAGAAAGGCGCGCGTGTCGTCGATCAAGACCCCCTCCACGGGGCCCTTGTCGGTGTCGATCAACAGCGGCGCGGACCCGCCGGCCCCGCCTGCGCCACCGCCGCCGCCGGGGCCGCTCGCGTCGTCGGAGCACGCGCCGAGCGCGAGCGCGAGGGAGAGCACGCACCACTTCACCATGGGCTCATGGTTCATCGTGCACGCAGACGCAGTCAACAGCGCTCAGCTCAGCTCCAGGTCGAGCGTGCCGGTGAACAGGTAGCTGATGAGCGCTCCGAGCGCGATTTGCAGGATCAGGGCCAGCGCTAGCCCCAGGAGGCCCATCCCGATGGCACGCGCCGCCGCATCGTCGCCCCGCGGTCTGCGGGTGACCCAAGCCAGCGGGAGCATCCCCAGAGGTCCGAACCAGAACGTGGCAGTGGCCCAGGTGAGAGCGTTCCAGGCGCGCGCTCGGCGCTCGGGATCGAGCCGCTGCACCCACCACCATTGCAGCGCGAAGGTAGACAGCCAGCCGCTGACGGCCTGCAGCAGCAGCATGTAGAGCGCCGGTTCCCGGAGGCCGCTCAGGCAGAGCTCGAAGAAGCGAGTCACGCGCCTGGGCTCAGAGCTCCGGCGCGCCCTCGCCGCGCTCTGCCGGGCCCGACACTTGGTAAGGTTTGCCGCGCGCACGCGACGCGAGCGTGGCCGCTCGCCAAGCCAGGTAATGGCGGTTGAACTTCAGCGCGTTGACCGGGTCCGTGATCGGGTTCTTGATGTTGCTGGCTGCGACGAGGGCCAACACCTGCTCGGCGACGGACACGGGGCAGCCGGCCAGGCGGATTGGCGAGCGGGTCCGCTTGGCCTCCAGGAACTTGGCGGTGACGCTGACCATCTTCGCGTACACGTCGTCATGCTCCGCCGTGTGCGGGTCTTTCGTGCTGCGGTCCCGATACAAGCTCTCCACGCTGATGGGCTTGCCCGCGATCTCGCCGCGCCACTCCGCGCAGTCGCCGATGAAGATGACGCGTTCGTTCTCCTGCGCCGGGATGGGGCCCTTGTACGCCCCGAACACCACGTGGATGCGCGGGATCTTGGCGTCGCACTCGGCGTCGAACTGGCGCAGAATTTCGATCGACTCTTCGATCGCGCCCGGGCAACCGCCCCAGCAATAGTCGGTGCGCTCCGGCTCCGGGGGAGGGCCTGCGTAGGCGCTGATGTTGGTCCCTTCGAAGTACTTCTCGACCCGGACGAGCCCCACCTGAAAACCCTTGGCACGCGCGCGTGCCGCCTCGAGCGAGACGTCGCCGCTGATCTCGATCTGGTCGAGCGCGATCGGCCCGAAGCCGCGCTCGTGAGCGAAGCGGATGTGCTCCACGTCGCGGGCATCGATCCCGATGATCGCGCAGCAAACGGCGTCGATCGCCACCTGGCAGTTGCCCATGATCACGAGGCCGAGGTCGCGCGGCACGGGCGTGAGCATGCGTCCTTCACCAGCCACGATCGCGTCGATGGCGATGAAGCGAGGCTGCACGATGTACTGCAGGTCGGCGATCTTCTCGTTCAGGCGGTGGTCGTGATCGATCAGGCGGTGACGGTCGTCCTGGATACCGATGTAGTTCTTGAGCGAGAAGGTGACCGTGGTCCAGGGGTGCGACTTGAACTTGGGGCAGTTGACGAAGAAGTCCGCGCGCGCGACCGGCTCGGGCGTGAACAGGTAGTCGCGCAGCCGGCCCTCGTGCCGCAGGGGGATCTCGACCTGCGGGACCTCCTCGAAATGGTAATGCTCGACCCCGGTGCGCTTGAACATCGGGTAGTAGTCGGCACCTTCGAAGGCGAAGCGGGTAGGTACGGTGATGCCGCAGCGCTCCCCGACCGCGAGCTCCTCGAGCCCCTCGGCGCGGCTCTGCAGCGCGAGCAGCACGCCCTCGAGGAACTCGGGCCGCGTGTACGCGTGGGGGAACTGGGGCTTCGAGGCGACGCAGTTGGGCTTGACCAACGTACGGCCGTGGGGCCGGAGCTCGAGCTCGTCCAGGCCTTCGCTCACGATCGCGCGGATGCGCGCGGGGTCGTATTGGTCGCAGTGCCGCAGGATCACCTTGGGCCGCGCGGGGATTCGCATGCAGCGCAGCGTACACTCGAGTAGAGTCTCTCGCCATGCACCGGCACCCTAGGTTGCGCGCATGGACGCGCGAGGAAGACGGCAGCTACAAGGCCGAGATCGACGGCGCGACGCTGCACGTCACGTGGCGACCCGAGAGCAAGGACGCGCGGCGCGGGTTCGCGTGGAAGGTCGAAGCCGTGGACGGCACGACCTCGACGTCGGTGGACGTCGAGGAAGAGATCGAAGCGGCGATGGTGGCTGCCGAAGACCGGGCGCGGCTGGGCTGAGGGGTACGTCGTCTCACGCGAAGAACTTCGCGGACGATGTGCAAGCAGTCACTTCGGGGACGCGGCCCCAGCCGGTTGGAGCAGCGCGAGGAGCGCGAGGCGTTCGTCGCGCGTGAGGTCGAGTGGACGCCCCTCGAGCGTGAAGGTCATGCCGTCGCTCTGGTCGATGCGTTGGCAGCGGTGGGTCTTCATGCGCAGCTTGCCGCTCACGCCGAGCGCGCCGCTGGGTCTCGAGCCTGGCGCGAAGGGCTTGTCCGAGCGCACGACGATCGCATCTCCCTCGAGCGAGACCACCCGGCCGCGGCCGCCGCCGTCCCAAGCGACGTCGAGCCCGCGAGACTCGCTGCTCATCCTCGCCTCCCGCGCGCCATGGCTTGTCTGGCCTCACGGTCGGCGTCCTTCTGCTTGACGCTCTCCCGCTTGTCGTAGCTCTTCTTGCCGCGCGCGAGCGCGATCTCCACCTTGGCGCGGCCGCCCTTGAAGTAGAGCTTGGTCACCGTCACCGTCATGCCTTCGCGCTCGACGCCGCGCTTGAGCTCCTCGATCTCGCGCTTGTGCAAGAGCAACTTGCGCGCGCGTTTGGCCTCGTGGCTGTAGGGAGAGCCCGACAGCACGGGGATGTTGATGCCGCGCACGTAGGCCTCGTCGCCGTCGAAGCTGACCCAACCATCGGTCAGGTCGGCCTTGCCCGCGCGCAGCACCTTCACCTCGGTGCCTGTCAGCGCGAGGCCCGCCTCGAAACGGCTCTCGAGCTCGTAGTCGAACGTGGCGCGCCGGTTCTGCGCGATCGGTACGATCGTTCTCTCGTCTTGTTTGGGGGCCTTCTTCACGGGCGCAGCACGCTGGTAGCACGGATGAAGGTCGGCGGTGGCGCCGGCGTCAACGCTCCCCGAGGTAGTGTCCGAGGCTGGCCGGATCGTTGGCTGCCGCGCGCGCCGCCTCGAGCGATATCTCGCCGCGCTTGACCAGCTCCGCGAGGGAGCGCTCGAGCACGACCATGCCGTCGCCGCGCCCGGCCTGCATCGAGCTCTTGATCGAGCCGAGCTTGCCTTCACGGATCGCGGAGGCGACCGCGGTGTTGACGCGCAGGATCTCGGCCGCGAGCACCCGGCCACTACCCTGCGGAACCAGGCGCTGCGCCACCACAGCCCGCAGAGAGTCGCTGAGCATGACGCGGATGTGGCCCTGCTTCTCGGGTGGATAGGTGTCGATGATGCGTTCCACGGCGTTGGCCGCGGAGCGGCTATGCAGACTCGCAAGCACCAGGTGGCCGGTCTCGGCGGCGGTCAGCGCGAGCTGAATGCTCTCGGCGTCTCGCATCTCACCGATCAGCAGCACGTCCGGATCCTCCCGCAGCGCGTCGCGCAGGCCCGTCGCGAAGTCTCGCACGTCGCGTCCGATCTGCCGCTGCCGAACCAACGAGCGCCCGCGCGCCTCGAACACGAACTCGATCGGATCCTCGAGTGTGACCAGCACCACCGAACGCTGGTCGAGCGCCACCTGGGTCAAGGACGCCAGCGTCGTGCTCTTGCCAGAGCCGGTCGCGCCGACGACCAGCACCAGCCCGTGTGGCAGCAGCGCGAGGTCGCCGATGGGCAGCGGGAAGCCGAGCTGCGCCAGATCCTGCACGCCGCGAGGAAACAGGCGGATGGCCACCGCGAGGCCGCCCGCCGTCACGTAGACGTTGACGCGCCCGCGCGCGCCACCGCCCAGATCCAGCGACGCATCGAACGAGGTCAGCTGCTCGAGACGCGCGTCGAGCTCGGCACCGAACAGATCCGCGCACAGCTCGCGCAAAGGGGACAGCGGTCCGCTGCCGAGCGGCGTGATCTGCCCATGAATGCGCGCCATCGGAGGCTCTCTGTCGGCCAGGTGCAGGTCGCTGGCGCCCATCGAGAGCGCGCGTTGCACCAGGTCCATCAGCCCACCGCCGCTGCGGTACGCCGCGGTTCCCGCGCTTCCGGAGGCGGCGTTCGGGGAGGGGGCAGCGGTCGGTGCCTGTGGTGGTGGCGGTGGTGGCGCCGCCCTGGGTGCTGGTGGCGCTGCGACGATCGCCGCCGCGATCGGCTCGTTCGACTTCAGCAAGATCGCGTCGAAAGCGAGCAAAACGCCCGGGCGTTTGGTGACGGTCACGCGGTAGCGTCCGGCGCGGCTCGCCTCGTGCGCAAACTCGACACGCCCCAAGCGGTCGAGCTGTGCGAGTCGGGTCTCGTCGAGCAACTCTCCGAACAGCTCACGCAGCGTGTCGGTGCTGGTGGCGGGGATGGTGAGCTTTTTGGGCGAGCCAGATGCGAGCATGGCGGGCGCCTTGTCGCTGCCAAGGCGGAGCTCGTTCGCGCCCTGCGAGTCGACCAGAGCCAGCAGGCTGTCGATTTGCGGCATCCCTGCAGGATAGCCAGCGCCGCCGCTCCCGTATTCCCGGACTTCTCGGGAAGAACGGCCGAGACACTGCGGCCGGCCCGCGCTACGAGCTAGCTCGATGTTGCCGATCGAGCTCCTCGGCGCGCGCACCAACAACCTCAAGTCCGTCGACGTCACGCTGCGGCCGGGTGAGCTCGTGGCAGTCACGGGCCCGAGCGGCGCCGGCAAGTCGTCGCTGGCGATGGACACGCTCTACGCCGAGGGGCAGCGGCGCTTCGTCGAGAGCTTCACGCCCTATGCTCGGCAGTTCCTGGAGCGGCTCGACCGGCCGCCCATGGATCGGCTCGATCCGGTGGCGGCAGGAATCGCAGTCGATCGGCGCGCGCCGATCAAGAGCTCGCGCTCCAACGTCGCGACGTTGGCAGATCTCGAGCCGTACCTGTCTGCGCTGTTCGCGAGCGAGGCTGTGCCGGTCTGTGATCGCTGCGGCGTCACCGCCGTGCGCCGCGACGGCACCGGGCACGCCCGCGACCTGGTCGCGAGCTTCGGCGGTAGCCGCGCGGTCGTGGTCTACCCCGTCCGGGTCGATGGCACCGAGGCGTTCCTGGACGTGCGCGAGTCGCTGCTCAAGGACGGCTACGGTCGCGTGTTGATCGACGGCGAGACGCGTGACCTCTCGGCGCTTGCGCCGAGCGCGGCGTTCGCGGACGGGCGCGGCACGCTGAACGTCGTGCTCGAGCGCGTGCGGCTCTCGGACGGCACACGAGCGCGGGTGGCCGCCGCGGTCGAGGTGGCGTGGCAGCGGCCGGAGCGACGGGCACTGGTGCACATCGAAGGTCGATCCACGCCGGTGGCCCTGGTGCGCGAGCTGTCCTGCCCTGGTTGTGAGCGGGTGTTCTCGGCGCCTACGCCCGCCATGTTCTCGTACCAGTCACCGGTGGGGGCTTGCCCTGCGTGCAAAGGCTTCGGCCGCACCATCGGCGTCGACTGGTCGAAGGTGATCCCGAACGAGAACCTGAGCCTCAACGCCAAGGCGATCAAGCCATGGAACGGCAAGACCAGCCAGCACGAGCGGCGCGTGCTCAAGAAGTTCTGCCAGGCTCGCGACATCCCGATGGACCGGCCATGGCGCGAGCTGACGGACGCTCAGCGACGGGAGGTGATCGAGGGGCAGGGCAGTTGGTCGGGCGGCAAGTACCCCGGCGTACGCGCGTGGTTCGAGTGGCTGGAGACGCGCACCTACAAGATGCACGTGCGCGTGCTGCTCTCGCGTTACCGGGCCTACGATCCGTGCAAGGAGTGCCAGGGCAAGCGGCTGTCCAAGGCGTCGCTCGCGTACCGTGTCGACGGCCTGGATCTGGGCGCGTGGCACGCGCTCGAAGTGCGGGAGGCCAAGCTGCGCACCAGCGGCCTCCGCATCGAGCGAGGTCACGGTGCGTTGTGCCGCGCCGAGCTGCTGTCGAGGCTCGACTACTTGGACCGCGTCGGTCTCGGGTATCTCTCCTTGGACCGCCAGGCGCGTTCGCTCTCCGGGGGCGAGGCGCAGCGGGTGGCGCTGACGGCTGCGCTGGGCACCGAGCTGGTGGGAGCCTTGTTCGTTCTGGACGAGCCCACGGTGGGCTTGCACCCGGCCAACGTGGCGCCTCTCCTTTCGTGCATGCGCGAGCTCGCTCGACGCGGCAACGTGGTGCTGGTGGTCGAGCACGATCCGCAGGTGATTGCTGCCTGCGACCGCGTGATCGAGCTCGGCCCCGGCGCGGGCCACGCGGGTGGCAGGCTGGTGTACGACGGCCCCGTGCGCGGTGTGTTGGGCCGCGAGGAGCTCGCCACGCACCGTGCGCTCACGCCCATGCCGCTGGTCCGCACAGGCGAGCGCTCGGCGCCCCCTGCCAGAGCGCTCGGCATCGTCGGCGCGCGCGGCAACAATCTGAAGGGCGTCAGCGTGAACGTCCCGCTGGATCGGATCGTTGCGATCACGGGCGTGAGCGGCTCGGGCAAGAGCTCCCTCGTCACCGACCTCCTGTATCGCGCGCTGGCGCGCCATTTGGGGGAGGGCGGCGACGTCGAGGCGCCGTTGCCGCACGAGCGGATCGACGGCCTCTCGCTGGTGCGGGGCGTGACCCTCGTGGATCAGTCGCCGCTGGGCCGCACCTCGCGCGGCAACCCAGCCACCTACTCGGGTGCGTGGAATCGCATCCGCGCCTTGTTCGCGGGCACCCCCGATGCGGCGCTGCGGAACCTGGGGCCTGGTCACTTCTCGTTCAACGTCGCAGGGGGGCGCTGTGAGGCGTGCGCCGGCGAGGGCTCGGAGACGGTCGAGATGCAGTTCTTGGCCGACGTCGCGCTGACCTGCGCGAGTTGCTCGGGCAAGCGCTTCAATGCGGACGTGCTCGAGGTGCGCTTGTTCGATCGCAACGTCAGCGATGTGCTCTCGCTCACCGTCGACGATGCGCTCGAGCTGTTCGCGCTCGACGCGACGATCGTGCGCGCGCTCGGACCGCTCTCGAAGCTCGGCCTCGGCTACCTGAGCTTGGGTCAACCCTTGTCGACGCTCTCGGGCGGCGAAGCGCAGCGGCTGAAGCTGGCCCGCGCGCTGGTCGAGCCCAAGAAGGCCCGCGTGTTCATCTTCGACGAGCCCAGTGCTGGCCTGCACGAGGACGAGGTGGGCTTCGTGGTGGCGGCGTTCGAGGCACTGGTGCAGGGCGGAGCGAGCGTGATCGTCGTGGAGCACGACCCCTCGGTGATCGCTCGCGCCGATTGGGTGATCGAGCTGGGTCCGGGGGCTGGCAGCGAAGGTGGGCAGCTGGTCGCTGCAGCCACGCCCGCGGCGCTGGCCAAGCTCGACACCGCTACCGGTGAAGCGCTGCGGCAGCGGCAGCGCCCGCTGGCACTCGGCTCCGTCCGGCCCGCCGACATCGTCACGCCGCGCGCCATCAGCGTCGAGCGAGCCAGCGAGCACAACCTCGCAGACATCGACGTGCAAATCCCGCTCGGCAAGCTCACCGTGGTGACCGGCCCGAGCGGGTCGGGCAAGAGCACGCTGGCCTTCGATGTGGTGTTCGCGGAGGGGCAGCGCCGCTTCCTGGAGACGCTCGCTCCCTACGCGCGCCAATACCTGCCCGCGCTCGCCCGACCGCACGTCGACCGGGTCGTGGCGGTGCCGCCGGCGATCGCGCTCGAGCAGCGCACCGCCCGCGTAGGCTCGACCTCGACCGTGGCGACGGTGACCGAGATCGCCCAGTACTTGCGCCTGCTGTTCGCCAAGGTGGGGGAGGCGCATTGCCCCAGCTGCGATGGTCTGATCGCGCAGAGCTCTCCAGAGGAGGCCTTTCGTGCGCTGCGCGCGCTGAGAGGTGACCACTACCTCTTGGCGCCGGTGGTCGAGGCGCGCAAGGGAACCTACCTGGACGTCTTCACGCAGGCCGCGCGCGCGGGCGTCGAGCACGCCTTTGCCGATGGGCAGCTGGTCGACTGCGATACGCCGCCGCGGCTCAAGAAGACGCAGGAGCACAGCATCGATCTCGTCATGTTCCAGGGGTCGCTCTACGATCTCCCGCGCTCGGTCTTGGAGCGCGCGCTGTCTCGTGGTCGCGGCGCGGTGAAGGCGCGCAGGATCGACGGCACGGGGAAGGAGCTGCGCATCTCGACCAAGCGGGTTTGCCCCAGCTGTCACACCGCCGTGCCCGAGCTCGACCCGCGGTACTTCTCGTTCAACACCAAGCAGGGCCGCTGCGAGGTGTGCGAGGGCACTGGGGTCGTGGACCCGGACGCGGAGCAAAGGGAGCGATGCCCCGGGTGCGAGGGCTCTCGGCTCTCGCCGCTGCCGCGAGCGCAACGTCTGTCGGGGCAGCGTTACCACGAGATCAGCGCGCTCTCCGTCGCCGATGCCGTGGCTTGGTCGCGCACGTTGCGCTTCGAAGGGCAGAAGCGGCTGTTGGGCGAGGCACCCCACAAAGAGCTCGCGCGAAGGCTCGCGTTCGTGGACGAGGTGGGGCTGGGCTACCTCACGCTCGACCGTGCCGCCGCCACGCTCTCCGGCGGTGAGATGCAGCGGCTGCGCCTTGCGGCGCAGCTCGGCAGCGGGCTCACCGGTGCCCTGTACGTGCTGGACGAGCCCACGATCGGACTTCACCCGCGCGACACCGCGCGCCTGCTCGAGAACCTGAAGCGCCTGTCGGCAACGGGCAGCACGGTGCTGATGGTCGAGCATGACGCTGACACCATCCGCGCCGCGGATTGGTTGATCGATTTGGGGCCCACGGGCGGGCGGGGAGGAGGGCGCGTCCTTTCGGTGGGTCCGCCGGTCGAGGTGTTGGCAGATCCGGCCTCGCCCACGGGGCGAGCGCTGCGCCAGGAGCACGAGCTGACGGCCCGTCGCGCGCCACGCGGCCCTGCCGCGGCGCAGATCTCGCTGTTCGGTGCGCGAGGCAACAACCTGCGAGTGCCGCGGGTCGACATCCCCGTCGGGCGGCTGACGGTCGTGGCCGGCGTCAGTGGCTCCGGCAAGAGTACCTTGGTCTCCAAAGTGCTCTACCCGGCGGCGAGGCGCGCCCTCGGCCTCGAGGCGCCGGCGCCGCTGGCTTTGGATCGCCTCGTCGTGCCCAAATCGATCGGGCGCGCGCTCGCCATCGACCAATCGCCCATAGGGCGCACCTCGCGCAGCGTTCCCGCCACCTTCTTGGGCGTGTTCGACGAGATCCGGAAGATCTTCGCACGCTCTCCGGAGGCTCAGGTGCGGGGCTTCTCTCCCGCACGTTTCTCGTTCAACAGCGCAGGAGGGGGCCGCTGCTCGCTGTGCGCAGGCCAGGGCAGCACCTCTCACGAGATGTCGTTTCTGCCCGATGTGACCACGCCTTGCGAGGTCTGCTTGGGGGCTCGCTTCGATCCCCCGACCCTGGAGGTGAGGTACCTCGGGCTGTCGATCGGCGAGGTGTTGGACCTCTCGATCGAGGAGGCCGCGACCGTGTTCGCGGCACACCCGCGCATCTCGGGGCCGCTCTCGCTCATGGTCGATCTGGGCGTCGGCTACCTGAAGCTCGGGCAGGGCTCGAGCACGCTCTCGGGAGGCGAAGCGCAGCGGCTCAAGTTGGCGACCGAGCTCCACTCCTCGCCGCGCAGCAAACCCACGCTGTATGTGCTCGACGAGCCCACGACGGGTCTCCACGGCTCGGACGTGGAGAGGCTGATGGGCGTGCTCTCGCGGCTGGTGGACGCCGGTCACACGCTGGTCGTGATCGAGCACCACCCCGCCGTGATCCGCAACGCGGACTGGGTGATCGAGCTCGGGCCGGAGGGGGGCAAGCACGGCGGCACGATCGTGGCGCAAGGCACCCCTCGCGAGATCGCGGCGCAGCCCACCGCCACGGGTCGTGTGCTCGCCAGTCCCGCCCCGAGCGCGGGCAAACAACGTGGAGGGAGCGCGACGAGGCGGGTCGCCTTGTCGCGGTGATCGTCACGATCTGCACTTGCGAGCGTGAGCGAGGGGCGTCGCGGCCGAGCTGGGGCGGCCCCCTGGCTAGTTCCAGCTCGTTCCCAGCGACGCGCGAGACAACGCACGCTCGACCTCGGCTCGGTCGGGGGCGTTCGGCGCTGCCTTGAGGTACGCGTCGAGGTCGGCCGCAGCGGCCGCTCCCGCGCCCAGGGCGAGCGCGTGCAGGCCGCGATCGCGCTGAGCGGGCGCGCCCGCGTCGAGCTCGACCAAGCGATCACACACCACCAGCGCCGAGCGATGGTCGCGGCGCTGCTCGTGGATCGATCGCAAGTTGGTGAGCAAGCGGATCAGGATCGCGCGCATATCGAGCGGCTCCAAGTGGCTGGCGCTGATGCGGCCGCCTGCGCCCAGAAAGCGCTTCACGAGCTTCTCCAGGTCGGCGTGTGCGAGCGTCGCCGCGCCATGGAAGGGATCGAGCAGCGCGCCGCTCGGTCCGCCCACCCGAACCAAGAAGTGGCCGGGGAAGCCGATGCCTTCGGCGACGATGCCCGCGCGGCGACAGACCGCGAGCATCACCAGCGACAACGAGATGGGGATGCCGACGCGCCGCTCGAGCACCTCGTTCAGGTAACTGTTGCGGGGATCGTAGTAGTCCTGCTCGTTGCCGCGGAAGCCGCCCTCGACATACAGCACCTGCCGCAACGCGAGGATCTGCTCGGCGAGCGTGGAGCCGCGATGGAGCAGCGTGGTGACGTGGTCGGCGAGCCGATCGAGCTCGCGCAGCCAACGTTCGCTGTCCAGGCCTGGGTAGGCGTCGCGAGCGATCAGTAGCGCGCCTTCCTCCACCGTGGCGTGGGGCGCGGCCAGCCAGCGGGCGAGGGGGCTCGGCTTCATTGGCGCGGGGTGCGCTGCTTCTTGGGCGGCGGCTCAGCCGTCTTCTTGGGGGTGGGGAGCGTTGGCGGAGCGATTGAAGAGGTCGGCGGCTTCGGCTGTGTCGCCACCGGGTTGGGCGCAACGCCGCCGGTCTGTGCTGGCGGCGGCGCTGGGGTCGCGGCCGGACGCGGCTCGGGGGGCGTGATGGGCGCCGGGGGGGTGGGCGAGTCCTGCGCCACGGCGGTCGCGGTCTTCTTGGTCTTCGTCTTCTGCTTCTTCTTCTTCGGCAACGGCACCGACTGAGCAGGCTCCGATTCGTCCGCGCTCGAGCCACGCAGCACGAAGAACGCGGTCGCGCCCATGGCCACGGTGACCACGCCGAGCACCCCGAGGAGCAACGGCACGCGCGACTTGGGCGCGCGGCGCGGCGCCGCGGCCACCGGCGCGACAGGGATGGTGGGCGCTCCTGGTTGCGCGGGGAGCACCGGGTTCGGATCGGCGACGGTGGCGTTGACCGGCGCCGCGCCCGCCGGCGCCGCCATCGGGATCGGGGCTGCGCCCGCCGACTGCAGAGTGGCGGCACCTGCCACGGTGAAGCCGGGACCAAACTCGCCGGCCTCGGGGGCGGTGGGCCAGCCGGGAGGCGGACCGTGTTGCGTCATGCCGCGTAGCCTACCACCAGCGCTTCGCCCACGCGCGGCGCAGTGCGGCCACCATCAACCCTTCTTGAGCTTGTTGATCGCGGTGCGCGACATCACGCGCTGCGGCTTCTCAGGCGCAGGCTTGCTGACCTTGATGGGCGCGGCACCCGTCGCCCGCGGCAGTCGCGCTCGCTCCGCCGCGGGGCGGGTGGTGTTGGGGCGCGTGTCGGCCGTCTTGGGACGCTCGGGACGTGACGGTCGCGTGGTGTCGTTCTTCGGGGGCGTGGTGCTCTCGCCCCGCATCGGGATGGGCTCGAGCTTGGGGCCGCCAGGCTTCGTCTTGCCGCCCCCGTCGTTCTTGGGTTGCTGCTGGCCACCCATGCCCGGGAACGGAAACTCGATCGGAGGCAAGTTGGAGGGGATGCCAGGCAGGGTGCTCGGGATCATCGGCGGGGTCGACGTGGGCTTGCCCGTGGTGGTGCCCGTCGCCGTCGGCTTGCCGGTGGCAGTCGTGTTGGTCGGCGTCGTCTTTGCCGTCGTGGTGGTGGTCACCGCGGGCGGCGTGATGCGCGGCGGCTCCACCGGCGGAGCCTGGGTCTTCGCCGTCTGGGTGGCGGTCGCCTGGTTCTTGCTCGGCAATGCGACAGTCTTCTCGTCGTCGTCACTGCGACCGCTGCGGGACTGGTCATAGGCGTACACCCCGCCCACGACGGCGGCCGCGAACGCGGTGCCGATCAGCAAGATCGAACCGAGCCCCAACCCGCTCTTCTTGCGGCGCGCGGGCGTGGCGGCAGGCAGCACCAGCGGCGCAGGGCTGGCGGGCGAGGCGTCGTAGTTGGCGGTGCCGGCGACGCCGGCGCGCGCGCCCACGTCGGTGCCGCCCGGGCGGGCAGCCGCGCTGGACAGCGGCTGGTACGCCTCGGTCGAGCCGGGAAAGAAGGGCTGACCGTCCACGGTAGAGTCGAAGCCAGCGCCGTTGTTTGCGGCCTTGAGGCGAGCGCTGATGGCGGCGTAGTCGTCGCCGCGCCAGGGCTCGGCCACCTTCTCCGTGGCGCCACCTTCTGCACCCGGCGTCACCGCCACACCTTCGAGCGAGTGGTTTGAAGACTGCGCGGGCGCGGCCATCGACGCGACCGACGCTTCGACCAGCGCAGCGACCTCGGGGCCTGCCTTGGCCGTCGCAGCGAACGCTTGCTTGTCGCTCTCGGGCTTGGGCTCCGACTTCTGCACCGCGGGGGGGGGCGTCGTGTAGGCAGGGCGAATCACCACGTCGCGGGCGAACGGCTCCATCGCTGCGCGCAGCTCGCCGACGCTGGCGAAACGATCCTTCGGATCGGCTGCCATCGCCTTGTGCACCGCATCGCACAGCCCGTCCGGCACATGGTCTGCCAGGTCCTTCAAGCGCGCGATGTTCCCCGACAGATAGGCGGCCGCGATCTGGTGCGCCTCGTCGCCGCCCACCGGCCTGCGTCCGGCGAGCATCTCGAAGAAGATCACGCCGCAGGAGAAGATGTCTGCGCGGGCGTCGACCGCGTCGGCGGAGAACACCTGCTCGGGCGCCATGTACTCCGGGGTGCCCATGATCACGCCCGGGCGGGTGAGGCCCTTGTACAGCTCACCGTTGATCTTCAGCTTGGCGATGCCGAAGTCGAGCAGCTTGACCAACGGCTCGTTGCGCTTGCCCTTCACGATCATCACGTTGTCAGGCTTGAGATCGCGGTGGACCACGCCCTCTTCGTGCGCGGCCTCGAGGCCGTCGAGCACCTGCATGGCGTAGTTCACGGCGTCCTCGTACGAGAGCCGCTTGCCGTTGCGGTAGTTCTCTTCGTAGAGCGCCTGCAGGCTGGACCCCTTCAGGAACTCCATCACCATGAATGGCAGGCCGGTCGGCGTCTGCTCGACGTCCGTCACGCGCACCACGTGAGGGCTCTGGATCTTGGCCGAGACCCGCGCCTCTTGCAGGAAGCGCTGCACCAGCCCTTGGCGGCGGGCGAGCTCCGAGTGCAGGAACTTCAGCGCCACGCTGCTGCCCAGCACCTCGTGCGTCGCCTCGAACACGCTGCCCATGCCGCCGTCACCCAGCAAGCGGACCAACTTGTACTTGTTGTTGATGAGCTGGCCGACCTGAGGACGCATGGTCTTTTGGGGGGAGCTGCCGGTGGGGGGGGCGAGGACGGATTCAGCGAGGGCCGCCAAGCCGGAGCCAGAGGGGGTGATGGCGCTTCGGAACAGTCTCACAGTGGCTTGGACGTGCGTGAGGACGAAATTCCGAAGCCGGAGGAAGAAAAAATCGTGTGGCCGCCCAGGCCTGACCAAACTCTCTCAGACCTGAGCC
This sequence comes from uncultured Polyangiaceae bacterium, assembly GCA_964641275.1. Lineage (GTDB taxonomy): Bacteria > Myxococcota_A > Polyangia > Polyangiales > Polyangiaceae > Xiheicaenibacterium. Next base: position 170,117 of record CAZXMG010000010.1, read on the forward strand.
GTTTCGGCCAGTGTGGAAGCAGCTTCCCGCGCTGTCGAGGGCCTGTTACCCCCCCGAGGAGCTGATCCATGTTGCTCCTGCCCCTGCTCGACCCCCTGATCCAACGCGCTTTTTCTGAGGATTTGGCGGGGGGCGATCTCTCGGCAGAGGCGTGCGTCGACCCGACCACCCGGGCCTCGGCCAAGGCGGTGGCCAAAAAACCGCTGGTTGTGTGCGGGGGGCCGGTGTTTGCGCGGGTTTTCCAGCTGCTCGACCCGGCGGTGTCGACAGAGCTGCTGGTGGACGAAGGCACGCAGGTCGCGCCCGGCACCGTGCTCCTGCGCGTGACCGGTTTGGCGCGCAGTTTGCTTATGGCTGAGCGCACGGCGCTCAACTTCATGCAACGCTTGAGCGGCACCGCCACCATGGCGCGCGCCTGTGTAGATGCGTTGGCTCCTGGCTCTCGCACTCGCATCGCCGACACGCGAAAGACCACCCCGGGGCTGCGGCTGCTCGAGCGCTACGCGGTGCGGACCGGTGGCGCCCACAATCACCGCGACCAGCTCGGCAGCGCCGTGATGATCAAAGACAACCACATCGTCGCTTCGGGCGGCATCCGGCGGGCCGTCGAGCGCGCGAGGGCCTACGCGCCCCACACATCTCGTGTGGAGGTCGAGGTCAAGACGATGACCGAGCTCGACGAGGCCATCGCGGTAGGGGCGGACATCATCATGCTCGACAACTTCGACGACGCCGCGACCGAGGCCGCCGTGAAGCACACTCGCGCGAAGGCGCCTTCGGTGCTGATCGAGGCCTCGGGCGGTATCACCAGCGAGCGCATCCGGCGCCTCAGCCAGATCGGCGTCGACGTGATCAGCATCGGAGCGCTCACGCACTCCGCGCCCGCCGCAGACATCTCGCTCGATTTCGAGCTGGCCGAGTGAACGCAACGGCAGAGGTGGTGGGCGAGCCGCTGTCGGTGGAGCGGCTTCGCGCAGCGCTCGCGCGTCGAGGTCGACCCGCAGCCGAGGTGGTGGTGCATACGAGCACCGGCTCCACCAACGACGATATCAAGGCACTCGCACGGAGCGGCGCATCGACAGGCGCCATCGTGCTGGCCGAGGAGCAAACGGCCGGTCGGGGGCGAGGCGGGCACCGCTGGCATTCGCCAGCAGGCGCGAACTTGTACTTGTCGTGCTTGCTGCGGCCAGCGATCGAAGCCGCTCGTGCCGCGCCCATCGCGCTGGTGGTGGGCCTGTGCGTGGCGCAGATCGTCGTCGCGGCGCTCCCGGCGAGCTCGGGCCTCGTGGCGGTCAAGTGGCCGAACGACGTACTGATCGGCGGGCGCAAGATCGCGGGGGTGTTGGTCGAGGGGCTGCTCAAGGCAGACGTGTTGCACGCCGTGGTCGTCGGCGTCGGGCTCAACGTGGAGACGTTGGAGTTCCCGGCCGAGCTCGCCGAAAGCGCGACCTCTCTGGCGCGAGAGGGGGCCCCCCGCGAGCAGCGAGACCGACACGAGCTCGCCGCGGCGCTGGTCGCCGCGACGGCCGCGGCGGTCGAGCGATTCGAGCGCGAGGGCCTCTCGCCGTTCCTGGGCGAGCTCGGCCTGCGCGACGCCCTGCGCGGCAAGCGCGTGCGCGTGGCCGAGCTCGAGGGGCGCGCCGACGGTGTCGATGACGGCGGCCACCTGGTGCTGGTCCAACCAGACGGCACGCGTGTGCTCGCGGGCGGGGGCCACGTCGAGCTGCTCTCTCCTTAGTCCGCCCGAAGGGCGGCCAGACGATATCGAGGGGCAGGACCAGACTTGTGGCTTGTCGCGGTGATCGTCACGACCTCCACCTGCGAGCGCCAGCGCGGGTCGTGATGAGCAGCGCGACAAGCAAACCCGGGACGTACCTTCAGGTGGAGCGGGTCTTGTCCTTGTCGCGATGCCAGGCGCGGCTGCCGCGGCCCACCAGGCAAGACGCCAGCAAGCAGTCACGCAGCGCATGCTCCTCGAACGTGGCAGTGGCGTGCGAGGCGTGGCCCATCAGGAAGCAAGCGTCACCCTTGACCAGGTCTTCCCGGGTGAGCCGCTGGCTGCCTTGCTCCTGCCGAACGTCGACGCCCTTGGCCTTCAGCTCGGAGGCGAGCTTCTCGCTGTTCGCACGTGGCGCTCCGCCTACGTGGTAGCTCACCAGCTTCTTGCCGCTCGTCACCGCGCGGCCGAACGCGTCGAGCTCGCCATACAGCGCGTCGAACAAATAGATTTCTCTCACGTTGGCGCCTCCGCGCTGCGCCATGGCCGCAGCTGCGCGGTAGCCGCCAGAGTGGGCCGAGAGCACCACCCGACCGTTGCCGCGCGACCCCGCCAAGCTGGAGGCGCCCAGCGCCCGCGCCACGTCTCGTCGCTCGAAGACCTGGCGCGTCTCGTCGAGCAGCCGCAACAGGCCTCGCTTGAGCATCAGCTTGCCGAAGTCTCCGTCGGCGGCGTTCACCGGCCCCTGCGGCACGACCAGCACCGCGCTCTGCTTGCTCTCCCGCACCTGCTCGCGCAGCTTGTGGGCTTTCAGCGCCTTCTCCGCGGTGGTGTTGTGCCCGTGCAGGTGCACGACGAAATCAACGCGCTTGCTCTTGCCGAGTCGCGCCTGCTTGGGCACGAACAGAAACACGGTGGCATCGTCGTAGGCGCCACCTTGGCTGGGGTAGGGAGCGAACCGCGCTGAGAGCTTGATCGTGCTGCCGAGGGCGTCCGACACGATCGCGAGCGCGGGGGGGCCCGCCCACACCGGCTCGGCCACGAGGGCGCCCGCGAGCCCCAGGCAAGACATCAACAGCTCTCGCCGCAGCACGCGTCGGCACTAGCACGCGCGCCGGCGCTGGGCCAACCTCCGGGAGCCCGTGAAAGAAGACAGCCTCGTCGTCCACGAGATCTACGCCAGTGTGCAGGGAGAGTCCTCGTTCGCGGGGTTACCGTGCACGTTCGTGCGCCTCACCGGCTGCAACCTGCGCTGCGCGTGGTGCGACACCGAGAAGGCCTTCTACGGCGGCACGCGCTTGCCAAGAGGCGAGGTGCTGTCTCGGGCGCTCGCGCTGGGCACGCCGCTCGTGGAGCTGACGGGCGGGGAGCCCCTGCTCCAGCCGGGCGCGTTCCTCTTGCTCTCGGAGCTGTGTGACGCGGGCAAGACCGTGCTGGTGGAGACAAGCGGCGAAGCCGACGTCTCGCGGGTCGATCCCCGCGTGCACAAGATCATGGATCTCAAGGCGCCCGGCTCGGGCGAGTCTGCCAGGAACCGCTGGGCGAACCTCGCCTTCATCCGCGCGCACGACGAGATCAAGTTCGTGCTCGCGGGGCGTGAGGACTATGACTGGATGCGCGCGGTCATCGAGGAGCGACAGCTCGCCAAGTTGGGCTGCACCCTGCTGGTCTCGCCGGTGTGGGGCAAGCTCGATCCCCAAGAGCTCGTGCGCTGGTTGCTCGAGGACGCCCTGCCGGTGCGGCTCAACATGCAGATCCACAAGGTGATCTGGGGCAAGGACGCGCAAGGCGTGTGACCGGGCGCGCTACGCAGTGCGTCGGCGTGGGAACCATGGCGCCGAGCGCGAGCTTGGGTTAGAGCCGTGTCGATGATCCGCGCCAGCATCCTCGGTCTCGGCTCCTACGTGCCCGATCGCGTCGTCACCAACGACGAGATCAGATTCTTGAACGACAAGCACGTGCGTTGCGCGGAGGAGCAGACCGAGACCAACGACGCTTGGATCAAGACGCGCACCGGCATCGAGGAGCGGCGCTACGTGCCGCCGGACTCGGGCTACGGCTGCAGCGATTTGGCGAAGTTCGCGGCGGAGCGCGCGATGCAAGACGCGGGCGTCACGGCCAAGGAGCTCGACTGCATCATCTTCGCCACGCTCTCGCCGGACATCCACTTCCCAGGCACCGCGGTGTTCTTGCAGAGCAAGCTCGGCATCGACGGCGAGGAAGGTTGCGCTTGCTTCGACATCCGCCAGCAGTGCTCGGGCTTCGTCTACGGCTTGCAGATGGCCGACGCGTTCGTGCGCACCAACATGTACAAGCGCATCCTGCTGGTGGGCTCGGAGCTGCACAGCCATTCGCTGGACTACTCCACGCGCGGTCGCGACGTGATGGTGCTGTTCGGCGACGGCGCCGGCGCCGCAGTGATCGGTCCCAAGGAGACGGACGACCCCACCGACGGCATCTTGCACACGCACTGCGCCGCCGACGGCTCGGGCGCCATGGACCTCTACCTCAAGGTGTTCGAGATCGCGAAGCTGCCGTACGTGTACTACGACGCCAACAACCGCGAAGAGAACCAGATCAAGTACCCGCAGATGAACGGCAAGAAGGTGTTCTTGAACGCCGTGCGCAACATGGTCGTGAGCGTGCAACGTGCGCTCAAGGAGACGGGCCTGACCTGGAAGGACATCGACTGGTTCGTGCCCCATCAGGCCAACCTGCGCATCAACGAGGCGGTGGTGCAGTACGCCGAGATCCCCCCCGAGAAGGCGCTCAACACCATCCAGTGGTACGGCAACACCACGGCCGCCACGGTCCCGCTCACGATCGACCACCACCGCAAGGCCGGCAAAGTGAAGAAGGGTGACCTGATCCTGTCTACCGTGTTCGGCGCCGGCTTCACCTGGGGCTCGGCCATCTTCCGCCTCTGACCCACTCCGCTTCCGACAAGCCACGCGAGCCCTTGGTGAGCCAGAGCCACACGCGACGTTTGATCATCGTGGACGACCGCGCGGACGTGCTGCGCAGCCTCGCGCGGTATCTGCGCGAGCACGTCGAGACCGTGTACACCGCCGCCACCGTGGAGGAGGCCGAGCGCATCCTGAGCGAGCACCAGCCGGACACACTTCTGTGCGACTACTGGTTGGGGGACGACCTGCCGACCGGCACCGAGCTCTGCCAGCGCTGGCGCTCCACGTTCAGCTGCCTGCGCCGCGTCGCCCTCATGACGGGCACGAAGGGCTCGGCGGTGTTTGGCGCGCAGCACGTGGACGTGGTGTTCGAGAAGCCGATCGACCTCGCGGCGCTGCGGCGTTTCCTGCTTCCGCCGTCTTGAGCGGCGGGCCGAGCAGCTCGGCGACGGCCTGCGGCAGTGGCGATGGGGCGCGCGCGAGGTCACGCACCATCGCCAGCGTGACGGCGGCGATCTCAGTCATCGGCAGACCATAACCTTCGCTCTCCGCGCGCTGCTGCGCGCAGCGAGCCAGGACCGCCTCGCCCTGCGCGCTCAGCGGGAAGCGTGCGAGCACCCGCTCGGCCAGCGCGAGCGCCGACGCAAGCGCGGTGGGCTCGTGCTCGGCGAGGTAGGACACGGCGAGGCGGTTGGCCGCCCACTCCTCGTGCCAGTGATCGCGCGTGAGGCGGCCCGCACGATCGCGGAGCGCGTGAAAGAGCTCGTGCGCCACGACCGCGGGCAGCTGGGCGCGCATGATCGAGGCGACCTTGCCGAGGTCGGGCTCGCCGAGCAGGAAGGACTGGAAGCCAAGCGTCTCGTCAGCCAGGCCCTCGATGTCGGGGTAGTACACCTGGCGGTCATCTCCCGAGTACATCCAATGCGG
>CAZXMG010000011.1:0-170144 GCA_964641275.1 uncultured Polyangiaceae bacterium
CATGAGCGGCGGCAGCGCGTTTCTGTGGAGCGAGACGCCAGCCGAACGCGCGCGCCTCGCGCGCCTCGTCAACCTGGAGATGGTGACGCTGGTCGAGCCGGACGCCGATGATCTGGAGCTGGTGCGCTCGTTGTGCGAACGGCATGTGGCACTGACCGGCAGCGCCGTAGGTGCGCGGCTGCTCGCAGATTGGTCCCAGCAACGGAGCCTGCTCACCAAGGTGCTGCCGAAAGATCTGGCGCGGGCCCAGGTCAGCGGCCCCACCGTGCGCGATCTCAGCCCCGAGCGACGCCTCCACGTCGTCGCCGCGGAGTAGCCGACGTGAGCCCTCGAGACCCGGCAGCCTTTCTGAAGATCGGTCGCGCGCAGACTGGGAAGCGAAGCGCTCTCGCACGGATCCAGGACTCGCTCGAGTTCGAGCCTCCGCCGCCGGAGGCGCTGCTACGCGAGCAAGCCTCCCGCTGCATGGGCTGCGGGATTCCGTTCTGCCACTCCGCCTGCCCGCTGACCAACCTGATCCCGGAGTGGAACGAGCTGGCGGCGCGCGGCCACGACGACGAGGCCCTCGCTCGCCTGCTCTCGACCAACAACTTTCCGGAGTTCACCAGCCGACTGTGCCCCGCACCCTGCGAGGCGGCCTGTGTGCTCGCGATCAACGATCAACCCGTGACCATCAAGCAGACTGAGCTGTTCTTGTCCGAGCGCGAGCGAGCACGTGGCCTCGTGCCGCTCCCCGCTCATCGCCGCACGGGCACGCGCGTGGCGGTGGTTGGCTCCGGCCCGGCAGGCTTGGCCTGTGCGCAACAGTTGGCGCGCAAGGGACACGAGGTGGTCGTGTTCGAGAAGTCCGACCGTCCCGGTGGCCTGCTGCGCTATGGCATCCCCGACTTCAAGATGGACAAGGCCCTGCTCGACGCGCGCTTGGCCCAGCTCGAGGCCGAAGGGGTGCGCTTCGAATGCAACGCCTCTTTCGGCGACGACCCCGGCACGAGCGAGCTGGTGCTCCGCTTCGACGCGGTCGCGCTCGCGATCGGCGCGGGCCGGGCGCGCACCTTGGATGTGCCGGGACATGATCTCGCGGGAGTCCTGTATGCCATGGACTACCTCGAGGCGCAGAACCGCGCGATCGCGCACGGAAGCGAGTCTCTCCACCACGCGCGCGGCAAACACGTGGTCATCCTGGGCGGCGGGGACACGGGCGCCGACTGCTTGGGGACGGCCCACCGTCAGGGCGCGGCCAGCGTCACTCAGCTCGAGATCGCGGAGGCTGCCCCCGGCGCGCGCTCGAGTGACAACCCGTGGCCCGAGTGGCCCAGGGTGTTTCGAACCTCGCCCGCCCACGAGGAAGGCGGTGCGCGGGAGTTCGCGCTGATGACCGTGCGCCTCGAGGGAGAGCGCGGCGTGGTGCAGCGTCTGGTGACGCGAACGGCCGTGCGCGGGGAGTCCGGTTTCGAGCCCGGCCCGGGCGAGGAGCGCAGCTTCCCCGCCGATCTCGTGCTCATCGCCACGGGCTTCAGCGGGCCCGAAGCAAGCTCCGTCGCGGCGCTCTTCGGCCTTACGCCTCCCGTCGGCGCCCTCGCCGCCGACGCACGCCTCAACGTCCTCGCACGTGGCGGCGCGCCGCTGCCGCACGTGTTTGCGCTGGGCGACGCCCGCGTCGGTGCCTCGCTGATCGTGACGGCCATCGCGGACGGCCGCCGCGCCGCCCACGCCATCGATGCCTTCCTCGCTGGCAAAAGGCTGCTCCCGCTCGCGCCCTCCACGCTCTGATCACGCTGCGCGGCGCGCCCGCGCGCAGATCTGCTAGCGTCTGCTCCAACCGCCTGTCGGCTGCACGATGAACGAGGTATCCGCCCGCTGCTGGGTCTTCTTCGAGGCCATCGCGGCCCGCCGCGGCGTTTCGCCCGAGGAGCTGTTGTCGGGCAGCGGCGTGGAGCTCGAGCGGCTGCGCGATCCCGCGCAGCGCTTCGACTGGGACGTGCTCGCTCACGCCGGCCGAGAGCTCGAGCGTCGCGTGGGTCGTGAATCGCTCGAAGCCCTCGGTGCAGAAAGCGTCGATCTGCCCGCGTTCGAGCCGCTGCGCCGAGGGGTGGGCAAGCTGTTGGGGGTGGGCGCCATGTACCGCGCGCTCAAGTGGCTGTTGCCTCCGTTCATGAAGAACCTGTCGGTGGAGGTCACCGAGCACGACGGAGTCATGAACATCGCGCTCAGCGTGCCCACCTCGCACGCCCCGTCCACCGCCCTGTTCCTGCTGGCCGCCGGCATGTTGCGGCGTTTGCCAACCCTGTTCGGCAAACAGGAGTGTGCAGTGACCATGCGCGCGGGTCAGCACTCGGCGGAGCTCTCGTTGGACCTGGCCGCAACCAAGAAGCGCGCCGAGGGGAAGGCCTCGCAACCCGGCGCGCGCCCCTCGAACCCGGGGAGCGTGGGCGCGGCGGGCGACGCGGCGGCGACCGCCGCACCCTCGGCGGCGGCGCGCTTGTATCAGTCGCTCGTGGAGACCACCGAGGATCCCATCCTGGTGGTGAGCACCAAAGGCGAAATCCGCTACGGCAACCCAGCGTTGGCGCGCCGCCTCGGTCGGGCGTTGCCAAGCCTGCTGGGCCGCAGTTTCTTCGACCACATACACCCCGAAGACCTGCCTCGGCTGGTCGCCGAGCTGGGTGGGCGGAGCAAAGGTGAGCCGCAACCGTTCGAGCTCCCGGTCCGACTCTCGAACGGTAGTGGAGGTTACGTTCGCCACACGCTCGCGGGCGTCGATCAGAGCGCCGATCCGTTCGTCGCAGGCATCGCCCTGCGGGCGCGGGAGCTGGCCGAGCAGCGCTCCAGCAACGGCGACAGCAGTCGCGAGCTGGCGCTGCTCGCCACCGTGCCAGGAGTGGCCTACCGCTGTGGCATCGGGCCGGACCTCGAGTTCCAGGTCGTCACCGACGGCGCACGGGAGCTGTTCGGCGTGGAGCCAAGCAGTCTGGTTGGCTCCAGGCTGGTCGACCGCGTTCACACCAACGATCGCACGCGCCGCGCCGAACACATGGCGGCCGCGCTGGTCGAGCGCCGGCCGACGCACATCGAGTATCGGGTGATGCGCGAAGATGGGCAGATCCGCTGGGTGCTCGACGTCTGTCGCGGCGTGTCCGGCTCGGATGGGGTGCTCGTCGCGGTCGAGGGCTTCCTCAGCGACGTGACCGATCGCAAACACCTGGAGGAGAAGCTGCTCCACGCGCAGAAGCTCGAAGGCATCGGCCGCCTCGCGGGCGGCATCGCCCACGACTTCAACAACCTGCTCGGAGCGATCATGGGCTATGCGGACCTGGCCAAGAGCGGGCTCTCCGCCGACGACGAGCGACGGGCCGACATTGGCCAGATCGAAGTCTCGGCCAGGCGGGCAACCGAGCTCACCCGCCAGCTCTTGAGCTTCGCACGCAAGCAGCCGACGGAGCCCAAGACGATCGATCTGGCCGCGCTGCTCCTGCGGGTCGACAGCATGTTGCGGCGCGTTCTCGGCGAGGACGTGGAGCTGTCCACCGTGCTGCCTCAGCAGCTCTGGCCGATCTACGCCGATCCTGGGCAGGTGGAGCAAATCGTGGTCAACCTGGCCGTGAACGCGCGCGACGCCATGCCCGACGGCGGGAGCCTGGTGGTCGAAGCGCGCAACGTCGAGCTCGAGCGCAACGTTGCCGAGCGCTACGGTGTCGCTCCCGGCCCCTACGTCCAGGTGGACATCGTCGACTCGGGGGTCGGCATGTCGGAAGAGGTGAAGAAGCACCTGTTCGAGCCCTTCTTCACCACCAAGGAGACGGGCAAAGGCACAGGCCTCGGCTTGGCCACGGTCTACGGCATCGTCGCCCAGGCCACGGGCGGGATCCGTGTCGAGTCGGTCGAGGGTGAGGGTACAGCGTTCTCGATCGTGTTCCCGCGTGCGCTCGGACCGACCACGGCGGTGGTGTCCACGCCCTCGGGGCCGATCCCACGCGGTTGGGAGACGGTGCTGGTCGTCGAGGACCACGCGTTGGTGCGCCGTGCCACAGTGCGTGCGTTGGAAGGTCAGGGCTATCGCGTGCTGACCGCGGCCAACGCGGCCGAGGCCATCGCGGCCTTGAGTCGGGCAGAGGCACCCGTCGACCTGCTCCTCACCGACATGATCATGCCCGACATGAGCGGCAAGCAGCTGGCCGAGAAGCTCTCCACGCTGCACCCAGCGCTGAAGGTGCTGTTCGTCTCAGGCTACGCCGACCTCTCGTACGCGGGCGACGAAGGCAAGCGCGGCGTCGGTTTCCTGGCCAAGCCGTTTACCCCCGCGACGCTCGGGCGCAAGGTGCGCGAGCTGTTGGACTGAGCTCAGCCGGCTCTGCCGTCCGCCCGACACGACGCTGGCTATTCGCCCTGAGGCCGAGGCTTGAGAGAGAACGGCGCGGCGCCCTCGACCTTCTCCTTGGTGAGCCAGGTCAGAACGTAGTCAGCCCACTTCTTCTGCCCCTCGGCCGTGGGGTGGATCTTGTCACCCCCTCGAGGCAAGTCGGGTGAGTGGATGCTCGAATCGAAGTAGCGGCAGGGCCCCGACTGGCTCCTGATCACCCCCAGCAGGCCGTTGTCGTTGTTGCCCCACAGCGGCGGCGAGACCCACACGCACGGCGTCTTGCCGATCAGCTCGACCAACGCCTTCACCTTGGGCCCACGAATGTCCGGGGTCGTCATCGCCAGCTCGTTGCCGCCGAGCGCGATCACCACCACATCAGGCTTCAGCGACACCATCATGCCGGCCACGCCACGCTTGGGCCCCGCCCACTCGGGGATGAACGTGGCCTTCTCCGCCCGCAGGAACACCTTGATGTTGCTCGACGCTTCCCGCGTCTTGAGACCCGCACCCAGCGCCTCACCGAACGAGTCACCGATCACCAGGATCTTCAGCCCTGCCGGGAGCGGGCCAGGCGGCGGTGCGGCGGTCGCGCTCGCGGTCGCGGTCGCAGCGACGCTCGGCTCGGGCGCCGCGCTGGGCGTCGCGCTCGGGCTCGCCACGGGCTCCGGCGCTGAGCTGGCAGAGGCGCTCGCCGCGATCGCGTTCTCGTCCGGGACGACCGGATCCGGATCCGCGCCGGCGCAGCCAAAGCAGACAGAGACCAGCACACTGGCGAGGAGAGCGATGCGCATCGATCCCAGACGATACTGCGGCCGCCCGCTCACACAAAAAAAGAGACGCTCGCGCTCACGGGAACGCATCGTCCGCGTTCACCATCGCGAACACACCCGCTGGGCCAGCGATCACCAGGTGGGCAGCGGGGGCGGCCTTGCCGACCCACACGGAGACCAGTCCCGCGCTCGCGACCACCTCCTCGGGGAGCGCGCCCTCCTGCCACGTCAGCGGTTGGGTCAGCTGACCGCTCGGGTCCAGCAGCGCGCGAGCTAGAAAAGGCTCCGCGGCCAAGTCCAGCGTGCTGCCGACGACGTAGAGCTCCAGCTGGTTCGTGCCGACGAGCCTGCCCCAAAGCGCCGTCACCTCCCGCCTGACGCCGCCGTCTGTGAGCGGGGTGGGCTGGAACGCGCAGCCGTTCTGCGTGCACTTGATCATGTACATGCGCGTGGTGTCGCCCGCGGAGGCGAGGATCACGTACCCGCCAGGCAGCGACGTGGCCCACACCGACCATGACCCGCTCGCGGTATCCACCGTTCCTCCGCTGCTGTTGCCGTTGTTCGCGACGACCTGCATGGAGCTCGCCCCAACCGCCAGCGGCGCGACGAGATCGTCGGTGGTGAACAGCGCGCTGCGGATCGGACCGCCCACCGCCGGCATGTTGGAGCTGGAGGTGCCACCCACCGAGCGCGCCCAAAGGTCCTCCGCGGCACCGGCGCTCGGCGCGGCGGCCACGTCCCACGCTTGACCCTGCATGCCGAAGCCTCCCGTCGCCGGCGGCGTGAACGTGCCGAAGCCGGTGCTCAGATCGGCGAAGCCGCCGTCCCCGAACGTGATCACCGACGAGGTGCGCGAGAGCGCGATGGCGCGATAGCTCCGATCGTTCGCTCCCTGCGCGGCGAAGGCCACGGGAGCATCCATGGGCTTCAGATCGAGCACCCGGTCGCCCGCCGCCACGAACACGTGAAAGTCGTTCGACCCTGGATCGCCGTCGTCGATCAAGGTGCCGACGATGTCGTGTGGCGTCACTCCCGCAGGCAGTCCGGCGGGCCACAGCGGCTGCCACGTCGGGTTGCCTCCCCCCGCGCCTCCGGCACCCCCTGCCCCGCCTGCGCCTTCCGCGCCGCCGGCACCCCCTGCCCCGCCTGCGCCCTCGTTCTCCGCCACCAGCACGCAAGGCGCGCCCCCCGCAGGGCAGCGGGTCTCCGAAGAGACACACTCGCCCCGAGAGCACGTCTGGCTCGGATCGCACACGACACCTGCACACGAGGCCTCGAAGTCGATGGTGATCTCGAGCTTGGTGTGCTCGACGAACGCGAGCGATCGCCGCGCGAAGATGCAGGACTCGCACGGCTTGCCCTCCCCCAGCTCGCAGGGCTCGCCGAACAGCCGCTCGTACTCGGCGATACATGTGGACGCGTCGGGGGTCTGCCCACCGCGGTCGAGCGCCGCCACCGCCAAGAGCTGCACCGGCCCGGGCTCCGCCGCGGGCACGAGCACCACGTCGCCGAGGTCGACGATCGAAGCGCCTGCCTCCTCTCCAGCGTCGGTGCACAGGTCGCCCACCACTGCAGGCTCCGGCACATCGGACCGATCGTTGAGCTGCGGCCTCGCGAGCAACCCGGTCTGCTCGACGGTCGGCGTAGCGCCCCCCGGGCATCGCAGCGCCACACCGCGCAACTTGACGGTGACCTGCGTCGCCGTTTGGCATGCCAGCACGCCCGCCACGAGCGAAAGCAAGAGCAGACGCATGGCCGGATTGTAAGCTGCCACGCCACACGCGCGACAGGCTCGGATTGCGATAACGTCTGCACGCTCATGAGCTCGCTCGCTCCATCGGCCTCGCTCGCCGCGCGCTGCTGCGTGGAGGCGTCGGGCACCCTGGACGGGTGGGCGCTGCACTACGTCGAGAGCAGCTTGCTCTCGTGCAAGCTCCACCCGGCGCCCCCGCCCCGCGCAAGTGGCGCCACACGTGCTCCGCTGCGGCTCGCGGCCCCTGGGCGCGGCCCCGAGTTCGCCCTCAAGGCCCGCGGGGAAAAGAGCTCGGGCGCGAGCCCGCTTTTGTCCAACAAGAAGCGGATGCGCTTGGTGCACACGTTCTTTCACCACGAGCTGCAAGCCGCGGAGCTGATGGCGTGGGCGCTGTTGGCCTTCCCCGACGCCCCCGCCGAGCTGCGGCGAGGGTTGTCCCAGATCCTGCTCGACGAGGTGCGGCACATGCACCTCTACCGCGTGCTGCTCGAGTCGAGGGGTGTGGGACTGCTCAGCATGCCGGTGCGCGACTGGTTCTGGCAGCGCGTGCCCACCGTCCGGGATCTCCCCGGCTTCCTGGCGACCTTGGGCTTGGGCTTCGAGGGCTCGAACCTGGATCATGCCTCGAGCTTCGCGCTCCGCTTCCGCGCCGCCGGAGACGAGGAGGCGGCCCGCGTAGAGGAGATCGTGGGCGCTGAAGAGATCCCCCACGTGCGCTTCGCGTTGACCTGGTTCCGCGAGCTGTCGCCGGAGCTGAAGGCGGGAGCCTCGCTCTTCGAGGCGTTTCGTCTCAGCTTGCCTCCCCCCCTCTCGCCGCTCCTGATGCGCGGTCACCCGATCGATGTGGGCGCACGCCGTCGCGCCGGGCTCGATGCGGCGTTCTTGGAGGCTCTCGCGGCCTACGATCCCACGTGACCGGACGCGTGTGGCTGCTCAACCTCGACGCAGAGCTCGAGCTCGAGGCGCCCGACAGGTACGGCGGACCGTGCGCGGCGATCACGCGGCGCCCCGGGCTCGTCTCGCAGCTGAGCTCGCTCACGCGAGGCGACGAAATCCTGCTTCGGCCGCCCCGTCCGGGCGCGCTCGCCGGCCGCGTGGCGCTGTGCTGGAGCCCCACGCCGCAGGCGGTTGCGCTGCTGAGCGACGCGGGTGCGACGGTGGCCCGAACGCTTCCGTCCGGGGTGCTGCGCGCCGTCTCGAGTCGAGCGTTCTCGGCTCGGATGGGCCTCGAGCTGCCAGAGTCTCATTTCACCGAAGACCCGGACCACGTCGCCCGCCTGGTGGGTCTCCCTTCGCCCAGCGGGGCCTGGCTCGCGCGCCGGTGTTTTGGCTTCGCAGGCAAAGGCCGGCGCGTGATCACCACCTGGACGGCGCAGGACGTCGACTTCGTGCAGCGGGCGGCGTGTCAGGGCGGCGTGTTGATCGAACCACTGGTCGAGCGCGAGATCGACGTCAGCCTGCATGGCTTCGTGGGCACCGAGCTCCGCTTGGGGCAGATCGTGCGGTCGCACATTGGGCCGGGCGGGGTCTGGCGCGAAAGCGAACGCGCCAGCGAAGGCCTGCTCCGGCCGGACGAGCGCGCGAGCCTGTTCGCAGCCGCCGAGAGCGCGGCTTCGGCGCTCTCGCGTGCGGGATATCGCGGCCCCTTCGGCGTCGACGCCTTTCGCTACCAGCTGCGGGGGGCGGTCGGCTTCCAGCCTCGATGCGAGGTCAACGCCCGCTACTCCATGGCCTGGGCCCTGGGCATGGGCGACGAGCGGCCAGATCTCGAGCACCTCCGCGCGTAACCAGGGAAGTTTGCGTGAGCCTGCGACGTAGCAGCCACCATGAGCCCCGACTCCGCGGCCACCCCCCGTCGCCCTTCGGCGTGCGACAGCCCGCTGGAGCTGGCCCTGGCCGAAGCCGAGCCGTTCGCGGACGAGACCGCCTCGCTCGAGTGGATGTACTACTGCGCAACGGTCGAGACGGCGCTGCGGCGCGTGCTGGTGCCCGGCCAGCCTGAGCCACCGCAAAGCTGACCGCTCAACCGCTTCGTTTGCCCGGAGGTTGTTCCTCGGGCGTGGGCCCTGGGCTCGCTGGGCTGGCCCCGGAGTCAGCGACGGGCGCGTCGAGCGACTGAATGCGCCCGACCGGCAAGTATTTCCCGCCGTCGAGCTCCCGCAAGAACGAGAGCAGCCCTTCGTACAGAGCGCTCTTGAGGTCGAACACCTTGGTGGCGATGTCGACCGACGCGGTGCCTCGGATGCGCAGGGCCTTGTCGGTGGCGTCGACGACGTCCACGCGACAAACTCGCCGATCCCACAACTCGTGATCTCGGCACAGCTCGGCGAAGGCCGCCCGCACGCGATCGATGGGCGTCTCGTAGTCGACGAACAGCTCGATCGTGGCGCTCACCTCTCCGCTGGTGCGCGTCCAGTTCTCGAAAGGCTCGCTCATCACACGCGTGACGGGCACGACCAGACGGCGGTCGTCCCACAGACGCACGACCACGAAGGTGAAAAAGATTTGCTCGACGGTGCCGAGCTCCCCCGGCCTGAACACCACACTGTCGCCGATGCGTAGGGGTTGTGTGAGCGACATCTCGATGCCCGCGATGACGCTGCCGAGCGTGCGCTGCGCCGCGATGCCGACGAGCACACCGGCGATGCCGGCCGACGCCAACAGCGACACGCCCACGCTGCGGACCACCTCGAACTGCAGGAGCACGACCCCTGCGGCGACGGTGCCGATGATGACGCTGGCCACGCGGCGCAACATCGACAAGCGCGTCCGCAGGCCGCGCACCTCGAGGCCATGCTCGCCCTCGTCGGGCAGGTTCCGCTCCCAGTTCCAAGTCCACACGCGGAGCGCGGCGATGGCGGCCCACGCGGCGGCGACGATGTACACGATCGTGGGGCCACGCTCGACCATGGCCCGCGCCGAAGAGAACAGCAGCAGGTAGGGCAAGAGCACGTGCACGGTGGCGGCAGCCAGAGCGAGCCGCGCCGGCCGGGACAGAGCTCGCACGATCTCGCTGGCCCACCCGGGGAGCCGCGCCACCGACTTGAGCACCAGCGCGGTCGCGAAGGCGCCGAGAACGCGCCCGATCAAGTACGCGGCAGCCAGGAGCACGCCGAGACCGAGCCACTGCCAACCGAACAGGCCGCCGACCGGGCGTTGCTTCAGCCAATCGGGCACCCGTTCCTCGACGACGCGGCGCTCGTTGGCCTCGTAGATGGGCCGGATCGCCGCCACGGTTTGCTTCGGGAACTGCCAGCGGATCTGACCGGTCGGTTGCCGAATGGGCGCGATCGACAGGGTGAAGCTGTGCCCATCGAGCTCGACCACGTCCAGCACCACACCTTCCGCGCCGAGGCCCGTGGGGGACTCCTCGTCCGGCAAGCTCTCGCGGTCGAGCCCGCGCTGCCAGCTCAGCACGCGGTACAACATGGCCGCGAGCTCAGGGCCTTCGCGCGCCACACGGTCGCGCGGGACCGATCGCAGATCCAGGTGCTCGGCAGCGCGCGCGAAGTCGTTCGCCTCTGCCGCCTCCAGGAACGCGGTGAACGCGCGCTTGGGGGTGCTCTTCTCGCGCGTGGCGTCCGCGCTCGGGCTGTGCGGCAAACGCGCCGGGGGGCGCGTCGGAGCCGCGACCGAGGCGGATGGCGCCGCGCTCGCAGGCTGCGCGGACGCGCGAGGCGCGCCGAGCACACCGATCGCGCCGACCACCACCACCGCCCACAGGCGCGTCCGCGGAGCGCTCATGTGGCCCTGTAGTACTCTTCGCGCACGCGACGCAGCAACGACAGGCGCGCCTCGGCCTGGGCAGCGGCCTTCACCTTGGCAACCAAGCGCACGGTGGCGTGCTCCTTGTCGAGCTCGGTCACGGCTTGCGCCTCGGGTTTGTCGATCACGGCCGGCTCGAGATCCGTCGCAAAACCATCCAGGATGCCCTGCAGCTTCTTGAGCGCAGCGCGCAGGTCGGCGGCGTGATCGATCTGCACGTCGACCGAGATGCGCGCCCACTCTCGACTCCTGTTGGAGATGGTCCCGATGGTGCCATTGGCCACGTAGAACAGCTCTCCCGAGTCGCCACGGATCTCGGTCATGCGCAGGCCGATGGTCTCGATGGTGCCCACCGAGTCGCCGATCTTGACGCGGTCCCCCGGCTTGAGCGCGCCGTCGACCACCAAAAAGAAACCCGTCACCACGTCGCGCACGACCGTCTGCGACCCGAAGCCCACGGCCAGGCCCACCACGCCCGCGCCCGCCAGCAGCGTGCTCACGTCCACGCCCACTTGGTCGAGCGACATCACCACGCCGATGCCGACGATCGCTGCGCGAATGGACCCCGGAATGAACGTCGAGAACGCGGACGCGCCCGCGCGCGACATGGCCGCGCGCGTGATCGAGGCGGCCAGCCGGCCGATCACCAGGGCTGCCGCCAGCAACGCCGCAGCAGCTCCGACTCGCACGGCGAAGCTCGGACCCTCGACCTTCAAGTACTCGAACAATCTCTCGGCGATTTGCACAAGCTCTCGTCAGGCACTCGTGAAGGAGCAGAGCAGCAGCGTCAAGTCGTCGTACGGGGCCGCGCCGCCCGCGTGGTCGCGCACGCGGGCGAGCAGCGTGCTCGCCGCCGAGAGCCCTCGCACGTTCTGCAGGGCCGCCTCGACGCCCCCGAAGCCCAGCTGCTCGCCGCGCTCGTTCGTCGCCTCGTGGATGCCATCGGTGGTGAGCAGCACCGAGTCTCCAGGCGCGAGCTTCAGGTTCACTTCGCCGTACGGCATGGCCGGATCGAGGCCGAGCGGTGAGCTCGCTTGGTCGATGCGCGCCAAGGGCCCGACGCGGGGAAGCACGTACGGCGGCATGTGCCCCGCGTTCGAGAGCACGATCTCCCTGCTCGGCACGTGGATGCTCATGGCCACCGCGGTGACAAAGATGTCGTGCTGGCCGCGCGCACAGACCTCGCGGTTCGTGTAGCTGAGCGCGGCTGCGGGGCCCTCGCGCGTGAGCAGCGCGGTCTTCAGATCGCTCGACACCCTCGCCATCAGCAGCGCCGCGGACACCCCTTTGCCGGACACGTCTCCGATGATGCAGCCAAGGCGATCCGCCGAGAGCCAGAACACGTCGTAGAAGTCGCCGCCGACCGCCAAGGCGGGCCGGTACTCGGCCACGAAGCCGAGCCCGGTCGCGGTCGGCAACGCCACCGGCAAGAAGCTCTTCTGGATCTGTTGAGCCAGCGCCAGATCGCGCTGCAGCCGCTGCTGCGCCAGCGACTCTTGGTGCAAGCGCGCGTTCTGCAACGCCAACGCGGCCTGCGACGCGAGCGCCGTGAGCAGATCCAAGTCGCCCTGGCTGAAGCTCGAGCCAGGGGTGGTGCTGACGTTGAGCACGCCCAGCACCGCCCCGCGGTAGACCATCGGGGCGTGCATCATCAGCGCCTGCGGCCCGCCGCTCGGCTCGTCAGCATCGAGCGAGAGCGGCGCCGACAGCAGCGCCTTCGAGCCTTGCACGATCTCCTGGTACAGCTCCGCTGGCAGCGGGTAGTTGGGCACGTCCTGACCGTCGCGGCTCTTGACCCTGCGAGCGGCCATCGTGCGCGACCCCTCGTCGAGCGTGTACACCGCCGCGAGCGCGCTTTCGGGGAACGCGTCGAACAGGTTGCTCACGATCGAGTCGTAAAGCGCGCTCGCGTCCAGCGTGGCCGCGATGGCTTGCACGAACGAGAACAGCGTGCGCAAGCGGCGGTCGGCCTCCTCCAAGTCGGCGAGGCCGCCGGTGGAGATCAAGGTGCGCGGGACGCGCGCGTTGGTCTCGCCCACGATCTTGGTCGGCGCCTCGAAGCCCACGCGGGTGAGCTCTTCGTCGTGCATGGAAGCGCGGCGCGCGATTTGCGACGGGGTATCGAGCGGGTCTGGCTCGAAGCGGAATCGGAACGGTCCAAAGCGCACCAGATCTCCGAACACGAGCTGGTGCCGCTTGACTGGGCTGTCGTTGACGAACGTTCCGTTCGAGCTGCCCAGGTCGTACACGACGTGGCCCCCCGGCTCGCTCGATATCTTGGCGTGTTGCCGCGAGATGCGGACGTCGTCCAGCACCGCGTGGTTGAACGGTCCGCGCCCCACCAGGAAGGTCGCGTCGAGGGAGAAGCGCCTCCCAGCGAGACCGCCATCGAGCGCCACCAACCAAGGCATGCGGGCCGAACCCTAGCGCTACAAGGGGTTCGTGTCGACGGGCGGGGCGGTGGCCGGCGCGGTCGGGGGCGGCTTGGGCGGGTCGTCTTCGCCGAGCCCGTCCGAGGTGGGCTTGGGCGGTTGGGTGGCGGTCGGTAGCTTGCCTGTGAGGGCCTTGGGCTTGGCGCTGCTCGAGCTCGAGCTCTTGGCGGAAGGTGAGGAAGCGACCTGCGCGACCGCGGACGCGCTGGCCGCAGGCAGGTCTTGGATGGGCGTGCTGGAAGGGGCCGCCGTGGCGGGGGCGAGCGCGGTGGGCTCGGCCGGCGCGGACGCGGTGGCTGTCACGCACAGCGCGGAGGCTTGGGTGGAGCTCGCCTCGGCGCGCCCGGCGGGGGCGCTCGACGGCGCGATCACCAGCCCCACCGCGGCGCCCACCGCGAACGCGGTGAGCACTGCGAGCGCGACCGTGCCGCGCGACAGCCCCGACAGGTTGCGCTCGCTCGTGAGCTCCGACGGCGGCGGCGGCAACGCGGCCGGCGGCGGCGAGTAGTCGGACAGCGACGACAACGACGCGCGCACGGCGACCGCGTGCGAGCCCGAGCCGGAGGTGGGAGGTTTGGAGACGACCGGACTCTTGGGGCCGGGGTCGGAGGGCGGACCGTTGGCAGGGGCCGCGTCAGGCAGGGACGGCATGGACGCGCGCGCCGCAGGCAAGCCGGGTGACGAGACCGAAGCTGCCGCCGACGCCCCCTGCGACACGGGCTCGCCCGAGGCGCTGGGCGGTGGCGCGAGCTCGGCCGCAGACGGCAGCGGCGCGCGTGGAGGCGATGGTGGTCGACCTGCGGCCACGCGCCCGGCGGGAGGGGAGCTCACCGCGCGCGGCGGCGCGCTCGGCTGCGAAGGCCGAGCCAGTGGAGACGGCTTGACCGCCGTGTCGCCCGAGTCGGTGGTCGAATCATCCAGGTCCGCGTTGGCGATCGAGCGTTGCTGAATCTGCTCGAGCTCGGTCAGCATCTCCCGGGCGGAGGGGTAGCGCTGCGAAGGACGCTTCTTGAGCGCACGCGCCACGATCGCGCTGAGGCCCGTCGCGACTGCGTCGCGTCGCGGAGTCTCGAGCGCGGGCGGCTCCTCGATCAACTTGGCGCGCGCCAACTCTTCGCCACGGCGGTCGCCGAACGCGTGGTGCCCTTTGACGCTGCGAAACAGGATGATGCCCACGGCGTACAGGTCACTCACCTGGGTCACGTCGCGCGAGTTCAGGATCTGCTCGGGCGCCATGTACTCGACCGTGCCGAGCGCGATGTTCGCGCGCGTGATGCCCGTCACCTCGTTCTCTCCCTTGTCGGCCAGGAGGCGCGAGATGCCGAAGTCCACCACGGTTGCCCGCGGCTTTCCGGTGGGGGTGGGCCGCATGATGATGTTGCCCGGCTTGAGGTCGCGATGAACGATCTTGGCCGAGTGCAGGTCGTTCAGCGCGCGCAACAGGTCCACCCCCAGGTCGACCGCCTCCTCGAGGGACAGGGTGCGCTCTTCGAGCACGTGGGCCAGGCTGGGCCCCTCGATGAACTCCATCACCAGCACGAGGCCGTACGTCTCATCGTCGAAGAAATCGACGACCCGCGCCACGTACGCGCTCTCGACGCGACCGAGCAGGTACGCCTCACGCTTGAAACGAGCGACCA
Organism: uncultured Polyangiaceae bacterium; assembly: GCA_964641275.1. Classification (GTDB taxonomy): domain Bacteria; phylum Myxococcota_A; class Polyangia; order Polyangiales; family Polyangiaceae; genus Xiheicaenibacterium. The sequence continues at coordinate 14,718 of CAZXMG010000011.1, forward strand.
CCTCGTGGTGTTTCGCGGCGGCGGGCAGCAGGTGTTTGACTGCGACCCGCACGCCGCCCTGGGCGTCGTCGCCGAGCCACACCTCACCCATGCCGCCTGCGCCGACCATGCGCTTCAGGCGGTAGCGGCCAGCGACCAAGGCGCCGGGCACGAAGTCCATTTCGGCCCGGGAACATAGCAGACACACCCGCTGGGCGAGAGTGCTACGTTGCCGTCCGCCCGATGGTGCCCTGGCCAGCGTCGAACGAAGCCCCTGAGCCTGCCCGCGTCGCGCCTGCGCTGCCGCTGGTGGTGGGCATCGCGGGCGGCAGCGGCTCCGGCAAGACCACCATCGCGAACCGCGTGCGCGCGGCGCTGACGCAGGGCGACGCCGACCGCCGCGCGACGATCATCGAGCACGACGCCTACTATCGCGACCGCACCGACCTCAGCTTCGAGGACCGCTGCCAGCTCAACTACGACCACCCCGACTCGCTCGAGACGGAGCTGCTCGTGCGCCACGTGCAGGAGCTCAAGGCGCGTCGCACCGTGCACGTCCCGATCTACGACTTCAAGCACCACCGGCGCAGCGCGGAAGTGCGGGTGGTCGAGCCCACCGAGGTCGTGATCGTCGAGGGCATCTTGGTCTTCGCTGAGGAGGCGCTCAGGGCCGAGTTCGACGTGCGCATCTACGTCGACACCGACGCCGACATCCGCGCGTTCCGTCGTATCCGGCGCGACATCGAGCAGCGCGGTCGCACGTTCGAGTCAGTGCGCGAGCAGTACTACGCGAGCGTGCGACCGATGCACCTGATGTTCGTGGAGCCCTCCAAGAGGCACGCCCACGTGATCCTGCCGGAAGGAGGCGACAACCGCATCGGCATCGAGATGGTCACCTCCTTCGTACGCGGGCGCGCGCAGCGCCCACCTGCATGAGCTCGTCGCCGGCCGGCGATCAGCCGCGTCTGGGCCCGATCTACCTGACGGTGTTCGTCGACGTGCTCGCGTTGACGCTCGTGCTGCCGCTGTTGCCCTTCTACGCCAAGGAGATGGGCGCGTCGCCCTTCGCGGTGGGAGCACTGATGGCGAGCTTCTCACTCTGCCAGCTCTTCAGCGCGCCCTTGCTCGGCCGCTTGTCGGACCGCTGGGGGCGCAAGCCCGTGCTGCTCGCGAGCCAGCTGGGGACGATGGCGGGCTTGTTGATCATGGGATCGGCGACCAGCCTGGTGTGGTTGTTCGTGGGGCGCATCTTGGACGGAGTCACGGCGGGCAACTTGTCGATCGCGCAGGCCGTGATCACCGACGCCACGCGCCCCGAGCGCCGCACTCGCGCGTATGCGTTCTTCGGCATCGCGTTCGGAATCGGGTTCCTGATCGGTCCCGCGCTCTCGGGCGCGCTGGCGCAGCGATACGGCTTTCACGCACCTCCGCTCGGCGCGGCCGGGCTCAGCCTGCTGAGCGTGGTGCTCACGGCCACACTTCTGCCCAACACCCGCGCGAGAACGCCACCGCCAGATCGCAGCATGATCGGCAGCATGCGACGCGTGCTCGCGGATCGGCGGGCGCTCGCGCCGGTGCTGGAGCTCTTCTTGTACGTGCTCTCATTCGCCATGTTGACCGGTGGATTGTCGTTGTTTCTGGCAGCGCGCCTGGGCTTCGACGTGGAGCAGGCCGGCTACGCCTTCGCGTGGAGCGGCCTGTGGGGAGCGCTGGCGCAAGGAGGTATCGGTCGCTTGGCGCACAAGCTCGGAGAGCGCCGGCTGTCCGCGGCGGGCATCCTGGCCATGACCGTGGGCTACCTGGTGCTCGCGGTGGCCAACGACGTTCCGTCGTTGGGGCTCGCGCTCGCGGTGGGTGGCCTCGGCTCGGCGGTCGTGCGCCCAGCGCTGACCACGTTGCTCACGATCGCCGTCGCCGAGCACGATCGCGGTCTTGCTTTGGGCGTCTCGCAGTCTGCCTCGAGCGCGGCCCAAGTGCTCGGGCCGCTGATCGCCGGCGCGTTGATCGGCTGGGGCGCGCTGTCCGGTTTCGCGCTCGTCGCCGCGGGGGTGGCGATCGCGGTGCTGGCCGTCCGCTGGCTCTTTTCCGTGAGTTCCGTTTAGGATGGCCTCTGTGCCCGAAGCGCCGAACATCAAGCTGCCCCGAGGGGGCGTGTATGTTCGCACCCCCGTAGGGCCGGTGCAGATCGGTGCTCCGCCGGAGACGATCAAGGACTCGCTCGCCTTGGGCCTCCCGCTGCCATCGATCTACGTGGTGCCGCCCACCCTGTTCGAGCGTCGTCGCGGCCTGACGCTCGCCGAGATCGAGTTTCCGGCCTACTACAACTATTTCGTGCTGAAACGCCGGGCGCGGCTGGTGGTGGAGTCCGAGGAGACCGCTGACCGCCTGCGGACCACCATGCGCGAGTCGCTGTTCGCGTCGCGCAGACCGACCAACCACGAGGAATTTGCCGACACGGTGCCGCTCGAGGCGCGCCCGGACTTCGCCCGCGAGACGGATCACTTTCGGCGCGGTCCCGACGGCAGCTGCCGAGACGTCGACGATCTCCTCGAGTTCTGTGTGATGGGGCCCTTCGGCGCCGTGATCGATGGGCGTCTGCGCATCACGAAGGTGGCGGGCCCGAGCTACGCCATCGAGTGTGATGGTCAAGAGCTGTACCGCGCACCTGCCACCGTGGAGATTCCGGAGCGCGTGACCCCATCGAGCGCCCGCGTCTCGGCCTTCGAGCCGCCGGCGTTCGGGCTGACCGTGCTCGGGGCGAGTCACGGCTTCGACCCGGCCGGCAAGACCACAGGTTTCCTGCTTTGGATTGGTCGCCGCGGGGTGCTGATCGACCCTCCGGTCGATACGACCCAACACCTGCGCGAGAGCGGGGTGATGCCCAAGATCATCGACGGCGTCATCCTCACGCACTGTCACGCGGACCACGACTCGGGCGTGTTCGCGAAGCTGCTCGAGGAGGGTCGGACGCGCCTCTACACCACGCCCACGATCTTGGCCTCGTTCCTGCGCAAGTACTCTTCGCTCTCCGGCATCACGGAGGAGGCGCTGCGCGCCACCTTCTCGTTTCGGCCGATCCGAATTGGTCAGGCCACTCCGATCAACGGCGCCGAGCTGTTCTTCTTCTACACGCTGCACTCGATCCCAACCATCGGTTTCGAGGCGTTCTATGGGGGCAAGAGCTTGGCGTTCTCGGGCGACACGCTGTACGAGCCCACGCGGATCAGAGAGCTCGCGGACCTGGGGGTGATCTCCAAGGAGCGCCGCGACGCGCTGATCGACTTTCCGTTCCACCACTCGCTCATCTTCCACGAGGCCGGCGTGCCACCTCTGCACACGCCGATCGCCCCGCTCGCCGCCCTGCCTGACGACGTGAAGGCGCGGCTCTACCTCGTGCACATCGCCGGCAAAGACGTGCCCGCGGACGCGGGGCTCAAGACCGCCGAGGTCGGCCTGGACAAGACGCTGCGCGTCGAGGTCGAGAGCCCGGAGATGGCCGACGCGATCGAGGCCTTGAACGTGTTCTGCTCGATCGACTTCTTCCGTGAGCTGCCGCTGTCGCGGGCCAAGGAGCTGCTGCTCTTGGCCAAGCGACGTTTGGTCGACGCCAACGAGACGATCATCGCCCAGCACTCGGAAGGGCACGAGTTCTTCGTGATCGTGCAGGGCTCCGTCTCGGTCATGCGGGATGGCGCCTACATCAAGAGCTACCATTCGGGCGACTACTTCGGCGAAACCGCTCTGGTGCTCAACCAGCCCCGCACCGCGGACGTGGTCGCGCGCACCAACGTGGAGCTGCTCACGCTGGCTCGTCACGCGTTTCTGTACGTGCTGCGAGGGACGGACATCCCGAGGCGACTCGTCCGCTTGGCCCACGCGCGAGTCGCGCGGTCTTGGGAGCTGTTCGAGCAGAACGCCGCGCTGAGGCAGCTCTCCAGCCCTCAGAAGACCCAGCTGCAGACCTACCTGGAGCCCATCGATCTGCGAGAGGGCGACGTCTTGTGGCGCGCTGGCGAGGCCGTGAGCGCGGCCTTCTTGATCGACAGCGGACGCGTGCTGCTCGAGGGCACCAAGGCGCGTCGAGAGCCGTTTGGCCCGGCGGCCCTGCTCGCGCCGATCGACTCGATCCGCGCCGGCAGCAGCCACGACGACACCGCGCACGTGATCGAGGCCGGCTCGGCGTACCGGGTCGATGCATCGGATTTGCTCAAGTTCTTGGATGGCAACCCAGGCGTGCTCCTGTCGATGCTCGGGTCTCGCTTCACCGAGTAGTTGGCGTCCTGCGGTTCTGAGACGGACGGCGCAGTCCGGTCCGCTCGCGTCGTCGACTCCGGCCCATCCGGGCAACTGGCGAGCCAGTCGAATTCAGCTCGCTGGCCAGTTGAATGCGCGAAGTTCCTCTGCGTTCTGCTACTTTCTCGACGTGCAGACGCCCTACGCTTCGGAGCAGTTCCTTCATCAGCTGTTGACGAAGGCGCTGGCAGCCAACGCCAGCGACATCCACGTGAAGGTCGGGCAGCCACCGGGCGCGCGTGTCCGCGGCGACATGGTCTATTTTCGCGTCGACAAGGTGAAACCCGAGGACACCGACGCCCTGGCGCGCATCCTGCTGGCGCAGCGTGGGGTCGACGATGTGGCCGGCATCCGTGAGTTCGACACCAGCTACTCGGCGCCAGGGATCGGACGCTTCCGAGTCAACGTGTTTCGCCAGCGCGGCTCACTCGGGGTGGTGATGCGGAGCATCCCGCTCAAGGTGCCCTCGTTCGAGGAGCTGGGCATGCCTCCGCCCGTCAAAGCGCTGGCCGAGCTCGATCGCGGACTCGTGCTCGTGGTGGGCGCCGCCGGCAACGGCAAGAGCACCACGCTCGCCTCGATGATCGGCTACATCAACAACAATTTCCCCAAGCACATCGTCACGATCGAGGACCCGATCGAGTTCCTGCACACCGACAGCCGGTCGGGCGTGAGCCAGCGCGAGATCGGGATCGACACCGACAGCTTCGCTGTTGCGCTGCGCGCGTCGTTGCGCCAGGACCCCGACGTAATCCTGGTCGGCGAGGTGCGCGACGAGGAGACGCTGGAGATCACGATGCAAGCGGCGGAGACCGGCCACTTGGTCTTCACCACGATGCACACGCCCGACGTCTCGCGCACGGTGAACCGCATGATGTCCCTGGCCAAGAACCCGGGGGAGCTGCGCGAACGGCTCGGCGATGCGCTGCAGGGCATCATCGCGCAACGGCTGGTCCCCAAGCGAGACGGCACCGGCCTGGTGTTGGTGCAGGAGATCTTGGTCGCGAGCGGCACCGCGCGCGAGGCGATCAAGCGGCCAGAGCAGAACCCCCCCCTCAAGGACGTGATGGAAAAGGGGGTGGTTCCCTACGGCATGCAGACCTTCGAGATGCACATGAAGCAGTTGGCGATGGCGGGCATCATCAGCAAGGAGCACGTTCGGCACAGCGGTGTGCAGTCGCTGGGTTAGAGCGCGCTCAGCGGAGCTTGCTCGCCACCTCTCCGGGGTCTGGAAACCGACCGGTGCTCGCCTTGGAGAACACCAACTTGCCGTCGACTTCGACGTCGAACTGACCCACCTTGCCTGCCGTCAGCTGGGGCTTCGCACCGAACGCCTCAGCGAGCTCCGCCGCGAGACCCGCGGCTTTGGGCTTGTAGTTTCAAGACACGCAGTAACGAATGACGACCTCCACGATTTCCTCCTTTGGACTCCCGGGAGCTCGATGGGCTTGCCAGCTGGGTCCAATTGCATGACTCACCCGAGCGGACATGGGCGTCGACTTCCCTGGGCAGCCTTCAGTGTATGCGCGCGCGTTCGCCGCGGCCACGCCGCTGTGGCTTGCGCTCGTCGCGTGCGCCGACGCGGGCGCGCCTGGCCCCACTCCGCCGAGCGCCACCGGCTCCCCCGCCCCGAGCAGCAGCGGCCCACGCGCCCCGCTGGACCCGGCCTGGGAACGCGCCATGGCCAGCGGCGATCCGCTCGATCTGGCGACGCTCGCCCGGCTCGTTGGTCCGCTTGAGTTGGCCGAGCAGCTCGGCGACGCGACCCTCGGCCGTGTGGCGCTCGCAGCGCTCGAGCACAGCCCCGACGGCGACCAGGCGCTCGGCCCGCTCGCGGCCGAGGCGCGCCGCCAGGACGCCGATCGCGAGGCGATCCTCAGCACGCTGCTGGTCGTGATGTCGCGACCGGGCGCGCTCGGCGAGCGGCTGGATCCGGAACGTGACCGTCGCGCCGTCGAGGACCTGCGGGCCCTCGCGCTGGACGCCACCGCGACGCGCAAGGCTCGGTCATTGGCGGTCTCGGCGCTGCGACGTCTGGCCGACGCCGGGCTCTTGCCACACGCCGAGATCCCCCGAGATCTCGATCAGCCTTGAGGCGCGAGTCGGCAGTGTCCGAACGGGCGCTGGCATGGTCTCGTCCGCCTCCTGCAACGAGTCCTCCCGAAAGAGCCAGGCGAGCGCCCCCTTGGAGCGTGCGCGACGGAGCTGACGCGAGAGCGCCGCCGAGATCGAAGCCGAATGCCGCACTCCCGAGACCAAAGACGCGTCCTCGACCTGGCCGAGCGCGAGCTTGGCCTCGGAGCTCGGCGCGGACGAACGGCGAGGCACGATCCTCTAGTGCGAGTCCGATCCGACGAGGAGCACGGCGCCCGCCGAGTCGACCCTCAGCTCCGCGTCGAGGCCGAGCACCACGGGCGCGTTGCGCGCGCCGTGCCCCACCGGGAGCCCGCTCGCGATCGGCACACCCAGCAACGAGAGCCGGTCGCGCAGAACGTCCTCGACCTGCACTCGGTCTGGGCCTGCGTCGCATTCAGTGAACTCACCGAGCACCACGCCCGCGACTCGTTCGAGGTGGCCTCCGAGCAGCAAGCCGGTGAGCATGCGGTCGATGCGGTAGGGGCGTTCGGTCACGTCCTCGAGCAAGAGCAGTGCGCCGCTCGGCAGCGCAAGCTTGCCGGCGCAGGCCAAGGCGTGCACCAAGGTCAGGTTCCCGCCCACCAGCGGTCCGCGCACCAGCCCGGCTCGCTCCGGGGTGAGCTCGAACCGGCGGAGCAAGCTCGGTCGCTCGAGGACGTCGGTCAGCGCGGACCAGTCACCGAGGCTCGAGCGCCCCAGCGCGGTGAGGTTCGGCGAGTGGAGCGACGCGATTCCCACGCTCGTGGCCATCAGGTGCAGCGCCGTCACGTCGCTGAAGCCGCAGATCCACTTGGGGTGGCTGACGAGCGAAGACCAAGGCAGATCGCCCACGATGCGAAGCGCGCCGTATCCCCCGCGCGCACACAGGATGGCGGATGCCTCGTCGTCCTCGAACGCGGCGACGAGCTCGCGCCGCCGTCGCTCATCGCCGCCCGCGAGGTAGCCCGAGCGCGCGAACATGTCGCGGTCGAAGCGGACGCGGTAGCGCGACGCGAGCCGCCCCAGGCCTCGCCAACCGAGCGCCGCGTCGAACGGGCTCGCGGGCGCCACCACCCTCACCACGTCACCCGGTCGGAGCGCCGCGGGCCTTCGGAGCGAGGTCGCTGCCAAGCTCAGTCGTCGTCGAGCAGCTCGGCGTCATCCACGTCTTGGATGTCGTCGTCGCCAGGACCCGGAGGCCGGCTGTTGGGCGGAGGCCGCGACGAACCAGCTCGTGGTGGTGGCGGCGGCGCGGGCCGACTGCCGCGCGCGCTGAGCGGAGGCGGCCCGCCGGCTGGCTGGGCAGCTGGCGCCGCCGCGAGCTGAGGATCGACCTGGGGCCAACCACCCTGCTGGCCTTGCCAACCATGAGCCGGCTGCTCGCCCGGCTGTTGTTGCTCGCCCTGCTGTGACCAGCCGCCCTGCTGCCCCTGCCAACCCGCGTCTTGGCCCCAGCCGGATGGGTGCTGTGGGTGGTGGTGCTGTTGTTGTGCCCAGCCGCCCTGCTGCTGCCAGGCCTGTGCCTCGCCACCTTGCTGCGCGGCCTGCTGCTGGGCCCACGCTTGCTGTTGTGCCCAGGCGTGTTGCTCCGCGGTCCAACCCGAGCTGTCACCCCAACCCTGCTGATGCCCCACGGCGTACGCTTGTTGTTGCGTCCAGGCGTGCTGTTGCTGCTGCTGCACGAGCCAAGCGTTCGCCTGCTCTTCGCTGTAGCCCGCGGCGATCCACGCCTGCTTCTGGGCCTCCCACTGCGCCGCCAACGCGGGATCGACCGCGCCATTGACGGGCTGCTGGCCCCCGACTCCGCCTACCATCGCCCGCTGCTGCTCGGCCCACGCCCGCGCCGCTGCGGCCACGTCCTGGGGTGAAGATGCCGGCTCCGGCTCCGCTTCGGCGACGGGCTGTGCGGGCGCGCCAAAGACGGACTCGTCGATGCGTGCGGGCTCACCCACTTCGACCGGAGCGGCAGGCTCCTGCGAGAGTGACTCGGCCGTGGCCGTCCCGGGTTGCGAAACCAGGCCCGGTGGAATGTCGCGCAGTGCGTCCTCTGCTTCGTCAGAGTCCGCAGTCTCCTCGGGGATGCCTTTGAAGACCTCTTGCTCCGACGCAGCTGTTTGGTGGGCGGCCGCCTCGGCGCTCATCGCCGCGTACGACTTCTCTTCTGGGGCGGTCGCGATCGCGACGGCACCCGCGGTCGCTGCGGCGAACACGACAGGCCTGGGATCAGTCGCTGGGCCGCTGAGCGGCGCAGAGACAGGTGCGACCTCGGCGCGGGCGGGCGACTTTTGCGACGACGGCATGGCCGGCGGGGGCTTGGAGCGAGTGACAGGCGCGACGGGCGCCGACCGCTGTGGCACGGGGGCGCGCTCGCGCGGGCGGTGGTCGAGCTTGCCCGACTTCGCCCGATCGAGGCCGGCGGTAGCCTCGGGATCGTTGGCCTTCATGCGCAACACGCGGCGCCACGCGTCGGCCGACTCGCGTGCGTCACCGATCTCCTCTTCCCACAGGCGAGCGACCTTGCGTGCCAGCTCGGCGCGCTGCGCCGGGTCGCGCCCGCGCAGGATCTGATCCTCGTACAGCTGAATCATGCCGCGATGATCGCCAAGGCGATCGAGCAGGCTCGAAAGCTCGGTCATCACCTCTTGGTCGGCGGGCGACAGGTCGTGGAGCTTCTTCAGATCTTGGGCAGCACCCGCGAAGTCGTCGAGTTGGTCGCGCCTCAAGCGAGCGCGACGCGCGAGCAACTTGCGTACGAGCGGGCCATCGAACACCTCCTCGAGGGCGCGCGCCAGCGTCGCTTCGACCCGCGTGAGATCGCCGAGCTCGGCACCGAGCTCATCGAGCGCACCGAGCGTGGCGTCATCCACGTAGGTCACCAGCGCGTCGCCGATCCACTCGAAGGCCTTGTCCACGTCGGACAGCTCGCGGAACGCGATCGCCGCCGCGCGACGGAGCAACGCCGCACGCGTGCGACCTCCGTCCCGGGAGCCCTGGCCGCCCGCGGCGAGCGCCTCGGCCAAGATCTTGCGCAGGGTCGTGGGCGAGAAGCTGCCCGTCTGCGACAGCTGCCCTTGCGCCACGCGCGCTTCATCCCCCTCGCGCGCCGCATCGACCAGCTTCTGCAGCGTGTCCTCCTGCACGCCACCCGCGAGCGCGAGCTCGAAGAAGCTCTTGGCGCGGTCGAGAGCGCCGCGCTCCGCCGCCACCTGCGCAGCGCGCGCGAGCGCCGCGAACCGATCTTGGGGCGCTTTGCAGCGACCGACCTGCCGCTCGTACAGGTCGACCACGTGCCCGGGCGCGGTGGTGAGCGCAGCCAGCCGCGCGAGCAGCGCCTCGACCTCGCCCACCGGCACGCTGGTGAGCGCTTGCTCGCCGTGCTGCATGGCGTCGAGCGAGTCGGCGCCTGCCTTGGCCATGACCTCGGCTTGGCGCACCAACTCCACAGCGCGATCGGCGCCGGACAGCTCTTTGCCCAAGATCTCGTGGGCCGCGGAGAGCGCATCCAGGTCTTTCTCCCGGACCGCGATCTCCTCGAGCTTCTCGCCCAGGGGCCGATCGCCGGCGCGCGCCTTGAACAGCTCGAGCGCGACCTTGGCCGCGTCCTTGTCGCGGCCGATCTCGGTGAAGCGCTCGAACGCGCTGCGCAGCGCCTCCGCGCGTTTGGCGGGAGCTGCGCTCTGGTTCCAGTCGACCAACTTGGTGGCGACGATGCCCTTCCAGCCCAAGCGATCACCGAGCGCCACGTACGCCTCGCGCGAGGCCGCATCGCCCTGATCCGCGGTCTTCTCCAGCGCGCCCAGCGCCTCGTCGCCGCGGTTCAGCTTGTCCGACAAGAGGTCGGCCAACCGCAGCGTCATCTTGGCGGCCTCAGCGTCGTCCCCCTCGAACTCGATCAGCACGCCGAGCAGCTTGACCACGCGGTCCCACAGCTCCATGCGCTCGCACAGCTTGAGCAGGCGCTCCGTCGCGTCCAGGTCGCCAGAGTCGGCCTCGAGCACGATGTCGAGCGCACGGATCGCCGCGTTGGCGTCGTCCAGCGGGCCTTCGTACAGCTGGGCAAGTCGCTGCGCGATCTCCACCCTCTCGTCGCCCTCGGCCAGGGCGAGCGCGCGCTCCAACGCGCTGGCGGTGATCGACTCCTCGCCCATTTTTTCGCCCAGGTCGGCGATGGCGTGCAGCGACACTCGGCTCTTCGGGTCCAGGTCGCGGACGATGGCCTCGTAGCGTTCGACGGCCGCTTTGGGATCGTCGAGCTCGTTGGCCGCGAGCGAGGCCTCGCGCAGCGCGAGCTCCAGCTTCATCGCCGGATCGACCGTCACCGCGCCGAGCCGCTTGATCAGGTCGGCCTGCTCCGTGTGATCGCCGCGCTTGCCCGCGTCCTCCACCAACCAAGCCAACGCGCGCTCGTTGTCCCCGTCGTTCAGCACGAGCAGCAACGTCTCTCGCGCGCTGTCGTCGTCGCCGAGCTCGCGATACACGTCGGCCGCCTTGAAGCGGACGGCCGAGCGCTGGTCCTTGTCCGAGATCTTGTCTGCGCGCGCGCACAAATGGGCTGCCAGCTCGGGCACTCGCTCCGTGGCGCGGAACAGCGTCTCGAGCTTCTCCGAGAGCGAAGTGCGCTGCGGGTCGAGGCCCGAAGCCTCGAGCAGCTTCTCGATCGCGCCACCGGGATCCTGGGCGCGCTCGTAGAAGTCGGCGGCGCGCACCAGCAGGTCGACGCGGTCGACCGAGGGATCGCCCTTGGCGCGCTGGTCGAGCGCGTTGGCGGCCTCGATGAAGCGTCCGGCCTCGACGTAGGCGTGCTCAGCCTTCTCCCACAGCTCGCCCCGGCGCTTGGCCGCCTCGGGCGACAGCCCCTCGGAGCCGCCGACCTCTGCCGCTTCGGCGTACGCATCGCCGGCCCCGCCGGCGTCGCCGCCCTTGTGTCGCAGCTCTCCGAGCTTGGCCAACAGGCTCGAGCGCTGGCCGGCGTCTTCGATCGAAGACACGTTCTCGGCGATCACGTTGGCCGCCAAATCGAACTGGCCGCCCTTCTCGAACAGCTTCACGGCCGTTTGGATGGCCGTGTCGTCGGTGGGCGAAAGCGCAGCGATACGCGCCCAGGCCTCGGCGCTGGCCGACGGGTCCTTGCGCTTCTGCTCATGCAGCTGCGCGAGCTTCTTCTCGAGCGAGATCTTGGTCTCGACGTCGGGCGCGTTCATCGCCTCCTGCTCGAGCACGGTGGCAAGCTCGTCCCAGCGCTGCGCCTTCTCGAGCAGGCGGCGCAGCTGCTCACGCGCCGGCTCGTCGCCGCGATCCAGCTGCACGATCTGTTTGGCGCTGGAGATGGCCGTGTCCACATCGCGCAGCTGCGTCTCGCAGATGCCAGCGATGTCGCGCAGCTGGGCCTTGCGCGTCTCGAGCGGCTGACTGGTCACGCGCGAGGCGGCCACCAGCACGTCGCGCAGATCGGTGTACATGCGCTTCTGCCGCAGGTGCTCGTCGACCCAGGACAGCGCCTCGGCGTTGGCCGGGTCGAGCTTGAGCGCCTCGCGGAACCTGGCCAGGGCGGTGGGCTTGCGGCCTTTTTGCGCCTCGAGCTGCGCCTGATCGATCAGCGCGCGCACCTCGTTCGGATCCGCTTGGGGCAAGCTGCCCATCCGCTGCGGGAGTGCATCCCCCGCCTCGGGCATGCTGTCGGCGTCGTCGTCGCCGGCGTGTGGAGCCGAGGCTGCGCCTCGGCTCGTCGCGCCCGGCACCGGCGTGGCTGGATTCTGCATCGGGCCGCCGTACGAGCGCGACGCGGCGGTCGGCTCGCGCATCGGCGGAGCTGCGGCCTGGGGTGGCGCGCCTTGCCCAGGAGCCTGCCAGCTGCCGGAGCTTCGCGCGGAGGGGGCGGCGTGCGCTGGCGCTTGCGGTGGCGGCAACGCGGCGGCGCTGGAGCGCTGTGGAGGCGGAGGACGGGAGCCGACCTGCGCGCACGCCTCTTGCGCCATGTAGCCGTTCGGGTTCTTGGCCAGATACGCCGCGAACAGCGGCTTCAGCTCCGCGCTGCGGTGCAAGAGCTTGCCGTAGTGGTCGCACAGCTGCATCGCGCGGTCGTCGCCCGGCGCGCAGCGCAGCGCGCTCTGCGCGTAGCCGAAGGCGTACTCTCCCTCGTAGGACTCGGCGAACGACACGAAGATCGCGCGCGCTTCATCGCGCTCCTCGGGCGGGACGTCCTCCCCCAGGTCGATGCGTGCGATCACGCTCGCGCCGAACTCCTGAGCCAACGCGACGTCGTCTGGCACGAGCGTGCGTGCGAGCCGCAGCGCCTGACTCGCGCCGGGGCCGTCCTGCGCGCGCAAGCGCACGGCCGACTCGTCGCGGTAGAGCGCGAGCTTGCGGTCCGGATCGTCGATCAGCGCTTGCTCCATGGCGAAGAGCGGCACCGCCTCGGAGAACTGCTCGAGCTCCTTGTACAGCTCGCGCGCCTGATAGATCGCGAAGGCGTTGGTGGGGTCGATCTCCGCCACACGTTTCCAGTTCTCGGAGGCGCGGTCCTTCCGGCCGAGCTTCGCGTCCGCCCAGAGGCGTCCCAACTCCTCGTGGATCGCGACCAAGCGGGGCTTCAGGTCCGGCTGGTTGGCCAAGAGCGGCCCCAACAGCTTCACGAGCTTCTCGAGCAGCGCGACCAGCGGCTTGGTCTCGCCGCGCTCGCGGTAGAGCTGCGCCAGCCTGTCGGCGGCGGCCGCTGTGGTCGGATCTTTCTCGATCGCGGCCATGAACGTGCGTGCGGCGTGGTGGGCGTCCCCCACCGTGATCGACCAGACGTTCGCGCTCTCGCTGAGCCAGTGCGCGGCGTACGCCGGGTCGTGGCTGGCCAGCCCGACTTTCTCCAGCAGGATCGCGTAGGCGCGTGGATCCGTGGCGCCCGCTTGGTGGGCATACGCGAGCGCCTCTTCGTCGTGCGGATTCCGCACCAGGCGCTGGATGAGCATCTCCATATCCCGGGGATCCATGGGTCGCCGCACGTTACAAGCTTCGCCCCGTGCCGTACACCTTTGAGATGGGCTTTCGGGCGCCCCACGGCCGGTCTCGCTGGACCCGGCCTGGTTACGGAAGCAGGCCGGCGAGCGCACGCGCGTCCCGCGGGCGGCGAGCGGGAGCCGCGCTGAGCGCCGCCCTGATCGCCGGGCCGAATGGCTCGTCCGCGCCGCGGGCCCACGCCTCCAGCACGCGCCCCAGGGCGAAGACGTCGGCGGCCTGGGTGGGCGCGTCTCCGGGGCTCCACTCGGGCGGCGCGTACCCGGGCGACGGCCCCGAGCTCGTGGGTGCCGGCCCCCCGACTTCCTGCGCCGAGCCCAGATCGATCACGGTGGCGCCGCTCGGCGCCAGGAAGAGGTGCGCCGGCTTGAGATCGCCGTGTGCAATGCCCGCCTCGTGCAGCGCCGCCGCCGCGCCCACCACCGCGCGCGCCTCCTCTGGCGCAGGAGGTGGGCCTGCCCCCAAACGTGCCGCGAGCGACTCGCCTGCCGCGACGCTCATGACCAAGAAGGCAGCTTCGACCCCTGGCGCGAGCGCTCCCTCGCCACAGGCCAGCGCCTTGGGCGTGGCCGTGGTCAGCCCCAGCAGGCGGGCCTCTTCTGCCAGCGAGGCGGGCTCGAGCTCGTGCCGCCTCACCTTCGTGAGGCAGCGCTCGGCGCGGGCCCGATCCAGCGTGTCATACACCGCCGAACACGCGCCCGTGCGGTGAAGCCCCAGCAGCACGAAGCGATCGAGCAGCGTGCGGCCGAGCAGCGGGTCGCCGTCACCGCGCAAGAATGCGTCGTCTGGCACGAGCGCCGCCCGGCCACACGGGCACGGGGCGCCGCACGCCAGCGCGCTCGAGACCCGGCATACGGGGCAGCGCATCGGCCGCGACGAGTCAGAGGAACGTGCCGCTGGGCGGCTGGATCTTGTACACGCGCTTGCGATTCTTCAGCTCGCCCTTCACGAACGGGCCGAGCACCGGGGCGACGTTGGCCGGGATGTCCTCCCCCCACTCGCCGCCGTCGATGGCGTCACGCGGCGAGCCGTCTGCCCGAAGCAGCGCGAACACCGGCATCACGCTGGTCGTGATCCCCATGCGCTCGAGCTCTTGCCTGAAGACCTCGATGTCGACCCGTACCAGTCGGACCTTGCCCAGCGCTTGCTGCATGAGCGGATCGGGAAGCGCGTTCATCACGCCGTTGCACGGGTCGCAGCCGCTGCGCGTGGTCATGATCATGACCTCCTTGCCGCTGGCCTTGGCCAACGTTTGCTGCGCCACGAGGAATTGCTTCAAGTTGGGCTCCTTGACCCCCACCTCCACCACGACCACGTCCCCGACAGTGCGCTCCTCGGTCGTTTGAGGCACGGTCCCTTGCGGCGGGACCACCGGGGCCGACGGTCGTGGCGGCGTCTGAGGCTTCGGAGGCTCGGGCGCCTTTGCGCCCTGTTCTCGCTCTTCTTCCTCTCGCTCGCGCTGCTTACGGTCCCAGCGGCGCTGCTCTTGTTGCTCCTCCGCGCGGGCTTCTTCTGCGTAGTGCATGCCGCCGAGCACCCCGCCCACGCCGTAACCCACGGTCAGCAGCGCGCCGGCAATCATGCTGCCGATGGCGAGCTTGCGTCCGCGCATGGTGCCGCTCTTGGTCTGCCGCAACCCCGCGAACCCCACGAACACGGCCGCCAGGCTGCCGATCGGGAGCGGTGCGAGCACGGCTGCAGCCACCGCGGCCGGTGCCATGGGCGGCTTCGGTGGAGGCGCTTCTTTGCGCCCCACGTAAGGGTCGAACAACACCGGATCAGACGCTTCGACGTTGGGCGGTTGAGCCACGAGGAAAGCATAGCGTGGAAGAACGAGTTGCGCCCATGCTATGGCTTAGGGCCATTTGCGGAGCCTCGACGTGCCGATCCCCCCTTCCCCGAGTCCTCGCGGCGCCAGGGCGGCGCTGTGGCTGGTCACCCTCAGCGTGTGCGGCGGCGCGCTCGGCTGCCCCGCGTCGGGCGGCGGACAAGCGAGCGCCAACGCCACGAGCGAGACCAGCACGCCCAGCTCGGCAGAGAGCTCGACAGCCCCGCCGCCGGCTCCCCCTCCCAGCGACGAGGTCAAAGGCACGGGGGTCACCAAGGTGGTCGCCGCCACCGCGGACAGCACCGGCTGCAAGTCCGCCACTTTCGAGCTCGCGAGCTACTTGCTGCGGGGCGAGCTCACCGTGGCGGGCAGGGCCAGCGACAAGGGCTCCGAGTTCGCCGCTTCGTACCTGATTCAGCTCCAGGGCAAGGCGCAGATCGCGTTCGCGGGCTACGACGGCGAAGCCAAACGCATCGCGCGCGACCGCGGCATCGGCAGCGCGCGCGAGCACGCCCCCCATCTGTTCGTCACCGGCGACCAATGGACCGTGGTGTGGTTCGATCAGGAGGGCCTCGCGTTCGCCAGGCCCACCTGGGACACGGCCGAGAAGCCCGCCATCGAGCACCTTTCCACGCTGCGCAACGTCGAGCCCGCAAACGTCGCGCTCGCCGCCACCACCGAGGGCCCGCTGGTGGTGGCCTCGCCGTTCGGCACCGAAGGCGATCAGCTCTCGCTGTTCTTGTTTGCGCCGATTGCTGCTGGCCAACGCGCTCGCGCAATCGGCGTCACCAAGGGCGCCAAGAAGCCCTCCGCGCCAGCAGTGCTCGGCGACTCGACCGGGTACACCGTGGCGTGGCTGGAGGAGAGCGGCCAGCTACTGACCTCACGCCTCGATCAGGAGGGCAAAGAGCAAGTGAGCAACGTGGTGGTGGCCAAAGCCACCAAGCGCGACTCGCTCGGCCTGACGCTGCTCGACAAGGGCGTGCTCCTGACGTGGGCGGAAGAAGGCCAGGTCTTCGCGCGAAGCTTGGACGCAAAGGGGGCGCCACAAGGTCCGATCCAGCTGATCGGCAAGGGCAAGTTCCCCCACGCCGTCGCGCGCGGCAACGCGGCGATCGTGGCGTTCGTGGGCGAGGCAGAGGGCGTCGCGGACCAGCTGCTCGCCGTGCGCGTGTCCCCCGACGGCCCCGCCAGCGAGGCAGTCCGCGTGAGCGACGGCAAAACCGCGGTCTTGGATCCGCCCGCCGCTGCGCTCGGCGGGGCGCGCCTCGCCTTCGTGTGGACCGAGGTGATGGGTGCCGCCATCTCGTCCAAGCGCGCGTGGATTCGCGTGCTCGACGCCGACTGCGTCAAGTAGCGCCTGGGCTCACAGCTCGTCCTTCGGATCGGGCTCGTCTCCTTCGGAAGGCGGGGCCCGGCCGGTCATGTCCTCGCCGACGGACTCGAGCAAGCACTCGCTCGGGTCCGCGAACGGCAGGGTGTAGAGCTTGCCGCGCGGGCGGTAGACGGCCGGCAACGGATCGCCGTCGAGGTCGAGGTCCATGCCCTCCTCGTCCCACAACGCGAAGACGGCGTCGTTGATCTCCGCGGCGTCCTTCACGGCGGCGAACCAAGCCGCGGGATCGTCCGAGATAGCCGCGCCGTCCGGCAGGATCTCCGAGAGGATGAGGCGGCGCGCGGCGCCGACCCACGCGTCGTCGAGCACCGCGATGTTCAGCTCGCCCTCGTAGATCAGGCCGCGGTTGTTCTTGTTGCAGGATCCGACGCTCATGAAGCGGTCGTCCACGATCAACATCTTGGAGTGGACATCCATGTCCACGAACAGTCCATCCGTCTCGTCGAAGCCCAGCACCTCTTGGGTGGCGAACGAGCGCAGCTGCAAGAAGAGGAACCGCCCAGGGAAGGCGTCGGCAAACAGCTCTGCGCTCTGGTAAGTCCAGACACAACCCGGATCTGCCCACTCGTTGATCGGCTTGGTGATGACCACGAGGCGCAGACCGGGCACCTCCTTCATGCGCGCGTAGATCGCGTCGTTGAGCAGCGGCGCGCGGAAGTATTGGTCCTCGATGAAGATGTACTCGCTGGCCTGTGCGACCGCGTTGAGCCACGACTCGAGGATGGCGTGCTCGGCGATTGGATCGGGCAACGTCGCGGTGATCTGCGCTGTCACGCCATCCGGACGCGGGCTGATCTCGCGTTCGACCTCGAACGCGCTGGCGTTGTTCGCGTATTTGACCTTGTCGGCGATCGCGCGATCCCAGCGCTTCTTGAACACGTCGGCCACGTCCTGCGCGGCCGGCCCATCGACGCGGACCATGTAATCCTTGCGCGGGCCGTTGTCCGGCTGGGCCTCGCCCAGCGCGACCGCCTCTCGCTCCTCGCTGGTGGCGCCGAAGCTCATGCGCCGCGGCTCGAACACCTCGTGATCCTTCGTGTCCCAGTCGACCTTGCGCAGGTTCATGCCGCCGACGAACGCGACCTCGTGATCGATGACCAGAAACTTCTGGTGGTACGAGGCGTGATCCGTGTCCACGCTGATCGGCCAGGCCGTCAGGTCGACCTCCTTGGGCGCAACGGTCGACGCGATCTGCGCGGGCTCCGGAAAGACCAGCGCCTCGCCGGCGGCGGCGCTCTCGGCGACGCGAGCGCCGAAGTCGAAGGGCGCGATCTCGAAGGTGAACTTCCCGCGTGTGCCGTTGGCCTGGCCGAGGTAGTCGAACTTGTCGTTCTTGGCGGCTCCGTGCGCGGTCAGACCGGCATCGACGGTGAGCGAAGAGAGCACCCCGTCTTGGCCCCACAGCTGGCCCACGAGCACACGCTTCTGCGCTGGGCGTGCCTCGAGCATCGCGAGCACGGTGTTCTTCTTGCGCTCCGCCTCGGTCATGTAGGTGTGCAGGCCTGCGGGGCGGACCAGCTCGAAGTCGGACTCCCACCACCAGGTCGAGACCAACACCTCGCTCGTGGACTGCTGGATCTCGTCCGCGACGCTGGCGTACGCGTCCTCGCCGTTCGTGAACAGATCGAGACGGTTGCCCGGGCGCGCCGGGCGGCCCTCCGCGGAGAACCACTTGTGGCGCAGACCCAGGTAGAGCCGCAGGTCTTGCTCGCCGTGGGGCGAGAGGCTCTTCGCGAGCGTCGCGCCGTGCCCCTCGCTTGCGCGGTGAAGCACCGGGTCGCGCTCTCCATCGAAGTCGAGCGTCACCACCAGATCCTCGAAGTCTGGGGCGCTGAGCACGATGTCGAGCTGCCCCTTCTCCAGTGGGGCGCGAACCGAGCCGTCTTCACCGGTCTTGGTCGAAACGACCTCGCCGCCTCGCGACACGGAGAGGGAGAACCCTTTGGGCAGGGGTTGGGCCCACAAATCCAGCGGGTAGATCGCGACCTCGCTGGCCACCGTTTGCTGGGCTTCCGAGCTGTCCAGACCGTCGTCGCAGCCCGCCAGCGGGAGGAGCGCCATCGACGCGACCAGAGGCAACCAGCGAAGTTGTCGAGCCATGTCAGGCGGATAGCAAGAAGCCTACCAAGGCCGACATGGGGCCACTCCAGCGTGAATTCCTGACAACAGCACACATCATACTGGATCTTCTGTTGCTCAGTTGAGCGACAGGGGAGCCGCTGGTGATCCAGGCCGCACAAGTAAGGCGCTGAAAGGCGTTGACCGCACGCCAGGGGCTACTCCGGTGTCATGAAGCAGCGAGCCCTCCTCCTCACAGCGTGGTTGCTCCTCCCGACGTTCGGCTGCGCGGCCGGCGCCTCCAGCGACGAGTCGGCCGCCACTGGATCCGGTGCCGCGTCGAGCCATGACGACGGCCAGGGCGGCGGGGACAACGGTCCGAGCAGCGGTCAGTTCATGCAAGATGGTGGTGGGGGCGCGGGCCCTGGCCCCAAGTTGGGTGATCCCAAGACGTGTGCCGAGGCGGAGCAGACGCGCACGTACATCGGATGCGACTTCTACCCGACCGTCACGGCCAACAACGTGTGGAGCGTGTTCGACTACGCGGTGGTCGTGGCCAACACCGGCGACGAGCCGGCCGAGGTGGTGGTGACGCGGGGCGCGACGGAGGTGGCGACTGCGACCGTCGCGCCCGAGGGGCTCTCGACCATCTACCTGCCTTGGGTGCCTGAGCTGAAGGGGCCCGATGCGAACGCGTGCGGCTCCGCCACGCCGCTACCCGGAACGGTGCGCGTGAACGACGGCGCCTACCACCTTCAGAGCAGCGTGCCGGTCACCGTCTACCAGTTCAACGCTCTCGAGTACGGCCCGTCGGGCGGTCCGCCGGGCAAGGACTGGTCGACCTGCCCGGCGTCGCAGTGCTCTTTGGAGTGTTTCTCCTACTCGAACGACGCGTCGCTGCTCTTGCCGAGCACCGCGCTCACCGGCAACTTTCGCATCCTCGGCTATCAAGGTTGGGCGATCGCCAGCATGGGCGCGACCCTGAGCATCACCGGGCTCGAGGACGGCACTTCGGTGACCGTCAAGCTCGGGCCCAGCGGGGCGATCATCCCGGGGGGCGGGCTGCCGGCGGTGGGTGCGAACGGCAGCACGACCTTCAGCGTGGATCGCGGCGACGTGGTGCAGCTCGTCGGTGGTGCGACCAGCGACTTCTCGGGATCTCTGGTGCAAGCCAGCAAGCCCGTGCAGGTCATCAACGGCATCCCTTGCCGCAACATGCCGGACTCGAACGCCGCATGTGATCACTTCGAGGAGTCGATCATCCCAGCCGAGACGTTGGGTGAGCACTACGTGATCGCGCCGCCCACGGGCCCCTCCGCGGCGGCAGTGCCTCACATGGTTCGTTTCGTCGGGAACGTGGACGGCACCACGCTGAGCTACTCGGGCACACCGCCGGCCTTCGCCCCCACCACGATCAACGCGGGTCAGGTCATCGACCTCGGTCAAGTGACGCAGGCGTTCGAGGTGCTGGGTGACCACGAGTTCGGCGTCACCACGTTCTTGCTGGCCGCAACGTTGATCAACCCGGGTGGAGACGGCGGGGATCCATCGCAAAGCATCGCCACGGCGGTCGAGCAGTACCGAAGCAAGTACGTGTTCCTGGCGCCCACCGATTACGACCAAAACTTCGTCGACGTGATCATGGAGCCCGGCACCACGCTCGTGCTCGATGGCACGCCGGTCACCGCGTCCCCAGAGGCCATCACCGGCACGTTCTCCTCGGTGCGCATCCCGCTCGACGACAACGGCGGCGGCGCGCATCTGCTCGAGGGCGACAAGCCGTTCGGCATCCAGGTGCTCGGATACGGCTCGTACACCAGCTACAACTACCCGGGCGGCATGAACCTGGATCTGATCGCGCCGCCACCTCCTCCGCCCGAGTGAGGCTGCGACAATCGGTCGCAGCTCTCTGGCGAGAGCCGCGTGGAGCTTCCAGGAGTACACTGCGGCATGCTCTTGCGTGCCGCGGTCTTCTCACTTGCGCTGGTCTCCTCGCTAGGCCTCACGTTGTTCTCCGGGTGTGAGGGGGACAGCCAAGGCGAGGGCGGCCGCGTGGCTGGGCTCGACGACGTGCTCTACGACGGGGGCGCGACCGACGAAGCGCTCGAGGCGTTGCTGGCGCAGCAACCCAAGGACGATCCCGAGAAAGCTGCCACCATCACCTGGCCGGCCAACAACGAGCAGCTGACGCGCGCCGAGCCGCCGACCTTCTGGTGGGAGGTGGGGCCCACCGCGCGGCGGCTCGCGCCCAGCGATCTGCGCATCGGGCAGCAGCGCGCCCCCATTCCGAAACACCCGCTGTCGTGGCTGCTCTCGCGCGTGCCCAGCGCACACGCCCACGGGACGCCCGTCAACGGGCCCGCCTATTTGCTGGTGATCTCCAGCGATGACGATCCCGAGCTGGTGCGCGTATTCACGACCGCCAGCGAGTACCAGCTGCCCGAGAGCGCGTGGACCAAGGTCAAGGACGCGACCGGCCCTCTCACCGCCAAGGTGGTGTGGGCTGATTTCGAAACCAACCGCGTCATCGACGGACCGTGGGACGGGCCGGTCAAGACGTTCGGCGTGCAGGCCGAGTAGTCCGCTCGGCGGCCAACCAGGTCAGGGGGCGAGACCAGACGAGGCGCGTCGTCGCTCTTCGCGGCCTCCTCCTGCGAGCGTCAGCGAGGGCCGATCGTGCGGCGTCGGTCAGAGTGCCTCGAGGGTTCCCGAGCTGCCGCTCGCGAGCTTGACCCAGAGGTAGGGTCCCTCCTGGTAGTAGCCCTCGGACGCCGCGTCGAGCGCCGCGCGATCCGCGACCGCGGCGAGCGGGGCCCCCTCTAGCTCGACGCTGGTGGCGGCCGCACCGCTCCAGACGCGGAGATACACCGTGCGCTCCGACGCGCTCAGCGTCACGCTCGCCAGCCCCGTCCCTTGCTCTGCGGAAACCGAGAGCTCGACGCT
This sequence comes from uncultured Polyangiaceae bacterium, assembly GCA_964641275.1. Classification (GTDB taxonomy): domain Bacteria; phylum Myxococcota_A; class Polyangia; order Polyangiales; family Polyangiaceae; genus Xiheicaenibacterium. The sequence continues at coordinate 36,335 of CAZXMG010000011.1, forward strand.
GTCGTCGTCGCGCACCACCTCGAACGAGTGGCTCTGCGCGGCAGGGTAGACCAACAGCGTGAGCGCGCCGGCGCTGGCCGGGCTGCCGAAGCCGGTGAGCGCGCTGGCCGTCTCCATCGGGACAATGGCTCCCTCGCGCGCGAAGGCGGGGATGCGGGAGGCGTCGCTCACGTCCACGTCCGAAAGCAGCGTGCCTGGCTCGATCGCGGACGCCGCTGGGTCGAGCAGGGGGAAATAGCGCGCGTCGCTCGGGATCTCGACGTCGCGAACGCCGCTGCCGTCGAGCACGGGCACCACCAACAGCGCACCGCCGAGCCAGTAGCGGTAGTCGCCTTCCCAGTCGGCCATCTCCCCCACCGGCTCGATCATCCGCACAGCGCCCCCGGCGTATTGCGCCACCCCGACCGAGTCGAAGAAGGGCACCAGCTCGTCGTGCAGCGTGGCCCAGAAGCGATAGGTGTCCTCCACCAACTGGGTCTGGTCGGGCAAGCTCCATGGCTCCAGGTTGCCGCGACCATGCAGCTGCATGAACGGCATCAGCGCGCTCATCGCCGTCCAGCGCATGAACACCTCCGAGTCGAGCGGGACGAGCTCCGTGAGATCGACGTCGTCGCGGTCGAGGTAGCCGCCCAAGTCGCTGCCGACCATGACGTAACCAGCATCGGCCGAGCGCATGATGTGATCGAGCGCGTCCGCCATGCCGACGTAGTCGCGGCGGTTGTCCCCCACCCACGCCACCGGCGCGTGCTCGGGCCTGGCGAAGAAGCGGCCCTCGAACTGGTAGCTCTTGTCGTACGGCCGCACCATCGTCACGAACTCTTCCGTTCCCAAACGCGCCGAGCCGTACGCGTAGAAGTCGCGGTAGTACGCCTCGGAGTACTCCTGCAACGTCTTGTCGCCCTCGAACGTGCCCATGGGCGAGGCCTCGATGTAGTTCTCGCCGAAGTCGAGCTTCCAGCCGGCAATGCCGAGATCGAGCAGCGGATCTTGCAGGCGATGCCAAAACGCTCTGGCGTCCGGGTTGAAGAAGTCGATGGCCGAGCCTTGACCCTTCCACCAAGCGAAGATGCGCCCCTCTTCCACGAAGTATCCACACGCGAGCGCTTGCGGGTAGTCGGGCGAGCCAGTCTCGTAGAAGTCGCCGGTCGGCTCGAGATCGTAGCTGCCGGTGTTGATCATCTGCGTCGTCCACAGCACCGTGCGCACGCCCAGATCGCGAAAGTCCTGCACCATCTGTCCGAACTCCGGATAGCGATCCGGGTTCGGCACGAACGTGTTGTAGTTGGTCTCCCAAGGGCTATCGAGCACGAGCACCCCGACCGGGATGCCTCGTTCCAGAAAGCCCGCCACGAAATCTCGCGAGTCCTCACCCGTCGAGATGTCCTTGGAGATCCACGGCCGATAGGCCCAACGGGGCGTGCTGATGGGCGGCGGCTCGGCGTCGTCCTCCGGTCGCGTGTCGACCTCGCACGCCGGCGCGCTGCCACCGCCGCCGCCGGCTCCAGCGCCTCCTCCACCTTGCGGGCGGTCGTCCCCGCAGCCCGCGATGGCCATCACCGAGGTCAGCGCAGCGCATCGAAGTCTCAGCGGCATCGCGCGAGATTGTACTCCGAACACGTGCCCGCTCGCCCGGTCCGATCGTATCTTGAAGACATGACGGCCGAACGCGAGTTCATGGGTGGCAAACGCGCCAAGATGTGGACCTACCTCATCCTGTTTGGCGTGCTGTTGGTCGGCATCCTGGTCGCGAACTTCGCACTCTCGAACCCGGAGCTGGCCAAAAACGGGGTCGATACCGTGGCCGGTTTGCCAGGGTGGGCCTTCCCCGTGATGGGTGTGGTGATCGGCGCCGGCGTCTATTGGGTGGGGCTCAAGGTCGAGACAGACTGGCCCGAGGCGGTCGGCGCCCTGCTGATCTCCGGCTCGATCGCAGCAGCAGAGGTGATGATCGGTTGGAACAAGTTCCAAGTCGGAGGCATGGTGGTGGTGCCCTTCATCCTCCCGATCGGCGTGTTCGCCGTGCTGTTGGCGGTCGGTATGGTGCGCAGCAAATAGCGCGCGCGCTCAAGGGGTGGGCGACCGCTTGGCCTCACAGCTGGCTCGCATCGCTTGCGCCTCGGCGGCGAGCTGGCCCTTGGGAAACTTGGCTTTGTACTGGTTCAGATGGCCGAGACAGGTCTCGCCTTCTCCCGCGGAGAGCGCCTTGCGCGCCTTGTCGAGCTGGGCGACCTCGTCGCCGAGGGCGCCGCCGCCGGGGGCGATGCCGGCCGACGCCGTAGCAGGTTGCGCTGCGGCGGCAGGCGCGCTCGGCTGAGGTGGCTTGGCCTTCTCGCTCACAGGCGCGTTGGGGCGCGGCTCCTGCTTGCCGTTCAAGGGCGAGCTGGTGACGGGAGCCGTGGGCCGCGGCGCTCGCGCAGGCTCCGGTGGCAACGCGACGGTTCGCGGCTCGGCTGCTGCGTCGGGCGGCGTGAGGGCGAGACGTTCGGCGGTGCCGCGCGCCCCGAGATCGGGAGGCGCCTCTGCTCTGCTGCGCTCGACCACGGGCGCCCCCTCGCCTGCCGTGCGATCGAGCCACACACCGCCGCCGACCACCGCGCTCACCACCGCGCCCAGCGCGGCCCACTTGGCGAAACCTGCGCTCAAGAACCCCGAGCCTTTGGCCACGGTTGCGCCTGCGCCTGCACCACTCACCGCCGCCGCGCCGACCGCCGCCGCCGACCCAACGCCGAGCGCGACCAGGGCACGATCTCGCGAGCCGCGCGGCGGCTCCTCGTCGAGCGCAGACTCGAGCAGGACGCGGTCGAGCTCGGAGCCAGGCTCGTCCAACAGTCGTTTCAGCTGGCTCATGAGCACCCCCGCACGTCTCGGTCGAGCACGGCCGCCCGCACTCCGCTCTGCTTCACTCGTGCTTCGATCCGCTTGCGCTGCTCCAGGAACAGCTCCCGGGCGCGGCGCAGGCGCGAGGCCACCGTGCCTTGAGGCAGCCCGAGCAAACCAGCGATCTGGATCATCGTCAGCTGCTCCAACTCGAACAGCGTGAACACACTGCGCAGCTCGAGCGGCATCGCGGTCAGGATCTCGTCCAGAAGCGCGCGCGCCCGCGCCCGGTCGATCAAGTCGTCTGGCCGGACACCGGGGTCCACCCGCTCGGGGCAAGCGTCGTCGCCCATCACCTCGCGGCGCCTGGCGAGGGTTCGTCTCGCGCGTGAGGCCACCCGCAGACACACGCCGTAGAGGAACGAGCGGTCGGCCCCCTGCGCGATGTCTTCGATGCGGCGTGAGGCGACCATGAACACTTGTTGCACTCCGTCTTCTGCGTCGGCGCGAGGCACTCCGAGGCGGATCAGCGAACGCCACACGAAGGCGTGGTGCTCCACCACCAACGCTTTGACCCGCGCCGCTTGGGCGGCGGACAGGCTCGGCGCGGCCTCGCTCAGATCGTCGTCCTCCGATGGCGGGGCCTTCGGCTCGGTCATCGGGTCAACCCGCCGGGTGTCTGACGCGGACGCGCCTGAGAACAGCGGAAGCGCCTCGGAGGACAACACTGAAGACTTCATGCCCACGGTGAGAGCGAGTGATCCAAGAATCGTACGAGATGGGGGGAACGGGCTGGGAGTCAAAATGCCAGTGACGCACCGACCCCGAGATCGAGCGTCACCGGAAAGGGTTTGTGCAGCTGGCCCTCCGGGTTGCCGAAAAAGCTGCGAACGAGCGGGAAGGTTGGGCCCAGCTCGGCCTCGACCGCGAGCCATTCGGTGGGGAAGGCCAGCAATCTCCCTGAAACACCAGCCTCCAGCCACGGGCCCAGCGCTTCGACCTGCTCCTCTGATGAGCCGGTCCCTGCCCTGGAGAGCTCCCCCCAAAGCCCACCACCACCGAACGCGCCACACGGGGAAAGACCGACCCACGACAGGCGCACGAGCGGCACGCAGGCGCGCGCAACGCCGCGCAGCAGCCGGTAAGAGCTATCCACCCCCTGCACCGAGGTGGCCTCTGTGACGGTCAGGTAGCTCAACTCGGCACGAACTGACCAACCTAGGCTCGCATCCTTGCGCAGCTCACCGAAGCCGGCGACCCCAGCCATAGCGGTCGGCGCGGCGCCCGCGTTGAGGGCGAAGCGCGCGCCACCTCCGACACGCAACCCTTCCTCCTTCACGGGCGCGGGCGGCTCCGGCACGAGCGGCCAGACAGGGAGCGGCCACGCGAGCAAGCTCGCGTCGCTGGGGGGCGGAATCTTGGCGAAGCGGGGAGACAGCGGCGGCAGCGATGGCAGGAGCGGCGCGGGGCCGGTCACGAGGGCGGGCTGCGTGCTCAGGATCGGCGGCCCCGCCGGATCGGGAGGCAGCGGAAGCGGCTCGGGAGCGGGCGAGAGCTCGGCCAGCGGGTCGACCGCGAGCGCGGCGACCAGCGCCATGGCGGTCGCCACCTCTGCGCAGGTCTTGCCCGAGAGCACGCGCTCGCTGCTCTTCGTGCCCTGGGTGATGGTGAGCCTGCCGCGTGCGCCGGGCTTCTGATCGCGCTCGAGCCTGACCAGCAGCACCACGTCCGGTTGCTCCGCTTTGCCCACGGGCACCGCGATGCGAGAGCGCCGCTGGATCTCGTGGATGAAGGCGCCGCGGTCCGGGCAGCCCTCCGCCGCGCGGTAGTCCACCGTGAACGTGCTCTGCGCCTCTGCCAGCCCGGGCAACAGCAGCGCCGCGCCGCAGACGGTCAGCGCGGTCGCTTGCCGAGCCCGGTCGGCTTGGCTACGAGCCCTGGCGATGGGTTCACTCCGCGTCCTCAGCCTCAACATTTGGAACCGCCAGGGGCCTTACGAGCATAGGCTGCGCCTGCTAGCGAAGGGAATCGCCGAGCACGCACCCGATGTGATCGGCCTACAAGAGGTGATCCACCGGCCCGGAGGCGGCCCAGACGGCTGCCAAGCCGCCACGCTCGCCGCCCGCTGGGCCGAGCTCGGCGGTCCAGCACGTCCACACATTCATTTCTCTCCCGCGTGGTCGTACGAAAACGGCGACCAGTTCGGCAACGCCATTCTGTCGCGCTACCCACTGCGCGACGCGGCGACGCTGCCCCTCCCGACCAGTGACGCGCGCTGCGTGGCGTTCGCCAGGGTGGAGAGCCCCGACGGCCCGCTGCCCTTCTTCAACACGCACCTCTCCTGGCGGTTCGAGGAGTGCGTGCTGCGCGAAGAGCAAGTGGTGGCGATCGCGGCTCACGTGCGCGCGCAGACCGCGGAGGGCGACCTGCCGGCCGTGCTGGTGGGCGACCTCAACGCCGCGCCAGACACGGCAGAGATCCGCTACCTGCGCGGCCTGCAGTCGCTGGAGAAGACCAACATCTGGTTTACCGACTGCTTCGAGCGCGTCGGGCGCGGCCCGGGCTTCACCTTCGATCCGCCGAACAACCCGCACGCCGCGCTGACGTTCGAGGCGCCGCGTCGCATCGACTACGTCTTGGTGCGCGGCCCCGACGACGCGGGTCGCGGCATGCCGCTCTCGGCCGCGGTGGTGTGCAGTGAGGTCGAGAGCCTGGCCGGCGAGCGCGTCGCGCCCTCGGACCATTACGGGGTGCTCGCCGAGCTGAGGATGGGGTAGACGCCACCGTGCGCTCGAGACGTGTGGCCTCCTGGATGCTGCTGTTCGCCGCGCTCGGCGCGCCAGGGCCGAGCGCGATCGTGGCGCAGCCCGCGAGCGGAGCTTCCGGGGACGGCGGCGCGCCGCCGAGCTTCGACGGCGGCGGCGCTGGGGCGACCCCCCCCAGTGGAGGGGCGAGCGCGGGCGTCGGCTCGGCTGCACCTTCGGCGCAGAAACCGCCAGAGGCGAAGGAGATCGACGACGCGCGTGCGCGCATGGAGCGCGGTCAGCGCCTGTTCGCCGAGGGCGCCTTCGCCCAGGCCACGGACGAGTTCGTCGCCGCCTACGACAAGCACAAGTTCAATGCGTTCCTGTTCAACGCAGCCGTGGCCGCGGAGAGATCCGCGCAGCGCGGTCGCGCCATCGAGCTGTACGAGCGCTTCTTGAAGGCCGAGCCGAGCGCTCCGGACAAGGCCGACATCGACAGGACGGTGGAGCGCCTCAAGCAGGAGAACGCTGCCGCGCCGGAGGCCAGCGCGAGCTCTCAGAAAGCGGAGATCAAGTCGCTGGTGTTCGTCGAAAGTGATCCGTCCGGCGCGCCGGTCTCGATCTACGAGCGCATCGACCCGAAGGCGCCGCTGCTCGATCCCAAGAACCCCAACACCGCCGGCTACAGGCGGGTGCAGAGCGGGCTCACCACGCCGGCCAACCTGTCGCTCAACGTGGGCACGTACTTTCTGCTGGTCGAGGGCTTCCGGGATTACAACTCCAACGGCAGCCAGTTCACGTTCGAGGCCGGGCGGGTGTACGTGTACCGGGCGGGGTTGTCGCAGGGGGACTTCGTCGGTCGTGTCGAGGTGAGCGTGCCGGTCACGTCCGCCCAGATCTACGTCGACGATCCCCCACCCCACCGCGCGGCGCCGCGCGCCGTCGGCACGAACTCGATCGAGCTCGCCCCTGGCCCCCACGACCTCTACATCGAGGCGCTGGGCTTCGAGAAGTACCACCAGAAGATCGAGGTCGTGCAAGGCAAGGTCGTCAAGGTCGACGCCAAGCTCGAGCGCGTGAGGTACGGCTACCTGCTGGTCTCGGGCGACGCGGAGCTGGTGGAGGTCGAGGTCGACGGCGAAGAGATCGGAGTCTTCAAGAGGAAGTCCGGCGAACGGCTGCGCATCCGCGTGCCCTCGGGCTCGCACGAGATCGAGATCGACGCGGACGGGCGCAAGGCGTTCGACACCACCGTCTCCATCCCGCGCGGCCAGGAGATCACCGTCGACGCGAAGCTCGAGGATTCGCCTGGCAAAGGGGGGGCCGTGGCCTCCACGATCCTGGCGGCGGCCTCGCTCGCTGGCGGGGTCGTGCTGAACCGCTACGTCGCGGGGCTGCCCGAGGGGGATGATCTGAAAGACCCGCTGAACGGTGTGTCCATCGGCTGCTTCGCAGGCGCCGGAGTGTTCGCCGCGCTGTCGGTCTTCCTGTTCGTGTACGACCCGGGAGACGACAGCACCGCCAAGATCTCCATCCCGCGCGAATTCACCGGCGAGGCCGAGGAGCCCGCAGTCAAGCCCCGGCGGCTCGAGAGCGCGGGCCCCCGCGTTCGCCACATCGGGCTGATGGCTGCACCGTCAGCGTCGCCCTCGGCGTTCGTCGGGCCGCTCGTCCCCGCGGGGTTGATCGTCTCGGGCAGCTTCTGAGCGGCGTCAGCGGCTCGAACCGCCGGTGCGGGTCATGGCCGGCTTCGATCGCCGACGTGTGCTCTCCGGCATGGGCCCGGTCATGTCGCGAGCGGCGTCCCGGAAGCGCGCGCGCGCGGCGGGCAGCCCGGACTCCGCGGATGGCGCGGGGGCGGGGTGCGCCGGGCGAGCGATCAAGAACCCTTGCACGAAGTGCACACCCGCCTGGCGAACCGCGGCGAGCTCGGCTCGGGTCTCGACCCCCTCGGCCACCACTCGCGCGCCCATGTCTTCGCACAAGCGCACGATGCTCGCGACCAGCTTGATGCGCCGAGGATCGCTGGGCAGGTCTTCGATCAAGCCACGGTCGAGCTTCACCACCTCGGGCGCCAGATCGGCGATGTAGCGCAGGTTGGAGTAGCCGGCGCCCAGATCGTCCACTACCAGCCCGACCCCCTTGCCGCGCACCTCTTTCAGCACGCGCTTGACCAGCTCGAAGTGGCTGAGCGGGACACTCTCGGTCACCTCCAAGAACACGCCGGGCTCGTGGGTGAAGATGGGATCGTCGGGCTGCACCAGCCAGCGATCAGCGAGCTCGTGCGGGTGCACGTTCAGGAACAGCGGGTGCGTCGAGCACGACTCGGTGGCTTGCTCGCGGATCATGCGCCCGAGCCTGCCGCACAGCTTCTGCTCCGCCGCGGCCTCGAACAGCGCCATGGGCGACTCCATCCCCTTGGCCTTGGAGCGCGCGAGCGCCTCGTACGCGAAGATGGCGCCGGTGTTCAGGTCGACGATCGGCTGAAACACCACGGACACGAGCCCGTCGTTCATGGCGCGCGCCACCGTGCGAGTTCCGCTCAGGCGTGAGGTCCCCAAGGCGACGGAGCATACGTGTTCTTGCAAGCTTTGGGGCGGGAAGCAGCGACGCTCACTTCGTTGGGCAGTCGCGCAACGTGCCGTCGAGGTCGCGGATCTTGCAGGGCGGATCGACGGGAGCAGGCGGGACGGCCTCGGTGGCGGTCGGCATCGGCGCCGGCTCGCTGGTCTTCATGACCGCGGCAGCCTCCGTCGGCGGCGGGGGCGGCGCCGATTTGACCGCCGAGCTGCGCGCCGGGGCGCTGGTGCGCAGCGACCGCTCCTCGGGTGGCGACGGACCGCTGGATCGCGGGCTGGGATCGGCCAGGGCGTGGCTCGTCGCCGTCGCCGTTGCGCTCTGCTCCGCGGAGGCGATCGGCCCACGCGCGACCTCTGGCGAAGCCGGGGTGCGCAGCGTGAAGTACGCCAGCGCCGCGGCCGCGGCCACCCCCACGCCGATGCCCACCCCCAGCATGCCCGCGCTGCCCCGGCTACGGTGCGCGGAGACGAAGCTCTTCTCACTGGTCTGGTGCAGGGAGTCCCTGCCGCCTCGCTTCTTCGACAACCCGAACGTGTCCATCCCCACCGACTCCGGCGACGGCAGCGCGGCAGGTCGGGGGATCACCAGATCGCTGCCGGATAGCCCTGGGGGCGAGCTCGGCGTCCAGCTCGAGGCTCGTCCGCGGCGCTTCTCGGTCCGCGTCAATGCGTCGATGTCGTTGCGGGTCGAGCTCTCCGCCCAAGGCTCGAGCGCCAGCGCGAGCTCTGCCATCGACTGGTAGCGATCGTCGGCCTTCTTGGCGTAAGCCCGCGCGATCGCGGCGCCGAGCTCGACCGGGACTTCGGGCCGCAGCTTGCGGATGTCGGTGGGCGCTTCCATGTTCACCTTGATCGCCAGCTCCGCGAACGACTCCGCGGTGTGAGGCTGCGTGCGCGTGAGCAGCTCGAACAGCGTCACGCCGAGCGCGTACACGTCGGTGCGGTGGTCGACCATCTTGCTGGCTTTCATCTGCTCGGGCGACATGTACAGGCCGCTGCCCAGGACCGCGCTCGTCTTGGTCACCTCCAAGCTGTTGCCCTCGGCGACCTTGGAGATGCCGAAGTCGAGCACCTTGATCAGCGCGCTGCCGTCGGGTTGCTCGACCAAGAACAGGTTCGCCGGCTTGACGTCGCGGTGCACGACGCCTTGCGCGTGCGCTTCGGCCAGCGCCTTGGCGGCTTGCACCGTGAAGTCGACGGCCTCGCCGATCGAGAACGGGCCCCGCTGCTTGTTGAGCCGCGCGAGGTCGTGCCCCTCCAGGAACTCCATCACGATGTACGGCCCGTACGGCTGCGACGTGCCGGCGTCGAACACGCGCACGACGTGCTCGCTGGCGATCTTGGACGCGGCCTGGGCTTCGCGCACGAAGCGCCGCGCAGCCTCGCTCGAAGCCGCGAACTGCGGCAGCAGGAACTTGATGGCGACCGGCGTCCCGAGCGCGACGTGGATCGCCGAAACGACCAGCCCCATTCCGCCCACGCCGAGCGTGCGGACCACTCGGTACTTGTCGAGCACGACCGTACCCGGGGGGATCGCTACATCGCTGTCCACGTCTTCACTGGCTCGCTCGCGCCCGCCGCGGCAGACCGAGCGAGAACGTCAAGTCTTAGCACCTTTCTCGGCCTCGAGGCGCTTGGCCTCGTCCCAATAGCCGTCGAGCTCGGTGAGCGTCAGGCGGGCGTCCGCGTCGAGGGCGGGCCAGCCTCCGTGCACCTCGCGCACGCGAGCCTCCACGTGGCCGAAGCGGGCGGTGAACTTGTCGGTCGTACCCTTCAGCGCACCCTCGGCGTCCAGGTCGAGGTGACGCGCCAAGTTCACCAGCGCGAAGATGGCGTCGCCGAGCTCGGCGGCCATCGCCTGCTTGTCACCCGAGGCGATCGCACGGTCGAGCTCCGAAAGCTCCTCCGTGACCTTGTCGCGCGAGCCTCTGGCATCCGGCCAGTCGAAGCCGACGCGCGCGACCTTCTCCCCCACCCGCTGGGCCCGCATCAGCGCCGGCATGCTGCGCGGAACGCCGTCGAGCACACCCTTGGGCCCCTTGTCACCGCGCTCGTTGGCCTTGATCCGCTCCCAGTTGGAGAGCACCTCGCTGGTTCCGCTGACCGTCACGTCCTCGAACACGTGCGGGTGCCGGCGCACCAGCTTGTCGCAGATCGAGCGCACCACGTCGTCGGGTCCGAACGCGCCGAGCTTGCGGCCGAGCTCTGCCTGAAACACCACTTGGAGCAGGAGGTCCCCGAGCTCGTTCTTGTGCTCCTCGCGATCGCCGCGATCGATCGCGTCGATCACCTCGCACGCTTCCTCGAGCACGTAACGCCGCAGCGACTCGAAGGTTTGCTCGCGGTCCCAGGGGCAGCCGTCCTCGGCCAGCAGCCGCTGCATCAGCTCGACCAAGCGGGGGAATGTGCGGCCATCCTGCTCGGGGAGCGGGAGTGAGATCACGGGCTCGAAGGGGCGCGGCATGGGCGGGAGATACTGCGGCTCGGCCAGGGCAGCTACTCTCCCTGCCCCCTCCGCGGCGTGCTATCGCAGGTGCGTGCACCCCGTCGCGCGGCTCGTCCCTGAGTGGCAACAAGCGCTCGCCGAGCGTGGCGAGCGGCCGTTTCGCGCGCTCGAGGTGTTCCGCTGGATCCACCAGCGCAACGTCACCGATCCGAGCAAGATGACCAGCCTGCCCGCGTCGCTGCGCGAGAGTCTGTTCGGCGACGCCGGCGGCATCGGAGAGGTCGAGCAGATCCACCGCGCCAGTGACGACACGCGCAAGCTCGTCGTGCGCCTGCGCGACGGTGCCCCGATCGAGACCGTGCTCATCCCACGGGTGTCTGGCCCCGGATCGGCCGCCGACCGCGACGCCGAGCCAGACGCAGACGTCGCCGCGCTCGACGACGACGACCCCGAGGGCGACGAGGCGGCGGAGCACAACGCGCCGGCCGTGCGCGTCACGCAATGCATCTCGACCCAGGTCGGGTGCGCCATGGGTTGCGTGTTTTGCGCCAGCGGCATCGCCGGCCTCAAACGGCACTTGGGCCCCGAGGAGATCGCAGGCCAGGTCTTGCTCGGCAAGGCCCTGCTCGACCCGGGCGAGGCGCTGCGCAACGTGGTGTACATGGGCATGGGCGAACCGCTGCACAACTACGACGCGGTCAAGCGCAGCCTGGAGCTGCTGACCCACCGCGAGGGCCTCGCGCTCTCGACCCGCAGGGTCACCGTGTCGACCTCGGGCCTGGTGCCCGAGATCAGGCGCCTAGGAGAAGACTTTCAAGGGCACATCGGGCTCGCCATCAGCCTGCACGCGGCGGACGACGAGCGCCGCTCCCGGCTGATGCCCATCAACAAGAAGTACCCGCTGAAGGAGCTCATGGCCGCCCTGCGCGCGTACCCGTTGCCGAAGCGGCGGCGCATCACGATCGAGTACACCTTGGTGCAGGGCGAGAACGACAGTGACAAGGACGCCAAGGCGCTCGTGTCGCTTTTGTCGGGCCTCCGGGTGAAGGTCAATCTGATCCCGATGAACCCAGTGCAAGCCTCCCCGCTCGCCGCCCCGGACCACGGCCGCGTGCTCGCGTTCCAGGCGGTCCTCACGCGCGCGGGCCTCTCCTGCTTCGTGCGCCGTCGACGCGGCGACGACGTATCGGCCGCGTGTGGGCAGCTTGCCCTCGCTGGCGCCAAGCCCAAGGTCACGTCGCTGCGCAAGCTCTAGGTCCGCCCGACGGGCGGCCAAACGACAGCCGTGGGCGGGATCGGACTGCCCCCCTAGCGCTTGCGCAACGAGTCGTTGGCCGCCTGGGGCGGCTCGCTGTTGCGGCGCGACACACCGGCGGCCTCGCGCTCGGCGGCGTCGAGATACTCCACGGAGTCGGCGTCGTGGCCCTGGGCGCGGGCGACGCGCGAGAGCGTGAGCCAGATGCGCGCGCGCTCGGCGCCCTCACGCGACAGTGCGAGCGCGTCTTTCAGCGTGCGCGTCGCGCTCGAGAACTCCCCGGTCTCCAGGTAACACTCGCCCAGCTTGGAGCTGAAGATGGCGACCACCCGGATCGGGTCGTCGAGCTCGCCCTTGTCCAGGTCCTTGCGCGCGATCTCGATGCCTCGGCGGAGCGCTTCGATCGCCGCACGCGGCTCACCAGCCTTGAGCCGCCCGGTCGCGATCTGCTCCAGGAACACCAGCGCGGACGCGGCGTCGCCGCCGGTCTCGGCCTCGGCGATCGCGCTCTCGATGCTCTGCAGCGCGCTGACCGACGGCTTGGCCGGCTCCGCAGGGGCCGCCGGCTTGTCTCGCACGGTGGGCTGATCGCGCCGCACGCCTTGGGGCACCTTGGCGGTGATCACCTCGTGGGGGCTCTCCTTGGCCGGGCTGGGCTCCGAAGCGCGCAGCGACATCGGCCCGACCAGGCCGGTGAGGCTCTCGCGCTCCATGGTCTCGCCACACTCCCCACAGAAGCGCGCGATCGGCGGGTTCAGATGCCCACACTGCTGGCAAGCGCGGAACGAGGTGCGCACCCAGGACTTGCGATCCGAGAGCCGGTGCTCGCCGGTGCGGTGCGCGACGATCTCTCGCAGCGCGTCGGCGAAGTCGCCCGCGGTCTGGTAGCGATTCTTGGGATCCTTCTTGAGCGCACGCTCCACCACCAGGTCGAGCCCGAACGTGCTGCGTTCGGGGGCCAGCTCCGAGAGCTTGGGCGGCTCCTCGAACACGTGTTTCTCCAACAGCGCGCGCGGGTCCTCGGCCAGGAAGGGCAGACGGCCCGCGATCATCTCGAACAGCATCACGCCGCACGCGTAGAGATCCGTGCGCGCATCGGTCTCCTTGGCGGTGGCCTGCTCGGGCGTGATGTACTCGGGCGTGCCGAACACCAACCCGCCAGGGGTGCTCATGGCGGAGCGCAGCTTGGCCAGCCCGAAGTCGACGACCTTGACCAAATCGCCGCCGCCGCGCTGGTGCATCACGAATACGTTCGCCGGCTTGAGATCGCGGTGCACCACGTCGAGCCCATGCGCCTCTTCGAGCGCGCTCAGCACCTGCAAGATGATGTCGAGCACCCGCGTCACCGGCTGGAGCGGTTCCTGCGCGAGCACGGCCTCGAGGTCGTGTCCCGTGAGCAGCTCCATCACGAAATAGGGTCGCCCGTCGTTGGTCTGCCCGAAGTCGTAGACCCGCACGCAGTTCGGGTGGTTGAGCAGGCTGGCCGCGCGCGCCTCGTTGCGGAATCGCTCGACCATCTCCGGATTGGAGACGAGCGCCAGGCTCATCACTTTGACCGCGACGGGACGGCCCAGCGCCGACTGCTCCGCGCGGTAGACCCGGCCCATGGATCCTTCTGCAAGGGGCTCCACGACGCGATAGCCGCCCGACAGGGTGCGACCCACCAGCGGATCGGTCGCGCCATCCTGCGCCCTCACTTGCGACATGGGGAAGCCGCACTCTGAACAGTATGCGTCGGAGGCCTTGGCCTTCTTTCCGCATGATGGGCAGTTGCTCAGGGGGAGGCTCATCTGGCAGTCCGACAGTAGGGCGACGTTCCCATGTTACACCAGCTGTACGGGCGTTCGACTCTTCTCTTCGGTGGGCCCACGTTCTCGCAATTCCCGCGGGAACGCAGGAGAGATCGCAGCTTGTGGGGACGGTTCGGGGTAGAGTAGGCCGTGTTCCGCGAGGCCCGCGCCGCAGAGAGCAGCCCGCTCACCCCTTCGGCCCGAGAGAGCCTTCGCCAGAAGCTCGGCCGGGCGCTGGGCAACATCCTCATCACCGACAGAGACCAACTCGCCGCGTTCGCCGGGGACGAGTCCGAGAACGATCCGGTCTTGCCTGACGTGGTCGTGATGGCGGAGAGCACAGCCCACATTCAGCGAACGCTCGAGATCGCCAGCGAATGCCGTGCGCCGGTCACGCCGCGCGCAGGCGGCAGCGGCAAGTCGGGCGGCTGCATCCCCGTTCAAGGCGGCGTGGTGCTCGCCACGCAAGGCCTGCAACGCGTGATCGACATCGACGCCGCAGAGCTGATCGCCGTGGTCGAGCCCGGCGTGATCTTGGGCGAGCTGCACCGCTCGGTCGAAGCGCTGGGCTTGTTCTACCCTCCCGACGCCAACTCGCTCGAGCACTGCGCGATCGGCGGCAACATCGCCGAGAATGCAGGCGGCCCGCGGGCCTTCAAGTACGGCACCACCCGCGACTACGTGCTCGGCCTCGAGGCTGTGCTGATGGATGGCACCCGGATGGACGTCGGCCGCCGAACCAAGAAGGGCGTGACCGGCTACGACCTGGTGGGCACGCTGGTGGGCAGCGAGGGCACGCTGGCCGTGACCACGCGCGCGATCTTGCGGCTGCTACCTCGGCCGGAGCACGAGCTGACGCTGCTCGCGAGCTTCGATGACGTGTTCGCCGCGGGCGCGGCGGTCGAGCGTGTGCTCTCGGCCAAGGTGATCCCGCGCTGCATCGAGCTGCTCGATCAGACCACGCTCGACGCGGTTCGCGCCCGCGGCGTACCGATCGACGCTGGCGCAGGCGCGGTGCTGATCATGGAGGTCGACGGCGTCGAGGCCACCACCGCGGTGGAGGCCGAGCGCGTTGGGGCCGCGTGCGACGAGGCTCACGCCCGCAGCGTGGTGGTGGCGCAAGACGCGGCCCAGCGCGATCGGCTGTGGGCCGCACGGCGCGCTCTTTCGCCCACGACCCGCGCCATGGCCAGGTTCAAGGTCTCCGAAGACGTGGTGGTGCCGCGGCGCCACATCGGCGCGCTGCTCGACGAGGTCCGCCGGATGCGCGAGACGAGCTCGATCCGCACCCTGGCGTACGGCCACGCCGGAGACGGCAATCTCCACGTCAACCTTCTGTGGGACGATCCCTCGCAGCTGCCCGAGGTCGAGACCTGTCTCGGGCAGCTGTTCCAGCGCGTGCTGGCGCTCGGCGGCACGCTGACGGGCGAGCACGGCGTGGGTTTGTCCAAGCGGCGGTTCTTGCCGCTGGAGCAGGCAGCGCCCGTGATCGCGCTGCAGCAGCGCATCAAGGCCGCGTTCGACCCGCACGGTCTGCTCAACCCTGGCAAGATCTTCCCCGCCGGCCGCACGGCCCACGGCGCTTGCTGATGCGGGTGCTCGGCATCGACCCTGGCACGCGGCACCTCGGTTGGGGGGTGC
The DNA here is from genome assembly GCA_964641275.1 of uncultured Polyangiaceae bacterium. Taxonomy (GTDB): domain Bacteria; phylum Myxococcota_A; class Polyangia; order Polyangiales; family Polyangiaceae; genus Xiheicaenibacterium. Next base: position 51,607 of record CAZXMG010000011.1, read on the forward strand.
TGGAACAAGACGGCACGCGGGTGCGCCACATCGAGCACGGCGTCATCAGCACCGACGCCAGCCGCCCGCTCGCGGACCGCCTGATCGAGATCGACGACGGGCTCGCGGAGATGCTCGCGCGCCTGCGTCCAGACGTCGCCGCGGTCGAAGCGCTGTTCTTCGCCAAGGACGCCCAGGCGGCCGCGAAGCTGGGGCACGCGCGCGGGGTCGTGCTGCTGCGCCTGGCGCGCGCGAGCATCCCGTTCGCCGAGTACCCGCCGGCCCGCGTGAAGCGCGCCGTGGTTGGCAAGGGGCTGGCCAGCAAGGATCAGGTCGCGCGCGTGATGACGACCGTGCTCGGCCTGGCTGCTGCACCGCGGGCCGACGCGGCCGACGCGCTGGCCAACGCGTTCGCGCACCTGACCATCGCGCGTTATAGCAGCGCCATCGCCGCAGCGCAGCGTAGCGTGGCGCCCAGCGGCCCGAACGCGGCGCTGATCGCCGCCCTGCGCCGGCGCCCGAAGCCGTTCAGGGCTTGACGATCTTCGTGCCCTTCGGCGGCGTGAACTCGAACTCCTTGGCCTCGACTGGTTTGTTCACCACAGGCTCACTGAAGTCGAAGCGGTTGCGGTTGCTCTGCGCATCGATGATGAGCACGCGACGCACCTGACTGGTCTGGCCGTCCACGTAGAGCAACATCTTCTGGTAGGCGGGCGTGGCCTCTTTGGGCACTCCCTCGAGCACGAACCCGCCCTCGAACTTCATGGTCGAGGAGTCGAGCAGCTTGAGCTTGAAGTCTTTGGAGAGCTTGCCCTCCCCCATCAAGAACGCGAGCGCGGCGGGGTACTGCGACTTCTGCACCACCGTCTCGTACATCTGCTCGGCTTCTTTTTCGTAGACCTTGATGATCTTGCCGTCGGATACCACCCGATTGCCGTTCGGCTCGTCGTACGAGAAGCTCATCTTGCCGGGCTTCTCGAACACCACCCGGCCCTTCGACTCCTTCTTCTTGTTCTGGACCTTGATGAAGTAGGTCTGGCTGAACTTGGCGCGGAAGGTCTTGGTCGAGTCGTAGAACTTCTGCACCTTGAGGGCGACCTCCTCCGCGGTGGGTGGCGCGGCGAGCGCGCGCTCGGGCGCACCGAACGTGAGAACGCCCAGAGAGAAGGCCGGAGCAGCGAGCAACAGAGAGCGTCGGGTCAGCATGCGCAGTCCTTTCGACGAGCCGATCCGGCGGTCGATGCAACTCGTCCTAGCACACCTCCTCGCGCGCCAAGAACCTCACCTTTGGCGTGCTGTTCGGGGCGTTCAGGGGCATAATCGCGGGCGGTGCTGCAGCGGCTCACGTTCGAGACGGCGATCGGGGTGTGCGCGCTGGCCTTCAGCGAGCAGGGCCTCGCGGGCGTGGTCTTGCCCTCGCAGACGCCCACCGCGACCTTGCGGGCGCTGCAGAAGTCGCTGACTGGCCGCGGCTTCGATGCCGCCGTCGACGCCGAGGCGGAGTCCATCCCAGGCTGGGTCCGAGCTGCCGTCGCGGCCATGAGCCAGCTGCTCTCGGGCGCCGGCGAGGACCTCGACGACATCCCGCTCGATCGGCGCAACCTGAGCGACTTCGCCGCGCGCGTGTACGCAGAAGCACGCAAGATCCCGGCGGGGACGACGGCGACCTATGGCGAGCTGGCGCGCGCGGTGGGCGCACCCAAGGCCGCACGGGCGATCGGGCGTGCCATGGCCACCAACCCCTGGCCGATCGTGGTGCCGTGCCACCGCGTGCTCGGCAGCCAAGGGGAGCTGCACGGCTTCTCTGCTCCGGGCGGAGTGCGAACCAAGGCGCTGATGTTGGCCATCGAGCGCGGCGAGCCGCCGCCAGACCACTCCCCCAACCCGCGCGCCCCGGGCCGCAAGCGCGCCCGCTCGGCGCAGGCGAGCCTCCCCTTCACCCGCTGAGCTCCGTGGTGCAGCCCGAAGACCCCCCCAAATCCCAGTCAGCGAAGGCTCAAGCTTCGGTCCCGGCCGCGCCGAGCCCCGAGGTCCCTGCGCCGGAGGTACTGTTTTCGCGCCGTGGAGCGCCGCGCGCCTCGTGGTTGTGGGTCGCGCTGCCGGTCGCCGGGCTGCTGGTCGTGCCGCTGGTGGGACTCGTGTACGCGGCGACGTCGACCTTCGGCAAGGGGGAGCCCGAGACCGCCACCTCGGCCGCGCTCGCACCAAACGACGATGACGCCGAGCCAGGCAAACCCGGCGCAGCCACCAAGTCCAGGAAGACCACCGCCAAGAAGCCCTCCGCGAAGGGCCGCGCGGGCAAGCCGCGGTCGGATGCCGCGTCACCTTGTTGCGCCAAGCTGCACGAGCTCGGCAAGACGGCCGAGGTCGGCGAGCGCGCCCCCTACCTTTCCGCGGCGGCTGCATGCGATGCGGCGCCCGACGCAGACAAGGCGTACGCGCGGGTGAAGGCCAACTTGAAGACCTCCAAGACGGAGGTTCCGGCCGAGTGCGAGCCCTGAGTGCCGCTCTGCCTCGCGCCCTTGTTCGCCCTGTCGCTCGGCTTGCTGCTCGGCCTGAGCGGTGAGTCCGGGGGCGCGGCCGGCTTGCTGGAGGGAAGAAGGGCAGCGCGCTGGTTCGCATGGCTTGCGTTCCTCCCCGTGGTGGCGTTCTGCGCGCTGAGCCGCCCAGCTTGGGCGCTGCTGCATTTCGAGCCGCCATTCAGCCTTCCTTCGGCGGTGCTGTTGCTGGCGGCCATGGGCAGCGCGCTGCTGGTGCCGCTCGGCCACGCGTGGGCGGCCCAACTCGGTGAGACCAGCCCGCGGGCCCGGTGGTTGGTCGCCGTGCTGCCCGCGAGCCTGGCGCTGATGGTGGTGGTGCTGCTGCGCCACCGGAGCCTCGTGTTGACCCGCGCTCGGGGCAACGCCCCCGCGGAGGAGCTGTTCGGCTCCGCGTGGGGGGCGGCCGTGCTCGCGCTCGACGTGTTGCTGGGGGTGGCACTCTGGCTCACGGCGTCACACCTGTCGACGCAGGAGACTCCCAGCGCCGCGTCTGGGCCGGCGTTTGCCGGGCACCGGAGGAAAGAGCACGGATCGAACGGCTAGATTTTTGGCCAACTCGGGTATGCTCCCTCGCGTGGAACGTCAAACGCCCATGATCCTTAACGCCAAGACGCCACCCTCTCCGCCGCGGAAGGGTGCTGGACGAGCCCTGCGACTCGCTGCTGCCGCAGCCGTGACCACCTGGGCAGCCGCCCTCGGGGTGCTGTCCGGTGGCTGCGGCGGAGGCATCGGGAGCTACTGCTACGAGGCCAAGAACTGCGAGGGCGGCAACGACCTCGACGAGGAGGCGTGCAACATCCGCTTCCAAGAGATCCAAGACATCTCCGATCTCAAGAACTGCTCGGGCGAATACGACGAGTGGTTCGACTGCAACGAGGAGGCGTCTCGCTGCAATGACGACCGCTACCAGGCTGACGATGACGCTTGCCGCGTGCAAGCCGAGCGGCTGAGCGAGTGCGCCGAGATCGGAGTTTTCTGATGCAAACCCTACGATTCCCCAAGGTCCTACCGCTCTTGGTTGCGCTCGGTGCTCCGCTGCTCGGGGGCTGCGGCTCGCTGCTCGACGATCGTTGCGAGGTGATCTGCGGCTGCGAAGACTGCGGCGAACGCGAGCAGGAGGAGTGCACGACCCAAGTCGAAGCCGACTTCGCGGTGGCCGAGGCGTACGATTGCGTGGAGCTGATCGAGCCCTACTGGGAGTGCCAGCTCGACCGTCACGAGTGCGAGGACGGTCGATACTCCGACGACAACAACGAGTGTGGTGAGGCGCTGCAGCAGTACTTCGAGTGCCTCGACGCCAAGTCGACGCGCCGCCCCGGTCCCTACTGACCTGCCGTGGTGGTGCGCGGCACCTCCTGGCTGCTGATGGGGATTACGTTCGCGCTGGGCTCGCTCGCCACGCCGCGCCTGGCGAGCGCAGGCGAGCCGAGCCTCGCCGGCACCGACGTTCTTGGCGGCTGTGGTGCAACATCCCGACCATGTCAGTGCTCCAGCGGCGCGTGGGGCACCCAGACCTGCGACAAGACGGGGTTGTTCACGCTCTGCGCCTGCGGGGCAGCCAACCTCGATCTGGGCAGCGGCTGGAAGGTGCCGAACATCCATCTCGACCGCCCGAAGCAGCCCAAGAAGGTGCGCAAACGTCCCAGCGGGGTGGGCTTGCTCATCGGCGGTCTGATCACCCTGGGCCTCGGGGCGACCAGCCTGGGCATCGGCGTCACGCTGATACGTGAAGACGAAGTGGTGCCTTTGGGCGTGGTGCTCACCGCCACGGGCGGCACGGCCATGGTCGTGGGGCTGCCGCTCAGCGCGGTGGGGCTCTACTACGTGACCACCAAGGGTGACAGCCGCGGCCATTACCAGGGGGAGCTCGCTCCGAGCTTTCGGCTCGGTCCCGCAGCCTTCGGGGCGGGCCCCGGCGGCGTCTCGCTGCGCTTCTGAGCGTCGGGATCGTGCCCGGCTGCCGCCCCGCTCTCACGGTGGTAGGCTGCAAACGAATGGCTGGGTGGCGAGAGCACAAGCGTGCGCTCGCGGGGGTCGCCCTGCTGGCGACGCTCGCGGGCGTAGCTGCATTGCCCGAGGTGCGCGCACGCCTGGCGGGCGCGTATCGAGGGTTTGCCAACCCCGGCGCCGGCGAGCCCGCGGCTCCCCCGGAGCAAGGCAACGCCGAAGCCGGCTCCGGCACGCTCGAAGGCAGCGAGCTGGCCGGCGATTTCGATCTGGTGGACACCGCCGCCGAGCCGACGTCGCTGCTCGACGGCGTGGTCCCGTCGTTGAGCGATCTGCCCATCCCGATCATGCGCCGCACGTTGCGCTACGTGGCGCACTACGGAGGCGACGAGAAGGGGCGCGCGGCGTTCGTCTCGCGCATGAAGCGCGCGGAGCGCCATCGCGAGTTCATCACCCGATCGCTGCGCGACGCGGACATGCCGGAGGACCTGCTGCTGCTCGCAGCGGTCGAGAGCGGCTTCAACCCCCAAGCCACCTCGCCCAAGGGGGCGGCCGGGATGTTCCAGTTCATGCCCGAGACCGCGGCGCGCTTCGGGTTGGTGGTGACCGGCGAGCGCGATGAACGGCGCAGCATCCCACGCTCCACCGAGGCGGCGATCGAGTACCTGCGGTTCTTGCACGAGCGCTACGGCGAGTGGGACTTGGCGCTCGCAGCGTACAACGCGGGCGAAGGGCGCGTGGACCAGGCCATCGCCGAGGCGCGCAAAGCGCTCGCGCGCGGAGACGACGCGCCGGTCGCGTTCTTCGAGCTGGCGGAGCACCAGCTGCTGCCACGCGAGACGCGCGACTTCGTGCCGCAGATCCACGCCTTCGCGATCGTGTTCCACAACCGCGACCTGCTCGGATTGAGCGAAGCCGAGCGCGACGCGCCCCGGCCGTTCGTCGAGATCGCTGTGCCGTCGGGCACCAAGCTGGCCACCGTGGCGCGGGCCGTCGGCACCTCGATCACCGATCTGCGCGAGCACAACCCCGACTTGCTCGGCGACCGCTTGCCTGGCGCCAAGGGCGACCAGCTGATCGCGATCCCCGCCAGCGAGCTCGCCCGGACGCTCGCGGCGCTGCCCGCGCTGCTGGCGCGTGAAGAGCAGCCCGAGCGATCGAAGGTCGCGAGCAGAGACGATCCTGCCCCGCCGCTGCCATCGAGCGAGCGCGCGGCGAGCGGCGCGGGCACTCCGTCGGAGAAGGCCACCAGCAAAGCGGCAGCCGCCAAGCGTTACCAAGCCCTGCCCGACAAGGCTGGCCATTACTTGCTCGAGGGTGGGCTCGTGCTCGCCTTGATGGAGAAGCCTGGCACCGAGATCCGCCTGACAGGCGCGATCAAGCTGGTCGATCCAGGCAAGAACCGCGCGCCGTTGGGCGAGGCGATCCTGCTCGAGGCTCGCGATATCCCGGCGGGCGGGCTCATCGCTGGCTTGACGAAGGCGAAGGCCGAGTTGGCCGCGGCGCTCTCCGACAAGGCTCAGCCCAAGCTGAAAGGCGCGCTTTCTCTTCGCCGCCGGGCTGCGTTCAAGAAGACCGGGTTTGGGCCCGCGTTCGAGGCGCTCGGCAAACACGCCTTCGCCAAGGGCCACCCTCTCGAGGGCGCGCTGTTGGTGGGCACGACCGAGCCTGCGGACGACATGTTCCTCGAGCCGCTACCGCGCTGGGCGCTGTCGGTCGAGCTGACCTTGGAGGGGCCGGGGCTGTCCGGACCGCCAAGCGACGAGCTGATCGCCGCGCTGGACGGTTGGTGGCTGCCCACCAAGTCCAAACCGCTCGGCGGCGCTGCCGATCTGGCGCTCGACGCGGAGCCCCGGCACCTCTTGGTCGGCTGGGCGTCGCCCGCCCCTCTGCCTGCGGACGAGCCGGCCGCGATGCTCGCCTTCATGTTGGCGTGTCACAACAAGGCCGGTCGCCTGCATCGCGCCCTGCGCCACGAGCGCACCCTCGCCAGCTACGTCAACTGCGGCCTCGAACAGAGCGATTTCGGCACGATGGCCTGGGTGCTCGCCTCGCCGTCGATGCCATTCTCCATCGCCGACGCGCAGAAGCACGTCGACAGCGCCATCTCTTCACTGCTCGAGAGCGGCCCGACCGACTCGGAGCTGGTCGCTGCGCGGGGGTTGCTGCGCGCCGAGCTCGCGCGCGAAGCGCAAACGGCCACGCTGCGGGGGCTGCCGAAGGCTCTGGTGCTCGCACGCAACGAGGCGGTGCTGGCCCGCATCGGGGGTGTCAGCGCCAAGGATCTCCAGCGCGCCGCCAAAGTGCTGTTCGATCCGAAACACCGGGTGCGCATCAGCGCACGCTGACCTCAGCGCACGGGCTCGAACCGCACCGAGTCGAAGCCGCCCAGCTCCAGCGCCGCGCGCGCGGTCACGCGCATGCCGCCGCACTCGAGCTGCAACACCTCGGGCGCGACCACCGGCTTGTTGCACGCCAGATCCTGGCTCACCTTGCTGTCGAAACCACCCCGGATCGCTTCAATCCCTCGCTCGATCGCCGAGATGCGATCGCGGATGCCTTCGCTGTCGATCGGGCGCTTGGCGAACGTCTCTTCCAGGCGCGAGAACATCTCCTCGCCTTCCACGCGCGCCGCGAGCGGGCGGCCGGTTGCGTCCTCCTCGAGCGTGACCGTGAAAAGAAGCGCGCGCTCTTCGAGGCCCTTGCTGGTGGGGACCAGATAGTCGATCTCGACGTCCTTGTCGCAGCGTGATCCGCCGTCGACTTGCGGTTTGCATCGCGGAGCAGGCAGCGCCAGCGAGAAGGCCGTGACCAGCTCCGCGGGCCCCTGAGAGACAGGTGCCCGATAGACCTCTGGGTCTGCCAACAGCTCGAGCCAGAAGGCGAGCTCCGAGCGGGCGCGCTCGCGAGCTTTGGCCGCACGGGCGAGTCGCTCCTCGGTGCTGCGCGCCGCGAGGAGCAGGCTGTCGGGGCGGGCGGCTTGCTCGCGAATCAGCTGGATGCGTGTGCGCACCTCCTGGCTCCGCGGCCCTTCCGGCAACGCGCGCAGGTAGGCCTCGAGCCCCTCGAGCGAGCCCTGGCGGCTCTCGTAGAACACTGGCTCTGCGCGGGACATGTAGGCGCGCACGTCCGCCGCGTAGGCGCCGTCTGGGTGCTCGCGCAGGTAGCGAGAGGCCGCCGCGATCCTCTGCTCGAAGGTCTTCGAAAGACGCGTCCGGCGATACGCCGCGTAGTCGTTGGGCGACGCGCTGATCCAGCTGCAGCCCGACAGCGCGAGCGCGACGACGGCCAGCCAAGCGCGCTTCATGGGTCCCCCACGTCGGGTGCGCCCGTCTCCGTCACGGGGCAGAAGTCGCACTCGGTCGGCATGATCGCGCCCTCGCTGGCCATGAACGCGCTGTAATCCGCGCACCCCGAGGCGCTGAGCGCGTCCAGGCACACCTCGCCGTCGTGCACCAGCGGCAGGCAATCCTCCGGAAAGCTCACGTCGGTCGGCACCGGCTCGGTGCAAGCGGCCAGACACGCCTCGGTGAGCAGCACACAGTCCTGGCACGCCTGGCAGTCGAGCTCCTGCTTCTTCAGGAAGAATTTGTAGGCGTCGAGCGGCTCCGCCTCCTGACCGCAGCTGCCGATGTTGCCGGCCGAAGGCGCCATGCACATCACCAGCAGGAGCGCGGCAGCAGGTCGTCTCATGGCAAGAACTCGTAGTCGACGATCACGCCGAGCTGGAAGTTGAGGATCGGGATCACGCTGTACTGTTGCTCCAGCGTGGCCGCGCCGTAGAACAGGTCGAACGCAATCTCGCTGGTGAGGCCCAGGCCCGCGTTGAAGAAGTAGCTGAGTCCGGCCGCGATCTCGCCGCCGACGTTGACGTCGGGCGCGAGCAGCACGGGAGTCCCCACGCGTGCGGTGATCAGCAGCGGCAGCTCTGCGCGGTAGCCCAGCACGTACGACGGTGTGAGGTAGGGCTGGAGGAACCCGGTGAGCGTGGTGCCCGCATGCAAGCCTCCGCCGTGTTGAATGAAGTTGGGATCGCCCAACAAGATCGCGGCGGAGAAGTCCAAGTACGGCGGCGTGATCGACAGCGACGTCGCCTCCTCGCCCAGCTGGGTCGACAACCGGTACGGGTTGTTGAAGCGCATGCCGAAGCCACTCGCCACGGTGGCGAACACGCGCGCGTAGGCACCGGGCGCTGCCTCGAGCCTTCTGCGCGTCCGCTCGGCATTCGCCGCGTCCTCCGCCGCTGGTGCGCTCTCCTTTTTTTCCTGGCCTCGCGCCGGGCGCGCCTGAGCCAAGGCGGCGACGATCAACGCGGCGGAGCAGAGGCACCTCATGAGCTCGGGAGCGGGCATCTTAGCGCTTACCGCGACTCTTCGACGGCCAGGATCTTCTTCGCCAAGGTCGAGAGCGGGACGCTGCTCAGGCGCGCGCGCGGCACCAACGCCAGCTGGTCGTAGAGCTCGTTCGGGACCAGCTGGCTCGCAGCCGAGACCGCGACCACGGAAATTTCGAGCGCGCGGTGCGTCAACACGTGCACCAAGGTGCCGAGCGGTCGGCCCGGTCGCCGCGCGAGCCCCATGGCGGCGAGCTCGCGAACCGCGCGCTTTCCACGTCCAACCACCAGCGGCGGCTCGAACATGCCACCGAACAACCCATCGGGCTTGCGCCGGGCGAGCACCACCGTCTCCCCCGACATGGTGAGCGCCGCAGTCAGCCGCTCACGCCTGGGCGCCTTCTTTCGGGTGGTCTTGGGGAGCTCCTGCGCCCGGCCTTGAGCCCGGGCTCGGCATTCGAGGGCGAGCGGACACAGTTCGCAGCGTGGCGACTCGACCTTGCAGACCATGGCGCCGAGCTCCATCAGCGCCTGGTTGTAGTCACCGGGCCTGTGCGCGGGTACCAGCTCGCCTGCGAGCTGCCAAAGCCGCTTCACCGTCGCCGGGGCGTCGATGGGCTCGTCAATCGCGAACAGGCGCGAGAGCACACGCGCCACGTTGCCGTCGACGAGGGGCGCACGCTCCTGAAAGGCGATGCTGGCGATGGCGCCTGCGGTGTAGGGGCCCACCCCCGGGATCTCGCGCAGCCGAGCGGGGTCGTTCGGTAGCGCGCCGCCGAAGCGCGCGACGATTTCGCGCGCCCCCGCGTGCAACGAACGCGCGCGTCGGTAGTAGCCGAGCCCCGCCCAGGCGGTGAGCACCGATTCGAGCTGGGCCTCGGCGAGCGCGTGCACGTCCGGGAAACGCTCGAGAAAGCGCGTGTAGTAAGGGATGACCGTCTCGACTCGCGTCTGCTGCAGCATGGCCTCGCTGATCCACACCGCGTACGCGTCGCTGGTGCGCCGCCACGGCAGGTCGCGTTTTTCGCGATCGAACCAGGCGACGATACGCTCTGCCAGCATGGCCTCCTGCCTACCAGAGATCCGACGCGCCCGGCGCGGCTGGCTGCTCGCGGCGGCCCTGAGCGGGGGGCTCACGGGCTGCGGCGACGAGCCCTACCCGTGGGAGGGGGCTGGCCCGCCCCCCACCGCGCCGCCGCTCCCACACAGCAGCGGCGGGGAGCCGTCTGTGGTCGCCGTGGGACCCGATCCGATCTCCCAGGCGCCCGCCGGGGGGCTGTTCGTGCGCTGCACCGAGGGGCTGGTCGCGGAGCGCGATCCGGTGCGCGACGTGATGCGCCTTCTGCTCGCGTGCGGGCCGTCGACCGGCATGACCCGCTTGGGCGACGCCCCGCTCGAGGGCGCCCTGGGCCCCGACAGCGGGCCCGTGAGCTTCGATATCCGCTTGAAGAAGGGCCACTGCTACCGGTTGTTCGGCGCCGCCGGGCCAGGCGCGGAGGACTTGAGCGTCGAGATCTTCTCGTCGCGGGGGACGTTGATCGCCAGCGATCACCGCCAAGACAGGCTCGCTGTCGTGCAGCCCGACCGGCCGGTCTGCCCTCCCGAGGACGTGGATGCCCAAATCGTGGTTCTCGCCACCGGAGCCTCCGCTGCGTTTGCCCTGGAGATCGCCACGCTCGCGTTGGAGGGCGGGCATTGACGCTGGAGCAGGTGACAACTACTTAGCGATTCGTGTCGGAGGAGCGTGACGATCAGCCTTCCGCGGCGGGCTCCGTCCCGCCGCCGCCGGGAGATCCCGAACGGAAGCGGCTGTTCGAGCGCACCGTGCCGCTGATCGTCAAGCGCGTGATCGAGCGGGCCGTCGAGAGCGGGGTCGAGAAGCTGAGCGAGCTCAGCGAAAAGCCCGAAAGTCTGCGCAACTTCGTCGGGGACCTGCGTCTGCCCAAGGAGGTGCTCGCCGATGTCTACTCCCAGATCGACGACACCAAGACCGGCCTCTATCGCGTGGTCGCCAAGGAGATCCGGGACGTTCTGGAGCACACCCAGATCGCGGACGAGATCGCGAAGGTGCTCACCAAGCTGTCCTTCGAGATCAAGACCGAGATCCGTTTCGTACCGAACGACCGCAGCAAGGAAGCCGAAGAAGACGACGCCGAACAGAAGATCGAAGGCATTCGGCCGAAGGTAACCAGTGAAGTGACGGTGAAGGACCGCTCCGGCGAAAAGCGTCCCCGCTGAGAGGGCGCGCCAACCGGCTCCAGCGACAGTCGCCAGTTTCTCGTTTGGAAAGAGTGACCATGGACCAGAAGAAACCTCGTGTCGGCGGTGAGATCGACGCGTACTGCACCAAGTGCCGAATGGACCTGAACCATCGCATCGTCGCGATGCTCGGCGACGCGGTGAAGCGTGTGCTCTGCTTGACTTGCAACGGCGACCACAACTACCGCAAGCCACAGGCCGAGCGTGACAAGGAGAAGGCCCGCAAGGCTGCGCGTGCCGCCGTGCACGGCACCTCGTCGACCTCGAAGGCGGCCCCGCGCACGGAGCGCTCGGCCAAAGCCAGTTGGGAGCGCGCCATCGCTGGCCAGCCGCCCAACGCGTTCAAGGCCTACACCGTCAAGGGCACCTACCAAACGGGCGAGCTGATCCGACACACTCGCTTCGGGGATGGCGTGATCGCCCGGGTGATCGACGCCCAGAAGATGGAGGTCCTGTTCGAGGACGGGCCGCGCACGATGGCGCAAGCCATGGCCTAGCGGCGGCGACGTCGTGCGTCTGGATGCGCTCGCTGCGGCTGCATGGAGTCTTGCGGGGCAGCAGGTGCGGCCCGCGAGCAGCGCCCCTCGGCGGACGGTCAGCGTGGCGAGCGTGGCATCCGGATCAGGACGGGTTCTTCTTGGGCTTGCGCGTCAGGTAGAAGAAGTCGCGCGCTGACGGCGTGCCCGTGTACTCGCCCGGCGAGTACTTGATGTCGCGGATGATGGGCTCTGCGATGGTGGGGCCCGCCGCCCCTTGCTCGTACACGAAGAAGCGCGGGTACGAGTAGTTGACGTCGAGTTGCGCGGCGTCATGCGCGCCAACCACCTGGATGGCCCGGCCGATCGACTGTGCGGTGGTCGCGTCGCCCAGGGCGTAGAACAGGTAGCGGCCGTCCTTGGATAGCCCGACCGCGCTGCGGCGGATGATCGTGTCCCCGCCGACGGCGGCGCCCCAGTTCTTGTTGAACTCGTGCAACAGGCCTTTGTTGGGCTCGCCACCCTCGATCAGGCATGGCGGCGTCTGGCGGTACCACGCCAGTGAGTCGGCCGAGTCTTTGATGTTGGAGAACGTGGCGATGCCGAGCCCGCCATCGGGACGGCGCGTCACGGTGCAAGCGAAGTCGCGCGGCGGCAGAAACAACTTGGGCCCGATCCGCATGCCGTAGTTGCCGTGCATGGCCTTGAAGCCGCCGTTGAACGCGGCCACCAGATGCTCGCGTTTGTCGTCCGGCACCAGGCCAGCGCGCTCGGCGCGGAACACTTGCTGACTCTTGGGCTCGTCGGTGCCGGGCTCGAGGTGCAGATCGAGCTTCTGCAAGTCCAGCGCCGCCACCGCGACGGCGGCGAAAGGCCGCTTGGGATCCGGGTGGACCAGGCTGCGCCACATCGACACCTCGCCCACGTCGCTCGGGCTCCGCATGGGGAACCAGCGGCCGTCCTGCTCACTGGCGACCTTCGGGAATGGCGGGTCGAACGCGGGCGGCGCGTCTTTCATCGGGTCGATCACCACCTTCTTTCCGTCTTCGGTGGTGATCTCGATGGGCTCGATCGCAGAGGGCTCCTCCCAATACGTCTTGGGTCTGTCGTCCGACTTGGTGCGAACGTTGAACCAGTCGGCCATGCCGTAGACCACGTCTTCTGCCCAGGCCACCGGCCCAGGACCGACCACCGAACGCACGCCGTCGGCGACCGCCGGGCCAAAACCGGGAAATTCGTGCAAGCAGAACCAAAAGCCGGCCCCGAGCGCGACCGAGCTCGCGGCGGAGATCAACAAGCCGCGCTTCACACGCCGCCAGCGCGTTCTCGGGGGGGATTTCTTCGCGTCTGCTGCCACCAAACTCGCCTCCTTCGAACTCTAGCCGAACCTCTCGTCTGTGGGCCAAATGGCCGAAGCGGGAGGCGGTGAGTCGTGCTCGAGGCGATCTACGCGTCAGACGGGGAAAGCCATCCCCGTTTGCAGCTCGACGGCGAAGCGCTGGTCCTCCGGACCAGGAGATTCCCCCGCGACGGCGGTGCTGACCTCGACCCGATGTGTGCCGACCGCTCGCAGGAAGATCCGTTTGCCGATGGCGTCGGGCCCGAGATCGACCTCCACCCGCATCACCCTGGGATCGTCGGCGGCCACCTCGCCGTCGTAGTCGGCGCGCATGAACAGCACCTCGACCGTGGGCTTGGTGCAGGCGCTCATCTCGCGCCAGGCGTCGTACTCCAAGCTGGGGTCGAGCACGTCGGCCAGCTGCCCGTGGCGGGCTCGCCCGACCCGGTAGCGGAAGGCGTCGCGCTCCTCGGTCCGTCGGGTGACGCCGATGCGGTCGATGCGCATCGCGAGCGCGCCGAGCGCGGTCGCGGTTTTGACCGTGGGCGCAAGCAGGTTCGTGCGGTCCGGCTCACGGAACTTGTGCACCCGCACGGACTGCGGCAGCGACTTCGACATCATGTCCTGCAGGCCGCTGTGCATCGACATGCGCCCGCCCATGAACACGCGCAGGCCCTCGTACGGGTCCGAGCCGCGCGCCAGGCGGGTGAGCGCCCCGCCCAGGTGCTGCTGGAACTCGCCGATCGCTGCAGCGAACCAAGCGTCGATGATCTGCCGCAGCACCATGCGGTTCAGTGAGATCTTTACGTCGCGCACGCCACCTTCGAGCGACCCGAGCTTGATCGAGGTGGGCAGGCGGTAGGTAGGGTCCCCCTCGAAGACCGGCCTCAACGCCGCCTTGAGCAGCGCCGTGTTGGCCCGCGCTTCGGGGCTCGAGGCGAGCAGCTCCTCGGCACCCGCGACCGCGCCCTCCTCCGGCGGCAGCTCGAACGGGATCTTGAGCTCGAGCATGTCCGAGAGGTGGTCGACGAACACGCGGTAGGCCAAGCGATGCAGGAGCCGCTCCGCGCCGAACCACGGGATCGACGTGGGGTCGAGGTGCTCGATGATGAGCGAGAAGCCCTCACGTTTCTCGTCCCCGGACGGGTCGCGCAACGTTCCGAAGACGATGCCGGTCTCGCTCGCACCAGCCTCGAACACCGCGAAGGTGATGGGGCCATCCTTGGGAATGGCCGAGAACGTGCGGTACGCGTGCGCCAAGAAGCAGATCGAGCTCGGACCCGCGTCGGCGACGATCAGCTTGTCGAGCTCGTGGAACTCGAGCATGCCGGCAGGGAGGCTCTTGAACAGGCCGCGCCGCACGGCCACGATCACGCTCCGCCGCTTCTCGGGCGACCAGCCGGTGGGCATGCAGATCAGGTAGCGATTCGAGATGCCGCGCATCCTGAAGTTGATGTGCAGCCCGATCTGATAGGCGTAGAGCTCGATCGGATCGAACGGATCGTGAGCGCCGATGCCCTCTTCGTCGATCACCGCAGGTGCCGGCTTCTTGAGCGGCTCGCTGGTGTCTGCGTCAGCGTAGCCGCGCAGGCGGAATGGGCGACCGTGGTCGGTCCACTCGCGCACCAGCGGCACCTCGGTGATGGTGGCCGCGGCGCGGCCGAAGGGATCGAGCGGTTCGCTCTTCAGCGCAGCCGCGGCGAACGCGACGCGCACGTCCTCCAACCGCGTGTGCGGCTGGATCACGCGCTCGCGCCACGCTCGCAGCGCGCCCTTCAGGTTGAGAAACGTGATTTCGCTGGGGTTCTCGTAGTCGGCCGGCCGCTTGACCGGCTCTTGCGTCCCGATGCGGAACAGCTCGGGCTGGCCTCGCTCCGAGCGAGCCGCCACGGTGATGGCGTGCGCGCCGATGTCGATCACGACCCACTCCGCCCCGCGGATGTCTCGCTTTGGGTCGCGTCGAACCACGTTGGACGGGGCCGTGTCGCGGTCCTGGCGGCCCTGCTTCTGATACAGACCGACCACCTTGCCCTGCCGCAGGATGGCGATCGAGCGAATGCCCGAGAAGCGTGAGCCCTCCCACGTTCCACCGTTGGGATCGGTCAAGAAGCTGCCGGTGATGATCGGCTGACCGGCGACCTGATAGGCGAACAGGTCGGCGACTTGCTCCGGGTTCGGCACTGCGTCGAAGCGCTCCACCTTGATCGGAGGCGCGTAGTAGTCCTGAGGGCCGTTGCCGTAGATGCGCGGCGTCGCCTGGATCAGCTTCAGGTAAGGGATCGGCGAGGTGCGGTCGTCGATCAAGAACTCTTGGTACATCTGCTGCGGAGTGACCAGGTTCTCCATCTCCGGGGCGAGCCGCGGGACGGTACTGTTCATCTCCGTGCCGAAGTAGAAGTACTTGGTGGGCACCGAGCCGACGTAGGCGCCCACACGCACCGGGATGAACGTGGCCGGCGGCTCGAGCGGCGGCAGCGTGATCAAGTAGTCGAGGACGATCGTGGTCGTCCAGGACTGCCCAAAGAGCGCCGACTCCCAACTCATGACCAGCGTGGGGAACTCGCGGCGAGCGAGGTTCTCCACAGAGGTCAGGCTCTCGGCTTCGGCGATTCTTTCTGGATCGATCGACAGCTCGTAGAGCCCCATGTGCATGCTCCCGCGGGGCTCGGGAGCGCCCGCAGACGAGGCTGCGGACCTTACCAGATCCGTTTCAGAAGAGTAGCAATTCGCTCGTCTCGCCCGAGCCCATCAGAAAAAAAAGTCACCCGGCTTGCGCGGTCGAACGTTGCTTTCGGGATCGACTGGCAAGGCAGTTGGTTTCGCGCGACCTGGCTGGCCGCTCCGAGCCCGTGACTCGGCGGGCTCGCTAGGGGGCAGCCGAGCGAGGAAAAACCGGAGCGGGAAACGGGGTTCGAACCCGCGACCCTCAGCTTGGGAAGCTGATGCTCTACCAACTGAGCTACTCCCGCGCTCTCGGATGAGCGCCGAATCTAGCGGCCTCGACGCAGCCGCGCAAGCGCCTGTTTTCCCTTCTCAGCCGAGCCAGGATGGTCGCGCTGGGAACGCGTCGTCGGGCGGCACGTACGCCGCCCTGGGCACGAGGGCGCGGGAAAGCGCTTGCCCCACCTCCTCGTCGCTGGCGAGCGGGCTGAGCTGGACCAGCTCCGAAGCGGCCGAGTCGCGCTCGACCCACCGGGTGCCGTGCGAGATCAGGATCACGGGCAGGGCTAGGGCCGCCGCCCACCCCGCAAAAGACAGGCCCGCCCGCGGGGCCGGCACCAGGTCCAGACACGCCAGCACCAAGGGCGGCAGCTGGGCGTGAGAGGCGCGGTCGAGCGCCTCCCAGCCCGCCTCGAGGCTGCCGACCTCCTCGATCGAAGGCATGACCCGCGCGGCGGCCGCGATCCTGCGAACGAGCCTGCCCACGACCAGGTCGCACAGCGGCGAGGACGGGTCGTGGCCCAAGAGAATCTGCGACGGAGGGCTGAGCACGGCGGAAGAAACCTTCGTTGGCGTTCGCTTGTTCCCGGCCCTCTGCCCAAGGCGGGTCGATCCACGGCCCGCGCACGGGGAACTTCCCTTTTGTGCGGAGCTGGTGGAAAAGAGCCGTGATGAACCCGTCCTTCGTGGCTTCCAGTCGCTGCGAGTGCCAAGCGGCGTTGTCTGCCGAGCTCACGGACCAGCGCTTCGTCGTCAGCGGCACGGCGCTGTACCTCGGCAAACGCGAAAATGCGCCGGCGCACGCCATCCACCCCGAGCGCGAGGTGTTCGACCTCGCCTGGCTCTGCCCTTTCTGCGGCCGCAACACCTTGCGCACGTTTGCGGCGGCGGCGCTCCCGCGCGTGCGCACAGCGTGACGGTTTCCGTCCGCGCAGAGCTCTGCTAACTCGTCCTCAGGTTCATCGTGGCCGAAAAACGCATCAGCTGTCGGATGTTCGAGACCCCGCTGATCGAGCGGTTCTCACGGGTGCATCCGAGCGCCCCGTTCGTGTTTTGGATCCCGATCCTGGGGTACTGCTTGGTCGAGGCGGTGCTCGCCGACCTGGGCCTGGCCATCGGCCCCGCCATCTTGTTCGGCGCGCTGGTCTGGTCGCTCGTGGAGTATCTGCTGCACCGCTTCCTGTTTCACCGCATCTCCCCCACCTGGGCGGGCCGGCGCACCTACTTCATCGCTCATGGCGTGCACCACGACTTCCCCACGGATCGCGGTCGCCTCGTGATGCCACTCGGCGTGAGCATCCCCATCGGCCTGTCGGTCTATCTGATCATGCGTGTGCTCGCGGGCGCGACGTGGGCGGCGCCCATGTTCGTCGGCTTCGGCATCGGCTACCTGTCGTACGACGGGATCCACTACGCGACCCACCACTTTCGCATGACGAGCCCGCTCGGCCGCTACCTCAAGCGCTACCACATGGTGCACCACCACACCGGTGAGGCTGCACGCTGGGGGGTGTCCTCGCCCCTCTGGGATTGGGTGTTCGGCACGATGGGTGAGACCAAGAAGGGAACGGCCGAGGTCGTCGGCTCGTAGCAGGTCAGCATGCAACCGCCGCCGCACGGGTATGGCTCGCCGCCGGGAGGCGGTTATGGAGGCGCCCCGGGCGGCTACGGTCCTCCACCTGGTGGGGGTTGGGGTGGCCCTCCTGGCGCTCCTTTTGGCGGCCCGCCCGGCTACGGGCCTCCGGGCTACGGCCCTCCCCCCGGGTACGGTCCCCCCGGGCCGCCACCCAAGAAGGGCATGAGCGCGCTCGCCATCATCGGCATCGTGCTCCTGGTGTTGTTCGGCGGTTGCGCCGGCTTGGTGATCATCGTCGGCGCCACCGCTGACAAGAAAGACACCAAGACGAAGAAAGAGGAGCTGGTCGAGGTCAGCGCCGTCGACCTGCACAAGGAGTACGACAAGAACGAGGTCGCCGCCGACGAGAAGTACAAGAACAAGAAGCTGCGCGTGACCGGCAAGATCAACGAGATCAGCAAGAACTTCGTCGATGACGTGGTGCTGCAGCTGGAGTCCGGCGAGGCGTTCCTGACCGTGCACGCGACCATGAAGGACAGCGAGAAGAAGAAGGCCGCCAAGCTCGACAAGGGCGAGGAGGTCACGCTGGAGTGCAAGGGCAAGGGTCGGCTGCTCTCGTCGGCCATGCTCGACGACTGCGTGTTCGAGTGAGGCCACGCCGTCCGTTCTTGCTATCTTGTCGTGCCCGTGTCGCCCCCGAAGCACTCTGCCAGCGACGAGACCACGCAGATCGAGCTCCACACGGCGCACGGGGGCAAGGCCGATGATCGCGCCTACGTGATGGTGCGCGCCGACGCGGGCGCGCGCGTGTTCGTGGTGGAGCCGGGCGAGCCGATCGTGCTGGGTCGCGGCGACGAGGCCGACATCTTGGTCGACGACACGCGCGCTTCGCGCAGACACGCCGAGATCACGCTGCGCGACGGGCGCCTTTGGGTGCGGGACCTCGGCAGCCGCAACGGCACCAAAGTGGCCGGCGCGGTCCTCAAGAACGAGGAGCTCGCCGTGTCGCGCGGCGACGAGATCGTGATCGGGCCGACACGCATCACGGTGGTGGCGCTGCCGGCCGTGAGCGCCGCAGCAGACGAGAGCATCGTGGTCGAGGACGGGCGCATGAAGGAGCTGATCGCACTGGCCGAGCGGCTCGCCGCCGTGCCCACGCCGGTGCTGATCCACGGCGAGACCGGCGCGGGCAAGGAGCTGTTCGCCGAGCTCTTGCACCAGCGCGGCCCGCGTTCGAAGGGGCCGCTCATTCGGCTCAACTGCGCAGCGGTGCCCGAGTCGCTGCTGGAGAGCGAGCTGTTCGGCCACGAGCGAGGCGCGTTCACGGGCGCCACCGAGAAGAAGCGTGGCTTCCTCGAGCTCGCAGATCACGGCACGCTGTTCTTGGACGAGGTAGGAGATCTGCCCTTGGCCATGCAGGCCAAGCTCCTCCGCGCGCTCGAGACCCAGCGCGTGCAGCGCGTCGGCGGGCGCGAGGAGCTCAGCGTCGACGTCCGCTTCGTGTGTGCGACACACCGAGACCTCGGCGCCATGGTCGAAGCCGGGACGTTCCGAAAGGACCTCTACTACCGCATCGCTGGGTTCGTGATCGAGGTCCCCCCTTTGCGCGAGCGCAGAGCCGAAATCGGGCCACTCGCTGCGCGTTTCGTCCAGCGTTTCGCCGCCAAGCTCGGGCAAGCCGCGCCCCCGATCGCAGCCGACGCGCTCAGCTGCCTCGAGGCGCACAGCTGGCCGGGCAACGTGCGCGAGCTCAAGAACGCGGTCGAGCACGCCGTCGTGCTCGCGGGCGCAGCTCCGGTCGGCAAGGGGCACTTGCCCCGCAGCGTGGTCGAGGGTGCCCAGAGCGCCGGCTCCAGCATGCGCGACCAGGTCGACGTCGCGGAGCGCGCGGCGATCGAGCGGGCGCTCAGCGCGGCCGGCGGGCACCGCGCGAGAGCCGCCGAAATTCTGGGCATCTCCAAGCGCACGCTGCAGTACCGGCTCGCCAAGCTCGGGGTCAAAGAGTGAACCGCGCCGCGTGGCTGAGCGCCATCGCGCTCGGCGCGTGCAGCGTCGAAGTGTCGCTCGACGGCAAGGCTTGCCCTTGCGCAGATGGGTACCGCTGCGACGACCCCGTCGGACGTTGCGTGCCCGACGATTGCACGCCCGCGGCCTCGGCGACCTTGCTCGAGGTCCGCTGGACGACACCGAGCTCCATCGCCCTCCGCTGGCAGTCGAGCACGCCCAGCGAAGACGCGCTGCTCGGCTTCGAGCTCGTGGTCGCCGAGAACGAGGAGGACTTGTTTGCGCGCACCGGAACCGCGCGTGTGATCGATCAGGACGAGTACCCGGAGCTCGATGCCGCGCTGTCCGACGGCACCAGCATCATCCGCGACCTGCGCCCGGACACTCTGTACGTGATGCGCGTGTTCGCCATCGACACCGCCGAGTGCGCCTCTGGCTCGAACGTGGTGTCGATCGACACTCCCGCCGACGCACACGGCTACCTCGATCTCTTCGCCGACACCGTCGCCCCCCCTGCTTACACCAGCCCGCCCGACGCGCTGCGCGTGGAGGAAGGGCACTTGGTGTACCACCCCGAGGACGATCCCGAGTGCGCGCCCGCGCCGGGCGCCGATCCCACCTGCGGCCAGCCGTTGCGCGTCCAAGGCCTCGACGTGGGGTTGTCGCAAGACGTGCCCGAACAGCCTGGTCTACAGCCGCAGGACTTTTCGGGCGCGTTCGTGGAGCTGCGCCTCGAGAACCTCGGCGATGTGCCCTCTCGCTTCGGCGAGCTGTCGCTGTGGCTGGCTGGCTGCAGCGACGCGAGCACCATCTACGAGCTGGCAGGCTTCACCCTCGCGGCGAGGCCGGGCTACCAGCTGTTCCAGCTGCCGCTCAGGGAGTTTCTGCGGTCCGAGGCGCCCGAGCCAGATCCCCTCACCTTCGGGCTGCTCGACACCCAGGCCGGAGGCACGTCGGTGTGCGGCTTCGCGGTCGGCGCACAGTGGAACAAGACCGGCGGCGTGCGCATCGATCACGTCCGCGTCAGGTATTGACCGCAGCGCCGCGCTCAAAAGCTGGTCACCAGCATCAAGCTCCCCGGCGACGCGACCAGCCAGAGCCGCGCCCGCGCAGCCCCGTCCGAGCCGCCGCTCATGGCGAGCGCCACGTCCACGATTCCCCAAGTGGCCCCGCCGCCCAAAAGCGCCCCGCCGATCGCAAACGCCACGTTCGCGGCGGTCGCAAACGTCTGCGCCTCGTCCGCGAGCTCTGCGGCGCGCCGCTGCTCTGGCTCGGCGTTGGCGTCGTCGGCGGTGCTGCTCGCGAACGCCCCCAGGGCGATGCCGGTGGCGAGCCCCGCGACCCCCGCGCCAGCCAGAATCCAAGGCACCGGGCTTGGCGCCCGCTCGCCCTCGCGCTTCAGACGGTCGGCCCTCTGCCGCTCCTCCTCTGCCTTTTTCTCCAGCGCTTCGCGCGCGCTGAGCTGCGCCCGCAACGTCGAGAGACGCGCCTCGATCGCCCCGCGATCCGGCACGTCCGTCGCTTCGGTCAGGTATTGCTCGTAGGCCGCGATGGCCGCGGGCAGGTCACCCTTGCCTTCGTGCGCCTTGGCCAGGTTGAAGAGGAGCACCGGCTCCTTCGCCAGCGCGTACGCCTCCGACAGCAACGTGACGGCCTGCTCGAAGCGCCCCGCGCGGTAGTGCGCCGCGCCTTCCTCGAACAACGCGGCGGCTTTGGACGCCTCCCCGTCAGCGAAGGCCGCCGATCCCGGCGCGCAGAGCGCGGCCGAGACGAGCAGGCTGGAGAGCCAGCGCTGGGTCGATCGCTTCACCGGAAACCCAAGCGAGTATCATAGCCTGTGAGGAGTCGTGCCGTCGCGAGCCGTAGGGCGTTACCGGGTGTTCGAGGCCTTCGCCAGCGGCGGCATGGCGGCGGTGCATTTCGGTCGCTCACTCGGCGACGCCGGCTTCGCCAAGACAGTCGCGATCAAGAAGCTGCACGAGTCGTTCGGCGAGGACGCGTCGATCGTCGCTACCCTGCTCGACGAAGCGCGGCTCGCGGCGCGCATCCAGCACCCGAACGTCGTGCCGACGCTGGACGTGGTGGTGTCCGGCACCGAGATCTTGCTGGTCCTCGAGTACGTGCACGGCGAGTCGCTGGCCAAGCTCATCCGGCCCCCGGCCCCGCCGGTGCCGCTGCCGGTGGTGCGGACCGTGGTCTCGTCCATGTTGCACGGTCTGCATGCCGCGCACATGGCCTGCTCCGACACAGGCGAGCCGCTCGGCATCGTGCACCGCGACGTGTCGCCACAAAACGTGCTGGTCGGTGCCGACGGCCAGGCCCGCGTGCTCGACTTCGGGATCGCCAAGGCGCGCGGCCGCATGCAGACCACACGCGAGGGCCAGGTCAAAGGCAAGCTGGCGTACATGGCCCCCGAGCAGATCCGCCTCGGCGAAGTGACGCCGCGCACCGACGTCTTCGCAGCCGGGATCGTGCTGTGGGAGATGCTCACGGGAGAGCGCTTGTTCGCGGGCGAGAACGAGGGTCACGTGATGCTGAAGGTGCTCGAGTCGCCCATCCCCCGCCCGAGCGAGAAGAATCCGCACATCCCGACCGAGCTCGATCGCGTGGTGGCCCGCGCGCTGGCGCGAGATCCCGCGGACCGCTACGCGTCCGCCGAGGCGTTCGCGCTCGCGCTCGAAGAGAGCGGTCCGCTCGCCCCGGCGTCGGCAGTGGCGCAGTGGGTGCGCGGCGCGGCCGGGGCTTCACTCGAGCAGCGCGAGCGCCGAGTGCGCGAGATCGAGCGCGGCGACGTCGAAGCCGGCCCTGTGCGCGTGACCTCGGCAGAAGAGGCCACGCGCACCGAAGCGCCGACGGGCGCTGCGGCGAGCGAGCACACCGGCACCGAGCAGCGCGCGCTCGCGCTCTCCACCAAGGGACAAGCCCAGGCCCCCAAGCGCTCGCTCGCTCCGGTGGGCGCAGCGCTGCTGGCGGCTGCTGCGGTCTTCGCGGGCTGGCGCTTCACGCAACGCGAGGCAGCGAACGCCCCGACTGCGGAGGCGAGCACGGCGCAGGCGCCCCCGAGGCCACTTCACGCAACCGCCATCGCCAGCCCGGCGACGAGCGAGAGCGCGATCGCCACGTCCCCCACGGCGCGCCCGAACATCGCCCCGTCGTCGTCGGCCGCGCGCGCTCCGGCGGCGCGCCCCCTGCCCAGCGCGACCGGCAAGCCGGCGCCCCCCGCCGTGCCCTCGGGCAGCGCGAAGGCGAGCCCGTTCTACCGCTTGGAGTAGCCGCTGGGCCGGGGCGGGCCGGACACAGACCCGTCACAAGCGCCCGTGCTGCGTTCGCAAAGTGCGCATGCCCCCTTCCGCTCACCTGCTCCGGCCTGTTCGGTACATCTTCCGACAGGACGATGTACTAGACGGAGGCATGGCGTTCTCTCCTGGGAGCCGATCGCGGCTCACCACGCGCGATCTGCCGCGCTTCACGAGCGAGAGCTTGTTCGATCGCGTCGCGCGCGCCGTGTGTCGCGCGGAGTGCCTGCCGCGCAAGGAGCTGTTCGAGTCATGGGAGGTGGCCCGCCGAGTGCGCCGTCGGTTCCGGGGCGGCAGGGTGGTGGAGCTGTGCTGCGGCCACGGCTTGACGTCGCAGCTCTTGTTGCTGCTGGACGACTCCACACCGGCGGCCCTCGCCGTCGACGTTCGGCCGGCGCCCAGCGCGTCGCGGCTCGCGGCGGAGCTTCTGCGCGGTTGGCCGCGCCTGGCGGGGCGCGTCTCGGTCGAGGAGCGCGGATTGCGTGAGGTCGAGATCCGTCCTGGAGACCTGGTGGTGTCCGTGCATGCGTGTGGCTCGCTCACCGACGACGTGCTGGAGGTTGCCATGCGCGGCGGGGCTTCGATCGCGCTCCTGCCGTGCTGTCATGACACGCAGCGTGGTGACACTGGAGGGCTCGATGGCTGGCTCGATGGCGCGCTGGCGATCGACGTGCGCCGCGCCCAACGGCTGCACGCAGCGGGATATACGGTGCGCACGCAGACCATCCCGGCCGCGATCACGCCCAAGAACCGACTGCTGCTCGCCTCGCGAGACCGTTGACGTGCGCTCCCCGCTCGCCTCTGGCAACGCACGGTGGCGCGCCCGCGCGCGGATGGCGTCCTGGCTCGTGCTCTCGGCGGGTTGCGGCGCGAACAGCGCCGGCGCGCCCAACGACAGTGCCGTTACGTTGCCGCCCCCGCCGTCGGCGTCCGTATCGGCGTCCGCTTCGCGGGTGGCGGCGGACGATCTGCGTGTGGGCTGCGTCGTGATTTCTCGAGCCCAGGTGGATCGCGATCTCGCCTCCGAGAAGCGCCTCAGCGCCGAGCCGCGCAGCCGCGAGGCGGTCGTGTCGCGGCTGATCCGTGGGGCCGTCGTCGCCCAGGTCGCTCCTGAGCGTGGCGTGACCGTGGAAGGCGAGCGAGATCGAAGCGGCGATCGCAGACGTGGCCAAGGCCTCGAACATCAGCGTCGAAGAGCTGATCGAGTCGGTCCGCGCGCGCGGCATCCAGGACGAGAGCTTCCGCATCGCCATCGCGGGGCAAGTGCTCGAGAGGAAGCTGAGGCGTTTGCTCGCCGAAGGCGTGGGCGGCGACTCGGTGATGATCGAGAAGCAGACCGACCTCGCGCTCGAGGAGCTGACGCGCCAGGTCATCGCGCGCGGCTGTCCAGTTGAAGGGCCCTCGCGCTCGCGCTAGACGCACTGGGCGGAGAGGCTGGAGGAACACGATGTTCGAAGCTGCCGAGGTCGGCCGAAGCGTCAGCAAGGAGCAGTTCGCGTCCCAAGCCGAGAAGCTCCAGGTGGAGCTCTTGGCTGCGCAACAGGAGCTCGCCCGCGCGGGCTTCCCCGTGATCATCCTCGTCTCCGGCGTGGAGGGCGCGGGCAAAGGCAGCGTGGTCAATCGGCTCCACCGCTGGCTGGACACGCGCCAGATCGTGACCGCCACCTTCTGGGACGAGACTGACGAGGAGCGAGAGCGTCCGCGCTTCTGGCGATTCTGGCGCGCACTTCCGCCGCGCGGGCGGATCGGCATCCTGTTCGGCTCTTGGTACACGATGCCGATCATCGCGCGCGTGCAGGAGCGCATGGAGAAGGCCGAGTTCGATCGAGAGCTCCACAACATCACCGAGTTCGAGCGGCTGCTCACCGATGACGGCGCCGTGATCGTCAAGCTCTGGTTTCACATCTCGCGCGAGACCCAGCAAGAGAGGCTCAAGGCCGACCGAAAGTCCGGGCGCAACACGCTCTCGCCCATGACCAAGGCCTTCTCCAAGCTGTACAAGCGCTTCTGGCAAACCTCGGAGCGCGCGCTGAGGATCACCGACCAGGGCCACGCCCCGTGGCACGTGATCGAGGCCACCGACGACCGCTACCGCGATCTGACGGCCGGCCAGATCGTGCTCAAGGCGATCCGAGACGGACTGGCTCGCACGAAACCTGCCGTCACGTCAGTGCCAATCCCGGCGCCGCCTGACGCCGGCGACCAGCCGACGGTGCTGTCCAACGTGGACCTCAGCCAGTCGCTCTCCCCCGACGAGTACAAGACCCGGATCGCTGACCTTCAACTGCGCCTCTCGCAGTGGAGCTGGAAGCTCCGCGAACAGCGCCGCCACTGCGTCGCCGTGTTCGAGGGCTGGGACGCGGCGGGCAAAGGCGGCGCCATCCGGCGCGTGACCGAGACGCTGGACGCGCGCCTGTACCGCGCGATCTCCATCGCCGCGCCCACGGACGAGGAGGCCGCGCAGCACTACTTGTGGCGCTTCTGGCGACACATCCCCCGCGCCGGCCACATGACGATCTACGACCGGTCCTGGTACGGCCGGGTGCTGGTCGAGCGCGTCGAATCCTTCGCACGGCGCGAGGAGTGGGGCCGCGCCTACCAGGAGATCAACGACTTCGAGGAGCAGCTGGCCGACCACGGCACGATCCTGCTGAAGTTCTGGCTGCACATCGATCACGAGGAGCAAGAGCGCCGCTTCACCGAGCGCCAAGCCACCCCCGCGAAGCAGTACAAGATCACCGAGGAAGACTGGCGCAATCGCAGCCGCCGCCGCGACTACGAGCTGGCCGTCGACGAGATGGTCGCGCGCTGCAGCACCACCAAGGCCCCCTGGACGATCGTGCCCGCGAACGACAAGCGGCTGGCGCGGGTGAGAGTACTGTCCACGTTCTGCGAGCGGCTGGAGCGGGCGCTCGATCGCTGAGCTTCTTCGAAAACCCTGCTCAGGTTTCGTGCCTTGGCCGCGGCTGTGCTAACCCGTCCGCGGCGCCGGCACCTTGGGCCGGCAAAAGAAGGCGCACCATGGGTGATCTGGTCGGTTCCGCGGTCGAAGGCACTCTCTACTACGTCCCGCAGACGACGCTCGCGCGGGTGCGCGAGATGAACGTAGCGAAGACCGAGCGCGCGGCGCTGTTCGCCGACCTCTGCCGCGTGAACGCGCTGTACATGATCGCGCGCGCCGGCTCCGGCCACATCGGCTCGAGCTTCTCCAGCCTGGACCTGCTCGCGTGGCTCCACCTCGAGGAGCTGCGCCTGCCGAAAGGGCCGCTCGCTGCCAGCTTCCCTGCCCGCACCGACGGCCCGCGTGACCTGTTCTTCTCTTCCAAGGGCCATGACGCCCCGGCGCTCTACTCCATCCTGATCGGCCTCGGCCGCCTCGATCCCGAGCTCGTGCACCGCCTGCGGCAGCTCCCGGGCCTGCCCGGCCACCCCGACGTCGAGACGCCACACATCGTCACCAACACCGGCTCGCTCGGCATGGGCATCGCCAAGGCCAAAGGCATGGTGCTCGCGAACCGGCTCGCGGGACGCGAGGGCCGCGTGTTCGTGCTCACGGGCGACGGCGAGCTGCAAGAGGGTCAGAACTGGGAGTCCCTCGTCGGCGCGCGCAACCTGAAGATGCACGAGCTTACGATCATCGTCGACCACAACAAGCTCCAGAGCGACACCTTCGTCGCGAACACGAGCGATCTGGGCGATCTCGTCGCCAAGTTCACCGCCTTCGGGTGCGCGGTGAAGCGCATCGACGGGCACGACATCGGCGCGTTCGCTGCCGCGCTGTCGGAGCTGTCGTCGGTCAAGGATCGGCCACACCTGATCTTGGCCGACACCGTCAAGGGCCGCGGCGTCTCGTTCATGGAGCACACCTCGCTCGAGTCGGACGTGTCGTATTACCGCTTCCACTCGGGGGCGCCCGAGGCGAGCGCCTACACGAGGGCCGCCCAAGAGCTGATCGATCGGCTGAACCAGCGTTTCGATGCGCTCGGCCAGCCGCGGCCCGAGCTCGAGAAGGTCGAGCGCCCCGCGGCCCCTCCCTCGCCCCCGCCGCAACGCCTGATCGGCGCGTACGCCCCGGCGCTGAAGTCGCTGCTGGATGACCACCCCGAGGCGGTGGTGCTCGACGCAGACCTGATGGTCGACACCGGCCAGCTGCCCAGCAAGGAGGCTCACCCGACGCGCTTCGTCGAGTGCGGCATCGCGGAGATGGACATGGTCAGCATGGCGGGTGGCCTCGCGCTGTCGGGCAACCTGCCGCTGTGTCACTCGTTCGCGTGTTTCCTCGCGACGCGCCCCAACGAGCACATCTACAACAACGCCACCGAGCGCACGAAGGTCGTGTACATCGCCTCGCTCGCGGGGCTCTTGCCCGGGGGCCCCGGCCACTCGCACCAGAGCGTGCGCGACATCTCGGCGCTCGGCGGCACGCCTGGCCTCGTCATGTGCGAGCCATCGTGCGAGGCCGAGGTGCCGCTCTTGCTGCGCTGGTGCGCCGAGGCGACGAAAGACAGCGCGTACCTGCGGCTCGTGAGCGTGCCCTACGTGGTGCCCTTCACGCTGCCGGCTGGCTACTCGCCCACGCTTGGGCAAGGCGTCACGTTGCGCGAGGGCAAAGACGTGGCGATCATCTCCTACGGCATCGTCATGCTGAGCGAGGCGTACCGCGCCGCCGAGCTCCTGGCTGCGCAAGGTGTCTCCGCGCAAGTCGTGAACCTGCCATGGCTCAACCGGATCGACGGCGCCTGGCTGGCGCAGACCGTCGCAGGCAAGAAGCACTTGTTCACCGTCGACAACCACTACACGCAAGGCGGCCAAGGAGACTTCGTCGCCGCGGCCCTCGCGAGCCAGGGCTGGCCGAGCGGGCTCGGCTTCACCAAGCTCGGCGTCACCGAGATCCCCGTCTCCGGCAGCAACGCCGACGTGCTTCGCCACCACGGCCTCGACGCCGCCAGCCTCGCGGCAAGCATGGCGAAGGCGGTCGCCAAGTAGCAAGTCGTTCACATCGAGCCGGGCGGCACTCTGTCTCCATGAGGCCACCATGGGCCTCTCGAAAGGAAGTCCCCGTGAGCTCGAGCTCTGTTCGTCATTTGGCTGTTGGTCGCTGGTTTCTGGCAGGATCGGTGGGCGTCGTCGTCGCCCCGCCGCGACCCGCGCGCTCGGCGAACGACAACGACGGCCCGGTGAGCGACCGAGACCTCCGCGCCGCCTGGTTCACGGCCCACGGCCCCACGCTGCCGATCGGGCGCGCCGGCGGCCCGCTGCTCGACGATCCGCTGGCCGACGGCTGGTTTCGCTGAGCTGACGCCACAGGCGCAAACGGCTCGCGCCAGCGCAGACGATGCGCTGCAGCAAGCCGCCGTTGATCTGCGCCGCGTCGCGGCTCTCGCGGCCTGTTTTTCGGCAGACAGCCCGACAGTACACGGGCGCGGCACTTGCACACGCGCAACTTGCGTGTCGTCCCCTGCAGCAGTTGCCCGACCCCGCCGCCGCTTCAGCCGCTTGCTGGTGGCGCTCGCCATCACGCTGGGCGCGACCGCGGGGATCGGCGGGTACACCTTCAGCTACGCCAAGGGGCTCTCGTACTTCAGCACCGATCCCAGCGCGTGCGCGAACTGCCACATCATGCGTCGTCAGCTCGACAGCTGGCAGGCCTCGAGCCATCACGCCAACGCCGGCTGCGTCGACTGCCACCTGCCTCACGACTTCGTCGCCAAGTACCTGGCGAAGGGCGAAAACGGTTGGCGGCACAGCAAGGAGTTCACCGCGCAGACCTTCGCCGAACCGATCGCGCTGCGGCCAGAGAGCCGCCGCATCCTCGTGGCGAACTGCGCCCGCTGCCACGCCGACATGATCGACTCCATGACCTCGCGCGAGAACGTCGCGAAGGAGCACGACGACGGCGGCTGCCTCCATTGCCACGCCGGAGCCGGGCACGGCGAGCGCGCAGCGTTGGGTGGACCGTACCGACCGAACACGGAACAGGACCCATGAACAAGCCCGACAGCCAAGATCCCAAACGAGCTCCAGGCGAACCCAGCAGCGGCGCCCCCAAGCCTGCATCCCTCCCGCCGGACTCGCTTTCGCCGGACTCGTTGCCTCCCGACTCGCTGTTTCCGGAGTCCGTGCACAACCTGCGCGACACCGCGCGGCTCAAGGCCGGGCTCCGCAGGCAGGAGCAAGAGGCCGCCGCGCGGCGTGAGGATGCGCTCAAGGCGCGCCGCAAGCGCCGACTTGGCTACGCGACCGCGCTGCTCGTCGCCGCGGTCGTGGGCGCGGGGCTCACGGCGCTCTTGACCAACATCTTCGAGCGCAAGGTCGAGGAGCGGCAGACGTTCGTCCGTGTGGTCGAGGTCGGAGAGGACGACACGGACCCAGAGAAGTGGGGCCAGAACTGGCCGCACCAATACGACGGCTACAAGAAGACGGCGCTGCCGACCAAGACTCGCTACGGCGGGCATGGCGGGAGCGAGGCGCTGCCAGATCAGAAAGCCGACCGCGACCCCTGGTTGAAGCAGATGTTCCTCGGCTACGCCTTTGCGATCGACTACCGCGACCGGCGCGGTCACGCCTTCATGCTCGCCGATCAAGAGGCCACCAAGCGCCTGACCAAGCCGCAGTCTGGCTCCTGCCTGCATTGCCACGCCTCGGTCATGCCGCTCTACCGCGAGCTCGGTGACGGAGACGCGATGAAGGGCTTCGAGAAGAGCTTCACGTTCAGCTACCAGGAGCTCAACCAGAAGCTCCACGACGGCGGCCACGCGCACCCCGTGAGCTGCGTCGACTGCCACGACCCCAAGACCATGGCGCTGCGCGTGACGCGCCCCGGCTTCATCCGCGGAATCCAGGCGCTCGCTGCGTCCGACGCGGCGGTGCCCGCCATCTCTTCCATCGACACCTGGCGCAGCACGAAGCGCGAGGCCCTCTACGATCCGAACCGCGACGCCACGCGAAACGAGCTTCGCTCGTTCGTCTGCGGGCAGTGCCACGTCGAGTATTACTGCTCCACCAAGATGCCGCTCACCTTTCCCTGGGGCAAGGGACTGCGCGCCGAGGACCTGGAGGCGTTCTGGGACGAAACCAAGTTCCCGGATGGGACGGACTTCGTCGACTACAAGCACGCGACGACGGGAGCGCCGGTGCTCAAGGCGCAGCACCCCGAGTTCGAGCTGTGGAGCGAGGGCGTCCACGCGCGCAGCGGCGTCTCCTGCGCCGACTGCCACATGCCGTACATGCGCGAGGGGGCCTCGAAGATCACCGACCATTGGGTGCGTAGTCCCCTGCTCAACGTCAACCGCGCATGTCAGAGCTGCCACCGCGCCGGCGAGCAAGAGATCCAGGGGCGCGTGGCGAAGATCCAAGACCGCAACTATCAGCTGCTGCAGCGTGGAGGAGCTGCGGTGTCGGCCCTGATCGACTATGTCGACCTCGCCAAACAAGCAGGCGCGACACCCGACGCGCTCGGCCCTGCGCTGGTGCTGCAGCGCAAGGCCCAGTGGCGTCTCGATTTCATCGCGGCCGAGAACAGCATGGGCTTTCACGCGCCCCAAGAGGCGGCGCGCGTGCTCGGCGAGGCCATCGACTACGCCCGCCAGGGCCAGATCGAAGTGCTGAAAACCAACCTCGTCGCCGAACCGTGACCCTCAATCGGGGATGACGTGGCCGCGCAAGCCGAGCCACTCGGCGAACGCCGGCGTGAGCGCGCCGCTTGCGTCGACGATGCCCTCGCTTGGCGCGCCGCTGAGGTTGTCGACGTAGCTCACGCGCGACGGGTCGCTGACCGCCTCGAGGCTCACGTGGTCGGTGCCTTCGTTGCTGTTCACGATCACGTTGGCGTCGAAGTGGAACATGCCGTCTGCGCTGTCGGTGTTGCGCACACGCACGGTGCCCACGAACGTGTTGCGGTAGAGATCCACCTGAGCGGCCATGCCGTCCTGGTTCACGTCCATGGCGTAGACGTCAGGCGCGTCACCGCACGACATGAAGTTGTAGCGAACCTCGCCACTGGCGGCTTCCCCCTCGCTGCCACCGCCGAAGTTCATGTTGCCGAACAGCCCGCAGTACGGGCCGCTCATGTTGGTGAAGCTCGAGCCACGCACCTCGAAGCGCGGCACGTGCGACTTGAGGTCGGGTCCACCACCGGAGTCGCGGAAGCTGAGGTCCTCCCACAGCACCTTCTTGTGGGAGTAAAGCTTGATGCCACCGGGCGCGTTGTCGAAGAAGTCGCAGTCTTGGTACGCCGCGTACCAGCTCGGGTCGCCGTAGCTCGAGAGCGCCATGATGCCGGCCGAGTTGGCGCCGTCGATGGCCTCGGCCACGTCGTGGATCGAGAGCCTGCGAAACGTGGCGTAGTCCGTGCCGCTGCCGAATTGCAGGCCCTTGTCCCAAGCGCCGAGGATCTCGAAGCCGTCCAGGTACACCGGGTGGGTGTCGGAGCCGCTGAGCCGAAGGAACTGACCGGTCTCGCCCGCTCCCACATAGCCGTTGTCGATGACCGGCGTCTCGCCTGGGTACGCGATCCACTGCACCGGGTGGACGACGCCGTTCATTTCGACGCGCACCCAGGTGTCGCTGCCCGAAAGAGGCATGTTGTCCGTC
The DNA here is from genome assembly GCA_964641275.1 of uncultured Polyangiaceae bacterium. Taxonomy (GTDB): domain Bacteria; phylum Myxococcota_A; class Polyangia; order Polyangiales; family Polyangiaceae; genus Xiheicaenibacterium. The sequence continues at coordinate 82,888 of CAZXMG010000011.1, forward strand.
GTGTATGTCCCCGCTCGGAAGTAGACGATCTCGCCGGCCGCACCGTTCTCTCGCAAGCCAGCCAGGGTGCGCCAGGGGCTCGCCAACGTGCCCGCGTTGCCGTCGTTGCCGGTCACCGCATCCACGAAGCGAAAGCCACTCGTGCCGACCTGAATCGTCCACGGCTCGGAGATTTCCGTACCCTCGGCGTCACGCACGGTGAGCGTGGGCGTGGCGTTCGCGCTCGGATCCGGCCATGAGATCTCGCCCGTGCGCTCGTCGACCGTCATGCCCGCGGGCGCGTTGGCGAGCGAGAAGCGGTACGGGAACGAGCCGCCGATCACGACCGCGCGCACGTTGTACTCGATGCCCGGGTACGCCTTGAACGAGCGGTGTCCGCTCGGCATCGCGTGTCCGCTCGCGTCGCTCGCCGGGGCCGTGCCCGCCTCCCGCGGCGAGACGAGCTCGAGCGCGTAGCGCGCCGGCTCGGCGCTGTTCGTGCCACCACCTCCACCACCTTCTGAGCCGGCGCCCGCACCGCCCGCCGCGCCTGCGTCCCCCGCACCGGAGCCGTTCGCGCCGGAGGCCTCTCCGCCCGCCCCTCCACTGCCGCCCGAAGACGTGCCGGAGTCGCCACACGCGAGCAACGTCGAAGCCAACAGCACCGCGCCGAGCCGAAGGGCGGAGAAGGTGTTCATGGCGGAGCAAACAGCAAGCGACGCGCCACGCGCGATCCCGCAGCCTGAGCGCGTGACGCCGCCCTGGCGCCGCCCTCGCGGCGCAGCCCGTTGCACCCCCCATGCAACCGCTTGCACCTCCGTGGCGCCCGCAGCGCGGTGAACGTAGGCGATCCGGAGCGCTGGTGTGTGGCCCGCACCTTGCGACATGTCCGGCCATGAAGCGCACCCTCCTGCTCGGTCTTGGGCTCTCTGCGTTGCTCGTCGGCTGCGGAGACAGCAGCAGCACAGGCGACGATGTGGAGGACGGCGGCTCGACCGCCACCGGCAACCCTTGCTGCGACAGCACCGGCGGTTCCGGAGGAGAGAGCGCCCAGGGGGGCGGACCTGTCGGCGGCTCGAGCTCGACCGGCGGTGGAGGCAGCGCGCCGCTGCCCTGCGGCGACCCGGTGACGATCGAGGATGGCCTCTCGCCCACGGCCGAGCTGCACGTCGCGACCAGCGGCAGCGATCAGAGCGGCGACGGCAGCGCCGCGTCCCCCTTTGCCAGCATCGATCACGCTGCGAGCCAAGCCTCGCCCGGCACCGCGATCGTGGTGCACGCGGGCACCTACCCCGGCGGCGCCTACCTCTCGGATTTGGCCGGCAGCGACGGCGCCCCCATCTGGATCGGCGGCGCGGCGGGCGAGGCGAGGCCGGTGATCGAGGGCGGTCCGAATGGGCTGCACCTCAGCCGCGTGCGCTACCTGGTGATCCACGATCTGGAAATCACCGGGTCGACCGCCAACGGCATCAACGCCGACGATGGCGCCGATTACGCAAGCGAGGACGCCACCCGCTATGTGGTGTTCCGCGACTTGTCGATCCACGACATCGGCACCGGCGGGAACAACGACTGCCTCAAGCTCTCGGGCGTGAACGACTTCTGGGTGCTCGGCAGCGAGATCGCGCGCTGCGGCGGGTCGATGGCCGGCAGCGGCATCGATCACGTCGGCTGCCACCGCGGCGTGGTGGCGTTCAACCAGTTCGAGGAGCTCTCTGGCAACGGCGTGCAGTGCAAGGGCGGCAGCACGGACATCGTGATCAGCGCCAACACCTTCATCGACGCCGGCGAGCGCGCGGTCAACCTCGGCGGCTCGACTGGCTTCGAGTACTTCCGTCCGCCGCTGTCGACGTCGCAGGCCAACGCGGAGGCGCGCCGCATCCATGTGCTCGCCAACCTGATCCAAGGCAGCACCGCCTCGCTCGCGTTCGTCGGCTGCGTCGACTGCCTCGCCGCGAACAACACCATCGTCGATCCCGAGCGCTGGCCGTTCCGCATTCTGCAGGAGACCACCAGCAGCGGCGGCTACAGCTTCGAGCCGGCGCAAGCTGGGCGCGTGATCAACAACCTGGTCTACTTCCAGGCCAGCGTGCTGGGCGCGCACGTCAACGTCGGCGGCAACACCGATGCGCAGAGCTTCAGCTTCCAGACCAACCTCTGGTACGCGCACGACGACCCAGGCGCGTCCGCGCCCGACCTGCCCTCGGCCGAGCAGGGTGGCCTCACCGGCGTCGACCCGATGTTCGCCGGCGGTGGAGACTTCCACCTCGGCGCCGGCAGCCCCGCACTCGGCGCCGGCAGCGCCCTGCCCGAGCTGTCTGGCGACCGCGACGGCGCGTGCTACTTGGCACCTCCCAGCATCGGGGCGTACGAGGCGGAGTGATCGGGCGCCGCCAGCGTCGACGCCGCTACTTGAGCGCGTGCGCGCCGAGGAACGCGAGCACGTCGGCCTCGCGGGACTTGGGCCAGCGGCCGTGATTGGCCTCGCCTTTTTGGGGCGAACAGGCGTTCTTCGGCGTGCAGTTCGGCTCGGTCTTGGCGTCCTCGCCGAGGCGCAGGCTGCTGTTCTTCGCGCCGGCGCGCTCGCGACCGAGCAGCCACGACTCGATCTCCTCGCACGGCACGACGCGATCGCACGCGCGATACAGCGTGATGCCTGGGGGCTCGGGCCCGTCGCACGACCACTTCACGCTCGGTGGGTGAGGCGCGAACGCTGCGAAGGCAGCCACGCGGTCGGCGCGCAGCAGCGTGTAGGCCACGGCCATCTCGCCACCCCGGCCGGTGCCCACCGCGTACACACGTTTGGGATCGGCGATCTTGCGCGTCACGATCTGGTCGAGGAACTGGTCGACCGCGAGCACATCGAGGTTCTGGCTCGAGGCGTGCTCTGCGTCGAACGCGCTACCGGGCTCCCCGTCGTCGAGCGCGCGCCCTTGGACGCCCAAAATCAAGAAGCCCGGTCGCTTGGGGTCGCGGCTGAGATCCGCCTCGCCCATCTTGCCGCGCAGGTTCGTGAGCTTCGACATGCTGCTGGGGTCGTCGAGACCGAGCGCGGCGCCGTGAAAGAACAGCACCACCGGCAGGGGGGCGCGCGCTTCGATGTTGTTCTGACCGTACAGGCAGGCGTAACGCGGGGCGCCGGTGGGGTCGCGCCACTCGAGCACTTCGGCGCTGCGGCACGCGGGCCTACCCACGACGCGGTCCACCTTCTTGGGGGTCCCCGACTCGGTGACGCAGGAGCGCTCGCCCTCGCGCTGGGTCGGCTCGGGCGCGGCGACGTCGGCGCTACGTTTGGGCTTGGGCGCGCTGCTCGCGGCGCTGCTGGAGGGCGCATCGAACACGCCGCGCAAGTCGCCCGCATCGACGTGGGTCGATGGCGGATCACAGCCCGAGAGCGCGAACGCGAGCGCGACGGCCGAGGTGAGCCCCAAGCGCAGAGCCATGTCCTCGGGCCATCGACCGGCGCGCGGGCTGAATCAAGAACAAAGGCCAACCCTCGCGAGCCTGGGCCGACTCGGCGCCAATGTCGTGCACTCTCGCCCCAGGCCGCCCGGCGATCCCGTTGGATCGGCGAACGAAGGCGCGTAACCTGCGTGGGACGCATGTCCATGCAGGCCACAGCCACCACCAGCGAGGGTGCCGTGAAGAGCGGGTCCCTGCGCGAAGCGATCGAGATCAAACGGGTGCGGGGGGAGCTGTTCACGCTGCGAGAAGCCGTGGCGATCATCGTCCCGCTGTGCACGCACCTCGCCGCGCTCCACGCGCAAGGGCAACGGTTGTTCGTGTTTCCCTCTGCCTTGCGCCACGGCAGCGCCGGCACAGAGGTCGATCTGGCCCTGGCCAGTGAGCTCCCCACCCACGCCCGCGACAAGACCGCCATCGCCCCCGAGTGTCGCAAGGGCGAGCCAGGCCAACCCACCGCCAGCGTGTTCGCGATCGGCGCCATCTTGTACGAGCTGCTCACCGGCGAGAACGTGGGGCCGGGGATGAGGCGTCCCCGTGAGGTGGTCCCGTCGCTGCCGCCGCAGCTCGAGGTGGTGCTGGGCAAGGCGCTGGTGGCCGACCCCAAGCACCGGCCGCACGATCTGGCTGCGTTGGCCCAGGCAGTGCATCACTTGGCACCGGCAGGGTCGATGCCGCCCCCCTCGGCGGACGAGTCGCACCTGGACCACGACGCCGGCTTCGACGTGGACGTGTCGCTGTCGATGTTGCCCCCTGCCCCCTCCAGCGCCCGAGGCGTCCAGGCTCAAGCCGTGCCGCCGAGCTCGCGTGGCGGCCTCGCGATCGTTCAGAACGGGCCCTTCCACGTGGCGGAGTCGCCCGCCGGCATCGATTCCGGTCCCGAGGATCCCACCGTTCGCTTGGCCGCGCTCAAGGAGCGTCTCGAGAGCGACCCGCGGCCACGCTACGTGGTGGTCAAAGACGGCATGGATCACGGGCCGTTCACGGCGGTGGAGCTGCTCCAGCAGATCGCCTCGCACCAGTTCGTGGGAGAGAACACGCTGCGAGACACCCAGAGCGGCCTGGAGAAGCCGATCGACGATTGGGCCGAGTTCGCGCTGTTCGCCCAGCAGGCCGGCCTCAACCGCGAGATCAAGCAGGAGCGCAAGGCGCTCGAGGCAGTGGTGGCCGCGGAGAGCCACCGCACGCAGTGGAAGGCGCTCGTGGGTGGCACGGTGCTCGCTGCGATCGTCGCGGCGGGCTTGGCCTGGTGGCTGCGCGAGCGGAGCCGCAACGAGCAAGAGATGACGGTGCGCGAGGACAAGGCGCAAAACGTCGACAGCGACGCGGCGCTCAGCGCTGGCAAGACGGGCAACAAGGCTGGCGGCGGGGCGGTCGGCGGCGTGGGCGGCGGCTCGTACCCGCAGATCGCGGGCGGCGGCAGCTGCGAGGCAGCCCAAGCGAAATACGTCGAAGACTACTCTCAGAAAGGTATCCCACCGGACCTGACGGCGGGCAGCTACGCCGGTACGCTCAGCAAGGGCACCTACCTCAACTCGTGCGGCGTGCCTTCGAACATGGGCGTGAGCATTTGCGCCGCGATTCAGAACGGTCGCGCGGTGGGCGTCACGGTGGTGACGACGCCGTCGAGCCCGACTCACGCGAGCTGCGTCAAGTCCGCGGTGATGAGCATGGGCTTTCCGGCTCACCCGCGCATGGACGTGGTGCGCACGACGTTCTGAGTCGCATGTCGGACGTCGTCCTGTCGATCGAGAACGTCGCCAAAGAGTTCGACGGCATGCCGGTGTTGCGCGGCGTCGATCTGAAGGTGCCGCGAGGCTGTCTGTACGGCCTGATCGGCCCGGGCGCGTCGGGCAAGAGCGTGCTGCTCAAGACGCTCGCCGCGCTGGTGCGGCCCGACTCGGGTCGCGTGCTGGTCGAGGGACGAGACATCCACGCCATGAACGAGCTCGAGCTGGCCGAGTTTCGCAAGCGCTTCGGGATGCTGTTCCAGAACAACGCGCTGTTCGACTACCTGAACGTGGCCGACAACATCGCCTTCCCGCTCAGGCGCATGACCAACCTGGGCGAGCCGCAGATCGCCGAGCGCGTCGCGGATCGGCTCAAGGTGGTGAGCTTGCCGGGCTTCGAAGGCCGCGCGCCCGCAGGGCTCTCCGGCGGGCAGAAGAAGCGCATCGGCGTGGCGCGCGCGACGGTGATCGACGCGCCGATCGTGCTCTATGACGAGCCCGCGGCGGGGCTCGACCCCGTCACCTCGCAGCGCATCTTCGAGCTCTTGCGACGGGAGCAGCGCGCAAAAAACGCCACCGTCGTGATGGTCTCGAGCGATCTCGATCGCTTGCTGACCGTCACCGATCGCGTAGGCATGTTGTATCGCGGCAAGCTGATCTTCGACGGAACGACATTGGAGGCTCAACAGAGCCGCGACCCCTTCGTACGCCAGTTCGTGCACGGGCTCACGGAAGGACCGCTCTGACGTGATAGCGTCCGGCCCTCATGGTGATGAGCACTCCTCCGAACCACCTCTCGCCCTCCGCGCTCCAGATCTCGTTGCGTGAGGCGTTCGTCGATCGCCTGCGCTTCGCGCGCTCCAAGAATCCCAGCACCGCGACCAACTACGACCGCTTCATGGCGCTCAGCCTGCAAGTGCGCGATCAGCTGGTGGAGCGCTGGATCGAGACGCAACGCACGTACTACGAGCAGGGCGTCAAGCGCGCTTACTATCTGTCTGCCGAGTACCTGCTGGGCCGCGCGCTGCGCTCGAACCTGGTCGCGCTCGGCGTGTACGGCGAGTTCGAGAAGATGCTGAGCGACATCGGCATCGATCTCAACGAGCTGCTCGAGCACGAGCCCGACGCCGGCCTGGGCAACGGCGGCCTCGGTCGACTCGCGGCCTGCTTCTTGGAGTCGCTCGCCACGCTCTCGTTGCCTGCGCTGGGCTACGGCATCCGCTACGAGTTCGGCATTTTCGAGCAAGCCATCCGCGGCGGCTACCAGGTGGAGCGCGCCGACGAGTGGCTGAAGTTCGGCAACCCCTGGGAGTTTGCCCGCCCGGAGTACACCGTGCCGGTGGGCTTCGGCGGCCAGACCATGCACGTCCCGGACGAGCGCAACGGCGGGTTCAAAGTGTTGTGGAAGCCTGCGACCAAGGTGGTCGGCGTTCCCTACGACACGCCCATCGCGGGCTACGCCTCGAACACGGTGAACACCATGCGCCTGTGGGCCGCGCGCGCAGATCAGGAGTTCGACTTCCAGCTGTTCAACGCGGGCGACTACCTCAAGGCTGTCGAGGACAAGAACGCCAGCGAGGTGATTTCCAAGGTGCTCTACCCGAACGACTCGTTCGAGCAGGGGCGCGAGCTGCGCCTGAAGCAGGAGTATTTCTTCGTGGCCTGCTCGATCCACGACATCGTCTGGCGCTACACCAAACAGCACAAGGGCTTCACCAACTTCAGCGACCACGTCGCCATCCAGCTGAACGACACGCACCCGGCGATCGCCATCGCAGAGCTGATGCGCGTGCTGGTCGACGAGCACGGCGTGGAGTGGACCGAGGCCTGGCGCGAGACGGTCGCGACGCTCGGCTACACCAACCACACGCTCTTGCCCGAGGCGCTCGAGCGCTGGCCGGTGGCGCTGTTCGCGCGACTGTTGCCGCGACACCTGGAGATCATCCAAGAGGTGAATCGTCGCTTCTTGCGCGAGGTGATGGCCGCGTTCCCGCACGATCACGAGCGCATTGCCCGCATGAGCATCGTGAGCGAAGCAGGCGAGGTGCGCATGGCCCACCTGGCCGTCGTGGGCTCACACTCGGTCAACGGCGTGGCGCAGCTGCACACGGATCTGATCAAGCAAGATCTGTTGTCAGACTTCTTCGAGCTCTACCCGGAGCGCTTCAACAACAAGACCAACGGCGTCACGCCGCGCCGATGGCTGCTCGAGTGCAACCCTGCCCTCGCGAAGCTGATCACCGACAGCCTGGGCACGGACGCCTGGCCGAAGGACTTGGACCTCTTGCGCGGGCTCGAGCCCCACGCCGAGGACGCCGAGTTCCGGACGTTGCTCCGAACCATCAAGATGGAGAACAAGCTCGAGCTCTCGCGGCTCATGTTCTCGCTGACCAAGCTGCGCGTGGATCCGCAGTCGATCTTCGACGTGCAGATCAAGCGTCTGCACGAGTACAAGCGCCAGCACCTGGCGGCGCTGTACGCCGTCGCGCTGTACTTGCGCGCCAAGCGCGGAGACGACATCCACCCGCGCACCTTCATCTTCGGCGCCAAGGCCGCTCCGGGCTACCGACGCGCCAAGCTGATCATCAAGCTCATCCACTCGATCGCCGAGGTGATCAACGCCGACAAGCGACAGAGCGCCGTGCGCGTGGTGTTCCTGCCCAACTACCGGGTGTCGCTGGCCGAGCGCATCATCCCAGCTGCGGACCTCTCGGAGCAGATCTCCACCGCCGGGATGGAGGCATCCGGCACCGGCAACATGAAGCTCGCCATGAACGGCGCGCTGACGGTGGGGACCTTGGACGGTGCCAACATCGAGATCCGCGAGGCGGTGGGCGAAGAGAACTTCTTCTTGTTCGGGCTGACCGCGGCGGAAGTGGAGGAGCGGCGCCGCGCCCGGCTGATGGGCCGGCGGGCGCTCGAGACGCACCCGCTGCTCGCCGAGGCGCTCGAGCTCGTGAACGAGGGTTTCTTCTGCCCCGAAGAGCCAGACATCTTCAAGCCGCTGGTCGACGATCTGCTGGGCTTCGACCAGTACATGGTGCTCACCGACTTCGCCGCCTACGAGAAGGTGCAAGCCGACGTGGACCGCGCCTTCCGGCACAAGGACGAATGGACGCGCAAGGCGGCCTACAACGTGGCGCGCATGGGCCGCTTCTCGAGCGATCGCACCATCAACGAGTACGCGCGCGAGATCTGGCAGATCGAGCCTTGCACCGTAGCCACGCCGCGCGATCCGTCGCTCGTGCCCGACGCCCAGCCGGACATGTCCTGAGCCACTCAGGCGGAAACTTGCAGCAGAAGCGCAGCAGCTGATGGATCAACGGTCCACCCTGGCTGCGTGCGCACACGTGGGAGGGTGAGCGATTGTCGCTGGATCTGCGGGACCGCGCGCTCGCGAAGCCAGGATCGGTTGTTGCAGTGAGAGTGGACAGACCTGGCCCCCCACGAGGTAGCTATGAGCGCGACCGCTCGGAACGAGTCCAACGTGGAATCCCTCTCCGCCCCCAAGAGCGTGCCCCGTCCGGGGCGCGTCGGTGTGGCGGTCGCCCCCGCCCCGGCGCCCGCAGCCGCGGCGCCCGCAACCTCGGCGCCGGCAACCTCGGCGCCGGCAACCTCGGCGCCCGCGACCACGCCGCCGGCGTCTGCCACCGTCGTGCGCCCGGGCCGCAACATCTCCGCGCCCATCCCACCGCCGCCTCCGTCACGGCCGGTGCCGCCGCCTGCGCCGAGCAGCCACCACGCGACGCCGCCGCCTGCGCGCGGCCTCGCAGTGCCGCCGCCCCCGCCGAGCGGGCTCGCACGACCGCCGCTGCGCTCGCTGCCGCCGCCGCCGCCGTCGCGTCCGCTCGCAGCGCTGCCCGCGCCCGAGGCTCCGCCGTCTTCGCGCCGAGCCGTGCCGCCGCCTCCCCCGGCACGCCCGTCCACGCGTCCGCCCCCTGGCGCGGCGGGGCCCGACGTGGCGTTGCTCAAGCGTCAGCCTCCTCCGCTGCCCCGTCGGCGCTCCGCACCGCCACCCGGCGCCGAAGCGCGCGGGCCCGCCACCATGCCTTCGCCACCGCCGCCGGTCAGCGGTCCCCCGCCGAGCGCCTCGGTGCCGCCCACCATGCCGCCGCCGAGCGCGTCCGGTTTCTTGCGCGGTCCGTTCGCCGCCGCGCAGCGCGCCCTCCGCATCCCGAGCCCGCCCCCCGTGCCCACCCAGGTCGCCTTGCCCACCGGCCGTCAAGCGGTGCATCGCGAGCTCGAGCCCACGGTCGAGCACCAATACGTTTTTCGCGCCCCTTCCGACACGAATCCCGGCCTGGGCGAGCCCGAGGTGGCCGCTCTGCCCGCCGTGCCGGAGCCGCCGCCGTCGCGACGGGTGCCTCCTTCGCTCCTGACGACGCAGGTCGGACTCGGCGTGGTGAAGTTCGATCGCGAAGGCCGCGCCGCGATGGTGCCGCGCAAGTTGCCAGAAGGCCGCTTCCTGGTGCGTGACGGTAAGCACCCAGGCGAGCTCGTGCTGTCACCGCTCGAGGAAGGCGCCACGTTGCCGCCCGGGGCGCTGATCGTCAAGTTGGCGCATTCGTAGTCAGCTCCCGGAGAAGCGCGCGTGCTCGGTGCGCGCTTCGCCTCTCGACCGGAAGGCGAAGCGCGGCTCGGGCGGTTTGCCCTCGACCGCGTCTGCGATCAGCTCACCCAGCAACGGCGCGAACTTGAAGGCGTGACCCGAGCCGCCGGACGCCACGACCAGGCCTGGGCGCGCAGGATGCCGATCGACGAAAAAATCGCCGTCGAACGAGTCGCAATACAGACAGAGCCGCGTGCGCACCACGGGTGCGCCCTCGAGCGCAGGCAGCGCCTCGCGCACGAAGGCACGAAACCGCGGCTCCTTGTCCGGACCCACCAGGCGCGGACCGCGCGGGTCGACCTCGACGCCAGGACCGTGGTTCGCGATCTTGACCACCCCCTCGTGGGCCGGGAATCCATACCAGCCGGTGGTGGCGATGTCGGCCGCCCACGGCGCAAAGCTCGGCGGCGCGAACGCGGCAAGATCTGGGGGCCCGAAGTGAAACACCGGCTGTCCCACCACGCGCATGCGGTCCGCGAGATCGGGCACCAACCAAGGCGTGAACGCTCCGGCGGCCATCACCACCTGATCCGCAGCGAAGCGGCGGCCGTCCTCGGCAGCGACACCCGAGGTGGCGGCCGGCGCGCCGAGCGCGAGCACGCGCACGCCCGTCTCCACCTTGGCGCCGAGGCGCAAGGCGAGATCCCGCAGCGCTGCCGTGACGCGCCCGCTCTCGGCCCAGCCCCCTTGCGGGTTGAAGTAGCCGTCCACGTAGCGCCCGCGCGCCCAGCTCGGAAACCGCTCGCTGATCCCGCGTTCGTCGAGCCGCTCCAAGCGGTGCCCCCGCGCGCGCAAGAGGTCGAAGCTCGCACCCTCGAAGCTGCTCGGCGCGAGCGCCGCCCCGCTCAACACCAACAGGCCCGTCTCGTGGAACAGCTCCGCGCCCAGCTCGGCGCTGAGGCTCCTCCAGCGCAAAAGCGAGCGCTCCATCAGCGCCGTGTAGAACTCGTCGCCACCGTAGTCCAAGCGCACCAGCTTGCTGATGTCGGTCGAGGCGGCGTCCGGCTGCGGAATGGGCCCTGGATCCAGCACGGTCACCTCGGCGCCCCTGCGCCGGAGCTCCACCGCGGCACACAGCCCGAATACTCCCGCTCCGACGACCACGACCTCGCTGCCCACGGCGCGACTCTACAACCATGGGGTACGCTGCGCTCGTCTTGAGCGCTCATCACCACCACGAGGACGACGAGGAGCTACGCCGCGCCCACCGCAGGCGGCTGTTCTTCGCCTTTCGGGTGCTGGTGTTGCTCGGCATCCTCGCGGGCCTCCTGCTCTTCGCGTGGCAGGATCATCGCAGCCGAAAGGCGCGCACCGACTGGTCGCGATCGCTCGACGTGGCCGTGATCGTGATCGCCGACAAGCCACTCGCCCCGCCGGTGATCGAGGCGATTCGCGCGCGCATCCCCGCCCTCGAGGAGCAGCTGCGGAGCGAGCGGGCGAGGCACGGCGCCGGCCCACAGCGACCGTTCGCGCTCCGCGTGTTTGGCCCGGTCACCGTCGATCGCGGCCCCCCCGCGGCACCGAGCAGCGACAGCCTGCTCGAGGGCGCGAGCTTCGCGTGGGAGCTGTCCCGCTTCGCATCGCGTGCAGATGACGCCGCCGGCTTGGGCTCGGCCAAGTACGACTCGAAGATCTACGTGGTGGCCCGTCCCCCAGAGGACCAAAAGCGCAAAGCGGTGGAGGGTCTGAGCCAACAAGGAGGTCGCGTCGGCGTGGTGCAAGTCGAGCTCGACGAGACGATGGTGGACTTTGCCCTGTTCGTGGTGACGCACGAGCTGTTCCACACGCTGGGCGCGACCGACAAGTACGACCAAGCCGGCCATCCGCTCGTGCCCGACGGCCTCGCCGACCCCGATCAGCAGCCTCTCTTTCCACAGCGCCGCGCCGAGCTGATGGCGCGCCACCGGGCCGTCAGCGAGGGCAAGAGCAACCCGCCACTTTCGCTCGGCGAGCTGGCGGTTGGGCGCAAAACCGCAGCAGAGATTGGCTGGCTGTCGCCATGAGCGCTGCCCGCGTCACACTCCGCCTTCCCCGCGCGACGGGCACAGTGATGCGACACTGGTGGTTGGGGTTGGGGTTGGTTGGGCTCGGCTGTTCCCCTTCCGCGGGCGATGCTCGTCCGGAGCCGCTGCTCAGCACCGCGCCCCTCCAGTCCGCGACGGCCACCTCCGCGCCCAACGCCCCCGCGACCGCGACCGCCGGCGCCAGCCCGGCGTCTGCGTCCGCCAGCGCAGCTGCCACCGTGGCGCTGATGGCGCCTCCCAAACGCGAGGTGCGCGAGCCCACCGAGTGGCTCGCCGACCTCAGCTGGAGCGGATCGCAACGCGTGGCGCATGCCAAACAGGCCAAGCAGGCCACCGTCAACGAGCTGTTCGACAAGGCCGGCGTCACCTTCCCGCCCAGCGACGTGCTGTTTCGCGCCTTCAAGCAGGAGGCAGAGCTCGAGGTCTGGGCCGGCGATGGCCAGAGCGAGCTGAAGCTGATCGCCACCTACGGCATCTGCGCAGCTAGTGGCGAGCTTGGGCCCAAGCGCAACGAGGGAGACCGCCAGGTGCCCGAGGGGTTCTACCAAGTGGGCTACTACCACCCGACCAGCAGCTATTACCTCTCCGCGCAGGTGAACTACCCCAACGCCTCGGACAAGGTGCGCGGCGGCCCGTCGCCAGGCAGTGACATCCTGATCCACGGTCGCTGCGCGTCGATCGGCTGCCTGTCCATGACCGACGAGCGCATCGAGGAGATCTATCTGGTCGGCTGGGCCGCGTTCATGAAGGGCAAGCCCACACATGTGCACATCTTCCCCAGCCGCGATCTCGACGTGCTCCTCGCCGACCCCAAATACAAAGTGCACCACGACTTCTGGCGCGAGCTCGCTCCGGGCAAGAAGGCCTTCGAGGATACGCACCGCATCCCCTCGGTGAAGATCGAGAAGGACGGCCGCTACGTCGTCGACGGGGGCTAGAGGGGTGTCCCTCGTTTCTCGTCCCGGCGTCTCGTTGGGTCTGGCCTGCTGATATCGGGGGCGCTGCCTTAGCGTCGCGTTCGCTGAGCTGCGGGGGCACACCCGTCGAGCTCGGGGTGCCTGCCGCTCGCTGCGAGCTCCACCAGCCTGCGGAAGTAGCCGCTCCGCTCGGAGCCATCGGCGGCGAAGCCCGAGATGGCGTGATCGGCAACGCTGGCAGACCTCTACCACAGCGACGTCGAGCCTGGCGGCATCTGCGGAGTCGGCCTCCGGCACCAGCTCGGCGTTCGTTACGCCGCTCAGTTCACCTGCCGTGTGCGCCCTTGCCAATACGGCGCGCGCAGCAGGAACTTCTGCAGCTTGCCAGTGGCCGTGCGCGCGAGCGCGTCGCGCAGCTCGACCGTGGTCGGGCACTTGTAATGAGCGAGCCGCGCCCGGCAGTGGTCGATCAGCTCGCGCTCCGAGGACGTGAGCCCTGGCCGGAGCACGACCAATGCCTTGATCGTCTCGCCCCACTTCTCGTCTGGCACCCCGATCACGGCTACCTCGGCGACCGCCGCGTGCGACGCGAGGCAGTCCTCCACCTCGATCGAGGACACGTTCTCTCCGCCGGTGATGATCACGTCCTTCTTGCGGTCGGAGATCGACAGGTACCCCTCGTCGTCCAGCGTCCCGCCATCACCGGTGTGGAACCAGCCGTCACGGATGGCGGCCTCTGTCGCCGCCGAGTCTTGCCAATAGCCCTTGAGCACCACGTTGGCGCGCGCCAACACCTCCCCTTGCTCGTCCACGCGGATGGTGGTGCCGATCACGGGGGCGCCGGCGCGGCCGAGCTTGCCCGCGCGCTCCTCCACCGACAGCGCGTCGTACTCCTGGCGGCGCCGGTTGATGGTGATCAAGGGGGAGGTCTCGGTCAGACCGTAGAGCTGGATCAGCTCCCAGCCGAGCTCGGTCTCGACGCGCGCGATGGTCGAGGTTGGCGGGGGCGCGCCGGCCACGAGCACGCGGCACTTGCCGCGTCCGGGCACGGCGCCGAGCCCCTTGGCGGCGTCCAGGATGCCGTTGATGACAGCGGGTGCGCCGCCCGTGAAGGAGATGCCGTGTTGCTCGACGCGCCGGAGGATCTCCGCGCCGCTCGCCTTGCGCAGCAGCACCTGCTTGGCGCCCATGGCCGCGAGCGCGAACGGCATACCCCAGCCGTTGCAGTGAAACAGCGGCACGACATGCAAGAAGCTGTCGCGGTCGTGGATGCCAGCGTGCCAGCCGAAGGTCGTGGCGTTGAGCCACAGGTTTCGGTGCGTGAGCATGACGCCCTTCGGTCGCGCGGTCGTTCCGCTGGTGTAGTTCAGCGTGGCCATGTCGTCCTCGTCGAGGACGACCTCGGCCGGCGTCTCGCCGGAGCCAAACAGCTCATCGTCGGTGCTCGCGCCGAGGATGAAGCGATGCTCACAAGAGACATCCGCCAGGGCCTCCTCGAGCTCGGGATCGAGCAGCAGCACGCGCGCTCCGGCGTGCTCGACGATGTAGCGGACCTCGTGGGCGTGCAGTCGGAAGTTGATCGGGACGAGCACGCGACCGTACATGCACGAGCCGTACAGCGCGGCGATGAAGCGCGCCGAGTTGTGAGCCACGATCGCGACCCGCTCGCCCGGACCCACACCCAGGCGATCCAGCGCCGCCCCGAACGCGCGCGCGCGGCTCCCGAGCTCCCGGTAGCTGATCTCCCCCCAGCTCTGAGCTGGCTGTTCAGGCTCGTCGACCAAGCCGACGCGGGCGCCGTACACGGTCTCTGCGCGCGCGAGGAAATCACGGACGGTGAGCGGGATACGCATGCTGCGAGTCTCGCGCGCACGGCAGCGACTGCCAACAGATTCGTGGTCACGCGAGACGTGCTCGGCTGCGCGACGCGTCGCGCTCGCGCGGCCGCCCCACCCGAGCTCGTCTCGCACGGCGGCGTGAGCTGCCCGCGCTGGCAGACGCCTCGCGTGGGGCTCTCGAGATCCATAAGCCACTCTGCGTATCGAGCGCGCGCATCCAGCCGGATAGCCCTGGCGTAGGGACGGCGCGGGAAGGGCCCGCCTACGCGAACGAGGAGAACATCATGAGCCAGGTCACGCGCAACACCGAGACGGTCAGAGCGATCTACAAGAGCTTCGCTGCCAAGGACGCAGCGGCGATCCTCGAGCTTCTCTCGGAAGACGTCGAGTGGGAGATGGGATTGACGACGGGTCACGGCGTGCCGTGGCTCGAGCCAGGGCGCGGGCGCGACCATGCGCTCCGCTTCTTCCAGACCCTCGGCCAGATGGACTTTCGGGGCTTCGAGGTCCTGGCCGTGATGGGCGACGGCGACTTCGTCGTCGGTGTCGTCCACGTCGAGTTCGTCTACCCCAAGACCGGCAAGACCATTCGCGAGCGCTTCGAAAGTCATGTCTGGCGCTTCGATGACCGCGGGCGGGTGACGGGCATGCGTCACGGAGCCGACACGCACGCCCACTTCCTCGCCACCCAAGAGAGCTGAGCCAGCGGCGCGCGCTCCCGACCTCAGCGAGGCAACTGCCAGCTGACGCCGACGATCACCTGACGGAATCCGCTGGTCCAGATGCCCTCTGGCCGGCGCGAGATCAAGAACGGCTGGTCGAGCAGGTTCTTGATCGCCACCGACGCGCCGAGGCCGGTCGTCGCTTCGCGGAAGCGGGCGTTGGCGTCGAGCGTGACGTAGCCATCCACACGGCCCACGCGTCCCGTCGCGTCGGCCGCCTCGGTGTTGGCCTCATCGGTGTAGAAGCCTCCCGTCCAGCTCGCGGCAAACCCGGCGCCGAGACCGAAGGGCGCGTCCACGTCGAACGTGCCGCTGAACGTCCCCTCGGGTGCGTACGGCAGGAGCTTGCCTTGGCGTTGGCTGCCGAGGAAGCGCGCGCGCCCAGCGCCGCCGCGGGCGCCGAGATCGATCTCCCAGTCGAGATCCGCCAGCGTTCCGACACGCACCTGCAACGCTCCCTCTCCGCCCACGCTCTCCGTGGCTCCGCCGTTCACGAGCTCGGTGGTGCCATCCAAGCTGGTATTGGGCACGATCTGGTTCGAGAAGCGCTGCAGATAGAACGTGGCCTCGGTCGCGAGCCAAGGCACCGGCTTGGAGCGCAGCCCCGCCTCCCAGTTGGTGCTGCGCTCGGGCGAGAGCTGGGCCAGCTGACCTTCGGCCGAGATCGTGTCGGTGACTCGGGGCGGAGCGTAACCCGCGTGGAGACCACCGAACACCAGCAGCTCCTCGACGCCCAGATTGGCGCCGATACCCGGGATCACCGCCGTCGACGACGACGAACCAGAGGCGTCGGAGCTGAGCCCACCCGAGATCTCGCTCTTCGTCAGGTAGCTCGCGTGCTCGACGCGGACACCTGGCGTGACCACCAACCAGTCCCGCACCAGCACGCGATCTTGTGCGTACGCCGCCAGCGCGAGCGTGCTGTGTACATCGCGGGACACCAGCGCGCCGACGCCCGACTCCAGTCGCGAGCTCTCCGACAGCTCGGCGTGCTCACCCAGCACGCGCATGCCGGTGTCGAGTGTATGCGTGACGCTGCCAGTGCGGAACTTGGAGGTCAGGCGTGGCTCGAGACCGATCACCCAATAGCTGCGGTCGAGCACGCGCGCCGCGTCCCGGAAGTAGATGGCGCCGAGCGGCAGCACCTCGTCGCCCACGACGCGGTCGTAACGCGTGTCCTCCGAACGGACGCGGTCGTAGAGCTGCCGGCTCCAGACGCGATCGGTGACGCTGACGTAGCCCAGCGTCTTGAGCGTCACGTCATCGGAGACGTGCGTCTCGTGCACCACCGACCCGTCGAACCGCCCCAGACGCATGCGACTCTCGGGGGAGAGCCCGGGCGTCTTCGGGTCTCGCGCAAACTGGCTGCGCAGCAGGCCGACGTCCTCGCTGATGGCCTCGGCGCGGTGGGCTGCGATCTTGATCGTCGCGCGGCTGGTGCGCGTGATGGGGAACACGACCTTGGTCAGCAGGTCTTGATCTTGCGAGGTCTGGTCGCGCGGGCCATCGGAGCGCTTGACCACCACCTGTCCGAGCACGCGCACTGGCTCGACGTCGTCCGCGACGTGGATCGGCGCGCCGAACCTACCCAGCGTGCGCACGTAGCCGAAGGTGCCGACGTCCACGGAGGCGTAGCTCTGGAGCTCGAACGGCGCGGGCAACGTGGAGAAGTTCACCACGCCGCCGATGGTGTGTGGCCCGTACAAGATGCTGCCGCTGCCTTTGAGCACCTCGATCTTGGAGAAGCGCTCGAGCTGCGGGGTGAAATAGAGGTCAGGCTCTGCGTACGGGTTGATCGCGAGTGGGATGCCGTCCTCGAGCACCAGCAGGCGCCGGCTGCGGCCCGGGTCCAACCCGCGCACGCCGATGTCGAGCCTGCCACCACCGGCACTGTCTTCGCGCACGTACAGGCCTGGCACGCGGCGCAGCATCTCGGCGGTGTCGAGCGGTGCAGCGCGATCGATCTCCTGCTTGCCCAACACCGTGAACGAGCCCGGGATCTTCTGCAGCTTGTCCGCGCGGTCGCCGACCACCTCGACCTCGATCGGCTCCGGCTCCGCGGCCGTGGCCTCGGGCGCTGCCAGGTCCTCTGCGTGGACCGACGGCGCCGCAAGCAACACCGCGACCAAGCTCGCCGCGCGTGTCATGGCACCTTGCATATGCCCATGCCGTTGCAGCCCGTGGACGGCGGCTCGCAGTCGGTGTCGAGCTCGCAAGGATGTGAGCAGTGCGGCCCCTTGGCGTTGAACGGATGGCACAACCCCGTGTCGCACTCGTCGTCCGTCGCGCACTCGCTCAAGAACGGCAGCAGACCGCCCCCACCGCCGCCGGCGCCGCCCGCCGCGAGCGGCGAGCTGCCGCAAAACTCGCACGCTCCGTAGCCCGCACCCTCGTCGTCGCACGAGGCGTAGCCGACCTCGCCGCCGCTGCAGCGACATTCGATGAAATCGCCAGGCAGACACGCGCGACTGCGCGCGTCGTCACAAGCGAGCAAGGCCACGAGCAGAGCCGGCCACAGGCGAGCCACGACCCACATGGTAGGCCATGATGCGCCTCGCACACCCTGGTAGACCGCAGATCCATCGTGAAGTCGCCTGCGCCACCACAGCGACGTGCTCAGTGACTTCGGGTAGGCTCAGGTGGCCTTGGCTCTTCCTGAGCTGGATCGGAAAACCGATCGATTTGTGCTCGAAGGCCGCGCCGGGGGCGGCGGCATGGGAGACGTGTATCGCGCCACCGATCAGGAGACCGGCGGGATCGTCGCGGTCAAGGTGCTGCGTGGCAGCGCGGCCTCCATCGAGCGCAAGCGCTTTCAGCGCGAGATCGCGGTGATCGCAGATCTCAGACACCCCAACGTCGTGGAGTACATCACCCACGGGCTCTTGCCCGACGGGCGACCGTTCTACGCGATGGAGTGGCTCGAGGGAGAGGACCTCGTCCAACGCCAGCGTCATTCGCCGCTCGGGATGAAGGATGCCGTCGAGGTGATCCGTCGCTCCGCGCAGGCTATGGCCGCGGTGCACGCGCGGGGCGTGGTCCACCGCGATCTCAAGCTGGGCAACATCTACCTGATTCGCGGCAAGGGCATGAACGTGAAGCTGTTCGACTTTGGCGTCGTGCGGCTACCCGACGAGGACCTCGAGGAGGACAAGGGCGCGATCCTCGGCACGCCCCATTTCATGGCGCCCGAGCAAGCCCGCGGCGAGGCGGTGGACGCGCGCGCGGACGTCTACTCGCTCGGCGCCGCGCTGTTCAAGCTGCTCACGGGTCGCAACGTGTTCGAGACCGAGCACATCGTGGCGTTGCTGGGGCGCTTGGTGATCGAGGATCCCCCAGCGCCGGCCAGCGTGCGCTTCGACATTCCCGAGGCGCTCGATCGCGTCGTGCACCAAGCCATCGCGCGGCGCCCAGCGGAGCGCTTCGAGAACGCGGCCGAGCTGGCACGCGCGCTGGCCCGTGTCGGTGAGCTCAACAACGATCCGCCCTCCACGGATCGCTCGGCCTCGGCCATCCGCAGGGCCCCGATGATGCCGCGGCCGGAGGGCCCAGCGGAGATCGAGAAGCCGAGAAAGGAAGCGGCCGAGCGGCGCGTGGTCGCGGCGGTGTTGTTCGATCTGGGCGAGGCCACCCTCAGCCCGGACCTGCACGCCGAGCTGTGGGAGGCGATCGGGCAGAACGCGCGCGTGGAGACGTTGCTCGGCGGCCGCGTGATCACCATGCTCGGTCTGTCGCAGAGCGAGGGCGATGAGCCGCTGCGCGCCGCTCGGGCGGCCCTCCTGGTCACCAAGGCGCTGCCAAGCGCCAAAGCCGTGGTCGCCGTGGGCCACGCCATCGCATCGCCGCAGAGCTCTCGCACCCGATCCACCAGCCTGGCCGCACAAGCGCTCGAGCGCGCCGCGGAACAGCTGGGCACCGTCGCGCCCGGCACAGCGCGCGTGGATCCAGGGGTCGTCGCCGCGCTCGCCGGTCGCTTCGTGATCAACGACGATCCCGGCGGCGCGGTGCTGGTGCGTGAGGATCCGAGCGGCTTCGGATCCCGGCTGCTCCTCGGTCGGCCGACGCCGACGGTCGGGCGCGACAAGGAGCTGGCACTGCTGGTCAGCGTGTATCAAGAGCTGTTGGATGAGGGGACGCCGCGCGCCGCGCTGGTCTCGGGCCCCCCCGGCATCGGCAAGTCACGCGTGCGGCAAGAGCTGCTCTCGCGTCTCGAGAGCAGCGGCCTGCCCCCCGAGGTGCTGGTCATCCGCGGCGATCCCATGAGCCAGGGCTCGAGCCTCTCGTGCTTCGGCCGCGCGCTGCGCGCGATCATCGGCGTGCACGACGGCGAGGCGCTCGAGGAGCAGATCCGCAAGGTGCGCCAGCACCTGCACTTCCGCCTGCCCAAGCCGCTGCGCTTCTTGACCAGCTTCCTGAGCGAGCTGCTCGGAGTGCCTTTCCCGGACGAGCACGACGAGCCGCTGCGCGCGGCCCGGCGCAGCTCCCAGCTGATGCAGTCGCGCACCCGCATGGCGCTCGAGGCGCTGATCCGGTCGCAAGCCGACTTGATGCCGCAGCTGGTGCTGATCGACGACGCCCACTGGGCCGACGAAACGACGATGGATCTGCTCGACTGGCTGCTCGGCTGCCCCGATCTCAAGTTCGCCGTGTTCGCCTTTGGTCGGCCCGAGGTGGACACGCGCTTTCCGAACCTGTGGGCCAACAAGAACACCACGCGCCTGACCTTGCCGCCACTGTCGCAGAAGGCAGCAGACAAACTGGTGCGGGTCGCGCTACCCGCGGGCGACGCGCGCCAACGCCAGAGCATCGTGGAGCGCGCGGGCGGCAACGCGCTGTTCCTGGAGGAGCTGGTGCGCGCCGCTCACAGCGGGCAAGACGAGCTACCGCTCACGGTGCACGCCCTCTTGCAGACTCGCCTCGATCGCATGCCCAAGCCCATGCGCGAGGCGGTGCGCGCCGCGAGCGTGATCGGCCCGGTGTTCTGGACCGGCGCAGTGACCGCGCTGGCCGAGCGCGAGGGCGGGCCGCTGCTCGAGCAGCTCGAGCAAGACGAGGTGATCACCCGCCAGCCGCAGAGCCGCATCTCCGGCGAGCCGGAGTGGACGTTCCGTCACCCGCTGCTGCGCGACGCCGCCTACGCCTCGATCTTGGAGGAGGACCGCACCGAGATGCACCGACTCGCCGCCACCTGGCTCGAGTCCAAGGGTGACGCGGACGTCGGCCTGATCGCCAAACACGCGGACGCTGGCGAGGATTTCGATCGCGCTGCGCGCTTGTACGCCAAGGCCACTCGGCAGGCGCTGTCGTCCGGCGCGCACCTGGAGACGGCGCTGGATCTTGCGCAGCGGGGCCTTGGCTGCGGTCCCCAAGACGACGTCCGCGCCGAGCTGCTCCTGGCGGCAGCCAAGGCTCGCATCCCTCTCGGCCGGCTCGAGGACGGCGTGCGCGCCGCCGAAGAAGCGGGAGAGCTCGCGGACAAGGCCAGCGACATGTGGGCCGAGGCGCAGTGTTTGGCGGCGACCGCGCTGATCGAGAGCGGTCGCTCGGCCGAAGGCGACGAGCGCGTGGCGCGCGCGCTCGACCCGTCGATGTCCCATCGAGTCTCGCCCGCCACCCGCGTGAAGCTCATGGCCGCACAGGTCCGCGGTTGGGTGGATCTGGGCAAGCCACGCGACGCGCTCAAGCTCGCGGACGAGGCGCTGGTGCTCGCGCGCGCGAGCGGCTCGAGCGAGGCGTTGGTGCGCGTGCTCGACGCGCGGCTGTTCGCGCTGATGCAGCTCGCCGATCCGTCCGAGGTCGTCGCCAACGGACCGAGCGTGATCGACATCGCGGAGACCGCGGGCGAGGTGGTGCTGGCCACGCGCGCGCGGCTGAACACCGCCTCGAGCATGAACTTGCTCGGCCTGTTCGAGGAGGCGCGCTGGCTGCTCGATCGCGCGCTCGGCGACTCGCGCGATCGCAGGATGCGCATCCTGGAGGGCTTCGCGCTCAACAACCTGGGCCTGACCGAGGCGCGCCTCGGCCTGGTCGACCGGGGCATCGACATGGAGCGCGAGTCCGGGCGGATCGCGGACGAGACGGGCGCGGCGCGCCTTCGCATCCACGCGCGCGTGTACGAGGCGCTCTTGCTCCTGTGGCGCGTCGCGCAGGCGCGCGCCGATGGGCACGAGATGCAAGACGCGAGCGATCTGGCCGCCGCCGCTGCGCTCGCCTCGTTCGTCGAGGCCGAGGTGCGCAGCGTGCCGGTGCTCTCGCCTACGGCGCGCTTCATCTGCGCGGCCGTGGCGTACTCCCGTGGCGCGCTCGAGGAGGCCATCGCGCTTTCGGGCGACGCGGTGCGCTTGCTCGCCGAGCAACCGATGGAAGAGTGGGAGGAGCTCACGCACCTCACGTTGATCGAGTCCCTGATCGCCGACGAGCAAGACGAGCAAGCCAACCTCGCCCTCGACGCGGGGTTCACCTTGGTGTGCGAGCGCGCGCGCAAGATCAGCCGCGCCGAACATCGCCACGCCTACCTCGAGCGCATCCCCGAGGTGTTCCGCATCATCGAGCTCGCGCGCGAGCGTCTCGGCAAGAGCCTGCCGTTCTTCGCCGCCTTGCCGCTCAAGCCGCCACCGCGCCCCCCGTCCGACAGCCTCCCAGGCGAGCGGTCTCTGCCGCCGCCGCGCCCAGAAGCGGCCAAGTCCGACGGGCCCAAGGCCGAGACGCCCTCAGCGCCACCCGTTACGCGACCCCCGCTGTCCAAGCTCGCGCGGCCGAGCGCAGCGAGCTCGTCCGCGATCCGCCCGCCGATCGTTCCCGCGCCGGCGCCTGAGCCGCCGGCGCCTCCCGCCGCGAGCGCGGAAGTGGCGGCACAACCGACGGACCCTGCCATGCCTGTCGTGGACGAGCCCCGCGCAACCGCGGCGACGCCCCCCCCGGTCGAGGACCGCCCGGTCACCACAAAACCCACGACCGCCGCGCCGTCCGCCCCGTCGCGCCCGACAGGATCTGGCCCCGCGACGCCGCCTGCAGCTCGGCCTGGCGCGACCACCAAGCCACCGCCGGGCGCAGAGCCGCTCACGGTGCGCCCCACAGCCACGGGGGCCGAGGCCACGACCGAGGCGCCGCCAGCGCCCTCCATCAAGAAGCCCGGCGAAGGGAACTGAGACCTTCGGGCTGAGACGTCGCTCTACTTCTTGGGCGCGTCCTTCTTGGGCTGGGTCTTGGGCGCGTCCTTGGCGGGCGCCTTCTTGGGTTTGGGATCGTCCTTGCTCGCCGCAGGATCCCCAGCGTTGTAGGCGAGAATCACGCGCTCGGTGATCTCCAGGTCTTTGCGGAAGTAGACCGCGGCCTGCTTCTCGACCACCACGTCGAAGCCCTCTTTTTGGGCGATGCCCATCACCACCGCGCCAATCTTCTGCAGCATGGGGTTGTAGAGCTCGTTCTGCTTCTTCGCGAAATCGCGCTGAAAGTCCATCGCGTTCTGCTGGTACACCGCGTACTTCTGCTTGAAGTCGTTCTTCTTCTTCTCGAGGGCGGCGTCCGACTTGCCCTTCGCCTTCTCTTCCTTGGCGAGGTCTTCGTACTCCTGTGTCAGCTGCTTCTCGCGCGTGAGCAGGTCAGCTTGCTTGGCGTCGAACAGCTTGCGCAGGTTCGCCTCGATGCGCAGCCCCTCCTCCGAGTCGCGCAGCACCTTCTGCGTGTCGAGCACGGCGACGCGCAGCGGCGCCACAGGCGTCGCAGCAGCCTCCGCCTGGGCAAACGCCGAGCCAGCCGGGACCAACAACGAACAGACCAACGCGAGGCGGGAAACGAGACGCATGCCGGGTTCTTAGCGACGGCGCCAAATGCCGTCAATTGACCCGGGCCTCAGCCGGCGATTCGGGCAAGATTCTCCCGGCCCAAGGCCGCTAGAAGCGGCCGCTGAGCCCCAGCCCCGGGCCGTTGCCGTCGGGCGCCAGCAGCGAGACGGCGGGCGTTTCCTCCGCCTTCTTGCCGCCGCTCATGGTGGCGATCAGCACGATGCCGGTGACCGCCGCGGCGGCGCCGACCGGGAAGAACACCTCGGCCAGGCCGGTCATGAGCCTGCCGCGATCTGCGGTGGGCTCGGCCGAGGGCGGACAGCTGGTGTCACCCCCGCACAGATCGTCGAGCTCGCTGATGGCCGCCTGCCGCAGGCCGATGAACACGCCGCCTGCGATCAAGCTGGCGCCGCCGAACGCGGTCAGCACGATGCCGGGGATGCTGGGGCCACCCGCCGCGTCTTCGTCCGCGCCGCCACCGAGCGCGGTGGGCACGGGAATGGTCAGCTTGACCTCGCGCACCTCTCCGTCACTGAGCTTGACGCGTTCGGTGGTGACGGCCTCGCCGCCGACCAGCACGCGGAAGGTGCGCTCGCCAGGATCGGTGCGGAACGCCTTGCCGATCTGGCTGGGGCCGAGCTCCACGCCGTCGAGCTCGATGGTGGCGCGCGGGTTGGGCTTCTCTTCTTTGCGGGTCACCGTGAGCGTGACGATGCGCTTCTCGAGCGCCTCGATTTGCGCGGGCGCGGCCGCGAGCACGTTCTCGACCTTGCTGGCCTCCGCCTTGGCCAGCGCCAAGCGGTAGTTGCCCAGCGCCGACACGAGCTTGCCCAGGTGGCGCTCGCACTCGGCGATGTTGTACGCCACCTGCGCGCTCATCGCGAAGCGACCCGCGGACTTGAGCTTGATCACGGCCGCCGCCCAGTCGTTGGCGGCCATCAGCGCCACACCCTCGCGAAACTCGACCAGCGCCTTCTCACGCGCCGGGTCCGAGGCCGGGGGCGCGGGCGCATCTTTGGGCGCGGCGGCTTCGTCAGCCGCGGCCAGTGACGGGAGGCTCAGCGCGAGGAGCGCCAGCGCGAGCTTCGACCAGCCAAGGGTGCGACGTGCCACGAGGGACACGATACCACGCCGCCAACGCGCCACGTCAGCCTGCTACACTCTCGCCCCGTGAAGATCCTCTACGGCGTGGTGGGCGAAGGCATGGGGCACGCGATGAGGTCGCGGGTGGTGCTCTCGCACCTCGTGGACGAGGGTCATGAGATCGAGATCATGGCGTCGGGTCGCGCGGTCGACTTCCTCTCGAAGCGCTTCGAGGGTGTGAACCGCATTCACGGCCTGCACATGATCTACGAGGAGAACCGGGTGAGAAAGGGCAAGACGTTGTGGAGCAACGTGCTCAACGGCGCCACCGGTCTGCCCCAGAACATCGCCGCGTACTTCGAGCTGTTCAGCACGTTCCGGCCCGAGGTGGTGATCAGCGACTTCGAGTCGTGGACGTACCTGTACGCCAAGGCGCACCGGCTGCCGATCCTGTCGATCGACAACATGCAGATCATCAACCGCTGCGAGCTGCCCAAGGAAATCTACGAGGGCCACGAGACCGACTTCCAGATCGCCAAGGCGTTCGTCAAAGGCAAGCTCCCCTATTGCGACGAGTACCTGATTACGACCTTCTTCAAGCCCACCATCCGCAAGCCCAAGACCCGCCTGTTCCCACCGATCCTGCGGCCCGAGATCTTGGCGGCGAAGGCAGGCGCCAGGCGCGGCGACCACTTGCTCGTCTACCAGACCGCCGAGGGCAACGAGGGCCTGGCCGACACGCTCAAGCGCTCCGGGCTGCCGGTGCGCGCGTACGGCATGATCCGCGACCTGAAAGAGGACAAGGTCGACGGCAACATCACCTTCCGCCCCTTCAGCGAGCAGGGCTTCATCGACGATCTCGCCAGCTCGCGCGCGGTGGTCGCCGGTGGCGGCTTCACGCTCATGGGCGAGGCGGTGTTCCTGCACAAGCCGATGCTGGCCGTGCCGCTCGCAGGCCAGTTCGAGCAGGTGCTCAACAGCCGCTACCTCGAGCGCGAGGGCTTCGGCGCCTTCGCTGCGACGCTGAGCGACCCTGCTACGGTGCACAAGTTCGTGGAGAACATTCCCCGCTACGAGGAGATGCTCGCCGCCTACGATCAACGCGACAACTCCGCGCTGCTCGCCGCCGTCACCGAGTTCCTCGACCGCGCCGCCGCCGGGCTCGTGTAAGCCGTCAGTCCGGCCGCCGGTACAGCCACACCACCGGCACGCCGTCGAGCCCGCGCACCACCCACGGCTGCACCGTGCCGAACGCGATCCACGCCTGGTACTCCTGCATCTGCATGTGCATCTCGTGGTGGTAGACCGCGACATCGGCCTCGGGCACGTACCACACCGCGCGCAGGTCTCGGCGCAGGCGGCCGTCCTCGAGCAGCATGTTCCACGAAGGCAGCGCGGTGTCGTGCGGGTAGACCTTCGTGCGCTCGGGCAGGCTGTTGAGCTCGGTCGTCACCGAGCCGGTGGTGTAGCCCCAGAAGCCGCGGTTCAGGCCCAGCGTTGCCGCGCCCGGCGCGCCGCCGACCAGCGGCGTGTACGCGCTCAGGCCCCACGGGTGCGCGCGGAGCGCCTGCTCGATGGGTGACGCGGTGACACATACCGCCGCCACCGGCGCGGCGGCCCGCACAGCCCAGCTCGCACCCCGCTCGCGTTGGGTCTCGCGCGCGAGGGAGCTGACCCGCTCCACCAGCCACACGAACCCCGTCGCCGCGAACAGGCCAAAGAAGGGGTACGCCGTCATCCAGTGTTTGGTGCCGCCGAAGATGGGCGTGCTCGTCGAGAGCCACGGCGCGTACGAGACGCCGATCGCGAGCGCCCACGACAGCGTGGTCAGGTGGCTGCTGCGGCGCTCCTCGCTGCGGTCCTTCACGAAGTCGAGCACCCGCACGGCCACGCCCACGACGCCGACCGCGATGGTGATGAGCGGCACCGTCGCGAGCGTCATCACCGGCGCGTAGGAGCGCGGCATCGGCGGCTGGAAGTACGTCTCG
This sequence comes from uncultured Polyangiaceae bacterium, assembly GCA_964641275.1. Classification (GTDB taxonomy): domain Bacteria; phylum Myxococcota_A; class Polyangia; order Polyangiales; family Polyangiaceae; genus Xiheicaenibacterium. The sequence goes on from CAZXMG010000011.1 coordinate 109,021, forward strand.
CCGAAGAGCTCCATGTTGTAAAACTCGTGGTTTACGTGGAAGGCCGCGTACTCGCGGAACCGCGCCACCGTGTCGTGCCAGAGCCACGGCCAGAACATCACCAGGATCACCGGGCCCAAGAGCGCCATCGACACGAGCGACCACACCTGGCGCTCCACGGCCGGCCACAGCGCGCGCCGCTCGAGCCGGGCCCAGATCAGGCAGAGCAGCGTGTGCGCCGCGAAGGCGATCGGCAAAAACCAGGCGTTGTGCTTGCTGTCCAGCGCGAGGCCAAAGGCCACCCCCGTGAGCAGCGGGTAGAGTGGTCCCGCGCTGCGCAGCGCCTTGTCCCAACAGGCGAACGTGAGCAGGAACAACGCCGTGATCGGCACATCGAAGCAGGCCAGGTGCGCGTGGAAGAACACCCGCGGCAAAAACGCGAGCGAGAGCCCGGCGACCAGCCCCGCCCACAGGCCGTGCCGTCGCGAGGCCCAGTAGCTGGTGAGCGCGACCATCACGCTGCCCAGCACCATGGCCGGGAAACGAAAGCTGGTGCCCGGCTCGCTGAACCAGCGAAGCTTGGTCGACAAGAGGTGGCTCAGCGCGAACAGCGACTTGATGAGCCCCGGGTGCTCGTGGTTGATCGTCCACGCGGCGTCGATCTGCGCGCGCGACAGCGCCTTGCCGCGATCTTCGGCGAGCAGCCGAAACCACTCCGCGTAGCGCCGCGAGGCGTGAAAGTAGAACCCCTCGTCGCGCGCGTAGCCGACGGACTCGGTGGTGCCGAGCAACAGCCACAAGAACAGCGCCCCGAGGGCGAGCGCGAGCGCGACGCTCGGCCCACGGCGCCCCTCGGTGGTCATCGGCTGTCCGCCTGGAAGCAGAAGTGCCGGTTCGCAGGGTCCCCGCTGGAGACGGCGAACTCCACCGTCGCATCCTGCGCGAACGCGTGGCCTCCGAGGGGCAGCTCGAAGCGCCTCCAACCCTCGCCGTCCTGGTGGGTCACGCGCCCGAGCTCCTCGCCGTTCACCGTGATGCGCAGGTCCACCGGCGCGCCGCGCCTCGTTCGCTCGATCACCCAGTACATCCCCGCGTGACCCACGATCCGCTCGGCGAGCTTCACGCGCTCGAAGCGCACCACGCGCTCCCCCGCGAACGGGGGGTGCGCGAAGATGCAGCGCCGCGGCAGGAACTTCTCGTCGGCGATGATCGTGGCGGACACGTTGAAGTGAAACCCGTCGGGGCACTCGAAGCGGCTCGCCGGGTAGGTCGGGTGCCCGCCCAAGCCGCCGGACGCGACGCGCGAGCGCGTCGACCATGCGCACGGCGCCGCGGGCTCGGTGCCAAACGCGCTCGCGTGTGCGGGGCCCAGGCGCTCGACGAAGTCGAACGAAACTGGCTCGGGCTTGGGGTTCTCGAGCACGCGCACCGCGAGCGGGCCGTGCTCACGCAAGGAAAGCTCGCGGAAGCCTGCCAGCTCACTCGACCTCTGCCCCGAGAGCGAGATCTCGATCGCACGCGAGAAGCGTTGGCTGTCGCTGCGCGCCAGCGCGCTCAGCGGGAAGTACGCGTCCCCCAGCGTCGCGCGCACGTGGGGCTCGGCCCAGCGGGGGCTGACCACCACCAGATCGCCAGGCTGAAAGTCAGCTCCCAAGAGCGCCGGGAGCTGGCTGTACTCCGCCTCGGTCGGCGCCGTCGTGCGCGCCCGCGCCGACGCCGCGAGCTCGCACAGACCGAGACCGAGCACCCCCAGCGCGAGCCAGCCCGTCCAGCGCCGCATCCTCTACAGAAAGCCGAGCTCGGCGCCGCCGTGGAGCAGCGCGCTCATGTTGTGCTGCACGAAGTCGATGCGCACCACCGGCGAACCGGCGCTCTCGCTGAAGCCGCCGGGCAGGTGCAGCTTGCGGGTGCAGAAGAAGCAGGTCGACTCGTGGTACTGGTGGTGCACCACCAAGCCGAGCACCCAGCGCATGACGCGCTCGTCGTCGCTGGTGTCGAGTCCGCGCACCTTCTTGATCGCCATCGAGGCGGCGAGCGCCTCGGCGAAGCCGCCCGCGGCGGCGTGATGCGGCGGAGACACGTGACCGAACGCGTAGGAGCCGACGTGGGCCGCGTCGACGCCGCTGTCCGGCGACTGGATGAAGCGCTTCTTCATCTGCATGTAGTCGAGGCAGAAGCGTTCGTAGCTCTCGTTGCGGTGGTGCGTCAGCGCCGCGCGCGCCGCGAGGCAGTGCCAGTTCTCTTCCAGGTAGAAGAAGTCGCGCAGCGGGATGTCCCAGTAAGGCCCACCGTAATGGTTCATCGAGCGGTCGATCGCGTCGGCCAGACCGGGTGGACGCGGCAGGCCGTCGCCGTGCGAGCCCTCCCACAACACCAGCGCGAACACCGCCTGCCCCGCCGCGTAGAGCGCGTCTTGTCCATCGATGGGCGCCCCCGTCTTGGGGTCCCACAGCGGGCGGAAGCTTCCGTCCGGGCGCTGCATCTGCAGGATGCCATGGCCCAGCGCAACGATCGCGTCGTCGTTTTTGTCGCCCACCAGCGGCCGGCAGCCGAGCAGCGCGATCGTGGACAGCGCCGTGGGGCCGAGCGGCGCGTTGCGTTTGGCGCCTTTGGGAAACACGATGCCCCCCGCCTCGCCGGACTTCTGCACCAGGCCAGCCAGGAAGCTGAGCGACGACTGCGCGGAGTCCTTGGCCTTGGCGTGGAAGCGCGCCGCCTCACACAGCGCCAGCGTCGTGCCCGCCTGGCGAGGCACGCTGAAGCCTTCCCACGAGCTTACGCCGGTGAACGGCTGCATCGTGTAGCGGTATCGGCCGTCCTTGACCTGCGAGCGCACGATGTACTCGGTGGCCAGGCGGATCGCCTTGTCCACGTTCTCGCTGTCCGGCTCCTGACGCGTGGGGCGCAGGTGCTCGAGCGGCGTGAGCTTGCCGTTCTTGTCGAGGTGCAACGTGCGCGTACGAAACGCGAACAGACCGGAGAAACCGGCACCGCCGACCCCGAGGTGTTTGCGCAGAGCGGCGGCGGTGACGCCGATCTCTGCCTGCAAGGCCGCGATGTTGGCGGCCTCGGTGAACGCGTCCAGACCAAACAGCTGCCAAGGCAAGAGGCAAATGCCCTCGCTGCACACGCCCTCGAGCCCCGGCCGCACCACCACCGAGCCGAACAGCGCTCCGACGTTCGGCAGCGCGCGCGAGCTCTCGACCACGTCGATCACCACGTCGCCAAACGCGTGCCGCTCCGCGAGCGCGGCGCGCACGGAGACCAGCGCCGTCTCCAGATCCGTCGCTTGGTGACAGCCGAGCGTGGGCTGAGCGCCCTTGCCGTCGCCCGGCTTGTTCAGGAACGTCGCGAACACCGTGACGCCCGCCGAACGCTGCGGCGCTGTTGGACAGACGCCCGGCTCGGGCACGAACAAGCTGGGCATGCCCCCCTTGGGGATGGCCGGCCAGGTGTAGCCCACGAGCGCCTCCCGCACGGCGCTGTCGATGGCGGTGGGAGGCAGCGATATCCGCGGCGTGCTGCGCGCAGCCGAGGCCTCCGATGCCGCCGAGAAGCCGAGCAGCACCAGGCCGCTCAGCACCGCTGCTCCCCCTCCGACGCCGCGCTCGGCGCGGGCGCGCAACAAGCCTCCGGTCGCGCTGATGCCCCACAGCGCGAGCGGCAACAGAAACAACAGGCCGACACACCACGCAGCGATCGACGCAGCCAAGATCGCGAGGCCGACGCCTTCGTACAGGAAGTTGACGTACAAGCCGGAGCTGAGTGTCGCGTAGGTGAAGTAGCCCAACATGCCGAGCGAGAGCAGCGACGTCAGCCGCCAGCTGAGCGCGCGCCGCGGCGAGCCGAGCAGCGCGAGCCCGAAGGTGATCACGTACCCGAACGCGAGCAGCCCCGCCAACAGACCGAAGACGGTGAAGTCGGGCCAAGGCAACAGCGCAGCCGCCACGCCGAACAAGGCGGCATGCACGAGCGAAAGCAGCGCTAGCGAAGCGCGAGGCAAGCTTCGGGTCGGTTCCACCTGGCTTTGGTAGCCGCCTTGAGCCCTTGATTGGCGAAAAAAGCGACGCTCGCGAGTAGCCTGGCCGCTCCGTGAAGAGAGCGGTGTTCAAGGCTTGGCTCGGAGCGGTCGCGGCGCGCGGCTGGGGCTCCCCGGCCGCCAGGCGCGCCACGCTGGCGCGGGGCTTGGCCTTGCTCTGCGTCCTGCTCCCGCCCCTGTGGGTGCTCGCTCCTTGGCTCGCGCGCTGGGACACCTACGGCTTTCACGACTGGGACGTGATGACAGCGCACCGCCAGCTCGCGATCGAGTCGCTGCGCAGCTACGGCGAGCTGCCAGCTTGGAACCCGTACGCCTGCGGAGGCTTCCCCGCCTGGGGCTACATCGAGGCCGCGACCAACGTGGTGTCGCCCTGGCTGCCCTTTTATTGGCTGCTCGACATCCGGAGCGCGATCCGGATCGAGGTGCTGGGCATGGCGCTGATCGGGGCGACCGGCACCTACCTCGCCGCCGGCACCCTGACGACCAGCCGCGCGGGGCGCGCCGCCGCGGTGGTGGTGTTCGCGTGCAACGGCCGGTTCGGGTTGCAGACAGCCTCGGGGCACGCGTGGCACCTCGCGTACGCGCTGCTGCCGTGGGCGTTCTACTCGTTCGAGCGCGCGCGAGCGCGTGGCGCGAGCGTGCACTGGCTCGGCGGCCTGGGCGTCGTGTTCGCCATGCTGGTGTACAGCGGCGGGATCTATCCCCTGCCCCACACCGTGCTGTGCCTGTCGCTGTGGGCGCTTCTCTCGACCGGTGTCGAGAGAAGCGTGCGTCCCATCGCCGTGCTGTCGGCGGGCGGCGCGCTCGGCGTGATGCTCAGCGCGCCGAAGCTCTTGCCGATGTTGTCCACGTTCTCACGCGCGCCGCGCGAGATCGACTCGACCGAGGTGCTGCCGCTCTCGGCGTTGTGGCCGATCCTCACCTCTCGGCAACAAGCGTTCTTCGATCGACCGGCGCCGGTGCGCCCGTACGGCTGGCACGAGTGGGGCATGTACCTCTCGCCCATCGGCGTGGTGCTGGTGATCTTGGCCTTCGTGCTCGCGACCGGCAAGAAGGAGCAGCTGCTCAAGCTGATCGCAGCGCTGTTCCTGCTGCTGGGGCTCGGCGCGTTCCACCGCCTCTCGCCGTGGGCGTTGCTCCACGAGCTGCCGTTGTTTCGATCGCAACACGTGCCGTCGCGCTTCTTGTACCCGGCGGCGTTCTTGTGCGGTCTGGTGCTGGCCTCGTGGCTGGGCCGCTGGGTCGAGCGTGCGCAGGCGCGCGCTTGGTGGGCCGAGCACGCGGCGCTCGCGTGTGTGCTGGCGCTCGGGCTCGACATCGCCAGCGTGGCGCAGAAGCCGATGGCGCAGGCGATGATCCTGAAGGCGCCCGCGATCGCGAAGAGCCCCACGTTCAAGTTCGAGGAGCGGCCCCCGCACCAGTACTTGCCTCGCGATTGGGCAGCGCCGCTGTACCTGTCGATGCTCGCCAACACCGGCGTCATCAAGTGTTACGGGGTGCCCCCGTTCGAGGAGCTCGGCGCCCTCGCCGCGCGCGACCGCCGCTACCGCGGCGAGGTCCACGTGGTCGGCGGCGGCAGCGCCGAGATCAGCGGCTGGACGCCGAGCCGCGCCGAGATCCAAGTGCGTGGCGCGCAACGTGGAGCGCGCGTGATCTACAACATGAATTTCGATCGCGGCTGGAGCGGCACGGTGGACCACGAGGCTGGCGAGGCCGAGGTGCGCGTGGCGTCGTTCGACCACCGCGTGGGGCTGATGGTGCCGGAGGGCGACAGCGTGGTGCGGCTTCGCTACCAGCCTCCGGGGTTGGGGGGCGGCGTGCTGTTGTGCGTGTTGGGTGTGGCGGCGTGGCTCGGGGCCGCGCGCTGGCAACGCCACACGGCGCACGCTCCGCGAGCGTAGCGCCACAGGCGCTACGGCGTGCCCCAGCGCCGCTCGCGCCCGCGCAGCTCAGCTCAGCTCAGGGTAGACCCCAGAGCTCGACCGTGGCGGCGCCTCCCCCGGGGAGGTTCCCGTACTTGAAGGTCACGTCGCGGATCGCGCGCGCGGTGCCAGGCAGGTCGATCTGCCGGCTGCGCTCGTTCTCACCGAAGCGCGCCTTGAGGTTGGGCGAGTGATGCGAGCCGTCGGCGAACTCGATGTCCATGTCGTAGAGCTCGATCGAGCTGTGCTCGACCACGATCATCACACGGCGGAAGCGCCCCTCGACCTTGCCCACCAGAATCCGGTCCTTGTCGCCCTTGCCGTTGACCAAGCGCTCCCCGAGCTTGACCCAGCCCTTCTTCTCCAGCCGTCGATCGCTGGCCTCCTCGGCGCCACCCTCGACCGTCACCACACAGCCGGACATCGGCACGAGCGCCAGCACGACCAGGCCCACACGCCACCAACCCAAACTCTTCATTCTGTCGTTCCTTCCACAAGTAAGGCTCGCGTCCGGAGGGCACGAGGCCAGCTCCGCCCCAAGAGATACGAGCCGGCCGACAAATGTTTGCACGGCTGAATGCTGCTCCCCAAGACAGAACGCGGGGAATGCGTCCAAGAGGGTCAGCGTAGGACGACGCTGGCAGCTAGATCCTCGGTCACAAAACCGGCGGACCCGGGAACTTCTCGTCAGTCGCTTCGTCCATGTCACGTTCTGGTCGCGTCCGGCGACGTTCTTGAGCCGAGGGCTGGCGGGGCCTCGGGGGCACGCAAGAAGCCGAGTGAATCTCGTTGGTTGAGTTGGTTCACCGAGGTGGCTCGGTGGGCCCGGAGGTGAGCGTTATGCGAAGGGTCCTTGGTGGTCTTCTGTGGGTGGGGCTGTTGTCGGCGGGTGCCCTCGGCTCGGGCTGTGGCGAGCAACCCGAGGCAACGACCCCGACGGTCGCCAAGATGATGGAGGCTGCGCCCAAGGACCAAGGCTGCGGCCGCAAGCAACCAGGAGTGGGCGCCACCCGCTTCGACGAGCTGCGCCAAGGTGGCGCGGTGGTGCTGGCGTCCCACGGCAAGCGCACACTTGCCTACGTGGCCGACGAGGACAGCCGCGCGATCCACACCGTGGACGTCGACAAGCGCGAAGAGATCGCCAAGACGGTGCTGCCAGGCGCGCCGGTGCAGGTGGTGGTGATGGCCGACGGACGCGTCGCCGCCACGCTGAAGAACACCAACGAGGTCGTGATGCTGGAGCCGGGCGCCGACCCTGCTGCGCCGCTCGGTCAGCTGTGCAAGCGCACGGTGCCAGTGGAGCCCTACGGCCTGGCCGTCACCGACGACGACAAGAGCCTGCTGGTCACCAGCGGCTTCGGCAACGCGTTGACCGCGTTCGACGCCGCGAGCATGGACGCGAGCTTCGCCGTCGACCTGCCACGCGAGCCCCGCTCGGTGATGGTGGAGGGCACGCGCGCCTTCGTGTCGCACGCGGTCGGCTCCAAGCTCAGCGTGATTGATCTCGCGAGCGCCAAACGCGAGGTGCGCGCAGTCGAGCTGGGCGTCGAGCGCAGCACGCCCTTCGCCGCGCGGCTGCCCAACGACAAGCGCCGCGGCGGCGCACAAGGCTACGCGCTGGCCAAGAGCATCACCTCCGAGACCGAGGGCGAGATCGGCGAGAAGGTGCCGCTGGCCGGCAAGGCGCCTCCGGGCGCGCCCTCTCAGCCCAAGCCGCAGGCCATGCCCAAGGGGCGCATCTTCGTGCCGATGGTGACCGTCGAGCCGGGAGATCCCAACGTGCGCTCGCAGGCCTACTACGGCGACAGCCGCGACGGTTTGCCCAAGGAGGCGCCCATCGTCACGGTGATCGACTCCGCCGCGGAGCGCTCGATGACCAAGGCGGTCATGTCGCTCGGCACCCCGCTCACCGAGGAGTGCTTGCTGCCGCGAACGGCAGCGACGCGCGGATCGACGGGCACGCTGTTCGTGACCTGTTTGGGCGTCGACACGCTGCTCGAGCTCGACACCCGCGGCTCGGATCCGATCCGGCTCGAGCGTCGCCGCTGGAAAATGCCCGCTGGCCCGACGGGCCTGGCAGTCGACGACAAGTCCGCGCGCGCGGTGGTCTGGTCGCAGTTCGACGCGCAGCTCAGCATCGTGGATCTGCGCGACAGCGGCATCGAGACCATCGCGCTCGCCTACGACCCCCCCAAAGAGGTGGCCGAGCTCGCGCGGGGCCGCCGCATCTTCCACACCACCGACGACCTGCGCATCTCCAACGACGGCGTGGCGTGCGCGAGCTGCCACCCCGAGGGACGCGAAGACGCGTTCACCTGGTCGACACCTGAGGGCCCGCGCCAGACCATCATGCTCGCAGGCCGCTCCGTCGAGACGGCGCCCTACGGCTGGGAGGGCAAACACGGTGACCTCAAGAGCTACCTCGGCAACACCTTCAGCCGGCTTGGCGGGTCAGGCGTCCAGGGCGCAGAGCTCGAAGCCTTGATCAAGTACCTGGAGAAGATGCCTGCACCGGCCAAGCTGCAGACCGCCTCCGCCACCGACATCAAGGCGGGCCGCGACCTGTTCATGGACGCCACCTTGGGCTGCGCCGGTTGCCACGTGGGCGGCGCAGGCGTGGACAAGACCGTTCACGACGTGGGCAGCAAGGCCGTGGCGGATCTGCGCACCAACTTCGACACACCCTCGCTCATGTTCATCAAGGGCACGGCCCCGTACTTCCACGACGGCCGGTACAAGACGCTGGACGAGATGCTCTCGGCCAACGACTCGCAGATGGGTCACACGCTGCACCTCACCGCGCAGCAGCGCTCGGCCCTGTCCGCCTACCTCGAGTCGCTGTGATGAGCACCCTCGTCCGAGCTCTACTGGCGGCGACCTTCCTGGCGGGCTGCGCGACAGCCGAGGCGCCCAAGCCGCAGGCCGCCAAGGTCACCCCGGCCAAGAAGAAGAAGAAGGCAGAGCCCGAGAAGGAGGTCGCCGCGGTCGACGCAGCAGCCGAGGTCTCGGTCGGGCCGAGCTGGGTGGACAAGCGCCCCCGCAACGGCGAGACGCGCCACCGCCCGCGCTTCGTGTTCCCGTTCGACGTGGAGAGCCTCCCTGTCGAGGTGGTGAACAGCAGCGCGAGCAAGTCGGTCGCTCCACTGGGCTCGACCGAGGGCGACCCCGCGCCCGAGATCGTGATCAAGAAGCAGCCGTACGCGTACTACGGCTACGGCTCGACGCAGACCTACAACACGGTCAGCGTCGAGGGCGAGGGCTTCACCTCCGGCACGATCAAGATCGGGCCCACCGAGGGGACGTTCAGCATGGTCGACGGCAACAAGTACGGCGGCGTGTCCGTCGCTTGCAGCCCCACCGACTACACCGTGCCCGCACACTGGGAGGGGCTCGTGACCAAGACCAAGAACGGCAAGGTGGAGACCACCTACGAGTCCGTCGACGGCTGGTTCGACCGCAAGACCTGCAAGGCGCGCGTGACCAAGCGCACCAGCATCAAGGTGGCCGAGATCATTTCCGGCACGGTCTACGGCTTCCGCCAGTGCAGCGACGCCAACTGCACGGACAAGACCAACGTGGCGCTGGTGTTCCCGGGGGCCACCAACGTCGTCACCGACGACGGCGTGCGTCGCGGCTCGAGCGGCGCAGTCGCGTCGCGGGTGCTGATGCCAGTGCGTCGCGGAGGCAGCGAATCCGTCTTGGCGAGCGTGCCTGGCCCGCGCGGGGCCTACAAGCCCCGCGTCGTGTCGGTGGAGATCCTGCAGAGCACCACCGACCAGAAGCCGATCGCGACCGCGTTCGTCGAAGATCCCAAGTAACGCTCGAGCGGCGTCCGGAGCGCGGCTCTGCCCCCTCGGGTGCGGGGCCGCTCTCGGTTTGTGCCGGCTCAGCGAGCGGCCAGCGCCTGCAAGCGCGCTCGCACCACGGGATCGATGGAAGCGCTGGGATCGCGCGCCGGCGCGCCCAGATCGTGCAGCGTCTGCCCCGCCGCGATCGAGGCGCGCCTGCCCGTCGATGGCGCGGCCGCCAGCTCGTCGGCGAGCTCGATCGCCAGTGCGATCTCGGGCTCCGTCGTCGCGAAGCGGGTGAGCATCGAGAGCGCGCGAGCGCGCGTCAGATCGAAGGCGGTCGCGTCGCGGACGAGCTCTGTCAGCTCTTCGCGCGCGCCCGCACCGAGCCGATCCCAAACCCACGCCTCGACGTCGCCGGCGCGCGCACACCAGTGCGACTCCAACGCGCGCTCGAGCGCAGTGGTGCCGCGCAGCGGCCTGGCGCTTGGCAACTGGAAGGCGTGCTCGGGCTCGTGCTCGCGCAGGAGCTCGTGCTCGTGCTCGCGCTGGCTCGCGCTCGGAAACACAGGCAGCGGTAGCGGCCCAGAGGGGCTGCCGCCGGCGGTGAGGATGCCGCGGTAGATGGCGCTGCCCTGCACCACCCGCGCCTGCAGCGGCGTCAGGATGGAGCCGCCGTACGCGATCGGGAACATCACGTTCGACACGTCCGGGCAGTTGTTGGGGTTGCCGGACGAGATGTTCGGACAGGTCGGAGTGTCACCGAGCGGGTCGAACGCGACCGTCTGGATCTCGCTGGTGTGGAACAGCCCCGCCAGGTGGCCGATCTCGTGCGCGAGCACGGTCGCGTCGTAGTTGCCGTTGCCCGTCGGGGTGTAGGCCACGCCGCTGCGCGTGGTGCCGTGCACCATGGGGCTGCCGGGGATGCCGCCGGCGATGCCGAGCGCGCTGTCGATGTCGCCGCCGAAGTCACCCACCACGAACAGGTTGACCGCTGGCGCGCTGCCCGCCCCCGCCGAGCTCTGGAGCAGCTGCCGATACTCGTCGTGGGACCCGATCAGTCCGGTGCTGATCGTGGCGAAGCTGACAGTGCCCAGGGTGAGCCCCAGATCCGGTGTGAAGTGGTTGGCGAACATGGCGTTGAGCACCGCCTGGACGTAGCCCTGGTCGGCCCCGGACACCGAGGCGATGAACACGTGGAAGTCGACCACACCGCCGTGGAACGCGCCGTCCTCCGTGCGCCGCACCCATACGCGCGAGTGCGCCATGGTGGGGGTCTCGTCGGAGGCGAGTCGCAGCTGCCACTGCCCCGACGCGAGGGGCCAGGCCTGATCGAGGTCGCTCTGCGGGTTGGCCGAGTTGAGCGCCCCTTCGTCGATGAAAGCGGCCAAGTTGGTGGTCGGAATGGCGAAGTTGAACACTACGCTGCTGCCCAGCGGCGGCTTCAGCGACGCGACGCCCATCAGCCCAGACTCGGCGGTCTCGCTGAGGGTAGTGAGCCCGATCATGCGGTCGGGCAGGTCGAAGCGCAGCGTGTCGCCGATCTCGGCGGTGCCGAGGTCGAGCTCTTTGAGGTCGACCACCGGGCCCGCCCAGGGATCCTCGCCGCCCGCACCGCCGCCGCCGCTGCTGCCAGCACCTGTGCCCCCGCCGCCCTGGGGGCTACCGCCGCCCGGCCCGCCGGCGCCTTGCGCTGCGCCGCCGTTCTGCGAGCTGCCGGCTCCAGTTCCGCCGCCGCCCTGAGGTGTGGCGCCGCTGTCGCCACACGCCAAGAGCCCCAGGGTGACGAGCGTGAGCAAGCGCAGCTGCATAGGTGGTCTCGATCTTAACGGCACAATCCACCGGCGCGATAGGCGCCTCAGCCGGACATGCCCACCACGCGATCGACCAGATCAGGCTCGAAGGTGCCCTGCTTGAGCCGCGCGATGACCTTCTTGAACACGCCCTTCCACACCTCTCGCTCCGCGTCGGTCAGCTCCACGACCGTCATCTTCTTGGACAGGCGGTCGAACGCCAGATCGTCCTCGTTGCGGATCTTCTTTCTCAGCGCGTCCTCGGCCACCTTCCCTGTGTCCTCCAGGATCTTGCGCAAGTCGCCCGGCAATCCGTCGAGCCGCTTTTTGGACCACACCATGCCGCCGATGGCGATCACGCTGGAGTCCTTGCCGATGTGATCGAGCTCGGGAGCCCATTGCAGCTGCTCGGCAGCCAGCGACGGCGCGCTGATCACATCGAGGTTCTTCTTCTTGAGCAGCGGGAGGATCTCCGACGCGCTGGCCGGCACCACCGTGGCCCCGTCGACCACCTGGTACACGGTGGGTCCGATCACGTCGTTGCGGAAGTTGAGCACCTTGCGCCCGCGCAGGTCGCCTGGCTTGCGCACGGCGAAGCCGCGCGACATGCCGCGCAAGCGACCCAGATCGCCCCAGCCGACCACGAAGCCTTCCTTGGCGAACGCCTTGTCGAACTCGGGCTTGAGCGCGGCGCGCGCCTTGTCGAGCGCGTCCCAGCTGCGGAAAACCCCCGGCATCTGCAGCACCAACACCGGCTTGTGGATCTGCGCCAAGCCAATCGACGAGACCGCGGCCGCATCGAGCTGCCCCGCCTTGAGCTTGCCGATCATCGCGCCGTCGTCGCCCTGCGTGGCGTTGTAGAACACCTTCAGCTCCAGCTTGCCGTCGCTCTTCTTGGCGACGGCTTGCTCCCACACCCCGAACACGCGGCCCCAGATGCTGTGCTTGGGCGCCACGGTGCCGACCGTGACGAGCTCGGCGGCCTGGGCGGTGGAGCTCACGAACAGGCACGCGAACAAGAGCGCGCATCGGCGAAGGGCGCTGTGCAACATGGGTCCGAGTGTAGCGCGGCTCGGCCGGGGGAGCTTCATTCGCTCGCAGCAATCAGCTGACGCAGGCGCTCGCACACGAGGTGGTGGTAGACCTCGTGGAAGCCCTCGACGTGTGGGGTGGAGGTGTGGCCCTGCTCGCTTCTCGGCACCACCACGCTGGCGTGGGCCAGGGCCCGCAGCGCGCCGCCGTCGTAGCCCAGGAACGCCAGCACCCTGCCGCCGCGCTCGATCGCCACCCGCGCCGCCGCCACCAGGTTCTGCGACCAAGGTCCCGCTTGGTCTTGCCCGGAGCCGCCGTGCACGCTCAAACACACGAGCACGTCCCCGGGTTGGAACACTGCCTCGAGCTGCTCGCTGAAGACGTGGCCGAAGCCCACGTCGTTGGTGAGCGCGCTGATCAGCGCCGCGTTGTCGCACAAGGAGCTGGCCTTGAGCCGGCGCTTGCCTGGGCAGTGAGTGAACTTGGCCAGGTCGCAGGCCAGGTGGCTCGCGTTGGCGGCGCTGCCGCCGTTGCCGCAGGTGTAGACGTGCCGATCCTCGCGCCAGGCGTCGAACAGCGCGGCGATGACCCGCCCCAGATCCGCGCGATCGGAGCGCTCGGCGATCTCCCGCGTCTCGGTGAGGTACTCGTCGACGAAGCCCAGATGCTCCAGCCCTTCGCTGCTGTCGTTGCTCACGTTGTGCGAGAGGGTGCCACGCCCGTGACCAAGCGCGCACCTTCGAAATCGAACGACGTCTCGAGCAGCTGCAGGCCGCGTTGATTCATCGCGGTCGCCACCCGCGCGCGGTCCCCGGGGCGCACGTAGAACATGAAGAAGCCACCTCCGCCCGCGCCCATGAGCTTGCCGCCGATCGCGCCTGCCCGCCGCGCGGCGGCGTAGTGCTCATCGATGACTTCGTCGGTCATGTTGCTGGTCAGCAGGCGCTTGCGTTGCCAGTGCTCGTGCAAGAGCTCGCCGTAGCCGTCGATCTGACCGCGGACCAAGAGACGGTAGACCTCGTGACCCAAGGCCTTGATGTGATCCATGCGCGCGAGCACCTCGTCGTCCAGCTCTGCCAGGCGCGCCGATTGTTCCCCGAGGACCCAACGAGCCGGCCGCTCGATGCCCGAGTAGACGATGAGCAGATTGCTCGCCAGCTGGGCGATCACGTCCCTCGATGCGGGCACGGGCTCCACGCGCGTCGTTCCGTCGGGCTCGAAGTGGAGCGCCGTCACGCCCCCGAAGGCGGAGATGTACTGGTCCTGCCGGCCGACCGGCTCGCGCAGCCGCACCATCTCGATCTCGCACGCCTGCTCGGCCAGCTCTCGTGGCGAGGCGATGTGGCCGCGAAAGGCATGCAGGCCCTGGAGCAGCGCGACGGTGAACGAGCTCGAGGATCCCAAGCCCGAGTTGGCCGGGACGTCTGCCACACTGACGATTTCGACCGCGTCGCGCGGCCCCACGAGGCGCAGCGCCTCCCGCACGATCGGGTGCTCGATGTGGTCCACGTCCGGAGCGATCTCGGTCTTGGAGTAGGCCACCCGGATGTCGCGGTAGAAGCGCTGATTGACGCACACGTACACGTACTTGTCGATCGCGGCGCTGACCACGAAGCCGCCCCGCTTCGACGCGTAGCCAGGCAGATCGGTGCCGCCTCCGCCTAGCGAGAAGCGCACGGGCGCGCGCGACACGATCACGAGCGCACCTGGCGCGAGAGCAGCGCCTCGAGCGCGGAGAGGCCTTGGGGCGAGCCGACCTCGAAGAACCGCTGCTGCACGGGCAAGGCCAGCAGCGTGCGGCGGGCCGCCAACCCGCCCAAGACCTCGGCCAAATCCAGCGGCTGCTCGGCGGGAAGCGCCGCGATCACCTCGCGCCGCAGCGCGGTCGCGCCGTAGTCGATGGCCGTCAGCGTGGGGTCTTCGCCGCCCGCGGTCGGCTTCTGGTAGCGCGCCACCCACTCGCCGCTGAGCTCGACGTTGCTGGGCTCGAGCTTGCCCCGGTTCTGCCACACGGCCATGCAGCCCAGCGCCGCTTGCTCGGCGCGTAGCCGCGCGAGAGGCGCGCTGTACTCGAACGGCAGGTACGAGTCGCCGTAGGTGACTACCAGCTCTGGGGCGAGCAGAGGCAGCGCGTGCCTCAGCGCGCCAGCGGTGCCGCGAGGGCTAGGCTCCTCGGACACGCGCACGACGAGCCGCCGAGCCGGCTCTCGCGTCAGCGCCGCGCGGACCTGCGCGCCGAGATGCCCCACACACAGCAGCACCTCGGACACGTCGCACCCGGCCAGGCGCTCGAGCAGCCAAGACAGGAACGGCCGGCCCGCGACCGGCAGCAGCACCTTGGGCACCCGATCGGTGAGGGGTCGCATGCGCGTGCCCAGACCACCGGCGAGCACGACCACCTGGCTCACCCGCGCCTCGCGCGGAGCCGAGCACAGGAACGAGCGGTGTTCACGCCGAGACCATAGACCTCGTCGATCGCGGCGTCACGCGCCAGCGAGCCACCGTTGCGCTATGGCATGGGGCATGAGCCCTGGCGCCGCTGCCACGTTGAACCGCGCGCTCGATCTGCTCCGAGCCCGCGAGCCCGCCCAAGCCGAGGCCGAGCTCTCCGCCTGTGCCGAGCTCGAGCGCGAGCCCGAGCTCTTGAACACGCTCGGCAACGCGCTCGTGGCGCAAGGCAGAGCTGGCGAGGCCGAGGCGCCCTACCGGCGCGCGCTGGCGATCGAGCCGAGCTTCAGCAAGTCGCTCAACAACCTGGGCAACCTCTTGCGCGACCGCGGCGCGCTGGGCGAAGCGACGGCGCTCTACCGGCGTGCGCTCGCCATCGATCCTGGATCGCACCGCGCGCACGCGAACTTGGGCGCGACACTCTTGCTTTCGGGTGATCTCGAGCAGGCCGTGAGCTCCTTCGAGCAGAGCTTCGCGCTCGGGGGCGACCTGCCTCTGAGCCGCACACGCCACCAAGAGGGTCTGCGGCGATTGCTCGCCGAGCGTAGCGTGTGGCGCCAGCCCGAGGTGGTGTTCGCGCAGGCCTGTGCAGACCTCGGCCTCACGCTGACCGAGCTCACCGCCCCGGCGCTGGAGCCTCGAGAGTTGGGGCGCGAACGCGTGGTGTGGACCTGCCCGGTCGGCGCAGATGAAGCGGCGGCCCGAGCGCTCTTGGGTCGTGCCGAGGAGCTCGGCCTGACGGCGTGTCGCTTGATTCCTGGGCTGTTGGCGCTGGTCCCGCTGGCGATCGCCCCGCCGACGAGCCTGCCGCCGCTGGTCTACACGCTGAGCGCCGCCACCACCGCGCAGCTGCTCGAGGCCGAGCGGATGGTCCCCGCGCTGCGGCCCCCGCTCGCCAAACCGGCCGGCAGGTCGCCGCTCGAGCACGCCGTGGAGCACGTGCGCTGGGCGCTCACGGGCAGGGGCCCGCTTTCGGTCAAGGCCTCCGAGATCGCGGCCGCGCTCGCGGCGCTGGAGCCGCTCGCGGCGGACGAGATCGAGATCGGCTTGGCGTACGCCCGCACCGCCTGCGAGTGGGGCGACTTCGGGCGCGCTCGGCGCGCGCTCGACGCAGCGCTCGCCCGCCTCGATCGCCGGGGCGCTTACCTGGAGCAGGTCGCGCTCGCGCCGCTCTCTCGCTTCGACGGCATCGAGCTGCCGCCGGGCGAGGAGCTCGGCGTGGCCGAAGGCTTGATCCTGGTCGCGCTCGAGGAGCTCCCCAACCCGGCTCTCGCCCTGGAAGAGAGCCGCGTGCGCCTCGCGCGCCTGGCACAACTTCGGTTCGGCGACGCACGCATGGACCAGCGCCGCGCCTGGCTCGGCGCGCTCCACTGAGCGGCTCGCGCCCCGCGGCGCGACTCGGATCTGCGCCCCTGCGAGCGCGCCCTCGCAGGGCCGAAGACACGCGCTGCTTCGGTCAGCGCGGCAGCTCGCGACCCCACAGCTCACAGGCCAGCGCGCCCACCGCGCGCTCGACCGCCTGCTCGCTCGACAGCGCGAGCTCGAAGCCGAGCGCGGCGAGCTTGCTCGCGTTCATGCGCGAGCGAGGCACGTCCCCGAGCCAGCCGCGATCGCCTCCGGTGAAGCGGATGCGCGCGCCCTTGGCGGGCGAGGCGGCGACACACAGGCGCGCAATCGTCTCGACCGAGCAGGTGTCGCGCGGCGCCAGGTTGAACACGTCGAAGCGCTCGCGCTGGCGCTCGGCGGCGAACAGCATGCCCGCCACACACTCCTCGACGTGGAGGTAAGGCTTGGCCTGCTGCCCGTCCCCCAGCACGACCAGCTCCTCCGCGCCGGGACGGAGCTGCTTCAAGAAGTCGAGCGCCGCGCCGTGGGTGCCTCGCGGGCCCACCACGTTGCCGAAGCGCAGCACCGTCGCACGCAGCCCGAAACACTCCGAAAATGCCGAGATCATCGCCTCGCACGCGAGCTTGCTGGCGCCGTAGAGCGAGATGGGCAAACGCCCGAGATCTTGCTCCGCTACGGGATCTGGCCGGTCGCCGTACACCGTGCCGGAGGACGAAAACACGAAGCGCTCGGCTCCGGTCCGCCTCGCCGCCTCGAGCACCGCGTGGGTGGTGAGCGTGCCGAGCTCCAGATCCCGTCGCGTGTCCAACAGCCCCACCCGCGCCTCCGGGTTGGCGCACAGGTGCACCACCAGCTCGTGCCCCGCCATCACCTCGCTCACCAGCTCGGCGTCACGCGCGTCGGCCACCACCAGCCTGGCGCGGCCGCTGTCCAAAGGCCCGGCGATCCGCTCGCGGCTGCCCACGGAGAGGTCGTCGAGCACCGTGACCTCGTGGCTGTGGACGAGCCGATCCACCAAATGACTGCCGATGAAGCCCGCGCCCCCGACCACCAGCGCGCGCGCCTTCATGGCGCGCTCCGCACGAGTCGCGCAGCGAACTGGTGCTCGTCGCGCGTCAGCACGAACAGCGGCCAAGCGTGCACCCGCAGCGGCCAGCGCAGCGCCTCCAGCGCCCCGCCGGCGCTGGAGATCAGCGTGTGGAGCTCGTCGGGCGAAAAGTAGCGCCCGCGCGCAGGTCGACCATGCGGCGCATTGCCCGCCGCGTCGAGCACCGACAGGAGCGCATCGCTTGCGGGCCCGAAGCTGAAGTGGTCCTTCAGCAGCACCGCCCGCTGGCAGACCCGCAGCGCCTCGCGCAGCAAGCCAAGCGGATCCTTGGCGTGGTGCAGCACGTCACACAACAGCACCAGCTCGAAGCTCTCGTCGGCGAACGGCAGCCTCACGCCGTCGAAGGCCCTCACCCCGGGTGCAGAGAGCGGCGGATCGACGTCCACGCCCGACCACTCTGCACCGATCGCCGCAGCCACCGCGCGGCCGAGCCTGCCGTCTCCACTCCCGACGTCGAGCAACGACCGCGCCGACCCGCCCAACGCCTCCAGCGCTGCGACCAGGTGGGCACGCCGCGGCGCACCAGCGACGCGCTCGTGCCAAGGGGAGAGCCAAGCCAACATGGGCGGAGTCTACTCGGATCGGGCCAACGCGCAGGAGGCGGGCGCATCCCGCACAGCCCCGCGTTCGCGCTCAGAGCTCGGGCGTCCTCCGAGGAGGTCGCTTGCGAACCTCGCTGGCACACGCGCCCGCGACGCAGCGCGGGACGAGGTCGAAGTCTACCGAGCGGCATGGGGCCGGAGGGGCGCCCCCACACTTCACGGTGCCGCAGCTCTGCTCTTTCCACCTCGATTCTTGCTCGAAGAGCGCTCTGCTCATCGCCGGAGCGGGGGGGCAGAACCGTATGCAGCACGCGTGCTCACCGTACCCTGAAGGGTTGATGGAGTGCGCCGCGACGCAGTCGCCGTCCTGTTGGCAGCTCCCGAGCCCCGGGCGAAGCTCGGGTTGTGCGCTCACGCTCGCCGGCGTCCCGCCACTGGGAGCGGCGTTGTGTGGGCGATCGGCAGGGGACGTCGTCGAGCGCGACGAGCTCTCGAGGGGCGTCTCCGAGCGAGGCTCGAGGCCCTGCCCTCCTGCTCGCAGCCCGGGGTCGGCCTCCCCGCCACACGCGCCGCCAGAGAGACCGATGACGAGCAGGAGGTGGCGCAGCGTTCTCACGAGCGAAGGATACACCTCGCACACGCGCCACAGCGTCCCGGCTCGGCCCGACGCTCGGATCCCATCACCTGGATTGCCAGCGCAGGCCAGAGCGCTCGAGGTCGGTCGTCCCGCGCGCATCGGCGGGCGTCACGAGCACGGGCCGCCCCCGAGCGCGGCTCGGCGCTCCGCGCGCAGATCCGAGAGTGGCTCGCTTCCGTGGCGGATTTCACTCGGATTGGCCCGGCGCCGAGGAGCCGAGTATGGTCGCGGCGTGGCGCTCCGGATCGTGCTCTTGATCGTGGCCAGCCAAGTACTGGCCTGCGGCTCCGCGGACGGCGGGGCGACGCCGCGTGCGCCCGCCGCGCTGCCAGAGCCTGCCGCGAGTGAGTCCCCCGCCAAGGCGGCGAATGTTCACGCGGCCCCCACGAGCACAGCCTCCGCGCCCGCAACGGCTCCCGCTCCGCCTCGCTTCAAGCAGCCGCTCGTGCCGCGCGAACAGACGCGCATCGTGGTGCTCGAGTACCACGACTTCGGCAACGTCGACCGGCCCAACTGCGTGGATCCTGTGGCGTTCGGCCAGCAGCTGGATTGGCTGCTCGCCAACGAGATCGAGGTGGTCCGCACCAGCGACGTGGTCGACTTCTATGCCAAGGAGCAACAGCTGCCCGAAAAGGTGGCGGTGGTGATGATCGACGACGCGTTGACCAGCGCGAAGAACCACGCCTTCCCTGCGCTCTCGAAGCGCAGCTTGCCGTTCACGCTGGCGATCAACACCGCCCCGGTCGAGATCTCGCACGAAGACACGGTCACTTGGTCGGATCTCAAGCTGATGCTGGACAGCGGCCTGTGCGAGATCGCCAGCCACAGCCACAAGCACGGCCACATGGCGAACCTGACCGACGTGGAGAACAACCGCGAGCTCAACCGCTCCAAGGAGCTGCTCGAGAAGCACCTCGGCGTCACGCCACGCGCGTTCGTCTACCCCTTCGGCTCGGTCAACGCGCAGGTGCAGAAGCTCACCGAAGCGGCCGGCTACGAGGCCGGCTTCGACGCATTCGGCCCCGTCGCCACCTCCAAATCCCCCCGCTTCCGCATCCCGCGCACAGCCATCACCCGCGACACCAAGCTCTGGCTCTTTCCCAAGCTCTGGAGCCGAGAGTTCGGGCCCCGCTGACGTGGCCACGTGCCAACGCGACGACCGTCACTCCTTCGCGCGAAGAGCGCCTCAATCCTGCGCATCCGCCGCTGGCACGGTCCTTCCTTTGGGGTAGCTTTGGAGGAACGAAGCCCATGAGCGGCTCGACCAGACGCGCGACGAGCTCGCGCGGCGCGTCGTCGCGTCGGAGGTGCGCACCGCTACCGCCATCACCGAGCTCGCGCACAGCGTGTCGGAGGTGAGCAGCTTGCTTCGCCAGCAGCACGACCTCCGGCCGCGCGTCGAGCGCTGTGAGCAGGAGATCGCCAAGCTGAAGCGACGGCGCAGCTCGCCCTGACCGGCGCTTACAACGGTTCGGGCTCGGGCAGCTCGATGTCGCCGGGCGAGACGCCCACCACCACGATCGGGTCCGCGTTGTCGCGACTGCTGCGCTGAGTGGTGAACAGAAACGTGAACTTGTCGAAGCGGATCACGCTGGGCTCGCGCGGCAACACATCGCCGGTCGGCGCGTACATGGCGGAGGGGCTGCGATCGAGCGCCTCGCCCTCGTCCTCGAGAAAGCGCGCAGCCAAGCCGATGCCCTGTTTGCCGTCGAGGTCTTGGGCGGTGAAGTAGAGGTACAAGATCTCCCTGCCCTCGCTGCTCGTCGCGAGCACGGGCTGCGGGCCGCCGACGTGCGCGCCGTCCGGGTCGCCCGCTCGTCCGCTGGGGGTGAGCACTACGCCGCCGTCCAGGAACGTCGCCCCGTCGCTGCTCGTCGCCACGCCGATGGCCGGCTGACCTCGGTAGCTGGTCTCGAAATACAGCCGGAACGTGCCGTCTTGCAGCATCACCACGCCGGGGCTCCGGAGCTCGGACTCGGCCCACGCGAGCGACGCCATCGACAACACCGGCACGGCGTCGCTCTCGAACACGCCGCTCGCCGCCGTGGCCACGGCGCGGCCGATGCCTCCCTCGGACTCGTAGAACAGAAGGCGCTCGTCGCTCTCGCCGATCACCACCGACGGCGCCCCGAGCCGCGCGCCTTGCCAGGGCTGATCGATCTCGAGCACGACCTCTGGGCTGCGATCGAAGCTGCGGCCGTCGATCGCCCGCGAGCGCACGATGCGCACCGGCGCCGCGTCCGGCCCGGCCTCCTCTTCGTTGGCAGCGAAGTACGCCTCGACCTCGCGCGTGACAGGATCCCCGTCCAGGTCGACCACGCACGGATCGCGCATGAACGTGTCGTTGTCGCTGATCGCGTTCGGGGCCACTCGTTGCTGGCCCAGCTCTCCCGGCCGCAGCACACGAAACGGTCCCGCGCGCGCTCCGGGTGGGTTGTCCAAGCCGGGGGTGCCGTCCGCCAAGGTGGCGCACGAGCAGAGCAACAGCAGCCAGGCGCGCTTCATCGAAACGCTCCGATCAGGGTGGCGCCGACGTTGATCATCTCGCCCGCGGCTCGGTAGTCCCCCGTCAGATCGGCGGCGCTCTTCTTGAGCGTGACCCTCTCCGGCAAGCCGCTGATGGCGGTGTGCAGATCCAGGCTGAGGTGCACCACCGGCACCTCGACGCCAATCCCGAACGAGCCGGTGTAGCGGTCGCCGTCCACCAAGTTGGTGCGGCCTGTCTGGTCCGGGACCGGCGACTTCTCCACCACCAGGCCGGCCCGCACCGGCAAGCGAATGATCGCGTTGCCGGCTTCGTCGTCGAACCCGGGCAAGAACCACTCGAAGCCGAGCCGCGGCACGATGCGATCGGCGAAATTCAGATCCTCGAGCACGGTCGGTTTGAGATCGCCGGGCAGCTCGACCCCCAAACCCTCCGGGATCTCCGCCTTGAGCGTGGCCAACGTCTTGGCCGTGGGGTTCTCGTACGCGCCCCAGTTGATCCAGGTCAGATCGACGTTCAGCTTCACGCGCGCGTGCGGGCGGTAGCTCGCCCCGAGCACCACCTGCTGCGGCAAGAACGCCTGCAGCGTCCGCGCGAACAGCTCGTACGCCAGGGGCACGGGGATGCCGGCCGCGTCGATCGTCGCGTCGATCTTGCCGTCGAGCTGCAGGTCCAGGTTGGTCTGCCCGCGGTACACCAGGCCCATGCTGACCAGCTCGCCGAGGTGCACCAGCGCACCGACCTGCGGGTAGCGCACGCTGGTGAGATCGACGTCGACCTCGTGCCGCAGCTTGGAGTCGTAAGGGTGCAAGAGATCCGCGGTGCCGGTGATCTCGAAGCGGCCGCGGGTGGCTGCCAAGAAGGCCAAGCCGCCGCCGAGCTCGAGCCACTCCACCGGGCGGATGGCGAGGTTCGCGGCGAGGAAGATCACGCTGGAGCGGTTGTCGTAGAGCTCCCAGCGCGGCACCTCTTGTTTGAGCGCGGTCAGCCGGCTCAACCCTTCGTCGGGGATGTGGGTGGCGATGCCCAGCCCGATCGGCAAGCCGAAGAAATTGCCGCTGGCCGCGAGCCCGAAGTTCACGCCGTGTGAGGCCTTCACGCCGCTGTCCTGGCCGTTGATGCGCAGGTTGTTCTCGGCCCAGTAGTAGCCCACGCCGATGCGCACTCCCTCGGCGTCGACGATGCCGGCGGGGTTGTAGTAGTTCGCCGAGAAGTCGTTGGCGTCGGCCGCGAGCGCGCCGCCCATGGCGGCGGCGCGCGAGCCGTAGCCGTACGTCCAAGGCTCGTGCGCTTCCCCCACGCGCGGCGCGAGCGCGAGCGCCACCGCGAGCCCGATCGCCGAGAGCCGACTCAAAACGCCACCCCCAACACGGTGCCGCCAGCCAGCATGGTGCCGCTGGTCCGGATCGTCTCGCTGCCATCGGCCTTGTCGTGATCGCGGCCGTGGATCGCGCCGACCTGCGCGAAGCCGTCGACGTGCAAGCCCTTCACGTGAGGCTCCCCGATCGCGATGCCGACCCCGAGGCCCACGACGCTCCGAGCCTCCGCGAACACGTTGGTCTCGCCGGTCTGGAGCGGCCCGGCCGCCGACTCGAACGAGTAGCCGACGCGCAGATCGAGGTCGATGCCGCGGCGCGGCGTGATGGTGCCCTCGAAGCTGCCACGCACGACCGCGGTGTCGTCGAAATCGAGATCGATCGGTGCGAGCGCGCCACACGGCACGTAGTCGAACGTGTCGATGGGGATCGGGCAGCGCACCGTGGCCTCGGCCAACCCCGGGTAGGCCGACCAGCGCCGGTAGCCCACGGCCACCGAGCCTTTGAGCGGCCCTTCGACGCGCGCGATCTCGGCCTCGACGTGCATCGGATCGTACTGCGCCATGCCGCTCACGAAGATCGGTGGCACCGTGATGGACCCCAGATCTTTGATGTCGATGCGCACGTCGAAGCGCCCCTCGAGCGGGCCGCGGAACGTGACGCCCACGCGGTAGCCGCCGGGGATGTCGTACGAGGCGCCGACGACGGGCGCGTAGTTGGCGACCAGTGTGTCCTGCACCACGGCCGTGAGCTGGCCGGTGGAGTCGACCGACGCGAGCGCGGTGCCGGTGAGCGCAGCCAGCGCTTCGAAGCCGCCGCCGATGTGCAGGCCCCAGCCGATGTCGACCCCCAAGCCCACGATCGCGGCGATGCTCTGCACCGCGTCGGTCAGCAGGAACTGCGGCGTCTCGGGGTACAGGATGCGGCCGCGCACCACCAGATCGAAGGGCGTGAGGAAGCCGAAGCCGAACACGATGCGATCAGCGAGCGGATCCGGCAGCGGGATCGGCAGCACGCCGCCCAGCATCCCGGCCGCGACGCCGTCGGTGCCGATCGGCCCGCCCGCCTCGAGGTCGAAGGTCACGCCGACGTGGCCGAGATCCAGCTCCATGTTCTTGGAGAGCACGAGCAAGCTGGGGTTCGAGTAGACCGTCTCGAAGCCGCGACCGAACGCCACGCCCGAGCCAGCGAGCGCGCTGGCGCGAGGCCCGTAGCCGATCACGTCCTGCGGCGACGCCGCCGCCCGCTGATCGGCGGAGGTGGCGATGAGCAGGCCCACGCCCGCTGCCAAGTGCCCCGCGCGCATCGGGGCATGTTACAGGCAGATGGTCCAGCAGTGATCGCTCTCTCGTCTCTCTTGCCCGCGGAGCTCGCCGAGCTCGCCGGCGTCGACCTCACCGACGCCCGCAAGCTGGTCGCGCGCATCCAGAAGCAAGGCGCGTTGCCCGAGCGAGCACCCGCAACCATCCGCAGGGTCGCGCTCGAGCGCGTGCGCGCCCTGGGAGCGCTGCCCCAGCTCGAGCTCGTGGACGAGCAGCGGAGCGCGCTCGACCCGTTCGTGAAGTACGCCTTTCGCTGCCCGGATGGTCGCACGATCGAGACGGTGCGGATCCCGCTGCACAAGTCGGGTCGCTTCTCCGTCTGCGTCAGCTCGCAAGTGGGCTGCGCACTCGCCTGCCGCTTCTGCGCCACCGGGCAGATGGGCTTGGTGCGGAACCTGGAGGCCTGGGAGATCGTGGAGCAGGTCCGGCAGGTGCACGCCCGTTTGCCCGCGGCGACGCGCGTGCACGGCTTGGTGTTCCAGGGCATGGGCGAGCCGCTGGCCAACCTCGATCGTGTCGTGCGCGCCATCCGCGTCTTGTCCGAGCCGGCGGGCTTGGCCATCGATCAGCGCAACATCACCGTGTGCACGTCCGGACTGCCCGCGGGCATCCGGCGCTTGACCGAGGAGCTGCCACAAGTCCGCCTGGGGCTCTCGCTCGGCGACGCGCGACCCGGACGCCGGCACGAGCTCATGCCGATCGACGCCACGCACCCGCTCGACGAGGTGATCGAGGCCGTCGGGGCACACACCCAGCGGGCCGGCTACGCCCCGATGTGGGCCTACACGCTGATTGCGGGCGTGAACGACGGCGACGACGCGGCGGACGCGCTCGCGCGGCGGGCGCTCGATTTTGCTTCACGTTTCGGGTCCCGGCCGCGGCTGAGCTTGATCCCGTACAACGAGATCGCTGGCGCCGACTTCAGGCGTGCCAGCGACGTGGTGCTCGAGGGCTTCCGAGGGCAGCTGCTCGCCCGCGGCGTGGGCAGCATCGTGCGCTACAGCGGCGGCTCCGACGTGGGCGCAGCCTGCGGGCAGCTGGTGCGCCTGGGCCAGGCCCGCGCCGGCCGTCCGCTGGATCCCCAAGAGCAACGGAGCTAGCGTAGCAACGTGTTCGGCATGAGCGCCGCCGAGGTCGGGATCATCCTCATCGTGGGGTTGGTCGTGGTCGGCCCCAAGCGGCTCCCAGAGATGATGCGCAAGGCGGGCCAGTGGGTGGCCAAGCTGCGGCGTCTCTCCACCGATCTGCGCAGCCAGAGCGGGATCGACCGCATCCTGCGCGAAGAGGGGCTCGACAAGGAGATCCGCGAGCTTCGTGCGCTGCGCGAGTCGCTGTCCAAGAGCGCAGTGCTCGAGTCGCTGATGCAGGCCGCAAACGCCCCGGCCGCAGGGGCCAGGCCGCCGCCTCGGGCCTTGCCCCCCAAGAAGCCTGATTCCGCGCAGGAAGGCGCCGCCGCGCCGGCGTTGCCCGCGACTGCCTCCGCCGGCGAGACCGCCACCGCGGCCAGCAGCGACGAGGCGCCCGCGGCGATCGCCGCGGAGGCCACCGCCGCCGTCGCGATCGGCTCGGACGGTAGCGCCACCACCTCGGCTGCCGCCGCGCTGATCAAGCCCGCAGAGGGCTCGGTCGCCCGTGCCCCTCGCGCGCCAGCGCCCACCGCGCCGATCAACGGCACGCCGCTGCCCTCGTTCCGCGAGCGGGAGTACCCCGGCAGCGGACCCGATCATTACGACGCGTTGCCCGACGACCTCGAGGACGAGGAGATCGATCCGTCGCTCGCCGCGGGCGCCGACGTGCTGGGCGAGGCCGCCGCAGAGGGAGCCGCGTGAAGAAGCCCGAAGATCCCTCGAAGAAGCAGGAAGACGAGGACACAGAAGAGCCGGACGGCCCCGAGGGCGACAAGCCCATGAGCTTCTGGGACCACCTCGACGAGCTGCGCAAGCGCGTCACACGCGCGCTCATGGTGCTCTTGGCCGGCTGCCTGGTGGCTTGGGCCTACAAGGAAGAGCTGATCAAGATCGTCGCCAAGCCGTTCTGCGACGCGTGGATCGAGCAGAAGCTCGAGGGCGACTGCAAGCTCAACTTCGCCGCACCCGGCGACTCGTTCCTGGCCTACTTCAACCTGTCGTTGATCGGCGGCTTCCTGATCGCCGCGCCCTACATCTTCTACCAGCTGTGGTCGTTCGTCGCGCCGGGGCTCTACGCGAAAGAGAAGCGCTACGTGATCCCGTTCGTGCTCGCCTCGACGGGGCTGTTCGCCTTCGGCGTGTGGTTCGGGTTCTTGACCGCGTTCCCGCTCACGTTCGGCTACTTCCTGAGCTTGGCGGGCAACGTCGACGGCATGCTCACCATCACTCCCACCGTGATGATGGCCGACTACATCTCCTTCACCATGAAGATGTTGCTCGGCTTCGGCGCCATCTTCGAGATCCCGATCATCTTTTCCTTCTTGGCGCGCGTGGGCGTGGTCACGCACCGCAAGTTGATCCGCTGGGCGCGCTACTACGTGTTCGGCGCGTTCTTGGTGGCGGCGGTGCTCACCCCGCCCGACTGGGCGAGCCAGCTGGTGATGGCCATCCCCGCGTGCCTGCTCTACGGCCTGTCGATCGGCCTCGTCTACATCTTCCAGCGCAAGGACGTGGTCGCCGAGGAGAAGAAGATCGAGCAAGAGGAGGCCGAGGCGAAGGCCAAGGAAGAGGCGGAGAAGGCGGCCGAAGAGGCGGCCAAGGCCAAGCGCGCGGTCCGGCGGTAGGGGGCGTCCCTCGTTTCTGCCCCCTCGACTCGTACGGCCGCGCTTCGGGCGGACGTAGCCGTCAGGCGGCGCCAGCGCCCCGCAGCGCCGACAGCACGACCACGATCGGGTGGCCCAGATCGGGGGGGCCGCTGAGCGAGAGCTCGCGCGCCACGAGCAGCGAGAGCCCGAGCTCGCACAGTCCCTCCGCCAGCGTGCCGCCCTCGACCAGCTGGTGCGAAAACAGCGCGTTGTCGAGCACGAAGGCCTCGAGCGCAGGGAACGGATCGATCTCGGCGCTCGAGGCGAGCCCGCGCGCCAGCACCGCGCGCGCCGCGCCGAGCGTCGCGCGTCGGGTGCGTCGGGTGCGGTCTTTGGCGCCGCGCCACGCGTCCGCGTTCTCGCTCGCCCGCGCGAGCCGCGCCGTCAGCTGTTCCAGTCGTTGGATCTGCCCCGCCTGGCCGAGGGCTGGATCGAGCGCGGCGCCGAGCTCGAGAGCACGCTTTGCCCCGCCCTCGGCGGCGATCTCTGCCACGCGCGCGCGGTACTCGGACACGGCAACCGCCACGCCGTCGCCGAGCGCGATGCGCTCCGGCAAGACGCGGATCGGCGTGCCGGGGGCGAGATCCGCCACGCGCTCGCCTCCTACCAGAGGCTCGGTGGCGCCCTCCGCCACGCTGGTGATCACGCACTCGCACTCCACCCAGACGCCGGCAACGACGCGTTCGCCGTCGAACACGAAGCGCGCAGGATAGGTGCGGCAACCGCGAGGTTTGGCGGTCAGCCCGCCCACCTCTTCCAACCCGCAGCGCCGCTGGCTGGTGAGCGCCACACACGCACCGTCGACGAGCGGTAGAGCGAGCTTGCCGCGCCGCACGCCCGACAGCGGCGTGGCGGCCGCCACGTCCGGCAGCAGCGCTTGAGCGAGCCCGTGCTCGCGCTCCGTCAGCACGTAGCTGCCGTACTGGCTGCAACAGTGGCCCGCACCGCCGCAACGAAAGCCGAAGCCCGCGCGCGCCGCGACCGGCACGCCGGCGAGCTTGGAGCTCGGCCCGCCGAACACCGTGTCCGGCCCCTCGAGCGCGCCATGCTCCAGGCCGTCCGCGAGCAGCTCGTTCTGGTCCAAGCTCTCCAGCACCGCGGCGATCTCGGAGGCGCGCCGGTACGCGCCGTCACGAGCCACCGCCAGACACACGCCATCGAAGTCGCGCGTGCCGTCGCACACCCGCGCCACTGCGGCCGCGCGCTCGTCCAGCACAACCAAGGCACCCGTCAGCGCGTGGTGCAGCACGAAGCGAGGCGCGCCGTCGATGACGTGGTGGCGCAGCAGCGCGTGGTCCGCGAGTCGCGGACGGATCTTGTTCATCGGGCGCCCACCGCAGCCGCCACGCTGCGTGCGACGCTCTCGAGCTCGCTGTCGGTCTCGCGCGAGGCGTGCGCGATCAACAGCGCACCCAGCCCTGGGCTGGGCAAATACGCCGCGGCGATCAGAGCCGCCTTGCGTACCGAGCGATCTGCGTCTCCGAGCGCCTGCTCGATCAGCGGCAGCGCGCGCTCGGCATCACGAAAGCCCACCGCGTGCGCCACAGCCCAACCTCGCTCTTGGGCCACCTCCGAGTGAATCGCCCGCTCGAGCGCCTGAAACGACACGAGAGGCAGGGCCGCGCCGAGCCGCGCCGCGAGCTCGCTCTCGTGCTCACCCTCGAGCGCCACGTATTGCACCCCGAGCCGCATGTCCGACACGAACGTGGCGCGCGCCGAGGCGGTGGCCGCCATGATCTGGCGCGGGTGCGTGGCCGACTCGGCCACCACATTGATCAGCGAAAGCCCCGAGGCTGCGATGGCGTCGTCGATCGCGTCGCGATCCACCTCGTCGGAAAGCACCAGGGTCTGCGACATGGCGTCAATGTAGACCGAGCCCTCGGCCAAGGGGAGGTAGTCCCGGACCAGCGCCTCACCGGCGCGGGAACACGCGGGCCAGTGACGCTCCCGCGCCACCAGGAAGCCCGCGCAGCGCCATCGCGCGTCACGCTCGCCTGACCATGCCGCTCGGTACGTCGACGTCGCGAGTGACATGACGCGTGGAGGAGCGAGCGGGTGGATGGGAGGAGTCTGGGGCTGAAGCGAAGGGACCCCTGGGCCTGCAGGCGCAGAAAACGTCGGGGCTTGGTTCTCCAAAGGCCGCGGCTTGCCCGGCCTTTGGAGCTCGATGCGCCTGCGGGACCAGTGGAAGCCCGGGAGCGTAAGCCCCAGACTCCTCCCATCCACCCGCGAGCGGGGTCTAGTTGCCGACCAGGCAGCCGAGACGCGTGAAGAACACGTGTTGGGCGCCGTCGCGGTCGTCGCGGAACAGGATGCCCACGTTGCCGTCCGGCCCGAACGAGAGTCGCGGATTGATCGAGTCGCCCGGCTCGTTGGTGATGCGAAGCGGCTCGGTCAACGGCTCCAGGTTGTCCGACAACATGCGCCCATACAGCTCGTAGTCGCCGCCGTCGCGATCGTCCGAGAAGACGAGCAGCACGCGATCTCCGAGCGCTCGCATGGCGGGGTAGCGCGAGTGCCTGCCGCTCGGTGTGCTGGATATCAGCGTGGCGGGCACGCGCACCTCCCCCGAGGGCTCGACTACGGCGCCGTAGATGCCGGCGGGTGTGGCCGTGCGATCGAACCACGCGATCACGTAGCTGTCCTCGTTCCACACGACCGTGGGGTACACCGCCTCGGTCACGCCGTCGGTGAGCTCGACCACGTCCGAGCTGCCGTTCAGCTCGAAGTCGAACACGCGGAACTGGATGAAGTGGGCGAGCGCGTCGCCGTGCGCCCAGGCCACGCCGATGCCCTGGCTGCTGGCGGCCACGGAGGGGGCCTCGTTCGGGAAGTTGTTGAGCGTGAGCAGCGGCACCTCTGCGCTGCCGCTGGGAACGCCGTCGAGCCCCACCAGCCGACCATAGAGGTTGAAGATGCCCTCGCGCTCGTCTTGCCACACCACGACGAAGCGACTGCCCGTCCAGGCCATGTCGGTGTTGACCGAGAAGCCCGGCGCGTTCGAAAGCTGCACCGGCGGCGTCACCACCGTCTGGCCCGACGCGTCCAGGAGCCTGAAGTAGATCTCGTAGTCCCCGTCGCGCCGCTCCTGCCAGGCGACGCCGTAGCGGTCGCCGGTCCACACCATGGGGCCGCCCATCGCGTCGCTGTTCGAGATCTTCAGCAGCTCATCGGGGATGAGCTTGGTGCCATCCGGCGCCAGGTTGCTGCGGAAGATATCGAAGCCCCCGCCAGTCGCCGTCCACGCGGCGACGTAGGACTCACCGCTCCAGGCCAGGCCGCCGGGGCCCGAGGGGTCTTGCCCGTCCTCCGAGATGCGCACCACGTCGCCGTCGATCGGGATGAAGGTGGCGTTGTCGTCGACGATGCCGTTGCAGTCGTTGTCGGCGCCGTCACACACCTCCGGGTTGCCCGGGAAAGCGTCCTCGTTGGTGTCGTCGCAGTCGTCGCCGCAGGCCTCGGGGTCGCCTACCTGTGTGCCCTCCCGCGGGCCGTTGAAGCCGTCGCCGTCGTTGTCGTGAGAGGCGGGCTCGAACGAGCAACTGCCATCTTCCGGGTCGCAGATGTCGATGGTGCAGATGTCGTCGTCGTCGCAGATGACGGGGTTCACCTCGCGACACTGGCCTTGGCGGAAGGTGAGCGCCCCCGGCGCGATGCCCCCCGCTCCACCGGCCCCACCCTCGGCGCCACCGCCCGAGCCCTCGCCCTCGACGCAGCGAACGTTGCGGCAGAGGTCGTCGAAGCCCTCGCAGTCGGCGTCGACCACACACTCGGGGATGGGTGGCGCGGGCGGCAGATCCGGGATCTCGTCGCGTGCGCCACACGCGCCCGCCGCGAGCACGAACAACGGCACCACGGCCAGCGCAGCGGTCACTTTGGCTCTCGATCTCATGGCTCTCACGCTCACAGGCAGCCGCCAAAACCCTCGACGTCGATCGGCTCACACACCAGGCCGCTCGGGCAACCGTCGGCTCCCTGCAGCGGGCAGAGCTCGACGCACTGGGTGCCCGAGCCGGTCACCACGCACGCGAACCCTCCTGCGCAGTCCTGGGCGCCGAAGCAAGGATCTCCTTGCTGGCCAAACCCCTCCGGCACACACAGGGCGCCGTAGATCTCCTGGCCGCACGGGTCCTCCGGGTAGTCGACGTAGATGTAGCAACCCTCCCCCGGCAGGCAGTCGCCGTTGTTCTGGTTGTTGGGGTCACACTGGAAGTCCTCGATCGGCGGCGGCTTGTCTTTGCAGCCCGGATCGATGAACTCGGTGAGCGCGTCTGGCCCCGCATCCATGCCACCCGTGGAGGTCACCGTGGGGATCAGCCCAACCCCGTCGCCCCCCTCCCCCCCGCTGCCACCGTCTCCATCGGGGACGATGACATTGTTGTCGCAGGCTGCCGAGATGAGCACGAGCCCGGAGGGCGCGACCATCGCGAGAGCGGCCCAAAAGACCAAGCGGCCGGAGCGCATGCCGGCAGGATAGCGAAAGCCGGGCCAACCGCGGCCCTCCGCGAGCGGGATTTGAGCGGGCTTGAGACATGCGCCTTTTTCCCGCCTGGTCCGCGCGCTAAGGAGAGCCATGGTGTCGCGCCTGTGGCTGACCTGTCTCTGGCTAGCGACGCTGCTCGCCGCCTGCGAGCCGCGCGTCGACGAGCCGATCCTGCGCGACCAGGCCGAGACAGGCGCCTCGCCGAGCCCTTCGGCCGACTCGACCGGCCCGAAGAAGCCCGTCCCCCCTCCTGTGAAGCGCTGCGTGAGCGAGACGCCGGCCAGCGCCCCGCGCGCCATCCCGAGCCCCAACCCCAACCCGGAGTGCCCGGAGGACCCAGGCCCCGTGCCCGAGCTGACGCGAGGCACCGTGGAGTTCTTGGGCACCGCGTCTGGCACCAAGTCCGTCCCGGTCGAGATCGCCGACACCGATCCCGAGCGCATGCGCGGCCTGATGTACCGAACCAAACTGCCCGAGGACGAGGGCATGCTCTTCATCTTCGAGCACACGCGCGAGCTCAGCTTCTGGATGCGCAACACCTGCCTTTCGCTCGATATGATCTTCGTGGCCGCCGACGGCTTCATCGTGGGCATCGAAGAAAACACGCCAACCCTGAGCGACGAGAGCTTCTCGCCAGGCTGCCCGGCCCGCTACGTGATCGAGACGAACGCCGGCTGGGCCCGTAAGAACGGCGTCAAGGCGGGCATGCGAGTGCAATTCCCGAAGCAGCCCTGAAGACCCGGCCGTCGGTAGACCGCGAGGGTCATCCGCGCTAGACCGCTCGGGGGGCGCGTGGACGGACACGAGCTCCGCCGAAGCACGTGACGGCAACAGCGAAACAACCGGTGGCGACACGCGCGCGCGAGCGCGGCTGGCTCTCCACACCCCGCGCACCGAGCCCGAGCGCGAGTGAGCTCGGCGCCGCGCTGAAGGCCCTGGCTTACGCGGCCACACGGCCCGTGCGCCCGAACGATCTCGACGCGCGCGACGAGCAGTTCATCGCCGACCTGCTGCCCCTGATGTCGGTCCTCTACGACGACTACTTCGCCTGCGAGACCGAGCTCGAGGCGGAGATCCCGCAAGGGCCGGTGCTCATCGTCGCCAACCACAACGGCATGACCGGCACGCCAGACATGTTCTGCCACATGACCGCGTTCTGGCGCCGCTACGGGCACGAGCGCCTCGGCTACGGGTTGATGCACGACATGCCGTTCTCGGTGCCGGCCGCGGGCGCCTGGCTGAACAGCGCAGGGGCCGTCGCGGCCAACCGCAAGAACGCCGACGTGGCGCTCGACCGCGGCGCCGCCCTGCTGGTCTTTCCAGGCGGCGACACCGACGCATGCAAGCCGTTCCGGGACCGCTACCGCATCGACTTCGGCACGCGGCGCGGCTTCCTGCGTCTCGCCATCGAGCGGCAGTTGCCGATCGTGCCGGTGGTGAGCGCCGGCGCCCACGAGTCGTTGTTCTTGTTCACGCGTGGCGACTCGCTCGCGCGCCGTTTGGGCCTGGATCGCCGCTTCCGCTCCAACGTGTTTCCCCTCGGGTTCGCCCTGCCCTGGGGCCTCGTGCTAGGAGTCCCCTACCCGCACCTGCCGCCCCCCGTGAAGATCCACACCCGCATCCTGGCCCCCCTTCGCATCGACGCGCCACCGAGCGCCGCACGCGATCCGTGGGCCGTCGAGCACGCGCACGCCCTCGTCCAAGGGACCATGCAACGGGCCATGAATGAGCTTCGTCGGCTTGGTCGGCACGGCCTGTGGCAGGGCGCCAAGGCGGCCACGGGATCGGTCCAAAGGTTGCTTTCCTCTGGACTCGTGAGCGCACACGAGCACATGTTCAGGGCCAAGGCATGAAGCTCTTGAGCCGCGTGGAGCTGGTGTTCCTCGGGGTCGCGACGGTCCTCCATGCCGGCGCGCTGTTTGGCGCCTATCATGCGCGCGGCAAGAACCTGTTGGCCGAGCGCGAGACCGCCCCGCTCGATCTGATCGAGATCGAGGTCGAACGCGACCCGCTGACGAAGGAAGACGTCGCCGAGCCACGCGAGCGGCAAGCCGCCATCCACCGCACCGTCACCCCACGGGACGACGAACCGGTCGACCCCAAGCGCGATCGGCACAACCCCAGTAGCCGAGGCGCGGACCGGGGTAGCGCGACCAACCCGGGCATCGACGGCGCAGACACGGGCCCCGGCCCGACGGAGACCTCGCCCACCGGGGACGACGGCTTCAGCGCGCCCGAAGATGGGGGCATCCCCGGGCTGGGCGGGCCTGGCGGCCCCAAGCTCTGGCAGGATCCTTCGCTGCTCGCGATCAACCCGAACGCGCCGCCCGCCCCCAAAGAAACGCCCAAGGAGAAGAAGGCCGATCGGGACGTGGCGAACGTGCTGATCAAGGATCTCTTGCGCGCGAAGGACAAGAAGCTCGGCCTCGATCTGCCGGCCGCTGGCACGGTGGCCAGCATCATCAAGACCGCCGTCCAAGGGTCGAACACGCCAGGGACCGCCAAGGCCACCTTCGCCGTCAACCTCGGCCCGGCGGGCAACGTCACCAGCATCAAGGTCACCTCCTTCGCTGGCGGGGACTCCTCGATGTGGAATGCGGTGGCGGCGAACGCGAAGGCCGCGCTCGCGGCGCGCAAGCTGAACCTGACCGAGGACTACGCCAAGGGCGCGATCATCGTGGTGAACGCGCAATCCAAGATGCAAATGCCCTCTGGTGCCAAGGTGGACGCAGGCATCGAGCTCAGCCTCACACAGAACTTCGACGTGGCGGACATCGGCGCCAAGCCCGTGCGGCAGGTCGTCACCTCGTTCAGCGCCACTCCGGTGAAGTAGCGCCCCATCAGGGCAACACGAAGGTGGCCACCAGCGTGAACGCGCCGCTCGCGCCCGGCCCCACACCATCGGCGACCACCGCCACCGTCTGGCCCAGCACCATGGGCACCGACGTCGACTCCACCTGCCCGCCCGGGAGCGCGTTGGCGCAAGCCAAGAGCCCGGCCTCGGGTGCGCAGCCATCGAGCACGTACACGCCCATGTCGGGCTGAGCGTCGAGCGACAGGTACAGGGTGCCGTCTGCCTCGGCGGTGAACGTGAACACCTGCTCGAGGCCGCCGCTCGGCACGCAGCCGATGGCGCTGAACGCGTTGGTGCCTGGCGTGGTGTCCCCGTCGTTCGATCCGACGACGAGCGTCGTGAGCTCGGCGCAGAACAGCGGCAGCTCCAACTGACACACCTCCGAGCAGCCATCCCCCATGGCGGTGTTGGCGTCGTCGCACTCTTCGACCGGCGCCACCAGTCCGTCACCGCAGGTCGCAGGCGTGCACAACGCGGCACAGTCTTCGTCGGCGCAATCGACGAGCCCGTCCTGGTCCTGATCGACCCCGTCGGCACAGTCGAGCTCCGTGGCTGGGCACGGCGCGCAGTCGTCGTCGAGGCAATCCACGTCGCCGTCGGCGTCATCGTCCTCGCCGTTGTCGCAGATTTCCAGGCACTCTTCTGCGCCCGCGCAGTCGAGGTCGGCGCAGTCGACGTCGCCGTCTTCGTCGTCGTCTTCGCCGTCGTCGCAACGGGACTCGAACGGGAGCACCTCGCAGTCGGAGTCGCCTTCGTCGATCAGGCCGTCTCCGTCATTGTCGAAGGTGTCGAAGCAGTTCTCTCCGAACACGCAGAAGCCGTCCACGCTGCAGGTGTTGCCGCTGCCGCAGTCGGCGTCCGCGAAGCACTCCGCCCCTGGGGGGCCCGCGGGCGCGCCGTAACAGGCCATCAACGTCACCGACATTGCGCTCGCCAACAACAGCTCTGCTGCACGGCCCCGTCGGCTCGACCGCGTGGCGCCGCAGTGAGGACAATGGGCGCCAGCAGGAGGGAGAAAACCAGGACAGGCGGCGCAAGCGACCAGCATCGTGGCCGAGCGTACAGCAACCCGCGTGCCAGCCAGCGCACGCTGCGCGACAACCCGCTGTCAGCTTCGCTCGTCTCGTGCTTCTGTGACAGCCATGTCGCGCCCCCACCCGGTGCTCCTCCCCGAGCGCCACGAGTTGCCGACGCTGACGAGCTCGCACGGCATCTCGCTGCGGCAGCTCAGCGAGCTCGACGTGCCCGCCTTGTTCGAGCTGTTCTGCGACCCCGAGGTCACCCGTTACTTCGGCATTCAGCGCTTCGAGAGCCCCGCGGACGCCGAACAGCTGTTGCGCGAGATCCTGGAGGGGTTTCAGGAGCGCAACCTGTATCAGTGGGCGGTCTGCCTCGCGGGCAAGCTGGTAGGCACGGCCACGCTGTTTCGGCTCGACTCGAGGAACCAGCGCGCCGAGCTGGGCTTCGCGCTCGCGCGCGCGCACTGGGGCCGAGGCGTCATGGCGAACGCGCTGCCCACCTTGCTCGACTACGCGTTCCATCAGCTCGAGCTCCATCGGCTCGAAGCCGACGTCGATCCACGCAACGCCGCCTCCATCAAGCGGCTCGAGTCGCTCGGCTTCGTGCGCGAGGGGCTCGCGCCCCAGCGCTGGCTCGTGGATGGCGCGTGGCAGGACTCCTTGCTCTACGGCTTGCTGGCCGCGCGCTGGCGCGAGGGGAGGTCCGCGCCGTCTCGCTAACGCCGCTGCGGCGCCTCGACCCCGACGCGGCTCGAGACAGCTGCCGCCGCATGCCGTACGCTTCGGCCATGCGAAGGCGTCGCGAGGCCGCCGTGATGGCGTGCTGGCTGGGGGCGATGGCTCTCGGCTGTGAAGGTCCCTCCACCCAGCTCATCGAGCTCGAGGCCAGCGTCGAGGACGGGCGCGTGGTCTTCCATTGGGACGACGGCTCGATGAACAAGCTCCACGTATTTCGCTGCGCCGAGCGCTGCTCGTGCAACGCCGACGGCACCGAGACCACCATCGGTGGAGGCGAGTTCGTGTGGACCGCAGGCGGCGGCTCCGACGGGCGGCCCGTGCTCAATCCACCCCTCGCCTACGGCACCGTCCTCGAAGGGGACGTCCAGGCGCTTCCGCTCGAGTCGGGCGCCAAATACCTCGCCACCATTTGGCTCGAGGACTGGGAGTCGTCTGCGTCGAACATCGTCGCCATCGGGTGCGACACGTTCGTGGCTCCCTGACCCCCTGCTTCGATCAGGGCGACAAGAGCTCGACGTACGCTTGGCTGTCGAAGCCGTACCCGCCCGCGAGCAGCACCGAGCCGTCGGCGAGCACGGTGGCGGTGGACAGCGTGCGACCGCGCAGCGTGTCCGGCCCCGGCGTGACCGCACCGTCCTGCGACCACACGTTCACGTCTCGCGGGGAGCCACAGGAGCTCGCGCAGGTGTAGCCGCCGAGCAGCAGCGCGCCCCCACCCACCGTCGGCACCACGATCGGGATCGTGCGGGCGGGCGGCACGTCCGGCAGCTTGCTCCAGCTGCCGGACACCGGATCGAACAGCTGCGGGTCGTCGAGGAACGCGATGTTCGACTGCTTGCCGCCAAACACCAGCACGCGACCGTCCTCGAGTAGGGAGGCGCCGGAGAACAGCCGGTCTTTGCCGTCGAAGGCTCCGGCAGCGGCAAAGGTCCCGGTGGCCTCGTCGTACAGCTCCGCCGTATCGTGGGACACGGGATCCGGATCGTACGAAGCACCGCCGGCGATGAGCACGCGCCCATCCGCGAGCCTCGCGGACGCGAATGCGTAGCGAGCTTGCGACAGCGATCCCGTGGGCTCGAACGTGCGAGTCTCCGGATCGAACAGCTCCGCGCTCGACAGCTCGTTGCCGAACGGCTGCGGATTGCCGGCGCCTTGCGCTGGCTTGATCTCGGACTCCGCGCCTGCCCCCGCGGCGATCAACACCTTGCCGGAGGGGAGCAAAAACGCGGCGTGGCCATGGCGCGCCTCGAGGTTCGGACCGACCGACTCCGCGCTACCACGCAGGGGATCGTACAGCACCGCATCGGCGACCACCTCGAGCCCCGAGGGCACGCCGATCGCGTTCGCCTTGCCACCGCCGACGATCAGCACGAGGCCGTTCGCGAGCAGCGTGGCGGTGTGGTTGGTGCGCGGCTCGGGCAGCGGGGCGAGCTCGGTCCAAGTGTCGCTCGCAGGATCGTACACTTCGACCGCGTCCAACATCTCGCGCGACGGGTTGAGCTTTTCTCCGCCGATCACGAGCACCCGCCCGTCCGCGAGCAGGTTCGCGGTGTGACCCGCACGCGCCACGTTCATGCTCGCGCGCACCGTGGTCTGTGTCGGGACGGCGGCGAGCGCGAGCGGTGAGATGGGATCGACCGGCGCCGCGCCCCCCCCACCCTGCGCGCCAGCGCCGCCCTGACCTCCGCCGCCCTGCGGGCTGGAGCCGGTATCATCCCCGCAGGCCGCGAGAGGCGACGAGATCGCCACCACGAAGACCAGCGTCCCAGAGCGCAGCAGAGACATGACGAACGGTGTACGCGAGGTCGCCGCTCTCGGTCCCCTCAAACCGTCTCAGCAGTGGCGCGCCGGAAGGTCACAGCGCGACCGCGTGCAGCGAGCGTGCGGCGATCCGGCCCAAGAAATAGCCGGGCACCGTCGCGAGGATGGCGACCCAGAAGGGCAGGCTCGGCAGCGCCAGGGCCTTGGTCAGCACCACCAGCGCCGCACCGAGGAGCGCGCAGCCGAGCGCCCAATGGTGGGCGTCGGAGGTGCCGGGAGGCCGGGCCGGCGCGGCGAGGGTATCGCTCCTGCGCACGGCGAGGCTCGGCACCGGGGCCGGCGCGGCGGGGGCGCTCGCGAGCAACCCGCGCGGCGCTGGCTGGGCGCTCGGCGTGTGCGCTGCAGACGCGAGCTCGCCGCGCGCGCGCTCCACGGCGGCCGCGAGCTCCTCGATCGTGGCGTAGCGCTCGCCCGGCTCCTTCGCGATGGCGCGCAGCACGAGCGCTTCGACGAAAGGCGGGATCCGCATGTCGAGCGCGCGCGGCGGTGGCGCCGTCTCGGTGAGGAGCGCGTACAGCGTCTGCTGCGCGTCGGCGCCGCGGAACGGAGGGCGGCCGGTGAGCAGCTCGTACAGCACCGCTCCGACGGCGTAGACGTCGAACTGCACAGTGACCGCCTCGCCGAGCGCCTGCTGCGGCGACATGTACGCCGGCGTCCCGAGGATCGCGCCGGGCTGGGTCAGCGCAATGTCCTCGATCTTCGACACGCTGAAGTCGAGCAGCTTCACGGTCTCGCCTAGCGCCGGGTCGCCCTGCACGATCACGTTCTCGGGCTTGAGGTCGCGGTGCGTAATCCCCGAGCGGTGCGCGGCGGCGAGCGCGGCGCAAATCTGCCGGGTGAGCCCGAGCGCGCGCGCTGGCGCCAGCGCGCCCTCCGCATGGATCAGCGCGCCGAGCTCGCGGCCTTTCAGGAACTCCATCACGAAGAAGGGGCGGCGGCGCGCGTCGCGCCCACGGTCGAACAGGCGCGGCACGTGCGGGCTCTCGATCGCCTCGAGGATGTCGGCCTCGCGGCGGAAGCGCATGGCGACCTCGGGCTCGGTGAGCAGCCCCGTGTGGAGCACCTTCATCGCGACCGACGCCGGGCCGTCCTCGAGGTGGCGCCCCTCGTACACGTGCCCGAAGGAGCCGAGCGCCACGTGTCGCACGACCTGCCACCCACCCGGCAACACAGCTCCGACCAGGTCAGGGGCTTGCACCGCGTCGTGGGGCGAGGCTGGGGGATCGTGCATGCGGCACCTCCAGGATGGGCCGTCGCGTCTCGAGGGCCAGAGATGCCTCCCGAGCCGCCCGAGTTCATCGTGCGCTGCTCAAAGATGCTCGAACCCGTGCGTGGCCCGCGGTCGTTGATACGGGAACGCCACGGGTTTCTTCCGAGCAGGACGACGCGTCGTCCTACTTGCCGTCGACGCCGCGTCGCTCGGCGGCCGACGGACGGCCCCCCCTCACTCGTCGGTGGCGGTCGCGGCGATGAGCTCGGGCCGGGGCGCTCGCTCCGCGTCGCTCAGCCCAGCGCCTCCCGCGCAGCGTCGAGCGTGCGATCGATGTCCTCCTCGGTGTGCGCGCCAGAGATGAACGCCGCCTCGAACTGGGCCGGAGGCCAGTACACGCCGCGCTTGAGCAGCCCACCGAAGAAGTGCGCAAAGCGCTTGCGATCGGCCTTGTCGGCGTCGGCCCAGGAGCGCACCGGACCCTCGCAGAAGAACACCGTGATCATCGAGCCGACGCGCTGCACGGTGATGGGCCCTTCCGCTGCCTTGGCGATGCGCTGGAGCCCCGCCTCGAGCCTGGCACCGAGCGCTTCGAGTCGCATGTAGAGCGCGGGAGACAGATGCTCGAGCGTGGCGAGCCCAGCCGACACGGCGACCGGGTTTCCGCTCAGCGTGCCAGCTTGGTACACCGAGCCCAGCGGCGCGATGCACGACATGATGTCCGCACGCCCCCCGTAGGCCGCGAGCGGCATGCCGCCGCCGATGATCTTGCCGAGCGTGGTCATGTCCGGCTTCAGGTTGTAGAGCTCTTGCGCGCCACCGCGAGCCAAGCGGCAGCCGGTCATCACCTCGTCGAAGATCGAGACCGCGCCGTGATCGCGGCACGCCGAGATGATCGCCGACAGGAAGCCCGGATCCGGTGGGACGCAGCCCATGTTGCCCACCACCGGCTCGACGATCACCGCGGCGATCTCGGAGCCGCGGGCGGCGAACAACTCGCGCAGCTTGGGCTCGTCGTTGAAGGGCAAGGTCAGCGTGGTCTTGGCGATGCCGTCTGGTACACCGCCCGAGTCGGGCGCGCCGAAGGTGGCGAGCCCGCTGCCGGCCTTGACCAGCAGGTGGTCGGCGTGGCCGTGGTAGCAGCCCTCGAACTTGACGATGAAGTCGCGCTTGGTGAAGCCGCGCGCCACGCGCAGCGCGCTCATGGTGGCCTCGGTGCCGCTCGACACGCAGCGAAGCATCTCGATCGAGGGGTAGAGCTCCTTGATCTTCTCGGCGAACTTCACCTCGAGCCCGGTCGGCGCGCCGAACGACAGGCCTTTGACCGCAGCGCCCTGTACAGCGCGGATCACGTCGGGGTGAGCGTGGCCCAGAATCATCGGGCCCCACGAGCCGATGAAGTCGATGTACGCGGTGCCGTCGGCGCCGTAGATGCGCGCGCCCTCGGCGCGCTCGATGAACACCGGATCGCCACCCACCGCGCGGAAGGCGCGCACCGGGCTGTTGACGCCACCAGGGATGCTCTTCAGCGCCCGCTCGAACAAGGCCCGGCTCATGCTGTCGGTCATGATCGCGGCTCTAGCAACGCCGTCGCGCGACGTCAC
The DNA here is from genome assembly GCA_964641275.1 of uncultured Polyangiaceae bacterium. Lineage (GTDB taxonomy): Bacteria > Myxococcota_A > Polyangia > Polyangiales > Polyangiaceae > Xiheicaenibacterium. The sequence continues at coordinate 149,281 of CAZXMG010000011.1, forward strand.
GGGCGGCGGGAACTTTGGCGAGCAGGGCCGGTCTCTCCGCTGGATGAACGCACGCCCTCTCGCAGCCTTCGCGGCCTTTCTAGCTGCTTGTGCTGCTCCCGAGCCGCCGTGCGCGGCTCCGCACGCCCCGCCCCCGGTAGAGGTGGCGTTGCCGCCCGCAGCGTCGAGCCTGCCCGAAGTAGCCCGCCCCGCGACGGAGAAGCTGAGCCGCTGTTACCCCGAGGGGCGCCCCAAGCCGGCGCCACCCACGCTCCCGGCGACCTTCTGCCAGAGCTTCGACAAGCACGACCTGGCCCGCGTCGAGGCGCAGGTGCGCAAAGAAGTCGTGATCGGCAACAAGACCGACAAGCTCGTCATCGACTTCGGTTGTGACGCGGCGCACGGTCCGGTGCGCGAGATCGTCTTCGAGCAAGGCTCCGGGCACGGCGGGACGCTCGAGCTCACGCGCTTGCGCACGGGCTCGGACCACTACGCTGCCACTCGCATCAGCTCTGCGCACTACTCGGGGGCGCGTCTGGAGGTCGAGCACAGCCAGCTCAGCGCCAGCGCGCTCGACGCGGCGTTGGCGGGCGCGCGGGTCGCCATGCTGGCCAAGCCGCACGTGGTCCCTGTGTTCGATCCGGCGAGCGGGATCGGTGGAGGGAGCTTCAGCTTCTCCTCGAACGACTTTCACTTGGGGCTGGTCATCACCGACGACGGCGGCCGCAGCAACGCGCGCAGCTTCACCGGCTACGACAGCAGCTCCGAGCAGACGGAGATCGTGCCGATGCGCTTGGCCACCGTGCCGATCCAGAAGTTGCTCTCCGCCGCCACCTGGACGCTCGCCAAGCCCGACGACGACGATCGGACGTTCTTCACCGAGCGCTTGCTGGTGACGCTGAGCGCGGAGCCCTACTGGTGGGTGCGCGAACGCTACCTCGCGAACGCGAAGGCGCTCGCGACACGAGCCGCCGTGCCTGCGCTCAGCGCGCAGGTGCTGCGCCCCATCGCGGACGGCGCGTCGGGCTCGGACGTGCGCAGCCGCGAGCTGGCGATCGAGGCGCTCGCCACCCTGACGGGCTGGGACCCGCGCCGAGACGAACGCGGCGGGCAGCGGACGATGACGGAGGTGTTGGCCGCCGTGCGCCACGAGTGTGCGGCGAACGAGTGAGTCGGGGTTCGTCCAGGGCGCGCGCGCCGGAGCCCGCGCTCGATGGCTCTGACCTCGGTCGCGACCGCGGGCGCGCCGCGCGTGGAGAAGCGCGTTAGCATGCAGCGCATGAAGGCCCACTTCGCGCTCGCGTGCTGGCTCTGGGCGTGCGCTCCCAGCCCCTCGGTGCCTCCTCCGCCGCCGCCGGATCCGCCCGATCCTCAAGGCTCTGCTGCCCCGGAGCCGAGCGCGGAGAAGACCGCCGCCGCCCCCCTTCCCGCGCCACCCCCCTCCGCTCGAGGTCCAGTGACGTTCGACGACGATCTCACCTTCCTCAAGCAGCACGGCGACGTGCGTGTGCTCAGCTCCACGTGGGGGGGTCAGGTCGCCGTGAGCGCCCAATACCAGGGCCGCGTCATGACCAGCGCCGTCGACCCGAAAGGGCAGAGCTTGGGCTTCGTCTTTCGGAAGTTCATCCAGGAAGGCAAGACCGGCACCCAGTTCGACAACTACGGTGGCGAGGATCGCTTCTGGCTCGGGCCCGAAGCGGGGCAGTACGGGCTCTACTTCCCGAAGGGCAAGCCGTTCGCGATCGAGCACTGGAAGACGCCCGACGCGTTCCAGACCGGAAGCTGGAAGATCGTCGAACAGACCCAGCAGCTCATCCGCTTCGAGCAGCCGATGAAGGTCGAGAACTACAGCGGCCAGACCTTCGAGCTCAACGTGTCACGCACCGTCCGGCTGCTGGACGAGATGACCGCCGCCAAGTTCATCGAAGTGAGGTCGCCTTGGAAAGACGTGAAGTGGGTCGCGTTCGAGACGCTGAACCGCGTGACGAACACAGGCAAAGCCAAGTGGACCAAGGACAAGGGCCTGCTCAGCATCTGGATCCTGGGGATGTACAACCCCTCGCCCGACACCCAGGTGATCATCCCGTTCGATGCCAGCGCCAAGGGCGAGATCGTCAATGATCGCTACTTCGGCAAGGTGCCCGCCGATCGGCTCCGCATCGACGAGAAGGCCGGCGTGCTGTTCTTCTCCGCCGACGGCCAACACCGCAGCAAGATCGGCCTCGGCCCGGCGCGCGCCAAGAGCGTCGCCGGCAGCTACAGCCCCTCGGCCAAGCTGCTCACCATCGTGCAGTACAGCGGGCCGAAGAAGGGCGGCGACTACGTGAACAGCATGTGGGAGCAGCAGAAGGAGCCTTTCAAGGGCGACGCGGTCAACAGCTACAACGACGGCCCGACCGAGCCGGGCAAGCCGTCGCTGGGCGGTTTCTACGAGCTGGAGTCGAGCTCGCACGCGGCCGAGCTCGGCCCCGGCGCTGCGCTCGAGCACAGCCACCGCACGTTCCATTTCGTGGGCGAGCCGGCGGCGCTCGAGCCCATCGCCAAGAAAGTGCTGGGCGTCAGCCTCTCGCAAATCAAGTAGCGGCCGAAGCTCGCCCCGCAACGGCTGCGGTCCCGCGGTCCGCGTGGCGCTGGACGTGCGCGACCACCAACCGCCGCCCGCGCGTTCGTGGGGCCATGCCCAGGACCGCAACACGGCCGATCTGATCGGTGTGGGGGCTCAGCCAGAAGTGCCGAGGCGTTTGGCCTCGTTCTTGCCATGGGCTGAGGCCTTCTTGGGAACGCACGAGCCCACTTCCCCCCCTGCGACCACGTCGTGGCGAGCCACGCTCGTGGGCGACCTGTGGGGCGGCCTCGCCTCGACCTTGGTGGCGTTGCCCGCCGCCATCGCGTTCGGCGTAGCGGTCTTCGGCCCCATCGCCGGAACCGGTGCTGGCGCGCTGGCTGGGTTGCTCGGAGCCACCGCGCTCGGCACTGTCGCCCCGCTGCTCGGAGGCACACCTCGCTTGGTGTCCGCTCCCTGCGCACCCGCTGTCGCGGTGCTGAGCACCTTCGGCGTGGCGATGTCCGCCAAGCACCAGGACGATCCCGCTCACGTGCTGGTGTTGATGACGCTGGTGGGACTGTTCGCGGCTGGGTTGCAGGTGGCGCTGGGCCTCGCCAGGGCAGGGACCGTCATCAAGTACATCCCCTACCCGGTCGTCACCGGCTACCTGAGCGGCGTCGGCATCGTGATCTTCATGAAGCAGCTCCCTGCCTTGTTCGGGCTGCCGAAGAGCGTCGCGCTCGCGCAGGGGCTTTCGTCGCCCGGGTCGTGGCAATGGCCCGCGCTCGCGGTGGGCGCGCTCACCATCGCCGGCATGGCGCTGGCGCCTCGTATCACCAAGGCGGTCCCGCCCGCGATCGTGGGCCTGGCCGCGGGTGTGTTGACCTACCTTGGGCTCTGCTTCGTGCGGCCCGAGCTTCGCACGCTCGCGGGCAACGGCCTGGTCATCGGGCCGCTCGAGGGTGGTGGCGGGACGGTCCTTCTCGAGGCGTTCCAAGCGCGCCTCGGCGCCCTCCAGAACCTGGGGCTCGCCGATGTGCTCTCCGTCCTCGGCCCGGCAACGACCCTCGGCATCGTGCTCTCGCTGGACACGCTCAAGACCTGCGTCGTCGTCGACGCCATGACCGGCGCCCAGCATGAGTCGAACCGCGAGCTGTTTGGTCAAGGCATCGCCAACTCGGTGTCCGCGGCGATCGGCGGCATGCCTGGCGCCGGCACCTCGGGTGCCACGTTGGTGAACCTGGCCAGCGGAGCCCAGACTCGCTGGTCGGCCGTGATCGAGGGCAGCTTGGTGCTTCTGGCCTTCTTGCTCTTGGGCCCCGTCGTGGCGTGGGCACCACTCGCTGCGCTCGCCGGGATCCTCGTGGTCGTCGCGTTGCGCATGTTCGACTGGGGCGCGCTGCGCTGGGCGCGACGGCGCTCCACAGCCCTCGACTTCGCGGTGGTCGTGACGGTCGTGGGCGTGGCGGTGTGCGTCGACCTGATCACCGCGTCGGCGGCGGGGGTCGCGTTGTCCATCCTGCTGTTCATCCGCAACGAAGCGCGCGGGGCGGTCATTCGCCGCAAGCTGTACGGCAACAAGATGTTCTCCAAGTGTCGGCGGCTGCCCGAGCAAGTGGAGGTGCTCACCAACTTTGGGCAAGAGACGCTCGTGGTCGAGCTCGCCGGGTCACTCTTCTTCGGCACGACCGATCAACTGCGCACCCAGCTGCACGAAGATCTCGAGACGAAACGCACGATCATCTTCGACATGCGCCGCGTGGACGCGGTCGACCTCACGGCCGCCCACATCCTCGAGCAGATGCGCGCCAAGCTCCACCAGCGCGGAGCCCACATGGTCTTCTGCAACCTCCCGCGTGGCTTTGCCGGGCACCCCGACGCGATCGCGTACCTGCGCGAGGTGGGGGTGATCGCGCCCGACGAGCAGGACGTCCTGTTCGATCAGCTCTCGGACGCGCTGGCTTGGGCGGAGGAGCGGCTGCTCGCCGAGCACGAGACCGCACCGCGCAGCGAGCTCGCGTTGAGACTCTTGGACATGGCGATGTTCCAAGGCCGCAAGCCGGAGACCGTCGCGAGCTTGGTCGATTGCGTCGAAGAGCGGCTCGTGCCCCAAGGCGATTACGTGTTCCACTCGGGGGAGGCCGGAGACGAGCTGTTCTTCGTGCGCTCCGGCACCATCCGCATCTCGCTCCCGCTCGGCGAGAAGCGACTTCACGTCGCGAGCATCGGGCGGGGTGACTTCTTCGGGGAGATCACCTTCCTCGACGGCGGCGAACGCACAGCAGACGCCATCGCCGAGACCAACGCGGCTCTGTTCGTGATCTCGCGGGGGCGCTTCGACGCCGTGGCCAACGCTCACCCGAGGCTCGGGCAGAGCCTGTTCGTAGGGCTCGCGCGAGCGTTGGCGCTGCGGCTTCGCCAGGCAGACCGAGAGATCACCGCGCTCGAAGAAGCCTGAGAGGTTGCGCGCGCGTCGTCGACGAGGTTGCGCCGGGACGATGGCGGCATCAGCCGGCGGCGCGCCTCAGAAGTTGATCGGCACCTTGAGCGACGCGCCCGGCGGCTCGACCGGCGCGAACTTGGTGGCCTTGCCCACGCCCTCGAGGCAGCTCGCGAGAGACGGGCGATCGATGCCGTCGGCGGTGGCTGTGCTGACGACGCCGTTCGGCTCCACCTTGAGCGTGAGCACCCCGGCCGCGCTCGAAGGGGGGTTGGCGGAAGCTCGCTCAGCGTCCCAGCAGCGCTGCAGGTCTTTGCTCATGTTGGCGATCACGACGCCCGACGGGGTGGTGATGACGGCCTCGGCCGTGGCGGTGGCGACCGGCGCGGGCTCCACCTGCTTCTTCCGGCAACCCACCACGAGCAACAGCGCGCCCAACGACAGTGCGAGACGAGAGGTCATGGCGCCTTCGTAGCGCAAGTGGAGCCCACTTAGAACGGGGAGCTGACGCCTCGCCTCACTTCAGCGCGGACTCGGTGAGCGTGACCAACCGCGGCGTCTCCTTGACCAGCACCTCGAGATCGATCGTCTTCTTCGAGCGGTAGACGAACCCGACCAGGTGATCGCCTCTTCGCCACGTCACGAGCACGGCCTGCTCCTTGGTGATCTTCGTGGTCTCGATGGCGTCGAGCTTCTTGAAGCCGATGGTGACTCCTTCGACGACCTCGACGCGGGGCATGCCAGCGATCGACGCGTCGACCTTGGCCTGGTCGCCAGGCGCCACCTTCTGGAAGATGGGCTCGATCGCGGTGTCCTCGTCGACGGCGCGATTGAGCACCAGCGCTGCCTCGAACGCGACCGGGGCGAGCTGCGCCCCGCGCTTGATGGTGGCCTCGATGCTGCCGTCAGGCGGTGCGTCACCACCGAGCCACTGGCTCGCGGCGGCGCTCAGCGCGCCGCTGTCGGTCAACCCGAACAAGGCGCGTTTGGCCGCAGACACGCCGTTCTGAACATGGGCTTCGGTGGCGCTCTTCACGTCTTGGCCGAGCGCGTTTGCCTGGGCGCTGGCGCGCTGCGCGAGATCCGAGGCCTCTTGTTTGGGATCACACGCAGCGAGGAGCAACACCCACGGCAGCGCTCGTGCCCTGCTCACGGTGGCGGCGCCGGAGCCTCGGGCTTGCCGCTCTCCTTGTTCTCGGAGTCCCAGTCTCCACCGGAGAAGTCCGAGGCGCTGGTGCCGCCGATCGAGCCGAGGTCTGGCGTGGTGTTGCGCTGCTTCACGCCGGCGACTTTGTCGCCCACCTCGTCTTGCCCGCGCCCCATCTCCCCGTCGAAACGATCGTCGACGTTCTCCCCGGCGGGGCGGCTGTAGACGAAGTAGCCCTTGCCGCTGCGCTCGGAGTTGTGCCCGATGGCGCCGACTTTGTACTCGGTCCAGGTGAACTTGAGCACGTTGCCGGTGGCCTCACCGTGCACCTCGCCCCACTTGTCCTTCTGCTTGCTCTGGAACTTGCCGTTGACGGCTTTGCCCTCTTGGATGAGGTGAAAAAAGCCATAGGCCTCGTCGTAGTAGACGCCGGTCCAGTCGCCGCCCTCGGGCATGTCGCCGGGGGTTACGTTGGCTGTCTTGGGCGCTGCTGTTCCGCTGCAGCCCATGCTCAGCACGGCCGCGAGGCCGAGCATTCCCAGGGTTCGCCTTAGCATCATCGTGCAGGGAGCCTATGCCCGGCCAGGAGCCCGGGCAAGCCGGTGACAACGCGCTCCCCGCACCGCCCGGAGCCTTGGGCTCGGGAGAAGTTGGCCGTTGCAGCCGCGCTGGGCCTACAATTCTGCTACGGCAAAAGCTGTCGTTCTCTGGCCCACGGGAGCGGGCGGCTCGGCGCACAAGTGGCAAACGTCATCGAATCCACCGGCAACATCGAAACGGTCTGCCTGACCAGCGCGCCCAAGATGGGCGACCCGGTCAAGCTGATCTTTCGTGCCTTGGAGGACTCAGATCCGCCGTACACGGTGCGCATCACTTCCCCCGGCGCCAAGGTCGTGCTCGAGCGGGTGCTGCGCGAGCTACCGGACGGCAAGCCCCAGAGCGCCCCGCCCATCACGTTCAACGCGCTCATCGCCGGCGAGTACAAGATCGACATCTGGCAGCTCTACGGGCAGGCCCGGGGCGCGGCGACCCTGAACGTGGCCGACGTCAACGACCCCGGCTGAGCCAAGCTACCGCCCTGCCGGAGGTCTCACTTCGGCTCGAGCCCGTTGATTCTCCCGTGCCGGTCGCACGTCAGAGCCAAGGCGCCTGCGGCGCCGTCCTTCCCGAGGGCACGGGAGAATTTGTCTTTGATTCAACTGGGCAAGCCAGTTGATTCTCCCGTGCCGGTCGCACGTCAGAGCCAAGGCGCCTGCGGCGCTGTCCTTCCCGAGGGCACGGGAGAATTTGTCTTTGATTCAACTGGGCAAGCCAGTTGATTCTCCCGTGCCGGTCGCACGTCAGAGCCAAGGCGCCTGCGGCGCTGTCCTTCCCGAGGGCACGGGAGAATTTGTCTTTGATTCAACTGGGCAAGCCAGTTGAATGGGTCACGAAGCAAGCCCGTTTCGCTACGTACCCCAGAGAGGCGCCGGTCCCCGGGAATGGGGCGCCCGCTCGATCGGTTTCGAGTGGGCTCCCACTGCCTCAGAAAGCCTGTTAGACCCCCCCCATGCACGACGTTCGCGCGCTCAACGAGCTAGTCGCCAAGGAGAGCGTCTTTCTCAATGATCTCACCGCTGAAGTAGGGAAGGTCATCGTCGGCCAGACGTACATGGTCGAGCGCATCCTGATCGGCCTGTTGTGTGGCGGGCACGTGCTGCTCGAGGGCGTCCCCGGCTTGGCCAAGACCCTCACGGTCCGCACCCTGTGCGACGCGATCGGCGCCAAGTTCTCCCGCATCCAGTTCACGCCCGATCTCCTGCCGGCCGACCTGGTGGGCACCGTGATCTACAACCACCAGAAGGGCGAGTTCAGCTCCAAGCTGGGCCCGATCTTCGCCAACCTGGTGTTGGCGGACGAGATCAACCGCGCGCCGGCCAAGGTGCAGAGCGCCCTGCTCGAGGCCATGCAAGAGCGCCAGGTCACGATCGGAGACACGACCTACCCGCTGACCGAGCCGTTCGTGGTCATGGCCACGCAGAACCCGATCGAGCAGGAGGGCACCTACCAGCTGCCCGAAGCCCAGGTCGACCGCTTCTTGCTCATGATCAAGGTCGGCTACCCGTCCCGCACCGAGGAGCGGATGGTGGTCGATCGCGCGTTGGCGCCCTCGATGGGGAAGGCGAACAAGGTGATCGAGGCCGAGAAGCTGCTCACCGCGCGTCAAGTGGTGCGCGACATCTACGTCGACGACCGCATCAAGGACTACATCGTGGAGGTGGTGTTCGCCACGCGCGAGCCCGCTGCGCGGGGTCTGCGCGACCTGGTTGGGCTGATCGAGTACGGCGCCAGCCCGCGCGCGTCGATCTCCCTGGCGCTCGCGGCCCGCGCGCACGCCTTCTTGCGCCACCGCGGCTACGTCACGCCCGAGGACGTGAAGGCCGTTGGCGCCGACGTGCTCCGCCACCGCGTCGTGCTCACCTACGAGGCCGAGGCCGAGCAGGTCACCGCCGAGCAGGTGGTGCGTCGCGTGTTCGAGGTGGTCGAGGTGCCGTGACGGCTCGCGGAGGCCACAACCAAGCGCCCCCTACCAAGGGTGCCCCCGCCGGGGCAGCCCGCGGCCAAACCGCGCCCAACGCAAAGAAGGTGGGCGGCGCCGAGGTGCCCCAGGACCTGCTGCGCGAGCTGATGCGCCTGAAGTTCCGCACCAAACACTTGGTGTCGGACCAGCTGCAGGGCGCGTACTCATCCATCTTTCGCGGTCAGGGGCTGTCGTTCAGCGAGGTGCGGAGCTACCAACCCGGCGACGACATCCGCTGGATCGACTGGAACGTGTCCGCGCGCATGAGCGACGCGTTCGTGAAGATCTTCGTCGAGGAGCGCGAGCTCACCGTGATGATCGTGGTCGACGCCTCGCAGAGCACCGCCTGGGGCACGCGGCGCGCTCCCAAATCGCTGGTGGCCGCAGAGGTCGCGGCGCTCGCCGCGTTCAGCGCCACGAACAACAATGATCAGGTCGGACTGATCATGGCCACCGACATCGTGGAGAAGATCCTGCCGCCCAAGAAGGGCGACAAGCAGGTGATGCGGGTGGTGCGCGAGATCCTGGGCCACAAGCCGCAGTACCAGGGCACCAACCTCAAGCTTGCGCTCGAGACGCTGGTCATGGTGACCAAGCGCAAGAGCGTCGCGTTCCTGATCAGCGACTTCTTCGCGGGCGGCTTCGAACGTTCGCTGGCGCTCGCCGCCGCCAAACACGACATCATCCCCGTGATGATCGTCGATCCGCGAGACGAAGAGCTGCCCAACGTCGGCTTGGCGTCGTTCCAGGATCTGGAGACGGGAGAAGAGGTACTGGTCGACACCTCGAGCGCGCGAGTGCGGGCGCACTACAAAGAGACGATGCGGAACTTCCGCGCCGAGCGCGAGCGGTTGTTCCGCAAGCTCGCGCTCGACACGGTGATCGTGCGCACCGAAGAGAGCGTGGTCGGGCCGCTGCGCAAGCTGTTCGAGCGGCGCGCACGTCGAGGCCGCCGGCGATGAAGCGCTTGGCGCTGGCCGCGCTGCTGGGGGCGTCGCTCTCGCTCCCGCTGTTGTTCGCGATCGGCGCGGGCGCGGACCAGACCGCGTCGAAGACCGTCACGTGCCAGGAGAAGCTGCCCAAGGGCAGCAAGCGCCCCACCGTGAAGGAGAAGTTCCCCGGGGAAGCGGTGGCCGGCTACCAAGCGCTGCTCGAGCTCGAGATCCGCCACGGCAAGGGCGAGACTCCGCTGCCCAGCGGCTTCCGCGTGGTGCCCGGCTCGGACACCGACAAACACCTAGCCGAAGCCGGCTTCTTGGCCGCGGAGACCGACGCTGGGGCCACTTCGTCGATGAAGACCGAGACAGACGGCGAAGAAGCGGTCACGACCGTGGTGCTGCCGTTCGTGATCGCGCCCCAGAAGTCGGGCAAACGCAGCCTCACGTTGCCCCAGCTTCCGCTCGCGATCGGTCGCGCCAACGGCGAGCAAATGACGATCTGCACGCAGATGCACCTGGTCGTGGCGAGCGACCCCACCGCCGAGGAGGAGGACCCCAAACCTCGGCCCAACCCCGACCCGCGGCCCCAGTTCGAGGACTGGCCGCTGATCAAGTGGCTCTTGGCGGCCGCCATCTTGCTGTTGATCGTGGCGGCCATCGCCACGTGGTGGGTGCGCAAACAGCTGCAGAAACCGGTGCCGGATTATGTGGCACCGCGGCTGGCCCCTTGGGAAGAGGCGTTGCTCGAGCTCGAGCGTCTCAAGCAGGCGGCGCTCCAGGATGCCAGGCCCGAAGGCCTCGAGCAGCGCAGCGAGCTCTATGATCGCGTCAGCGACACGGTGCGCAAGTACCTCGGCTTGCGCTACGGCTTCGAGGGGCTCGGCTTCGACGGCTTGGAGACCACCACCGGCGAGATGATGACGCTGCTCAAGCGCGTGCGCCCCGGCGTCCCGGGCCTGGACGGCGTGAACGTGTTCTTGAGCGAGTGCGACCTGGTGAAGTTCGCCAAGGTGGTGCCGGAGATCGAGGAGTGCGAGCGCGCCCTCGATCGCGCCGAGGCCATCGTGCGCGCGACCATCCCGCTGACGCTGCCGAGCGCGCCCTCCGGCCCCCGACCGCCCGCGGGAGCGACCCCGCCGCCCCCCCCTGCAGCGCCTGACGCGCCCCCCGCGGCTGCGCCACCCGACTCCCCCCCACCCGAGTCCCCGCCGGATCCGCCACCCGCCCCGCCGGCGCCGCCGCCGCCCGCCGATCGCGAGCTGTCGCCATGAAGGTCGCGCTCCGGCTGTTCGGCATCTTGCTCGGCTTCGTGGCTTGCCTGGCCGCGGGCGCGGCCTACCCGTATCTGACGCGCGGGCACGATCTGGAGACGGCGATCTGGCAGCGCAAGTACTTCGCGATCGCGCTGGTGCTGGTGCCGGTGGTGCTCCTGATCGGCACCCTACTGCAAGACGCCTGGCGTCCGCACGTCCGCATCGGCGCGGTGTTCCCCCTGGCTCGGGGGCCGCGCGGCATCCGCACCTACCTGCGAGATCTGCCTGGCATCCTGCGAGCCGCGGCCTTGGTGTTCATGATCGGCGCGCTGATGCGCCCGATCAACGTCAAGAAGGACGAGCGCGCGGAGGACAAGGGCATCGACATCGTGCTGGTGATGGACCTCTCCGGCTCGATGCGCGCGATCCTCGATGGCCGTGCAGAGGATCTGCCAGGCGCCCCGGAGGTGGAGGGCAAGAGCAAGCTGACACGGCTCGAGACCGCCAAGATCGTCGTCAAGGACTTCATCTCGCGGCGCAAGAGCGATCGCATCGGCATCGTGGTGTTCGCCAAGAAGGCCTACATCCTGTCGCCTCCCACGCTCGACTACCCGCTGCTCACCAAGCTGGTGTCCAAGCTCACGCTGCGCGTCATCGACGACTCCGGCACGGCCATCGGCGACGCGCTCGCCACCGCGGTGGCGCGGCTGCGGCGCAGCGACGCGCAGTCGAAGGTGGTGATCCTGCTGACCGACGGCGACAACAACGCCGGCGAGGTGTCGCCCGACTTCGCCGCGCAGCTGGCGGTCGACCACCAGTGCAAGGTGTACACCATCCAGGTCGGCACCGGCGACGAGGTGGAGGTCGAGGACGGCAAGGACTGGCTCGGCCAGCCGCACTACTCGAAGCAGCGGTTCCCGGTGAACCCCGAGCTGCTGAAGCGCATCGCGACCATGACGCAAGGCGAGTCGTTCATCGCGACCGACGGCAAGCAGCTGGCCGACAGCATGCACAACATCTTGAACCAGCTGGAGAAGACGCGCTTCGAGGCGCCTCGAAGCTCGTTCGAGGATCTGTTCCCCTGGCTGCTGTTCCCGGGGGTGGGCCTGCTCGGGCTCGAGGTGCTGCTACGCGCGTTGCTCCTGCGGAGGTTCCCGTGATCTTCGCCGCGCCCTACATGCTGTTCGGGACGGCGCTGGCGCTGTTGTTCGGCCTGGTCATGCTGATTGGCGCCTTCCGAGCGCGCGCGGCCCGGCGCCGCTTCGGCGACGAGAAGCGCATCGGCGCGCTGGTCACCCACGATCCGTCCAAGCGGCGCGCCTACAAGGGCGTGTTCCTGGTGCTCGCGGCAGCGCTCGCGTTCGTCGCCGCCGCGAGGCCACAGTACGGCAAGGAGCGGCAGCTGGTGCCCGCCGTGAAAGTGGACATCATCCTCGCGCTGGACTTCTCGAAGAGCATGTACGCCCAAGACATCGAGCCCTCGCGCATCTTTCGCGCCAAGGCCGAGGTGGCCGAGCTGGTGCAGGCGCTGCCGGGCGCACGCTTCGGTGCGGTGGCCTTCGCTGGCGACGCGATGGGCTTCCCGGTCACCAGCGACGGCTCGGCGGTGGCCCAGTTCTTCCGCGGCCTCGAGCCCAACGACATGCCGGTGGGTGGCACCTCTCTGGCCAAGGCCCTCGACCAATCTCGCGAGCTGCTCCGGCGCGACCCCAAGGCGAAGGACCACCGCAAGTTCGTGATCCTCATCACCGACGGCGAAGACCTCGAGGGCTCGCCCCGCAACATCGCCGCCTCGCTCGGCGGCGACGGGACCACCATCTACGTCGTGCAGGTGGGCGGCCGCACGCCCGAGCGCATCCCCGACATTGGGGCCGACGGCGTGATGAACGGCTACCGCAAGAACGAGGCGGGTCAAGACATGACCACCGAGCTCACCGCGCGAGGCGAAGCGCAGCTCGAGTCCATCGCCAAGGCCTCGAACGGCGGCAAGGTCGTGCGCGCCGGAGAGGGCCGCACGGGGATCGAAGAGATCACCAAAGAGCTCCAAGACGCCATGAAGAGCGGCGAGTTCTCCGAGCACTACGAAGACGTGTACGCCGACGTGTACGAATGGCCGCTCGGTGCGGCGATCTTCCTGCTGCTGCTCGAGGCGTTGCTCACCGACTCGCCACGCCGCCGCTTTCAACGAAAGCTGCCCCCCACCGAGACGCGCAGGCTCCCGTTCGCGCGAGCGCTGGCGGCGCCGCCGCCCGCTGTGCCCGCTGACCCCAAAGGGCAGAAGGAGGCCGCGCGTGCGTAACCAGTTGCTGCGCTGCTTCACCCACCGCTACGTCGTCAGCTCGTTCCTGGGGCTGTGTTTGGTGGGCGCGATGGGCCACTTCAGCATCGGCTGCTCGGGCTGGGACCCCACGCGGCCGTTCGAGCGCCACAACCCCGACGTCGATCGCGCGCTCGAGATGATCGAGGACGGCGAGTACGAGAACGCACAGGAGGTGCTGATCAAGTACCTGGATGTGCGTGGCGAGAAGACGTGCAAAGCAGGCAAGATCGGCCTGCCAGAGAACGTCTTGGAGAAGGGGGACGGCACCTTCGACTTGGGTCTGGTGTTGTTCTTCTTGGCGGAGAAGTACGGCGAGCGCTTCGGAGAGGAGAAGCCGAACACCCCCGGCGAAGACGGCGCACCGCCCCCCGTCAACAAGGAGCGCGAGAACGAGGTGAAGTGTGGCCTGTTGGTAGCGCTCGCGATCGCGCGCGACCCGAAGCTCAGCGTGGAGCTGCGCGCCCGCGCCTACTACGTCAGCGGCAACCTCCACTTCCTGCTCGGTCGCTACAAGAGCGCGATCGAGGGCTACAACGAGGCGCTGCGCTTGGTCCCAGGGTTGCCCGAGGACGTGAAGGGCGACGGCATTGGGCGCGACGCGGCCTGGAACCGCGCGGTCGCCCTGCGCCGCCTGGAGAAGGAGCAGGACGCTGGCGGCGAGGACGCAGGCGAGGACGGTGAGGCCCCCCAAGAGCCGGAGCCGCAACAACCGGACGGAGGTGAGGACGGCGACGACGGCAGCCCCGATCAGCCGGACGGAGATCAAGACGGCGGTGAGGGCGACGCAGGCGACGACGGCGGCGAAGACGCGGGCGACGCAGGCCAGAACAGCGGCGACGCCGGCGATGACGGCGGGCAAGACGCGGGCGACGACGGCGAGCCTCAGAACAGCGAGCCCGACGCGGGCGACCAGGAGCCGCAGGATCCCGATCCCAATGCGCCCCCTTCCCCCTCCGACCCCGACCCGACGCAGCCCGACTCCAAGGGCCCACAGTCGGGCGAGCAGGGCGACCGCATCCTCGATCGCTTCGACCAAGCGCCGAGCTACCAGCAAGAAGAAGCCAAGAAGCGCAACGAAGGCCGCAAGCGCAGCATGGAGGACAAGTGAGGCGCCGCGCGCTGCTCGGTCTTTCGCTCTCGACCTTGTTCGCGCCAGCTGCAGCGCGCGCCCAAGGCTGGGACGAGCTCTATCTGCCCAGCACCGGCGACGACAGCTCCTCGGCCAAGGCGCTGGAGATGCCGGATGGCCCCAGCGATGTGGTGTTCTTGCGCGCCGTCCCAGACAAGCTCACCGCCTACGTGGGCGAGCAGATCACCTTCTCCGTCTACCTGTATTTTCGCGTGGCCTACGAGATGAGCGAGCGCAACGACGCCAAGTTCGCCGACTTCTTGCGCTTCCCGCTGCTCAGCGATCCGGGCGCCACCACCCCCGTGTACACCCGCGTCAAAGGCGTGCGCTACGGCGCGCGCTTGGTGGAGCGCGTCGCGCTGATCCCGCTCCGCGCCGGCAAGGTCCAGTCCGGCTCGATGACCGCGCGCTTCAAGGGTCGGGACATCGGCGCGCGTGTGCTGAAGGCGTCGAACGACGTCACCTTCGACATCATCGAACCCCCGCTGGAGGGGCGGCCCAAGAACTACATCGTCGGGGACGTGGGCCAGTTCACCGTCAGCGCCAGCATCAAGCCACGCACCACCAGCCAAGGCGGCTCCGTGGGCGTCATCATCAAGGTGGAGGGCGTCGGCAACATCCCCACCAACATCACCCCGCCCCCGGTGCCGGGAGGCAAGTGGCTGGAGCCCAGGCGCCGGGACGCGGTCACTGGCAAGACGGGCAAGGTCGCGGGAGCGCGCTACTTCGACTACGTGCTGCGCCTCGGCAACGCCGGCACGACCGATCTGGGCACGCTCGAGGTGCCCTACTTCGACCCGGTGAAGAAGAAGTACGAGCTCGCCAAGACCGCGCTGGGCCAGGTGGAGGTGCAAGAGGTCGCCGCGACCGACAGCGAGATCGATCGCGCCAAACGCAAAGGCGACGGCTCCGACCCGCTGAAGGGGCTGCCGGCCCACAAACCCTCGCTCGTCAGCTTCACGCCCCGCAAAGACCCCGAGCTGCCGCTGTCGTGGCTGGCGATGGGCGTGGTCGTTCCCCCCACCCTGGCGCTCTTGGTGCTCGGTGCAGGTCGCGCACGAGGGGTGGTCAAGGAGCGCCGCAACACCGAGGCCTCCGCCCTCAAGCAGAAGCTGAAGGAAGCGCTCAGAGACGCCAAGGACGCCGACCGCAAGAAGGACGCCCGCGCCGTATCCAGCGCAGTCGAACGCGCCGTCCACGCCGCGATCGAGATCAGGACCGGCGTCAAGTCGCGGGCGCTGCGCATGTCCGAGCTCGCAGCGAGCCTGCGCGAGGCCGGCGTCGGTGAGGCCGAGGCCGAAGAGGCGCGGGCGCTCCTGTCCGAGTGCGAGGGCATGCGCTTCGCGCCCAGCGTCGATGAAGACGCGCGCAGCGCGCTGCACGAGCGCGGCCGCGCCCTGACGAAGAAGCTGTCATGAACGGTCGACTCGCCTGGCTCGTGTTGTCGTTGACAGTGACGTGCGCAGCGCTGCCGGCTGCCGCGGCGGAGGACGGCGGCGAGTTCGAGCGCGCCTCTCACGCGCTCGACAAGGGCGACCTCAAGACCGCCATCGGAGAGCTCGAGGTGCTGGCAGACCGCGGCGTGATCCACCCCGACGTGAGCTACAACCGCGGGCTGGCCTACGCCAGGCGTTCTCGCACCCGCGCTGCGGAGGCCGGCGACCTCGGTCGCGCCGCCGCTGGCTTCGAGGAGGCCCTGCGCCTGGCCCCAGACCACGGCGACGCGGCGCTCGCCCTCGATCTGGTGCGCGCCGAGGTCGCGCGGCGACGCTCTCGCCAAGACAAGAACGACACCATCGTGCGGCCCAGCCTCGAGCGCGTGCTGATGACTCAGTGGAGCCCGTTCGTGTGGGGCGTCTCTGCGGTCGTGGCCTCGGTGCTGCTCGCGGTCGGGCTGCTCTTGCGTTCGCGCCCTTCGGGCTGGGCGCACGTGGCGGGGAGCGTGCTCGCGCCGTTCGCGCTGTTGGGCTTGGTCGTGCTCACTCCGGTGGCCTACTTCTCGAGAGAGATCGCAGAGACTACGCGCCCCGGCGTCGTGATCACGCCGGAAGCCGCGCTCACGGACTTGGCCGGAGCCAACATCGACGCACCTGTCATGCCCGAGGCGACCTTGGTCGAGCTCGGCGAGCGCCGAGCAGAGAACGTGTTCGTGCGCTGGGGCTCGTACGAAGGATGGGTGGCGCAGTCCGCGGTGCGCCCCCTGCTCGTCGAGTAGCCCGCGGTGTATGCTGCGGGCTCGATGTGGGTTCGTCGCGCCGCGATCCGTCCCGTGCCTGACTTCGCCAAGATCCCGGCGCACGTGCTGACGCGCTTGGAGGACGAGCTGTCCGACGCGCTCGGCGACGGCGAGCACACGCCCACCATCCTGGACGAGGCGCTCGAGCGCTTCGAGGACGTGCAGCCGATCCTGGCGGAACACGTGTCGGACCAAGTGAGCCGACACAAACAGGAGCCGGCCATGGGCTTCGGCTACTTCCTGATGATCGCCGTGTACTTGGCGTTCGAGCGCGCGTTTCCCGGAGATATCGCAGAGGTCGACACGCTCGGCATCAAGAGCGTCGAGGAGGCGCTCAGCCTGGACGAAGAAATCCGCATGGCCGACCCGGCCGAGGTAGTCGAGTCCGACGACGTGATCGGCATGGAGCAGCCGCACCTGCTCCACTATGTGCAGGAACACGTCGACGCCGCGCTCGAGGCTCACGCCAACGACATCGACGTGGACGACGTTCACGCCATCTATCGCGCGGTGTTGGTCGAGATCTTGGCGCTGAGCTACGCCGTGACGCCGCCCAGCGTGGCCACCACCAACCACGAAGTCTCAGCCTGAGTCGGGGCCCGGCAGCGTCAGGCAGAGCCACGCACCTGGCCCCTCGTGCGGCTCGAGCTCGAGCGCGCCGCCGTGCGACTCGGCCACGGCGCGCACCAGCACGAGGCCGAGGCCCGAGCCGTGCTCCTTGCTGGTCTCCGCGCGCTCCAGCTGCTCCGGCCTGAGGCCCGGCCCCAGATCTCGCACGCGCACCCGCGTGGCTGCACCCTCGCGCGCCGCGCTGAGCTCGACCCGCGCGCCTGCGGGGCTCGCATCCCGCGCGTTCTCGATCAGGTTCGCGAGGGCGCGAGCGAGCAGCAGCGGCTCGCACGAGATCTCGCACCCGAGGCTCGAGGCGTCGACGTCGACTGCGGCGGCAGCGTCCGGCGTCATGGCGCGCACCTCACGCCACACTTGGTCGAACGCTACACTCTCCCTGGCGACCGGCTCTCCCTTGGCCACCGCCATACATCGATCCAAAAGCCGTTGTGCGCGCTCGATCTGGCGCGTGAGGCGCCCGAGGTGCTTCTCCAGGTAGGCGCGGTCATCCAGGCTGCCTGCGCAGAGGTGCGCGGACGAATGCGCCACGGCGAGCAGGTTGCGAAGATCGTGGACGACGGCCGCGGCCAGCATCGCAGCGATGCGCGGATCCGCCGTGCGCGGGATCATGCGCTCGCGCTCGCCTCGACCTGCGCGGGCGGCTCCGCCTTGGGCTCTTGCGCTGGGGCTGCGCCCAGGATCAGCTCCAGGCGCACCGCCTGGTAGGGCAGCTCGGCGGCGGGCCGCTCGAACAACATCTCCACCAGCTCGCTGGTCTTGGCCGCGCCGCTGGTGGTGATCTCGACGTGCGCCTCGACCGCGATCAGGTCGCCCACGAACCCGGCGCGCGCGAGCCCGCGTGTGGCGCCGTCGGGCAAGGGCGAGAGGCCTTGCAAGAACTGTCGCACGTCGATCATGCGCGCGAGCTGCCCGATCGCGCGGCGCACGCGGCTCTCGCTCGCCGCCATCACCTCGCGGCAGCGGGCCTCGACATGGCCGGCGACGAGGGGCGGTGCCAGGCCGAGCGCATCAGCCAGCGCAGAGCGACTGAACACGAGCGCATATCGAGCCCCACGAATCAGCTTGGAGATGGCGGCGTCCGCGGGCGAGAGCGCCTCGGCGCGCGTGAACGAGAGCCCCCCGGGGGCGAGCTCGCTCATGCGCTCACACAGCGCCGCGAGCTCTGCCGAGCCGAGCTCTGCATGGAGACGCACGTCGATCACC
This sequence comes from uncultured Polyangiaceae bacterium, assembly GCA_964641275.1. Taxonomy (GTDB): domain Bacteria; phylum Myxococcota_A; class Polyangia; order Polyangiales; family Polyangiaceae; genus Xiheicaenibacterium. Next base: position 167,661 of record CAZXMG010000011.1, read on the forward strand.
TCGTGCAAGCTGCTGACACCGAGCGAGAGCGCGGGCCCGAAGGTCATGTCTGGCTTGGGGTGGAAGCCCTTGGTGTAGACCATGGCCACGCCAGCCCGACGAAAGACGCGGGGGATCTCGCGGATCAGGTCGAGGTGACCGATCAGGGCGATGGGCCCCACCTTCTCGTAGTGGAAGCGATAGCGGTGCCCGTCCTTGAGGTTGATCGGACGCTGCGGCTCGCTCTCGTCGGCCACCACCACCGGTAGCTTGCGGCGGGGCGGACCGGCCGGCGTCTCCGCGCCGAGCGACGACAGGAAGGTGACGCGCTCCTCGCGCATCGCCGTCATGTCGCACGCGACGCCGCAGTCGTAGCAGACGAGCCGCTTGGTCTCGGAGCGGGCCTGCTCGACGTTGGTGGCGTGCACGAACGCGCCCGCGACCTTGCCGCAGGGCGGGCTGAGCCGACTGGCCAGCGCCTTGCGATACTCGCGCGCGAGGAAGCCGTCTTCGAGGCCCACGTCGACGTGACTCCAAGGCAGCCGCGCGCCCACGGGCAACGTCGCGCGCATGGCGGGCACGTCGATGCCAGCCTGCTCGAAGGCCTGTCCCCATACGTCGAGCTTGAGCTGATCGTCCCAAGAGTCGAAGCGGGCTCCGTTGCGAAACGCGATCTCCAGCGCATCTCCAACCCGACGATCGCCGCGCGCGAACACACACTCGAGCACGCTGGCGTGGGCGTCGTGCGTCTTCAGCTTGATGCCGCGCACCTTGCGCGCATCCTCGCGCAACATGGCGTGTTTGTGGTCGATGCTGTCGAGCGAGTCCATGGCACACCACTGGAAAGGGGTGTGCGGCTTGGGCACGTGCACCGAGACGCTGACCGTGACCTCCACCGGCTTGCCCCGCGACGCCGCGCGCTTGCCCACGGCCAGCGCGCGCGCCCCCGTGGCGACGATGCCGCGCACGTCCTCGTCGGTCTCGGTGGGCAGGCCGCAGATGAAGTAGAGCTTCATCTTGCCGAAGCCCCGCGAGAACACGCGCTCGGCCGTCTCCAGCAGCTGCTCCTCGGTGACGTTCTTGTTGATCACGTCCCGCATGCGCTGCGTGCCCGCTTCTGGCGCGAAGGTGAGCCCGGTGGTGCGCACGCGCTTGAGCTCGTCGAGCAGGTCCGGGTCGAGCCCGTACGCGCGCAGCGAGGACACCCCGAGCGACACCTTCTTGTCCGCCAGGGCGTCGGTGACCTTCTTGATCAGCGGCGAGATGCAGCTGACGTCGGCGGTCGACAGCGCCGTGAGCGACACCTCGTCCTGGCCGCTCTTCTCGATCGCGCGCACCACGGTGTCGACGATCTCTTGCGGATCGCGCTCGCGCACGGGCCGGTAGATCATGCCTGCCTGGCAGAAGCGGCAACCCTCGGTGCAGCCGCGGGCGATCTCGATCGACATGCGATCGAAGATGGCCTCCGGCCCGCCGGTCGGGCTCTCGTCGGGGAACGGGTACTGCTTGAGGTCCACGAGCGCGCGCTCGATCGGGAACGGCACGCCGGGCTCCGCGCTCGGCTGCACCACGCCGAGGCCCGTGTCGGGCTCGATCACCACCTCGTACAGCGAGGGCACGTACACGCCGCCGAGCTTGCTCAGCGCGATCAGGCGCTCGCGGCGCGGCACCCCACGGTCACGCAGCGCCTTCCAAGTGAGCGCCACCCGCGTGGACAGCTCCTCGCCGTCGCCGATCACGATGGCGTCCATGAACGGCGCGATCGGCTCCGGGTGCGTCGCGACCGGTCCTCCGGCGATCACCAGCGGGTCGGTCTCGCCGCGTGCGCTCGAGCGCAGCGGGATGCCGCCCAGATCGAGCATGTTCAAGATGTTGCTGTAGGTGAGCTCGAACTGCAGCGAGAAGCCCACCACGTCGAACGACGACAGCGGACGGCGCGACTCGAGCGACACCAGCGGCAGCTTGCGAGCGCGGAGCTCTGCCTCGAGATCCACCCAGGGCGCGTAACAGCGCTCCGCGAGCGTGCCCGGGTGGTCGTTCAAGATGCCGTACAGGATCTTGAAGCCCAGGTGGCTCATGCCGATGTCGTACACGTCCGGGAAGGCCAGGCAGACCTTGGCCACCTCGTCGGTCCAGGCGCGCGCCCGAGAGCCCGCCTCGCCGCCGACGTAACGCGCCGGCTTGAGCAAACGCGGCAAGAACTCCGCGTACGGGTGAGGCTCGAACGAGTGCTGCGACATGATCCCTGCGGATTAGCACACGCGCGCCGGGGCAGGCAGTCGTCAAGGAAGCGCGCAAGGCCCCGCAGCTTTCGGCTAATCTCGGGGGATGATTCGCCTCCCTAGCTTGCTCTTGGCCCTTTCTCTCCTGGTTGCCTGTGGTGACGACAGCCCGGGCGGCGGCGGCAGCGGAGCAGGCGCGGCGGGCGCGGGCGAAGCCGGCGCGGGCGCGACGGGCGCGGGCGCAGCGGGCGCGGGCGGCAGCGGCGCCCAAGGAGGCGGCGGG
>CAZXMG010000012.1:0-158808 GCA_964641275.1 uncultured Polyangiaceae bacterium
TTCCCGCCGCCCGCGCCGCCACCGCCCGCTCCGCCACCGCCCGCGCCGCCGCCGCCAGCGCCGCCGCCGCCTGCGCCGCCGCCGCCCGCTCCGCCACCGCCCGCTCCGCCCATGCCGCGCCCCGGCCCTCCGGCACAGCTGATCGCGACGATGCCCTCGGCGCCTCAAGCACCTGCAGCGGCTCCCGTGGTGGTGCGCGCCGGCGCGAGCTACGCCATGGACGACGAAGACTCGATCGGATCGACCATGGCGATCACGCCGGAGGCAGCCGCCGAGCTGCTCGCGCGCAAGGGCGCGCCGCCTGGCGGCGCGGTGGCTCCGGTTCCACCACCACCCCCACCGCCAGCGCGCGCGCGCAACCCTGCAGAGCCGGTGTTCGAAGCGACGCCCATGCCGCCCCCGCCCCCACCGGTGCCGTCACCCGCACCACCACCCGCAGCCCCGGCCCAAGCTGATCTCGCGCGACACGGCACGATGCAGATGAACAAGGTCGAGGACGACGACGCCGAAGAAACGGGTGGTGGCACGATGATTTTGCAAGTGCCCGATCCCACGGCCAAACGGCGTTGACCTCGCCGAGCTTGGACCCTACCGCCCCCTGCGGTAGAAGCTGCCCGGCTGATCATGCAGAAAACGCTGCGCCTCACTGACACCACCGTCGGCAAGAAGGCCGTCGTCGCCGTGACGGGGCTGATTCTCTACGGGTTCGTCGCCGTGCACATGGCCGGCAACCTGCAGATGTTCCTCGGTCCCGAGGCGTACAACGGCTACGCCGAGAAGCTGAAGTCGATCCCGGCGTTGTTGTGGGGCGCGCGCTTCACGCTGCTCGGCGCGGTGGTGGCCCACGCGGCGGCGTCGCTCTCGCTGGTGAGCGACAGCGCAGGCGCGAGGCGCACCCCTTACCGAGTGCGCCGCTACGCGACGACCTCGAGCGCGGCGCTGACCATGCGCTACGGCGGTCCGGCGCTGGCGCTGTTCGTGCTGTTCCACATCGCCCACTTCACCTTCCCAGGGGTGGCCATGGGGGCTTACGAGCACAGCCACGCGGACGTGTACCGCAACGTCGTGAACGGCTTCAGCGTGTGGTGGGTCACGTTGATCTACGTCGCCGCGCAGGTGTTCCTGGGCCTGCACCTCTACCACGGGTCTTGGAGCATGCTGCAGACGCTGGGCCTCAGCCACCCGCGTTACGAGGAGCTCAAGCGCGCCCTGCCGCAGGCGTTGGGGCTCGCAGTGGCCACCGGCAACATCGTCATGCCCCTGTCGGTGCTCGCCGGCATCATCCGTTGAGGCGACCCATGAAGCTCTCCTCCCAGACCCCGACCGGACCGATCGAGACCAGGTGGTCGCGCCGCCGCTTCGAGATGAAGCTGGTCAACCCGGCCAACCGTCGCAAGTACAAGATCATCATCGTCGGCACCGGCCTGGCCGGTGCGGCCGCGGCCGCGAGCCTCGGCGAGCAGGGCTACAACGTCGCCGTGTTCTGCTACCAGGACAGCCCCCGACGCGCACACAGCATCGCCGCACAAGGAGGCATCAACGCCGCCAAAAATTACCAAAATGACGGCGACAGCATCTACCGCCTCTTCTACGACACGGTGAAGGGCGGGGATTTTCGGGCGCGCGAGTCGAACGTCTATCGGCTCGCCGAGGTGAGCGTCGACATCATCGATCAGTGCGTCGCGCAGGGCGTGCCCTTCGCGCGTGAGTACGGCGGCCTTCTGGACAACCGCTCGTTTGGTGGTGCGCAGGTGTCGCGCACGTTCTACGCCCGCGGCCAGACGGGTCAACAGCTGCTGCTCGGCGCGTACCAGGCGCTCGAGCGCCAGGTCGAGGCCGGCACGGTGAAGCAGTTCGTGCGCCACGAGATGATGGAGCTCGTGGTGGTGGACGGCGTCGCACGCGGCATCGTCTGCCGCGACATGACCAACGGCCGCGTCGAGGCCCACATGGCCGACGTCGTGATCCTCGCCACGGGCGGCTACGGCAACGTGTTCTTCCTCTCGACCAACGCCAAGGGGTGCAACACCACCGCCATCTGGCGCGCGCACAAGAAGGGGGCGCTCTTCGCCAACCCTTCGTTCACGCAAATCCACCCCACCTGCATCCCTCAGGCGGGCGACTACCAATCCAAGCTCACGCTCATGAGCGAGTCGCTGCGCAACGACGGCCGCGTGTGGGTGCCCAAGGACGAGGCCGACTGCCAGAAGGATCCAGGCTCGATCTCGGAGGGCTCGCGCGACTACTACCTGGAGCGGCTGTACCCGAGCTTCGGCAACCTGGTCCCACGCGACATCGCCTCCCGTCGCGCCAAGGAGATGTGCGACTCGGGGCGCGGCGTCGGTCCGCTGGTCGGCGATCAACGGCGCGGCGTGTACCTGGACTTCCGCGACGCGATCCAGCGTCTGGGCAAGGGCAAGGTCGAGGAGCGCTACGGCAACCTGTTCGAGATGTACGAGCGCATCACGGGCGAGGACCCGTACGAGGTGCCCATGCGCATCTACCCGGCCACGCACTACACCATGGGTGGCCTGTGGGTGGACTACCAGCTGATGAGCACCATTCCCGGCTTGTTCGTCGCCGGCGAGGCGAACTTCTCCGACCACGGCGCGAACCGCTTGGGCGCCAGCGCGCTGATGCAAGGCCTGGCAGACGGCTACTACGTGCTCCCCTACACCATCGGCAACTACCTCTCGCAGTCCAAGCTGCCCAAGCTCGACGAGACCCACGCCGAGGCCAAGAAGGCCGTGAGCGACGTGAAGGGCTCGCTCGACAAGCTGCTCTCGATCAAGGGCAAGCGCTCGCCCGACTCGTTCCACCGCGAGCTCGGCCAGGTGATCTGGGATCAGTGCGGCATGGCCCGCAGCAAGGAGGGCCTGGAGAAGGCGCTGGCGCGCATCCCCGAGATCAAAGAGGAGTTCTGGCAGAACCTGCACCTGGTCGGCGAGGCCGGGGAGCTGAACCAGACCTTGGAGAAGGCAGGCCGCGTCGCCGACTTCCTGGAGCTCGGTGAGCTGATGTGCCAGGACGCGCTCGATCGCGACGAGTCGTGCGGCTGTCACTTCCGCGTGGAGCACACCACCGAGGAGGGCGAGGCCAAGCGCGACGACGAGCACTTCCAGTACGTGGCGGCCTGGCAGCACCAAGGTGCGGGCAAGCCCGCGACCCTGGTGCGCGAGGACCTGAGCTTCGAGTTCGTGAAACCCACGCAGCGGTCGTACAAATGAAAGCCATGAACCTCACGCTCCACGTCTGGCGGCAGAAGAACCGCAGCGACGCGGGCCGCTTCGAGCGCTACGAAGCCAAGAACATCAGCGAGCACATGTCCTTCTTGGAGATGCTCGACGTGGTCAACGAGGAGCTGCTCGCCAAGGGCGAGGAGCCGATCGTGTTCGACCACGACTGCCGCGAGGGCATCTGCGGCGCGTGTGGCATGGTGATCAACGGCCAACCCCACGGGCCTCGCGCGGCCACCACCACCTGCCAGCTGCACATGCGCACGTTCTCGGACGGGGACGAGATCACGATCGAGCCCTGGCGCGCCGAGGCCTTCCCGGTGCTGCGCGATCTGATGGTCGATCGCAGCGCGTTCGACCGCATCATCCAGGCGGGCGGCTACGTGTCCGCGCGCACCGGCTCGCCGCGCGACGCCAACGAGATCCTGATCGCCAAGGAAGCCGCCGATCTGGCCATGGACGCGGCGCAGTGCATCGGCTGCGGTGCGTGTGTGGCCGCGTGCCCCAACGCGTCGGCCAGCCTGTTCGTTGCTGCCAAGATCGGCCACCTGGCCGCACTGCCGCAGGGCCAGCCGGAGCGCTTGGATCGCGCCCGCAACATGGTCGCGCAGATGGACGCGGAAGGGTTCGGCCACTGCACCAACCACCTCGAGTGTGAGGCCGCGTGTCCCAAACAGATCAGCGTCGAGTTCATCGCCAAGATGAACCGGGACTTCCTGCGCGCCATGGTGGTGAGTCGCGAGGAGCTCGCGGCCCGTCGCTGACGGCTGCGCCGAGCCCGCGTCCGTGTACACTGGCGCCATGTCACGAATCTTGGTGGTGACAGCCTTGGCGCTGCTCTCTGCCGCTTGCCTCGACTTCGACCAGTACAGTGAGGGGCCGGCGGGAGCCGGCGGCATCGGCGGAGGCATCCCGGGCGGAGGCTCCCCGGGCGGAGGCGGGAGCGGAGGCGAGGGCGCGGGCCCCCCGAGCTGCCCCACCGACGTGCCAGCCAACATCTGCCTGTTCGCCGATCCGTTCGACTTCGACTTCGATCTCGAGACCGACGGCATCTGGGACAAGACCGGGCCTGGTCAGGTCGGCACCGGCTGCAGCGGCGAGTGCTTGCGCCTGGGCTTGGGCACCAGCGCGAGCCGGGTCGACTACCGCTCGGTCGCAGAGGGTGTCGTCAGCGATTGTTTCGCCTCGGTCCGCGTGGTCGGCACGGATGGGCGTGCCAGCCTCGAGCTCGTGCCCGACGTCGACGGCTCCGGCTTCGATGACGCCGACGTAGGGCGGCGGGTCGAGGTGAGCATCTCCGGGTCGCGCGTTGGGTTCGTGGACTCGGGCACCGCGCTCGGCAGCGTCGACGTGACCGAGCAAGTCGACGCGCTGCGCATCCAGGTGCGGAGCGACGGCGTCGCGCTCGAGGCGCTGTCGCAAGGCGCGGTGGTAGCCTGCTCGCTGATCGACACGCCGGCCGTGTTGCAAGAGGACGTGCGCGTGGGCCTCGCGCTCACCGGCAGCCCGAACGCCGAAGCCGAGCTCGACGAGTACGGCGCGGCGCTGTAGTCGAGCTCGGCTGCCGTGTAGCATGCCGCGGATGTTCGCTCGTACGACGTCCGCGCTGGGCTTGGTTCTCGCCGCCACGGCCTGCTCGGCCCCTCAGGACACGACCGGCACCCTCCCCGGCACGGGCGGTGGACCGAGCCTCACTGCCACCACGCAGACCACGAGCGCAAGCGCGACGACCAGCGCGTCGGCGACGCCGCCGGCGGAGGCGCCGCTCGGCGAGCTCGACATCGACGTGAAGAGCTTCGACTTCTCCAAGAACCCGGAGCTCGCGGACCGCGTGGCAGAAGCGCCGCACGCGTACTTTCGCTTCATCAACAGCACGTTTGCGCGAGCCGTGTGCAAGCGATTCGACGGGCGGCTGGCCAGCTTCCCCCGCGCGCGGCTGCACGGTGACCCCCACGTCGAGCAGTACGCCGTCACCGATCTCGGGCGGGGGCTGGTCGATTTCGACGACGCCGCGGTCGGCCCGCCGGTGGTGGACCTCGTGCGGTTCGCGACCAGCGTTGCGCTCGCCGCCCGGCAAAAGACGCTGTCCAAAGAGTCCGAGCACAAACTGGTCGGAGAGCTGTTCCGCGGCTACCGCGATGGCCTCAAGGGCACAACGTTGCCCAAGGCCCCGCCGCCGTTCGTCAAGGCGCTCGCCGCCAAGTTCGAGAAGGATCGCACGCCGTTCCTCGATGGCTCGGAGAAGGCGATGCAGCCGCAGTCGCTGCCGCCCGCAGAGGAAGCGTTCGTCAAAGCGCAGCTCGAGGCCTACCAGCAAGCGGTCCAGGGCAAGGAGCCCAAGCGGCCCGCGGGCTTTTACACCTCGAAGAAGCAGGGCGGGCTGAAGCTCGGCATCGGCAGCGCGCTGGTGCAGAAGTTCCTGGTGCGGCTGGAGGGCCCCAGCAAGGCTCCCAGCGACGACGTGTTGCTCGAGCTCAAGCAGGTGTCGGATCTGTCGCAGGTGTCCTGCGTCAAGGCGATCGCGGGGGGGGCCGCCGAAGGCCGTCTGCTCGAACAGCAGCGCGCAGGCGACAAACGCATGCTCTACCCCATCGCGCTGCCTCCGAAAGACGGCCGCGCCTTCTGGGTGAACGAGTGGATCGCCAACTACCAAGAGGCGCGCATCAAGAAGCTCGAGCCCGCCGATCTGGAGGCCTTGGTGTACGAGTCGGGGCTGTGGCTCGCCGCCGAGCACCAGCGCGACTACACGATCGGCACCGAGCCCAAGAAACACGCCACCCCCGACGTGCTCGCCATTGGCGATGCGCTCGAGACCGAGATCCGCATCGCCGCGCAAGAGCTGGCGGCGGCCTCCACCAAGGGCTGGGAGCGCTTCAAGCGCGACATGCCTCTCGGCGCCGAGAAAAAATAGGCCGCCCGGAAGCGCGGACAAGCCACGGCCACCTCTGCCAAAGGGCAGCCCCTTCTGGCCGCGCACACCGTGCCCACGAGGAAAATCGTCACGCCGGAGACAACTGGGAGCGCCGATGGTCGATCTACTCTGCATGAAACCATCCACTCCCGGCCGGTCTGAGGGCAAGCCGCCCCTGGCCTTTCACATCACGATGCGCCTCGTGCGCGACGGCGCCATCGCCCGCCACCCAGGCGAGCTCCGGCGTGCCGCGAGACTGATCTACAAGCACGGGACCCCGCGCGGACTGCTCGCCTTTCGGATCGCGGACACCCACGTCCACGTGCTGGCGCAAGCGACGCGCCAGCAGGCCGGTGCGTTGGCGCAGGCGGTGCAGTCCGCTTTGAAGCAGGCGCTCCACCTGGACAGCCCGTTCGAACGCGCGCGCTACCGCGCCATCGAGAGCGAGCGGCATCTCTTCAACGCCCTGCGCTATGTGTTCCGCCAGGAGGAGCACCACGGCACACGCTTCGACCCCGCCCATGACGGCAGCAGCCTGCCCGAGCTGCTCGGCATGCGCATGCTCGATCGCGACGTCGCCGCGCAACGGCTCGGAAGCCTGCTGCCGCGTCTCTCGCGCGAAGCGCTGGCGACCGTCGCGGGGGCGCTGGAGCTGGAGCAGGTCAAACCCCACACGTCGTTGCTGGCAGAGGCGGCCGCCGCAGCGCTCGGGATCACGGAGCTCGGTGGCGACCGCCCTGGCGCGAGCTGGCGTCGCGCTGCAGTACACGCCGGAAAGGAGCTGGAGGTGACTCAGCTCGCCAGCATGGTCGGCGCGTCGCGCCGCACGATCCGGCGGCTACGCACGACGCAGGTCTCCTCGTCCGTGCTCCACGCCGTAGAGCAACAATGGCGACTTCGCACCGCGCTGTTCGTGGCGCTCCGGCAGCTTGGGTCTCTGGACGGGGAGCGAACCGAGACGGAATGACGGGCGTCCCCACACGAGGCCCCGGCTGCTAGGCCGCGCCGTGCGCGACCTGCTCTCGCACTGGCACCGATCGGACGCGCCGCTCGCGCATCCGCACGGGCAAGCCGTTGGTGGGCGTGAGCGTGATCGAGCGACGCTCCATGCCGACCTTGCGGCTCGGGCTGGCCAGCGTCAGCTCGCACTGCGCGAGCAAGCGCGCGAGCACGATCTTCATCTCGAACAGGGCGAAGGCCATGCCGATGCAGCGGCGCACGCCCCCACCGAACGGGTAGAACTCGTAGGCCGACACCTTCTTGCCCAAGAAGCGCGCGGGTTCGAACTCGCTCGCGCGCGGGAACGCTTCTTCGCGCCGGTGCGCCAGGTAGATCGAGCACGCGACCGCGGTGTCCTTCTCGAGGTCCCAGCCTCCGAGCCGCATGGGCTTGGCCAACACGCGCCCCACCAGCGGGATCACCGGCACCAGACGCAAGGCTTCGCGCGCAGTCGAGTCGAGCAGCTCGCCGTGCACGATTTGGTCGGAGGAGGGGGAGCTGCCCAGCGCATCGACCGAGGCGCGCACGTCGGCGAAGCTCGACGGTTGTGAGAGCAGCCAGCGCATGGCCCAGGTGAGGGCCGTGGCCGTGGTCTCGTGGCCGGCCACGAGCAGCGTCACCAGCTCGTCGCGCAGCTCGGCTTCGCTTGGCACCTCGCCCGCGTCATCCTTGGCGTCGAGCAGCAGAGAGAGGATGTCGGTGCCGCGCTCGCCGCTCTCGCGCCGGCGGCGGATCTCTTCGTACAGCAACGCGTCGCTGCTGCGCACCGCCGCCTTGAACTTGCCGTACGGCGTCCGCCCGCCCCACTCGTGCTGCATGATCGGCAAGAGCAGCGGAGGCCAAGCGCCCAGCTCCAGGATGCGTTTGGTGCGCGCCAGCATGTCTTCGTAACGTGGGCCCTCGGCAAAGCCGAACACCGTGCGCACGATGATCGCCAGGGTGATGTCTTGCATCACCGCGTGCAGCGAGAAGTCCTGGTCGCGCGGCAGCCTGGCGATGGCTTGATCCGTGATCTCCAGCATGGCCCTGCCGTACGAGTGCATGCGCTCGCCGTGGAACGGCGGCAGCAGCAGCTTGCGCTTGCGGCGGTGTGCCTTGCCGTCGACCATGAGCACACTGGTGTCGCCGAGCAAAGGCGCGAGCGACCGGTTGAAGCGCCCCGCCTCCAGCGTCTCGCCGTCGTCCGTGAACACCTCCTTCACGTGCTCGGGGTTCGAGAACATGACCAATCGCGGCAACCCCATCAGCGACATGGTGAAGGTCTCGCCGTAGCGCGCGCGGCACTCTTCGAGGTAGGGATACGGCCGCCGCAACCACTCGAAGGTCTGCAGCGGGCGAGGCGATCGCGGTCCGGGCGGGAGGGACATGGTGGCTCCGAGCTTACCAGCGCCCCATGGGGTCGGTTGGCGCCCAAGACCAGGCACTCCACGTCACGCGAGGGCCGAGATGGGGCCGAAGTGTGCCACGCCGGGGCGCGACGCAGCTCACGACCAGCTGGCAATTTCTCGGGATCATGGGGGCAAAGCGCTTGGCCGTCGGTTTGCACAGGGGAGTGCCATGGTGACTCACTCGGCTTGGTTGGCGGGGCTTCGAGGTCGGCTGGTGGCGCTGCTGGGCGTGCTCCCAGCGGCCGCGGGCTGCCACTCGTACGTGTTCGAGCCGTGCGAGAGCGACGAGCCCGACGAGACCGGCCTGGCCGTGTGTGAGGCTGGCTACTTGCACCGCGCCAGCGCCGTGACGTGCGAGACGATGGGGCCTGCCACGACCGCAGACGCATGCCAGTCCGACGAGCACTGCACCGATCTGGGCTTCACGGCGTACTGCTATTGCGGCTCCGAGGGCGGCTTCTGCACCTTCTCCGAGTGTCTGAGCGACGCCGACTGCGAGGCCCCCTACGCGTGCGCCAGTGTGGACGGCAGCCCCTACTTGGCGTGCCAGACCGCCGAAGACGAGTGCATGGTCAGCGCCGACTGCGGCAGCGACTCGTACTGCACCTACGACGGCACGCGGCGGGTCTGCTACGAGCCAGAGGACTGCGGGGACGACTGCGTGATGGAAGGTCGCCCGTTCCTCGTGGACGACGAGTGTCGCACCGCGCCCGTCATCGACAGCGCCGAGTGGTGCATCGAGCTCGACGCGCCTCCTTCGGTGACCGAGCTCGCGCCCCAGCTGGCCGACCACTGGAGCCGCGTGGGTCGCATGGAGCACGCGTCCATCGCCGCGTTCGCGCGCCTATCGCTGCAGCTCATCTCGCTCGGCGCGCCGCCGTCGCTGATCGATCGCGCCACCAAAGCCATGGCCGACGAGTCCCGCCACGCGAAGATCGCCTTCTCGCTCGCCTCGCACTACGCCAGCCAAGACGTGGGCCCGGGCCCCTTGCCGGTCGACGGCGCGCTCGCGGAGCTGGATCTCACCAGCCTGGTGCGACTCTCGATCCGCGAGGGTTGTGTCGGGGAAACGGCGGCGGCGCTGGTCGTGCGCGACGGCGCGCTCAGCTGTGAGGACCCAACGCTGAAGGCCCAGCTGCTCGGCATCGCCGACGACGAGCTCGAGCACGCGGAGTTGGCTTGGGCCACGATCGCCTGGGCGGTAGCCAAAGATCCCGGTCAGCGCGCGACGATCCGTGACGAGCTCGCGCGCCTCGATCTCCGCGATCACCCCGCTGCCCAAGACGAGCCGCTCGCCCGTCACGGCGTGGTCAGCGAGCAGCGCTTCCGCAACCTGCGCACCCGCGCCCTGCGCGAGCTGGTGGCGCCGCTCTTGGTCGAGCTCGCGCGCGAGCCAGACGCGCCGCAAAACTCACGCCGCCAGAGCGACCTCCGCGCGTAAGCGCCCGCCAGGGCGCGCAGCGCGGACCTCGCGCCTTCTCGCTGCTGATCTGGGCCTTCCTTGCCCCTGCGGGGCTACGTCAGGCGGAGCTCGCCGGACGTGACTCGGGCGTTGCTGGCTCCGCCGCTCAGGATTAGCGTCCGCGGGATGAGCAGCCAGCACGTCACGTTTGGCCAGGCCGAGGCAGACAAGACCCGCACCATCCCCTGCCACGATCCGGCCACGCTCGAGCCGCTGGGCACGGTGCCGGTGATGGATGACGAGGCCGTGCGGCGGGCGGTCGAACGCGGGCGGTCGGTGCAGGCGAGCTGGGGCGCGACCTCGTTCGCGGAGCGGCGCGCGGTGCTGGAAGAGGTGCTCGCGCACATCGTGTCGCATCAAGAGGAGATCTGCCGGCTGTGCGTGCGCGACTCGGGCAAGACCATGGTCGACGCCGCGCTAGGCGAGATCTTTCCGGTGTGCGAGAAGCTCCGCTACGTGATCGCAAACGGCGCGCGCGATCTCGCGCCGGAGTCGCGCGGCAGCGGCTTCTTGCAGCACAAGAAGGCGTGGGTCGAGTACCAGCCGCTCGGCGTGGTGGGCGTGATCGCGCCCTGGAACTTCCCCTTCCACAACATCTTCTGCCCCACGATCCCGGCGCTGTTCGCCGGCAACGCGGTGGTGGTGAAGGTGAGCGAGCACACCTCTTGGTCGGCCGGCCCGCTGGTGGACATCTTCCGAAAGGCGCTCGCGGCGCGCGGCCACAGCCCCGACCTGGTGCAGTACGTCACCGGCTACGGCGAGACCGGCGCCGCGCTGGTGCGCTCCGGCGTAGACAAGATCTTCTTCACCGGCTCGCCGCAGAACGGCCAGAAGGTGATGCTCACCGCGGCCGAGAACCTGACGCCGGTGGTGCTCGAGCTGGGCGGCAAAGACCCGATGATCGTGTGCGACGACGCCGATCTGGATCACGCCGTGAGCCAAGCGATGCTCGGCGTGTTCACCGCCTGCGGCCAGATGTGTGTGGGCGCCGAGCGCGTGTACGTGTTCGACGGTGTGTACGACCAGTTCGTGGCCACGGTCGAGCGCCGCGTGAAGTCGCTGCGGCAAGGCCCACCGCTCGCGTCCACGGTGGATGTCGGCGCCATGACCATGCCCGGGCAGCTCGACATCCTGGAGCGACTGGTCGCCGACGCGGTGCACAAGGGCGCCAAGCTGCTCGCGGGCGGCAAGCGCCGCACGGATCTGAAGGGCCAGTTCTTCGAGCCCACCATTCTGGTCGACGTCGACCACACCATGGACATCACCCAGAAAGAGCAGTTTGGTCCGGTGATGGTGATCATGCGGGTGACCGGCGAGGAGCAGGCCATCCGCCTGGCCAACGATTGCCCGTACGGCCTGGGCTCGAGCGTCTTCTCCAAAGACGTGGCGCGGGCCGAGCGCATCGCCAAGCGCGTGCGCGCGGGCATGAGCGTGGTGAACGACTACGGCCTGGCCTACATGATCCAGTCGTTGCCCTTCGGCGGGGTGGGCGTGTCGGGCTTCGGCAAGATCAACGGCAAGGAGGGCCTGCGCGCCTGCTGCAACGAGAAGGCGATGGTCACCGACCGGCTGCGCCTCGGCGGCGGCGTGGCGGTCTACCCGATCCGCAAGGCCACGTTCGGCCTGGCCCAGGACGTGATCGGCGTGATCTACGCCAAGGGCCCGGCCAAGAAGGCGCGTGCGGCCTTGGGCGCGGTGAAGAACCTGATCTCGGTGGCACGCGCCAAGGACTAGGGCACGACGTGAAGGAACGCATCGAGCAGTTGATTGGAGCGGGCAAGCTGGACGAGGCGCTCGCGCTGGCCCATGGCGAGCTCTCGGCGGCGCGCGCCACCGACGACGACGCGCGGTTGGCCTGCGCGCTGGTCGACGAGGCCTGCGCGCAGCTCGCCCACGGCGATCGCGACGACGCGGTGATGACCGTGGACGAGGCCATCTCCAAGGCTCGCCGCACGTTCGGCGCCCAGGACGCTCGCTACGCAGAGGCGCTGGAGCTCGGGGCGGAGGTGGCCGCGGCCTCGGGCATGCCCCACTCGGCGGACGCACGCTTTCGGGCCGCCATCGAAATCCTCGAGACCGCGGCGATCGGCGGGCCCGCGCTGGCCCACGCGCTCTACCACCACGGAGCGTTTCGTCGCGCGCAAGGAGACGCGGCTGGCGCAGGGCGCGCGTTCGTGACGGTGCTCCAGCAGGTGGGCAAGCAGAACGACGCGCGGTCGCTATCCTTCGCGGCCATGGCCCTCACCGCGCTCGGCGAGCTCGCGCTCGAGGCGGGTCGCGATGAGGAGGCTCGCAAGCTCGGCGATCGCGCGCTCGAGCTGTGGCTCGAGGTGGGCCAGGCGCGCCGCTTCGAGGTCGGTGATGCCATGACGTTGGTGGGCCGAGCGGCCTTGCGCGAACGAGACCTCGCCGTGGCAGAGGACTTCTTGGCGACGGCCATCCGCGTCTACCAAGGCTGCAAGATCGACGTGCGCGCCCGCCACGCCGTAGCTGCCACCGCCCACGCACACGCGCTCGACGCGCTCGGTCGAAAGCCAGAGGCGCTCGCCGCGTTCGAGCGCGCGCTCGACCTCTACCGCGAGGGCGACCCCGCGCGGATGGACATCGAGCAGCGCATCTTGGAGCTGGCCAAGGGCTGAGCGGGCTCCCGCGGGGCGGCGCCGGCCCGACAGCGCCTCACTCCTTGCCCACGACGCGCAGCGTGATCGGCACCACGCCGTCGCGGATCATGCCCAGCTCCTCGGCGGCGCGCCGTGACAGATCGATGATCCTCTTCTTGCTCGCGAAGGGTCCGCGATCGTTGATGCGCACGCGCACCTTGCGCCCGTCCGGGCGCTCCACGTCCACGATGGTGCCGAAGGGCAGGGCGCGGTGCGCTGCGGTCATCGCCTGCGGATCGTAGCGCTCGCCGCTGGCGGTCTTGTTCCCGGCCAGGCTGTCCGCGTAGTAGGTAGCGAGCCCTTGCTCTGTGCGCGTGGCCGCCGGGGCGCTCGGGCCCGGCGTCTGCGAGGAGCGGCTGCAAGCCGTGAGCGTCAGCGCCATCGACAACGCCAGCTGTGCTACGAAGGAGCGCGACATGGCTGCATCGTACGGCGATTGGGAGCCGGTGATCGGGCTCGAAGTGCACGCTCAGCTGCTCACGCACACGAAGCTGTTCTGCGCGTGCGAGACGAGCTTCGGCGACCCGCCGAACACGCACACCTGCCCGGTGTGCCTGGGCCTGCCCGGCGCGTTGCCCACGCCGAATCAGGGCGCCGTGGAGCTGGCGGTGCTGGCGGCGCTGGCGCTCGGCTGCGAGATCCAGCCGCGCAGTGTGTTCGCGCGCAAGAACTACTTCTACCCGGACCTGCCCAAGGGCTACCAGATCAGCCAGTACGAGCTGCCCTTCTCCAAGAACGGCAAGCTCGCGCTGCGGGTGGGCGACGAGCCCGAACGCGAAGTGCGCATCCAGCGCATCCACATGGAGGAAGACGCCGGCAAGAACGTGCACCACGGCTCCCACTCGCTGGTGGATCTCAACCGCGCAGGCACGCCGCTGATCGAGATCGTGGGCGAGCCCGATCTGCGCTCGGCGGCAGAGGCGGCCGAGTACCTGCGTCGCTTGCGCGACATTCTGATGACCCTCGGCGTGAACGACGGCAACCTGGAGCAGGGCAGCTTTCGCTGCGACGCCAACGTGTCGGTGCGCAAGCGCGGCGACGGCGCGCTGGGCACCCGCACCGAGCTCAAGAACATCAACTCGTTCCGCTTCGTCGAGGACGCGATCGACCTCGAGGTCCGCCGCCAGATCGGCCTGCTCGAGAGCGGCCAGAAGCTGCGGCAGCAAACGCGCGGCTACGCGGCGGACAAGCGCGAGACGTACCTGCTCCGCGACAAGGAGAACGACGCCGGCTACCGCTACTTCCCCGATCCGGATCTGCCCGAGCTGGTGCTCGACGAGGGCTTCGTGGCCGAGATGCGTGGCCGCTTGCCGGAGCTGCCGGAGGCGCGTCGGGCGCGCTACCAAGTCGAGCTGAGCCTGTCGGCCTACGCGGCGCAGGTGCTCACCAGCCACCCGCGCATCGCTGCTTTCTTCGACGAGTGCCTGCTGCTCGCGAGCGGCTCGGCGCCCGAGCTCGACGCGGTCAAGATCGGCAACTTCATCCAAGCCGAGATGCTTCGTGACGTGACCACCGCCGGCCTCGTGGCCACGTTCCCGCTCAAGCCTGCGCAGCTGGTGGAGCTGCTCGACTACGTGCGGGCGGGCACCATCAGCGGCAAACAAGCCAAGGAGGTGTACGCCGCCATGGCCCACAGCGGCGCGACGGCCAAACAGATCATCGACGAGCGCAAGCTGGCGGTGATGAGCGACAGCGGCGAGCTCGAGCGCATCGCCAAGGAGCTGATCGCGCAGAACCCCAAGCAGGTCGCCCAGTACCGCGCCGGAAAGCAACAGATGTTGGGCTTCTTCGTGGGCCAGCTCATGAAGCAGACAGGCGGCAGCGCCAACCCAGCGCTGGCCAACGAGGTGCTCAAGCGGCTGCTCGCGGAGCCGTCGTGATCCGGCCGATCCAAGATCTACGCTTCGCCGCCCGCGCCGCGGCGTTCGCGGCCTACACCTCGGGCACGCTGCTGCGCTTCGAGATCGAGTCGCGCGGCCACGATCAGGAGGGCTGCGAGCGGCTGATCCGCGAGGCGATGCGCCGCCACGGCCGCCACATGTGCAAGCTGTACGGCATCGAGGTGCACAGCTCCGGCTTGCCCAGTGAAGGCTACGTGTCTGGCCGAGACGCCCGGGGCAAAGGCCGCGTGTTCGTCTCGAACCACCGCTCCGGCCTCGACATCCTGATCACGCTCGCGTTGCTCGAGGGCAAACACGTGAGCCGCGCAGACCTGGCCAACTGGCCGGTGGTGGGCAAGATCTCGCGGCGCGCCGGCATCTTGTTCGTCGACCGGGAGAATCGGCGCAGCGCTGCCGCCGTCGTCAGCACCATGATCGAGCGGGTCGAGGCCGGCTCCGCCGTGATCATCTTCCCCGAGGGCACCACCTACGCCGGCGACGAGGTGCGGCCCTTCAAGCCTGGCGCGTTCGCGGTGGCACGCCGCACGGGCTGCGAGATCGTGCCCGTGGGCATCGCCTATCGCGACAGCTCTGCCTTCGGCGACGAGTCTTTCTTGGATCACATGCGGCGCGTCTCGGGCGCCGCCAGGACGCACGTCGGCTTCGCGGTCGGGGAGCCGTTCGTGGCGGGCAAGGCGGACTCCGCTGCGCTGTCGGACCGCGCACACACCGCGGTGCAGGCGCTGGTCCACCAGGCGCGCGCGCTCGTCGGCTGAGCAGGGGCCGCGCTCAGGCCTTGAGGAACGGCAAGAAGTCGTGCTGCGCGTTGAGCACGCTCGTGGGCCACGACTCCGGGTGGTACCAGCTCTCCGCTGAGATGTACGTCGGGCCATAGCCGCCCTGGGGCGTCTCCTCGTAGTCCTCGGGCGCGAGGCCCATGGTCTGGAGCACCGTGCCCAGGTACTGGTTCCAAGACAGTCCCGGGTGCGTCACCTCGACCGATCCCTCGTAACCACCGCTGTTGAAGTCGCGGCTCAGGTTCCGGTAGTCGATGTAGTTGCCCGTCGTGAGCTCGCCCGCGGCGCCGCCCGCCATGATGACCGGCATGTCCACGCTGTCGTGCGTGTAGGGGCCCGACTCCTGCGTCCAGGTGACCAGGCTGTTGTCGAGCAGGCTGCCGCCGTCGGCGTCCGGGATCGAGTCGAGCAGGCTGATCAAGTCGAGGTAGACGCGCTCGAAGAACTGCTGATGCGCTTGCATGATGATCGGCTGCGCCAGGGTGCTCGGCAGCGGATCGAGCGCGGTGGGCTGGTGCGCGCGGTGCGCGATCTCGGCGTGCCAATCGGCGCCGAGGTAGTCGCTGAACGTGTCCGTGGCGTGGTACGTCGCGATGCGGCTCGTGTCGCAGGAGAACGCGATCGCGATGATGCGATTGAACGCCTGCCAGTATTGGCCCATCTTCTCCGGGTTGCGGCTGTAGTCGCCGCCCCACACGTCGGTCGAGTCCATCGTCGGCGCCGTCACCTCCCCACACGAAGGGACGAAGTTCAGCACCTGTTCGAGCTCGTCCAGCATCTGGATGTGGGCGTCGAGCCGATCGCGATCGTCACGCGACAGCCGGCGGTTACCGTTGCGGAGGCGGTTGTAGTCCTCGCGTACGCGGTCCACGACGGGCGGGCGCTGCTCGACGGGCTCCTCCGGCGGGACGTACACCTGATTGAACAAGGCGATCGAGCTGCTCTCGGTGGGCTGCTCGACGATCTCGCTGCTGGTGTCGGAGGGGTTCGCGTAGTTGTACGAGAGCCGCGACTCGCCGCAGCTCATCACGCGCTTGAGCGGCGTGACCGGGTAGAAGCCCGGGTGGTAGGCCATCACCTGGTCGATCGTCGGCCGCGGGAACGCCTGCATCGCCGCGCCGTCGCCGCCATTGGCGTCGTTGCGCGCGTAGTTGCCCAGGTGCCCACCCGTGTGGTGGCCGATGTACCAGGTGACGTCGAGGCCGCGCAGAACGTTCATCTTCGACGCGAGCGTGCTCGTGAACACCGACGACGGGGCCGACAACACGGGCGAGAGGCTGGCCGTGCCACCCGAGACGTCGAGCGCGAGATCGCCGCGCCGGATGGTGTGGCCGGCGTAGCTCTGAGTCTGGGTGAGCGTGCCTTGCGCGGGGTGCATGCTGCCCTCCCAGATCGCGCCGTGCGAGGTCGCCATCGCCAGGAACCGCTTGCGTGCCTGTGGCGGGCCGGCCTTGGCGTTCTTGGGCTCGATCGACGGCAGGAACGGGATGGCGAGGGCGAAGCCCGCGGCGCCGCGCAAGAAGTGGCGCCTTCCGGGCTTGGGCGGGGCGGCCGGCAGGGCAGCGGCGAGGGATCGGGGGCGCACGATGGTCGGCCTTCTCATTGTTCGAAGCGCCTCCTGCGGAACTCGGGCCGGAGGGCCACGTTGCGGAGCACGTTCCCGAGCGGCTCGCCCGCGAGCAGCGACTCGTGCAGCTCGACCAGCGTGCAGCCGTCGAGCGCGTCGTCCTCTTCTCGCGCGAACGTGAAGCGGAAGTACTCGCGCGCGAAACACGCTTGCGGCTTCTCGCTCTCGAGCATGTAACGGCTGGCGTCGGGCGCGCCCGCCGCGACGCGTTCGTCGTCCGACTCGACACGGACCACGGCCGAGGTGTCGACCGGCTTGGTCGTGATGACGTCACCGGTGACGGTGTCGAAGATGGGCTCCTCGGAGCGGAAGCGTCCGAGGCCGTCGTAGTTCTCGGTCACGAAGCCGAGCGGGTTGATCACGTTCACGTGGCAAGCGGCGCAGTCGGAGCGCAGCGAGGTGATCGCCTCGGCCTTCTCGCGGCTGGTGAACAGCTCGCCCTCGAGCTCGTTCGCGACCGCCATGGCGTCCGCTGGCGGCGCCCCGACCTCGTCGCAAAGGAGCGCCTTGCGCACGAACACACCCTTCATCACCGGGTGGGTCGTGGACACGCCCGCGGCCGTGAGCGCGGCGCGCGTCATCAGCCCTTGGCGCTCCGGCTGCGGAGCGGCCGGAGGCTCGCCACCGGCCCACACCGGCACGCCGTACAGCGTCGCCACGTCGTCCGTGCGCGCGAAGACGCGATCGGTCGTGTACAGATCCTCGAACGTGCCGTCTTCGACTCCGTGGGCGTAGTAGCGCATCATGTCGACCATTTCGCCGACCATGTTGCCGCGCAGCTCGGCGGTCGGCGTGAAGTCGCCGCGCAACGCGTCGAACGCCGGCGTCCCGACAGCCGCATCCAAGTCCTGCAGGTGGTAGGGGTCGAGCCAGTCGGCGAAGAACTCGCCGAGCGCCTGCTCGGTGCGCGGATCGCGGTACAGACGCTCGACTTGGCGCTCGAACTCGGCCTCGTCGAGCAGCGCACCGCTCTCTGCCGCCGCGAACAGCTCCGCGTCGGGCATCGTCTGCCAGAAATGGAAGGAGAGGCGCGAGGCGAGCTCGTACGCCGTGAGCGCGATGGGCGCGCTCTCGTCCCCGCCGTCCTGGCCGTGCTCGACCAGGTACAGGAAGTGGGGCGCCGAGAGCAGCATCGTGACCATGTCGGCGTAGTCCGCCGGCTCGACGCCGTTGGTACCGACGACCTCGCGGTAGAACGCGACGTCTGCGTCGTCGAGCGGCCGCCGCAACGCGCGGGCTCCGAACGAGCGCAGGAACGCGTCGACACAAGCGTCGTCGTTCGAAGCGTCGGCGTCGGTCGCGCAGCTGCCTGCGAGCAGCTCCAAGCGCGCGGAATCTTCGGTCAGCGCGGCGCCGAGCTGCACCCCCACCTCGTACGCCGCATTCACCGTGCCCTGGTAGATCGCTTGGTCGAGGCGTCGCAGCGCGCCGTAGTGATCGTCCGGGCCTTTGCGCAGATCGCTGGGAAGGTCCTCCACCCGAGCGGCGACCTCGGCGTAGATCGCCTCGACGTCGTTTGGTGCGACCGACGCGATGAGGTCGCGCACCGTGTTCTGGTACTGCGTGCGCGAGAGCCTGCGCAGCGGCAGCTCGGGTGCGATGCGGCTCGGATCGCACTGGAACTGCGACGTTTGGCCGACGATGTTGCCGCCTTGCCCAGCTTGGCCATCGTCGCCGATGTCACCGACGCAGCCCCCGGCGGCAGCTGCGAGCGCGAGCGCGAGCCCACCGATCGTCATCCAGGGCTCAAGAGCCCGCACGAACCTCATGCCTTCCTCCAAACGCTGCGAGCCTTCAGGCAAGCGACGTCCAGCAAGCATCGTACCCGCAAAGACTGCGCCGGTTCACACAAGTTGCTGCGACATGGAGGGGGCAGCTGGCGCCGCACACTGGCCCGCCGAGGTGGCGGTCAACCGGTGGCCACAGCCTCGGCGTGGTGCGCCGCGAGGCAGTGCCGCACCGTGTCTTCGAGCGTCGTCGGCTCGGCGGTAGAGAGGCTCTTGGCGAGGTGTGCGGCGATGTCGGCCACGCTCCTCCGACCGTCCACCAAATCGAGGATCGCCTTCGCCGCGGGTCGCACGCTGGCCTCAAGCGGTGTCGAGGCGCGCGGCACTGCAAGATACGGCAGGACGAGCCACGCGGGCGGCGCGCCTGGAGCGCGAGCCTGCGGCCCGTCGAGGCGCGCGGAGAACGCGAAGCAGCGCTCGGTGCGACCGTTCTTGGTGAGCGGCGAACGGGAGAAGTCGAGCGCGCCTTCGACGCTCTCTTCCATCGTGAAGCCTGCGAGCGCGGCGAGCTCCCCCACCTCTTGCCGGGTGAAGCGAAGCGAGGGCGCAAGCGCGAGCGGATAGAGCAATGGCCCGAAGAAGATCCAGCGCCCGCCCGGCCGCAGCATGGCCGCCATCACCCCCAAGAACGCGCGCAGGTCGGGCACGATCTGATCGACGAACCACGGCGTGATCACCGTGTCGAACGCGCCCGGCGCGAGCGGTGGGCGGAGCGCGTCCGCGAGGATCAGGTGCAGCCCTTCGGCGCGGCCCCGGGGCGCCTCGAGCGCCCAAGTGCGATCGAGCGCGTCGAGGTCGAAGGGGTTCGCGGGAGCCTCTACGAGGTCCACCCGTTCGCCCGCGAGCACGCGACTGCCGGCGGCCACCAGCAGCGGGTCGAGGTCGAGCGCCAGCGTCACGTCGCCTCCCGCGTCCAGGTGGAGATCGTACGCCAGGCGGCACGCGCCCGCGCCGAGCACGGCAGTCGTACCGAGCGGTGCGCGCACGACGCTCTGCACGAACGCGAGCGCGCGCGCGTGCTCATCACTCTCCCGCGCCCAGCCCCAATCGCGGTGCAAGTAGTGCAGGTTCGCGAGGATGGACGCGCGCGGGGCGTGGCCGGACGTCGAGCGACCCGCGCCGATCTCGAGCAACGACGCCCGCACGTCGGAGGCGAGGCGCTCCGTCGCCGTCAGCCTGCGGCGCAGACGATCACTCGTGCTCTCCAGCAGCCCGGGCCGCCTGAGCTCGGCCTCGAGCCGCGCGGACGTTCGCGCCGCCTCGTCCTCGAACGCCGCCAAGCGCGCGCGCGTCTCCTCCACGTAGCCTTCGGGGTCGCGCAGCAGGCAGGGCGCCCGAGCGAAGCTCGGCACCGCGTGACCACAGACTTGGCACAAAAGCTCGGGCGCGCTCTCGATCGCGCCTTCACACCTCGGGCAGCGCAGCAGCGGGGCGATCGACCTCACCATGCAGGGCACTCTAACTCTTCGCGGTCTGCGCACGTGCCTCGCCGACGGATGAGGCTCATGGCGTAAGATGGCGGCGACCCGTGTTTGCCCGCGCTCCCGATGAACGCAGCACGCCCGCGAGACGGCTCGTTTGCGCAGCGCTCGCGGCGCTCACTGGCGTGACCATCTCCTGCAGCGGGAGCCCTCACGAGAGCTCCCCGCGAGAGCCCCCGCCGACGGATCGGCGCTGCGCGCCCGTGATCGCCGAAGCCGAGCAGCTGGTGCAGGATGGCAGGCTCGACCGCGCAGCGCGGGCGCTCGCCGCGCGCGCGCCGTTCTGCGGCGAGAAGGTGCTCCCGAGGCTGTTCGACCTGGAGCTCGAGCTTGGTCGCCTGCGTGACGCGCAGCGCACGCTCGCCGATCCACGCTGGACAGGGGCCGAACGCTCGGCGCGCGCAGCCAAGCTCAGCGCAGCGCGGCCGAGCGAGGGGTGGCGGGCGGCGTACGAGGCGGCGCTCCGAAGCTCGAGCCCAGCGGAGCGGCAGCGCCAGCTCGATCGCGCGCGCGGCCTCGCCGAAAACAGCGCCGGGGAGGAGGCTCGGGTCGCGCTGATCCAGAGCTACCTCCACCCGGACGCGTTCTCCGACGACGACTCGCTCTCCCTCTCGACCGCAGAGGATCTGGTCAGCAAGGAGCGTGGGGTGTCGCTGATCTCACTCGCCGGCAGCGATCGCGGCGCCGTGCTCCAATTCTGGCCGCTCAGCCTGGGCACGGAGCCTCTCTTGCTCACTTCGGAGCGCGCGTTCACCTACTCGAGCACGACGGGTCTTCTGTCTTCGCACCCGCTCTCGGGCGGCGCTGCGACCACGTTCACGACGCACACCAGACCTGTCCGCTGGCGGTCCGGATGGCTCACCACCGACGACAAGGATCGGCCGGTGCTGCTCGACCTCTCGACGCTCGCGCCACGTTGGACCTCGACGGAGGTGCTCGCCAGCAGCAGCGTGATGATCGTTGTGCCAGAAACAGCCGACCGCGCGCTGTTCGCCGACGAAACGCGGAGCTTGCTGATCGACGCGGGGGGCAAGGTCGTCGCCAGCGCTCCCTTGGGCGCCTCGGAGGGGCTGCGCCTCAGCCGGTCAAGCCGGTACATGAGCGTCTCGTTTCCGAGCGCGAGCCCGCTCGTGGGAATCAGCACGGTGCTCTACGACCTGACGCAGGGCCGCGAGATCTTCCGCGATGACGGGAGGATGTTCCCCGCGTCGATCGCGTTCGCCGCGGACGAGTCCTTCGCGGTAGCGGGGACCGAGCCGAGCAGGATGGCCAAGATCGAGCTGCCGAGCGGCAAGGTGCGAGCGTTCAGCAACGGCAGAACGTACGACAGCGAGGGCTACGGCTACATGGTCCAAGACCTGGCGGTGACCGCCGACGGACGCTTCGTGTGCGGTCACCCCGTCACCACCATCGGCAAGTACACGAGCTGCAACACCGAGCTCTTGTTCGACCTGCGCCAAGGCGGGCGCGTGACGTCGCGGCCCGGCGTCCACACGAGGTGTTTTGCCGACGGAGATGGGGCGACGTTGGTCCACGTCCCGCTGAAGGGCAACGGGATCACGGCCAGCGACCGCGCGGTCATCATGGACTCCAGCGCCACGTACACCCGCCTCTGCAACCACGCCAGCAGCCCGGACAAGAAACGCATCGCCTTGGTCGAAGGCACAGCCCCCAGCAAGGCAGATCCGCTGCGCCAGTCAGCGTTCATGGCGGTGATCGACGCGGCGACTGGGAAGCCCGAGCAGACGTTCCCCCTGGGCGAGGGCTACACGGCCATGTCCGCCGTGTTGTCGTCCAGCTTCTCCCGCTCCGGGCGTTACTTGTCGGTGGACTGGGGTGGGAACCTGTTCCTCTACGATCTGGCCAAAGGTGCCGTCATCGCCGACGCCGCTGGGGCGACGCTGAGCCGACACGATCGCTTCGCGCTGCTCGGTAGCGAGCTGCTCGAGCTGGAGACTGGCGCGCGCTTTTCGGTGCAGCTCCACGCCGACAGCACCCGCGAACGAGACCGGATCGCGCTCGGCGGCGGGGCCAGCCTGGTGCTCGCGCCGAGCGGTCACTTCGCGCTGGCCGGTCCGGACGCGGAGCGCATCGCCCGCGAGCGGCTGCGCTGTCGCGCCGGGTCGACCTTGATGCCGTTCGAGGTGTGCCGCGAGCGCGATCAGGTTCCTTGAGCGACCGAGCGAACCTGGGTAGCGTAGTTGCTCGTGCCCTGTTCCCTTCGAATTTCTGGCCGTGAGCTCGATGGCCCCGCGCTGGTCTCCGGATCGCCCGTACCCGTGGAGGCGAGCTGGCGGCGCGGCGACCCGCACTCGTCGAACCGCAAGCACCGCTCAGGCGGGCTCCGCATTCTCGTGAGCAACCAGGACGGCTCGCACATGGCCAGTCAGATCGAGGAGGCGCTCGCGTTCCTGAAGGCGAACCGCAGCGGCGTGGCGATGCTGGTCGGCGTCCGAGGTGTCGAGTCTGCGCTGCTCGACTTCTCCTGGGACGTGCCCATTCGCGGCGACATCCAGTGGAACCGGTGGCCACCCGAGCTGTGCAAGCTGTGCGGTGAGCTCGGCATCGCGATCGAAGTCACCGCCTACGTCGTCTGAGGCGGCCGAACCGCGGGCGTCTGGGAGCGTCTAGGGAATCTGAACCGCGATCTGGCCGGGAGGGGCGTCTGAACCTGGAGCGTCTTCCGGCGCGTCGGACGCGTGCGAGCCCTCCAAAGGCTGGAGGCCCGCCGCCTCGAGGCCCGCTACCCTGGGCCGGTGAGCACGAGCTCGACGCAACACGACCCTCCGCCCTCGTTCGAATCTCTTCGGCTTTGGGGAGCGCCGACGCTCGTTGCCCCCGGCCTGAGGCTGCAAGCGCCGCGCCTCACGCGCATGGGTGATACAGACGGTCTGCTCGTGTACGGGCATCGCTTCGAGCGCGGCGCGCCTTCGCTCGTCTCACAGCGAATCAAGGGCCTCTTCTCCGACGCCGCGCCGACGGTCGGCGCCGCGGTGGTTCACCTGGCGAAGGACAACGTGAACGCGATGGGCCCGCTGGTCGCCTGGCCCGACGGGACCTTCGCGGCGCACTACGGCAGGGACTGGGTGCTCGGCGCAGGCGACGAGTCGGGCGCGCGGGCCGTGTTGCCCGGGGCGCACGTCTTCGACCCGGCGTCGGAGGCGGTGTACGTGCTCGAGCCGGAGGGCGACTCGCTGCGGGTGCTTCGCCGGACAAAGCGCCAAGGAGAGGGCCACGCTGACCCATGCGGCGCCTTGCCGAAGAGCCCGGGGGGCGCCATGGGGATCGGCGCCGACGGCAGGCTGTTTGTGGCGGCGATGGTCAAGCCGTCCACGGCGAAGATCTACGTCGCGTCGCGCGAGGGGCTCGTCGTCGGAGGGGTGATGACCATGCCCCAGGGCGCCCGCCTGTTTGTGGTGCCGCGCCCTGAAGGCGCCTTCCTCGTGGTGGGGGGATACGGCCACGCCATCACCGTCCACGCGCTCGACCAAGCGGGGCAACCGTGCCGGGCGCCCTGGGCGGTCCCGGTCGTGACTCCGGGCGATCACCTCGTCGCCTGCTGCGCCTGGCGGGACGGCGTCGCCATCGCGTCGACGCGTGGTGGGGCCGGCGTGGGCCTGAGCCTTACCGACGGCGCGCGCGCGACCTGCAGCGAAGAGGCCCTCCGCGGCGTCATGTCTACGAACCTCATGGCGGGTCTCGCCGCGAGCGCCGATGGGAGTTTGCTCGCGCTCGCCTATCACTCGTTGGACCGGGCGGCGCAGGGCGGCATCTTCCTCGCGCGCTTCCGCTGCGAGGCCGGTGACCCATCCGCCGCTTTCGTGCCGTCCCCGGAACGCCCCGGCACCTCGATCGAATCGGTCGCCGGGGTGCAAGCGGGCGCGCCCGCCGTCGTCGCAGCGCCCGCTCCGCCACCCCGCCCAGCTCCGGCCCGCCCCTCGCCGGCGGTGCGGCCCAGCCCCTTTGGCACGCGGGACTCGCTCGTGCGCTTCTTCCGCTGGATGGCCCTCATGGATGGCTTCGGCCGAGGCATGTTTCTCGACGTGGACGCCGCAGGCACGGCGGGCGCTGGCCATTTCCACAGCGGCGACGGACAGGGGAACCATTTCGTCGCCCATTGGGACGCGACGGGGATCGTCGTGCTCGGCTTCGATCACGAGGGCCACGGCTCGGAGTGGAGCACGCCATTGGACCAGCGCGATCCAGGCAAGCATCTACCCAACGTGCCGACGACGCTCGCGCCGCTCGCCTTGCGCGCGACCGACTGGGGCGAGCGTTTGGCGACCGAGGGCGCGTGGATCGAGGCCGGCGAGCGCCCAGCGCACGGCGAGTCGGAGCTGGATTTGCTGACCCGTCATTTCGGGCTGCCGGGGCCGGACGACGTGAACAAGCTGCTGGTGCCCGACGATCCCTTCTCGCAGCTGGTCGCGCGGGTGGTCAGTCTCGAGGCGTACACCGTGACGCCCGAGGACGAAGCCATCATCCTCGCGTGCGAGCACCTCCCGGACGAAGCGAGCCTCGCCGCGCTCGCGCGCCTCGGTGTGGCCTGGCCGGATGCGCCGGCGCGCCTCGCCGCGGCGCGGGCGAAGCGAGAAGAGGAGCGACAGGCAGCGATCTCGGAGCTGCTCCCTGCGGCGGAGCGCGCGCTCCTGCTCGCGGCGCACAGCGGAGATCTGGAGGCGGCGCAGCAAGCGCTGATGAACGGGGCCTCACTCGAGTGCCGTGTGCCCGCCCAGCTCTTGCCCTTCTCGGCGTTCGAGGGCTGGACCCCTTTGCTCCTCTCGCTGCAGCACGGCCACAGCAGGCTCGCCGAGCTCCTCATCGAACGAGGCGCCGACGTCGAGGCGCGGGTCGGCGCCAGCCACGGTCAAGGTACGGCGCTGCGCGCCGCCGCAGCGCAAGGGGATGTTCGCAACTTCCGTCTCCTGCGCGAGCGCGGCGCGAGCGTCGAGCCGACCCTCGACTCCTGGGGGCTGCTCCAGGCGGTCTGCTACCCGCGCCACGGCTCCCCGACCGGGACGCCGGCCGACTACGCCGAGGTGATTCGCCTGTTGCTGGACGCGGGCGCGCCGCTCCCGAACGACGCCCATTGCGAGCAGCTCGTCGCGATCGTGACCAAGGCCGGCGCGCACGAGCTGATCCCGCGCCTGCGCCGCGTCTACGCAGAGGACGTGCTGCCCGCATTGCCGCCGCCGATCGACCCGGCGGTCGTCCCGCGCGTGACGGAGCTCCTGGTGCGCGCCGCGGACGCCTTCGCCCGAGACAATGCCCTCTCGCTGCGCTTGATGATCGAAGCCTGGCAGCTCGATCCGCTGCCCGCGCTGGGGGACGCGGCGGAGACGCTGGCGCGCTGGATCCGGGGCGCGCAGCTCGACTACGTGGTGCCGGCGCGTGGCGGGCTCGACGGCGAGGCCACGCTCCGCGCCCTCCAGGGGGCGCTCGGGCTGCCGCCGGATCCGCGCACAGCACGCGCGCTCCTCGGTTGGATGCAGCGCGCCGACATCTACACGAACAAGGTCGCGCTCGCCCGCTGCTTCGACGCCGCGGCCGCCCTCTTGGTCCACACGCGCGACGTGCGCTTCACCGAGAGCCTGGCGCAGCACTGTGAACGCCGTCCGACCGGGCTCGGGCCGGCGCGCGAGTCTCTGCGCGTCGCGCTGCGCGCGCTCTCTGCGACGATGCCGGTTCCGCTCGACGGCGATGGCGTGCGCGCCCTCTATCGTCTCGAGGACGGGCTGGCGGGGCACCCCACCTCCTCGGGTGGCGTCAGCGTGCGTGCGTTGTTCGAGGCGGTGTGGGAGGCGCCTGACGACGACGCCCCGAGGCAGGCGCTCGCGGGTCGCCTGCGCGCGCTCGGCGACCCGCGCGGCGAGCTCATCGCGCTGCAGCTCGCGCGTCACGCGAAGCCCACGAAACCGAAGAAGCGCGAGAAGGAGCTGCTCGCCGAGCACGGTCGTGCGTGGCTCGGCGCGATCGGTCCGATGGTGGCCGACGGGTTCGTGTTCGAGCGCGGCTTCGTAGAGCAGGTGTCCGCCGGCGCACCGGGCCAGGACGGCCCGGCAAGCCGGTATCCTCTGGCCGGCTCGGGGCCTGGTACGCAGGTCGAGTGGTCGACCGTGCGGCGTTTGTCGGTGTGGCGCTACGCGGCGCTCGGGGGTTCAGGACTCCTTTGCGGTTCGCGTCTGTTCGGGCTGCGCGAGCTGCACGACGCGGGAGGCAGCGACGTGAAGGATTTGCTCGCCGGCCCGGTTCGACGGCTCGAGCGGCTCGACTTCGCGCGGGCCCGTGCGTGCCAATGGTGGGCCATGGTGCTGGGCGAGCCGTTCGAGGCGCTGCCCGACAAGCTGCCCGCGCTCTCGAGCCTCCGTCTACCCTCGCGCGACGGCTCGATCGACTGGGTCGCACGCCTCGCCACGCGCCTCCCCGCCCTGCGCGAGCTGTCGGTCGGCTTGGGGTCCCCAGCGCTCGACGAGCTTGTCGCGCTCGGCCGCTCGCGCGGTCTCGCGCGCGTGAAGCTGCTCGGTCCCGTCGATTTCGGCTTCGAGATCGAAGGCGGAACCCTCTCGGTCGCCTTCCCCAGTCGCCTCGCCCCGCCCCTCGCCAAGCTCGCGGCCTCGGTCGTGGCGCGCATGCGGGAGAGCGGCGTACGTCGCGTCGTCGCGCGGACGCCCCTTCGCGCCAAGCTGGCTGGCGACGCCGGCGCACACGCGTTCGTGCGTCGCAGCGAGCGGATCGAGCTCGGACCGATCGCGACCGCCTGCGCCGCCCTGTCCGTTCCCTTCAGCATCGAGGACGAGGTCGACGACACCTTCGCGCGCAACCCCACACGCGGCGAATAGGCGCCCAGCGCTGAAGCTCGGCATAGGCCTTCTTCCTGGGCCAGCGCGCCGCCGAGGAAGCCACCGCCCGGCATGAACGCGTTCGCGAAGTTGAGGATCGCGGGTGTTGATCACCTCGATGCGTGGCGGTGCTTCGAGCACGCTCCTCGCGCGCAGCGCCTGCTCGGGCGAATGCTCGACGGTCGCTTCCCGTGCGACAGCGACGGCGCCGGCGATCGACACACGGCATTGCCGGTTTCGTACGACCCGACGCGCACGATGTCGCAGGTGCGCGTCCTCACGGGTCAGGTGGGTCAGACTCTTGGGCATGGCCTCGGCGATTGTGACAAGTGGGAGGCGTCGTCGATCATTGGAGCCTGGAGCGTCTGGGGAATTTGAACCGTGATCTGGGCGGGAGGCGAGGCTGAACCTGGAGCCTCTTCGGCGCGCACCGGCGTGCCGGGCCGGCTGGATGGGGGGAGGCGGGGCCAGGAACGTGGAGCTGAGGCCGGACGGGAGTGGTAAGTCGGACCTCGAGATGGACTGGTCCCCTTGCCGCATCGGCATGCGCCGCTCACAGGTCAGCGCTGCGCGGTCGAGAACGCGAGGCGGAGCTGAACAGTCGGAGCAGCTCGCGGCGGCGGCGGTCTCGGACCCAGACCATGCTTGGCGCGGGGCGTGCCGCCGCAGCGGACGCAGGTGACGACGTCGATCTGAAAGACATGCCTGAGGAGCGGCCAGTAGCGCCCGAGGTCGGTCGGTGGGGCCGCGTGGTATGGCTACCGTGCGGATGTCCAACCGTTACGAGATCGAGTTCTCCGAGCCAACCGCGTCTCGCTGCGAGTGCTGCGGTGGCCTGACCGTCAGGCTCACGCGTTTCGTGTATCGCGAGGGTGACGCGTTCGCGATCTACTACGCTGCGTACTCGAACAATCATGCCGACGACGAGATCGCCATGCTGGTGTCTCTTGGCGAATGGGGTGAAGGCAGCGTCGCTTCGGAGCGGGCCGCGTTCTACTGCCGCGTTCGTCCGACGACCGAGTCGTACGAGGTGATGCTTGGCGACGCGGCAGAGTCGGCGTGGGGCACCGCTGACATCGTTGGTGACAAGCTCACCCGAGAGCAGGCGCGTCAGCACCCGTGGAAGGCCACGGCCTTCGAGGTGTTGGACGAGGCGTTCCTGCAGGATCGCTCTCTTCGCGGGTTCCTTCATCGCGTGCAGTGCGGCGACGCCGGCGTGCCTCTCGAGAAGAGTTTTCAGGCGCCAGACGTCATCTTCTCGCTCGGCGCCGACGAGAAGCCGCGTGCGAACACCGGACGAAACTTCGCGGGTCTCGACGGCAAACGGTTTTTCGTCCGCTGCCTCCTGCCCGTACCGGTCGAGGGCTACGGGGCGTGGTGTATCGGCCTCTGGGTGGAGGTCTCGAAGGTCGACTACGACCAGCTCGTGGCCGCGTGGGACGACCCCGTTCAATACCCGACGCTCCAGTTCGCGGGGCGCGTCGCGAACGACCTGCAGGGTGACCTTGCTCTTCCGGTGTCGATGGGAGACGAGGTCCTCCTTCACGTTCCCGATGCTGATGCTCCCCCGAAGGTCAAGAGCTCGCCTGCTGGCGACTTGACCACGCTGCTCTCGAAAGCGTGGGCGAGAACGGACTTCGAGCGGTGGGCCGTAGCCCGAGGTTTCCTCTGATGCACTCGCACCGCGAGGCTGCACAATGACGGCGTCACGCGTCTGCGACGCATTCGAAGCGAGGCTCAAGCGCCTCGTGGGCCGCTCCCTCCGCGGCGTCGCATATCGTGAGATCGCGTACGACCTCCACCAGATCGCGCGCGAGGTGCCGCAGGATCTCTCGGTCGACGCCTGGACAAGCTCGATCGGATCGGCGCTGCGATGACGAGCCTCGCCACTGGTGCCCCGGCGCCGGACTCGAGCACACTCGAGCAGCAAGAGGAGTTCCTCGTCCGCACACGCGAGAAGTGCCTCGCCTCGTCGCTGCCATGGGAGGAACGAGGGGTCGTGCTCGAGCTCCTGGGGTCCGCGAAACGCACGTTCTACGTCGTGGAGCTGATCCGATCCGAGCGCGTCCGTGACCCGCGCGTGATCTGGTAAGTCGGCGCTCTGCGCACGGGTCCGACGCCCCGCGCCGCGATCGTATCGTTGCCTTCGCGTTGCGGTGACCCCCCGTCCCGGTTCATGGGTGACCCTTGCGTGCGTGCCCTGCTCCTCGGCGCGGCAGGCTCGGAGCGCTCTCCCCGTTCGGACGTCCAGCGGCGAGATCCTGATCGTGGAGCCGTTCGCCCCCTTGGACCAGGAGCGCGGCGAGGTGCTCCTCGCTTGCCAGCGGCACTTCGAGCGGTTTCCGTCAGTTGTCCTGTTCGAGGTGCGCGTGATCGACGCCGACGGCGGTTACGCGCCGCGCCTACCCAGTGCCTCACGAGTGGCAAAGCGCCTTGGAGACTCGCGCGACGCCCCTTCACGACTACGGCCCGCAATACGTCGGGCTCACGTAGTCCTCGCAACCCTCGAGCATGAACTCCCCATCCGTTCCGCAGGTGGTTCCGTCGAGGTCGGCGCACACACCAGAGTCGGGGAACTCAGGGGTGTATTCAAGAATGATCTGCTCGGCCCGGTTGCAAGTGCACAAGCACCCATAGTCCTCGAAGGTCTGGGTGCAGCCGCACTGCTCCGTCCAGAGGTCCGGACAATCCTCCGGACCTTCCTCGAAGGACCCGCCCCCGCCCCCGCTTGCGGCGACGCCACCTTCACCGCTCACACCGCCTCCGCCGTCGGCTCCGCCGCTGCTGTCGTCGCCGCAGCCCCAGGAAACCAACACCGCGAAGGCCAATGCCCCCGAAATCAAGCTAGGTCGCGTGCTCATGAAACTCAGGCTGCAACTGCCGTTCCACGCCCCCCGGAGGGCACCGCTCCGCCATCCCCACACAGCGAGAGCTATCTTGCATGTGCCAGGCTGCGCCTTGCGCGTCGATGCACGACTGCAGGACCGCGCTGCCCAGGCGCCGAGGGAATTTGAACCGCGATCTGGCCGGGAGGGGCGTCTGAACCTGGAGCCCCTTCTGCGCGCACCGGCGGGCTGGGCTGGCTGGATGGGAGGGTGGCGAGGTCGACGAACAGGAGCTGAGGCCGGACGGGAGTGGTAAGTCGGACCTCGAGATGGAGTGGTCCCCTGACGGCATCCATGCGCGCCGCTCACAGGTCCGTTGCTACGCGGTCGAGAGCGCGAGGCGGAGCTGACCAGTCGGAGCCATTCGCGGCGGCGTGGCGGCCTCGAGCAAGCGGGGCGTGCCGCCGCAGCGGACGCAGGTGACGACGTCGATTTGGAAGACATGCCTGAGGAGCCAGGCCCATGGCTTCTTCCGCGGCTCTGGAGCCAGGACGGTCCTGTCATGCTCGAAGAGCGCGAGCTGCTTGGGTCCCTCGTCCACCTTCGGCACGACCTCGGGACGCAGCTTCGCGTGCGAGCTGAGCACACCGTGGTAACGGATCATGTGAAACCTGGGCGGCGGGATGAGCGCAGCGGTGCGCGCGTAGAAGTCGAGCGGCTCGAGGACGAGGGCAACCGTGCCGTCGCTCCAGGACTTTTTGAGAAGGTAGCGAAGCTTGCCGCCGGCGACCTCACCGAGGCGCTCTTGCGCGATGGGCGGGCGGCACACGTACCTGCACAGCTGCTCGAGGCGCGCGCGGTCCCGTGCTGGCACCGCGACTTCGGCGTGCACGTTGACGCCGAGGCTCTCGCCCACTCGATGACGGCGCTCACGATCAGCGGGCTGACTGCGAGCGCGAAGGCGAGCGGCGCCTCGTCGGGCCGGGGTGGTTTGCCGGAAGCCTGCTGCGCATTCTGTTCGGGCGGACCTTCCTGGCTGCGGCGGAGAACGCGCCCCTACGGGATGGCTACAAGCGTGTGCTCGCGGCGCTGCCTTGGAGCTTGCACCGCGCAGCGCGCGCGTCGGCGCACCGCCGATCGATCGCGCACGAGCTCGGCGCGATCAAGGCACCGACGCTCGTGGTGTCCGGCGAAGAGGACCACCCCATCTCGCCAGCGACCGCTCGCAGGGTGTGCGCGGGCATCTTGGGCGCTCGATTCCGCTCATTCGCACGCACAGGGCACGCTGTGATGATCGAGCAGCCGCAGGCGTTCAATGCGGTACTCCGCGATTTCCTCGGCGCGATTGCGTGACCCTCCGACCCGCACCCGGGGCAGCTGACCCGCGCCCGCTACGGCGGGCCCATCGAACGAAATTCTCCCGTGCCGGTCGGCACGTGACGGGGCCTTCGGCGCTGCTGTTCAGAGGGCACGGGAGAATCTTGCTCTCTGATTCAACCGGCAAGCCGGTTGAACACCACCTGCCAGCTGCCGCCCTTGCACTCGAGCGACCAGCATCCGCGCATGTCGCACGGCGCCATCGCCATCTGCGGCGGCGGCCCACACGGCCCGAAGTGGGCCGGCGCGCTGGGGTTGGGCGGCACCTGCTCGACGGCCGGGCTGGAGCTCACCACGGTGGGCGTCGGCGCCGCACGGCTCGGGCGCTGGGGGGTACACGCAGGGAGCAACCACAGGAGGGCGAAGGCGGCGCGGTACATGGGCTGTTGCTCACAGTCGACGCGACCGGCGCAGACGTCACGCGCACCGGTCGATCGACCTGCCCGGCCCTTCGCGTGCCTGACGTAGCCCCGAAGGGGCAAGGAAGGCCCAAGACTCTTGCTCTCCGCGTAGCATCGGCGCGTGGCTGGCTGGTTGACCCTCAACCATACACGCGCGGTGCTCGACGAGACGCGCCCCGAGGCGCTCGCCGCTCTGTGCGGTGAGCTCGCCTCGAACCACGGCGTCAAGCTGGTCGGGTTCCTGGGCGCTGAGCTCTGCGCGCTGGCAGCGACCTGCTTGGCCAGCGCGACGTTCAGCCCCAAGTCGTACGACCACGTCGGCGCCGAGCTCACGATGGACGACAACGTGCTCAGCCGCGCGCTCACCTTCGTGCTCAACGACCGCGCGCTGTTCGCCGTGATCGAGCGCCTCAGCGGCTGTGGTCGAATCGGCGACTTCAAGGGCCGCGTGTATCGCCTGGAGCCCGGCGGAGGGCAGCTGGGCGATTGGCACAACGACGCCTTCGATGGGCGGCTGATCGGTCTGAGCATCAACCTGAGCGATCAACCGTTCGAGGGCGGCGTGTTGCAGATTCGGGGCTTGGATGGCGGCGCCACGACCGAGCTCGCCAACACCCACCTGGGAGATGCACTTCTGTTTCGCATCTCGGACCGGCTGCAGCACCGCCTCACCCCCGTGACCGGCGCGGCCGCCAAGACCTCGTTTGCGGGGTGGTTTCGCACTGGCGGGGACTACGAGACCAGCTTTCGTCACAGCGTACGGCGGGAGGCCTGAGGTCGCCTGTCCCGGGACATGTCCCGATCGGTGCTCACGGGGACGGACCGCGGCGTCTATCGCGCGAGGGGGGCCTGGCATAGACCTTGAGAAGGGTGAGGCACGTGATCCGCAGCGATTGTCGATGGGCCTTGCTCGCCGCGCTTGCGGGCTGCGCTGAGCTCCAGGAGCTCCCTCCCGAGACCTGCGGCAACGGCGTGCGCGAGGGGGGCGAAGCGTGCGACACGTTCGAGCGAGCTGGCTTCGAGTGCGCGCCGGCCAGCGATCTCGCGCGTGCATGTCGCTTCATCTGCGATGGCGAGCAGAGCTGTCCGAGCGGCTGGGCCTGCGGCGACGGGGGAGTGTGCAACGCTCCGAGCGGGCGGTTCGTGATGGGCACGAAGCTGCCGCTGGCGTGCGAAGGCTTGCTGGTCGGCGACTTGGACGGGGACGGTCGGAGCGATCTGGTGGGCTCGAACGCGTTGGGGATGGAGGTGCGCTACGGCGAGCCCGAAGGCTTCAGCGCAGGCCTCTGGCGCCCGTTCGGAGCCCCCGAGCACACGCGGCTGGCGCTGGGAGACGCGGACGGCGATGGGCTCCTCGACGTGGCGCTGAGCCAACCCACCGGCGTCGGGTTGCTCCATTCGCGCGGCAGAGGCTTCGCGACGGCGCTGTTCGCGACCTTGCCGCTGGCCGAGCAAGAGCTGAGCTGGCCCGTCGCCGTGCGCGCCGACGGCGCTGCACAGACCGACACGGTGATGCTGTTCGTCTCCCCGACCCAGGGCGGGACGATCGTCTACCAAGTGACGTTGCCCTACCTGGGCGGGACGGACGGAGAGCTCGACCTGCCGTTCGATCTCGACGGCGTCTCCGCGATTCCGCGCGCCGACCTCGAGGGCGACGGCGGCGAAGAGGTGGTGGTCGCGGTGCCCGGGACACGCGACCTCTACCTGGTGGGGGCCAGTGACAGCGGCCCTGTCGTGACCACACGCACGGTCGGCTGGCGCGATGACCTGATCGGCGACGCGCGCGCGCTGGTGACGGACCTCGAGGGGGATGGCCACCAAGAGATCTTGGTGCAGGTGTCGGGGCGAGTCTGGGTGGAGCGGGGCGACGGCACCTCCAGCTACGATCCACGCTTCGACGCGCTGCCGTTCCCGCTTTTGGCGCGCGACCTGAGCCACCCGCCGGACGGCGAGGCCGAGCTCGTCTTGCCGGATGGGGTGTACCGCGCCGAAGGCGAGGCGCTGCTGCGCGTGCACGCGTTCAGCGACGAGATCTCCGAGGCCGTCAGCGGCGACTTCGACGGCGACGGCTCGCAGGACCTGGCGGTCTCGATCTCCGGGGCGCCGAGCCTCAGGATGCTGTTCAACAACGGCCTGCTGACACCGCTGGAGGTACCGCTCGAGGCGCCGCCACGCGCGCTGCGCCTGGGCGATTTCGACGGATTCGGACCGGACGATGTGGCGCTCTTGGAGCGTGTGGCCGCCGATCAGGACCGGCTCACGATCGTCTTCGGCGCCGCGGGCGCGCCGCCGTCGGCGACGAGCTTCGGAGCGCTGCCCGGCGCGGTCCGCTTGGAGACGGCGAACCTGCAGGTGGTCTCGTCCGTCTTGCCCGACGGCGCCACGGATCTGCTGCTGCTCACGGCCGCGATCGAGGACCGCCCCGGGTTTGGCTCGCTGATCTTGGGTTCGCCCAGCCGCGCGCTCGACGCCCCGCTCACGCTGCAGATCCAGAACGTGGTGCACGAGCCGCAGCGCGTCCTGCTCGGCAACTTTCGCGAGGGCCAAGAGGTCGAGGGAGTCGCTGTCGCGATCGACCCTCGGCTGCCAGAGAACGATCCTCGCTGGTGGCTGGTCTCGCCCAGCGACGTGGCGCACCCGGTGAAGGTCCAAGGGTGGGTCGACAGCGGGCAGCGGCCCGCGTGCGCCGTGTGGCTGCGCGGCGACGTCGACGCGGATGGCTGGGACGAGATCGTGGTGATCACGACGGACAGCGCGTGCGCCGAGCCGAGCTTGGCGGTCATCGACCTCTCGCCGCAGTGGCCGGTGGTAGGCGCAGACTTCCTCAAGACGGTGTGGCCCGTCTCTGCCGCAGCCCGCGCGGCGCGGCTGGCAGATCTCGATCAGGACGGCGCCGCGGATCTCGTCACGCTCGAGGACCACACGGTGGTGGTCCGCTGGGGACCCGACCTCGCACAGAGCTCGGCGACCGCAGCTCCTGCGGGTTCGCATGCACTGGTCGACCTGGAGGCGACCCGCATGCCGGGCCGCGAGCTGGCGCTGCTCGGCGAGGGAGAGGTGCACCTGCTCGGCCTGGCGCCCGGCCGCGCGCTCACGCCCGTAACGGGCCCGCTGATGGCGCCGAGGGGCCACGCGATCGAGGCCGCAGACGTGTCGGGAGATGGCGTCGACGACCTGCTGATTGCGGACGGCGCGGAGGTCACGCTCCTGATCGCGGAGGCGCAATGACGTCGCGCACCTGGTTGTTGAGCGTGTGGCTGATGGGCACCGCCTGCGGAGCGGAGACCGGCGCGCAAGGCGGAGACAGCGCAGCGGGAGATGGGGGCGCCGGCGGCGCGGCGCCCGAGCCGTGCGGCGCGACCGCCCTCGGCTCCACGGATCCGCGCTTTGCCGAGCTCACCTCCGAGATCGAGGCCTGGCAAGCAGCGGAGGGGATCAGCGGCGTGGCGTGGGGCGTGCGGGAAGCCGGCGCACCCCCGCAGCTGGGCGTGCTGGGGACGCGCGAGACCGGCACCTGCTCTCCGCTGACGACCAGCACGCTGTTCCGCACCTACTTTTCCAGCCAGCGCGCCGCGATCTTGTCGGGGCTCGTGCTGGTGGAACGGGGGGATCTCGAGCTGGACGCCTCGCTCGAGGAGGCGCTCGCGCTGGACGCCTCACCGTTCGCCGGCCCCTACGCCGCGGAGCCGCGCGTGCGCCACGCGCTCACCGAGTCGGTAGGCATGACGGACGGCTTCCTCCAAGCCGGGAGCGGCCTGCTCTTGGGGACGGCGTGTGATGAAGGCGGCAGCCTGGAGGAGTACTGGGCGGCGAGGCCCCCGACGACCTTGCGGTTCCACCCTGGCGACGCGGTGTCGAACAGCAACCTCGACTTCCTGCTGCTCGGGAGGATGGTGCAGCGCGCCGCCGGGACCGCCACGTTCGCGGCAGCTGTTCGGGAGCTCTTGCTCGAGCCCCACGGGATCCAAGCCAGCTACGATCCAGAGGGCGACGGCGTCGAGGATCGAGCCCGCCCGCTGGCGTTCGAGGAGCGCTGCGACGCGAAGGGGCCTGTGGACGGCCTGCACGTGTCGATCGAGGGCCTGCTCAGGCTCCACACCGCGATGCTGGACGGGGAGATCGTGACGGACGCGACCCGGCTCGCGGCGCTGAGCGGTCGGCCGCTGTGGTCGCCGAGCGGCCCCGCGGAGTGGCCGATCGACGGCCTGAGGCTCGAGTCAGGGACCGAGCTGTTGCTGGAGGCTTCCTACTCCGAGGGGGTCGGCAGCTGCGTCGTGGCTGTGCCGAGCTCGGGCTTCGTGGCCGTCGCGCACTTCTTTCAGGCAGGCGTGACCGACAAGACGCAGCACGTGCTGCCTTGTGCACGAGCGCTGGAGCTGTTCACGCCCATCGAGCTCGAGCCCTTCGACCACCAGAGCGCCGACCTCGACCCGTACGTCGGCCTCTACGTCGACCCGCTCAGCGGAGCAGAGGTCGAGGTATCCGTGGCGGGAGAGGCGCTGACCGCGAACGGCCAGTACGGGGAGATCACGCTCCCGCCCGCCACAGCCTTCGCCTGGGCGGTGGAGACCGACCTCCCCGACTCGTTCGACCAGGACTTGTTCTTGTTCCACCGGTTCATTCGTGATGACGGGGGAGCCGTGATCGGCGCGCTGGTGCAGGCACTCAACGGCACGGACCACATGCACTATCGCGCTGGGCCGAGCCCGCCCTGACCGTCGCTGTCCCGGGACGCGCCCCGGCGAGCGAATGGAGGCTCGTTTCTCGCTGATTTCGCGCGCAGGGACGTGGCGCGCCCCGTGCTGAAGGGGCTGCATGAACAACCTCACTCGACTCGCGCTCGCGATCACCCTGACCTGGACCTCCGGCTGCGCCGACGACTCGCCCGTGGGCGGCGGCGGCGCTGGCGGCGCTGGCGGCAGCGGCTCGCAGCTCACCTGGGAGACCTGCTACGAGAGCTACGAGTGCACGTCCGTGGACGTGCCGCTCGACCACGACGACCCTGCCGGAGAGAGCCTTTCGATTCGGGTGATTCGCATCAGGGCGACGGGCGAGCGCCACGGAGTCATGTTCGCCAACCAGGGCGGCCCCGGCTCGCCCAGCGTGGCGTGGATGGCTGGCATCTATCCGGCGGCCAAGATTCTGCTACCGCAGACGGCCGAGCACTACGACGTGATCGCCTTCGACTGGCGCGGCGTGGGCGAGAGCTCCCCCATCACGTGCGACGTCACCGCCGCAGACGCCCTGCTCCGCCAGCTGCCGCTGCGCCCGTCGACCAGCGAGGAGCTGGCCGGCTACCAGCAGTTCTTCGAGGGCTACCACACGGGCTGCACGGACGACTTCGGCGGCGCGCTGCTCGCCAGCATGAGCACCGAGAACGCCGCGCGCGACATGGAGGTGATCCGCGAGGCGCTGGGCGAGGACACCATCGATTATCTCGGCTTCTCCTATGGCGGGTACTTGGGCGCGGTGTACGCGTCCTTGTTCCCCTCTCGCCTCAGGAGCTTCGTGCTGGACTCACCGCCTCATCCCACAACCGACTTCCGCTACGAAATCGAGTCCTTGGCCGCGAGCGTCGAGCAGCACTACCAGGACTTCTTCGCGTGGTGTGGGGCAGCCGCCGCGGTCGACTGCCCCTTCCACGGCGGAGAGGGTGCAGCCGCCGTCGAGACCGCGTTCGAGGAGCTGATGGCCGGCCTGGAGCTGCAACCTCTGGCGACCATGAACGGGGACGTCACGCGCGTGATGGCGGGCAAGGCGATCTACGTCCGCATCGGCGACGGCCAATGGGAGGCGGTGGCCGCTGACCTGGCTTCGGCCGAAACGGGAGACGGCACCGGCCTCCACAACGCCGCCGAGAAGTGGTTCGGGACCAGCTCGCACGAAACCGACACGCAGGTCATCTATTGCCTCGACCGCAGCAGCGGCCAGCTCTCGCCCGCAGAGTTCTGGGAGCTCGTGGCAGAGCTCGAGGCGACCGTCGCGCCTCACGTCGCCTATGACGCCAGTGCGCACTGGGGCGCCTGCGTGGACTGGCCCTACGAGACCACCCCCATCACCGTCTCGGCCAAGACCGCGCCGGCCATGATCGTCATCGGCGGCCCGAACGATCCGTGGACACCGCTGAGTGAAGCCGAGGCGACGGTGGAGGCGCTTGGAAACGGCTCACACCTGCTGTTGGGGGACGTGGTCGGACACGTGCAGACCGACAAGAGCCCCTGCGTACGATCAGTGATCGACCCCTTCTTGGTCGACGCAGAGGCCCCCGTCGACGTGGCTGCGTGCAGCAACTGAGGAGGGCGACCCGCAAAGGTTGCACGAACCGCCTGGCCGACCTACATCTCAGGGCATGAGCTACGAGCGCCGTCCTGCAGTGGCAGCCTGGGGAAGCGTCCAAGACGACTCGCGAGAGAAGTTCATCGTCCGGACCTACAACCACCTGTTCGTGTCCATCCTGGCCTTCGCGGGGCTGGAGGTGGCGATGTTCAAGACTGGCGTCGCCGCCACCCTCATGAAGGCCATGGGGAACATGGGCTGGATGCTGGTGCTGGGCGCGTTCATGATCGCCGCCTGGCTCGCGTCCGCCGCCGCCGCGCGCGCCGAGTCCAAGGTGGCGCAGTACGCGGCGCTCGCGGCCTACGTCGGCATCGAGGCGATCATCTTCGTGCCGCTGCTCTACATCGCCAACGCCTACGCCCCCGGCGTGATCCAGAGCGCGGCGGTGATCACCATCGTCGGCTTCGCGGCGCTCACCGCGATCGTGTTCGTCACCCGAAAAGACTTCTCGTTCATGGGCGCGTTCTTGCGCTGGGCGGGCATCGTGGCGCTGATCCTCATCGTCGCCTCCCTCATCTTCGGCTTCGAGCTGGGCGTCTTCTTCAGCGTGGCCATGATCGCGCTCGCCGGCGGCGCCATCTTGTACGAGACCTCGAACGTGCTGCACCACTACCCGGAAGACCGCTACGTCGCCGCGGCCCTGCAGCTGTTCGCCTCCGTCGCGCTGATGTTCTGGTACGTGCTCCGCCTGCTGATGGAGCTGAACCGCCGCTGACGAGCCGTCAGCGGTAGTCGTCTGCCACCAAGCCCAGGCGCGACAACCACCGTCGCACCTGGGTTCGGTCTTTCGAAAGCGCGCGTGCCACCCCTGCGAGGTTGCCGCGCTCCTCGGTGAGCAGCCCGACCAGCTTGTCGCGCAGCGCCTGCTCTTCGTCCGAGAGCTGGCGGGGCGCAGTCGAGGCCCGCGCCGGCTTCGGCTCGTCGGCGACCTTGCGCAAGGGCTCGGGCAGATCCTCGAGCTCCACCGGTCGGCCGCGCGCCAGGGCGAGCGCCGAGCTCAACGCTTGCTCCAGCTCGCGGACGTTCCGCGGCCAGGGGTAATCCAAGAGAGCGCGCGCAGCCGGTGCGCTGAGGCTGACGTCTGCAGCGCCTCGCGGATCGACACGGCGAACGATCGTCGCGATCAAGTTGCCCAGATCCAAGGTGCGCTCCCGCAAGGGCGGGAGCCGCGCGCGATGGCCGTCCAGACGCGCCAGCAGGTCGGCACGAAACTGGCCGCGCTCGACGCAGCGATCGAGATCGTGATGCGTCGCAGCGATCACGCGCACATCCACGCGAACGGGGTGGCTCTCGCCGACGGGCACCACCTCTTGCTCCTGGAGCGTGCGCAGCAGCGCCGCCTGTGCGGGTGCAGGGAGGTCGCCGATCTCGTCCAGGAACAGCGTGCCGCGATCCGCGCTGCGGATGAAGCCCAGCCGATCCTCGATCGCGCCCGAGAACGCGCCGCGCTTGTGACCGAACAGCTCCGCCTCGATCAACGTGGCCGGCAGGCCTCCGCAGTTCACCGCGACGAACTTGCCGGCGCGGCCGGAGCCCTTGTGCACGAACCGAGCGGTCAGCTCTTTGCCCGTGCCGCTCTCGCCCAGGATCAGCACCGGAACCCGAGACGACGCCACGGCTCGCAGGCGCGCGAGCTCGCTGATGAGCCCGGGCTCGCCGGTGATCAGCTCCGAGTCTTGGAGCGACGCCGGCACAGCCGACGACGAGAGCTGCAGAAACGCACCACCGAGCTGCATCATGGCGCCTGGGGCGACGCGCGCGCGCCGGATGATCTGGCCGTCCAGGCGCGTCCCATTCTTCGAGCCCAGGTCTTCGAGCACCCAGCCGCCCGCCAAGCGCACGAGCCGCGCGTGCCGCGAAGACAGTCGCGTCTCGGGGAGCGAGAGCTCGAGCCGTTCCTGATCGCGGATGGCTCGACGCGCAGGGCCCCTGCCGATCTGCACCAGCTCCACGTCGCTCAGATCCCAGCTCTCGCTGCCGGCAGATGGGCGCGTGGACTCGAGCAGCAGACAGAGCGCGCTCGCCGGGGGCGCCCCGTTCGGCCGCTCCTCGGTCATCGTCGCCGTCTCGGCCGCGCGCGCGCTCAAAAGCGCCACCTCAGGCCGAGACCCGCGTCGCCCGGGCCCGCTGCGGGGGCGACACGCTCGCTCCCGTCGCCTTCGGTCGCGAACATCACCGCCGCCGCGATGGCGGCGCCCCCCGAGAGCCCGAGCAGGCTCCAGGCCGCCGTGGCCGCGTCATCGCGCTGGATCACGTCGTTGGCGTGCTGCTCGAGCGCCTCGCTCCCGAGCTCTTCGACGCCGATCCGCGCCTCGAAGTCCAGCGCGCGTTCCTCAGCGGCGATCGCCACCGCCGCCGAAGCGCCGGCGCCCAAGAGCAACCCAGCCCCGGCACCAAACAGCGCGAGGGCCGTGATGCGCTGATCGGACAGCGGCAGCGACCCCAGCTCCAGCGTGACCTCTTCACCCGGCGCTACGGCCACCATGCGGCTGAGCGGCGTGTGGCCGGGCTTGGACAGCACCACGTGATGGGTGCCGCTGCGCACGGCGAGCGGGCTCACGCCGTCGCGCACCATCGCCACAGCGCGACCGTCCACACGCAGGAGCGCGCCTTCTTGAGCACGGACCAAGAGCTTGCCTGGCAGCGGCGTGAGATCGACGGCCGCCACGACCAGCCGGTCCTCGATCGCGATCCACTTGGCCTTCGCCGGCTCGTGGCCTGGAGCGAGCACCTCGACCTCGTGCTCACCCGGCGCGACCGCCAGCGCGACCGGCACCTCGACCGGAGCCGCGCCAGCGATGCGAGCACGCGCACCCTTCGTGCGCGAGACCACCAGGAGGAAGGTCTCGCTCCCGGCCTTGGGGGCCTGCACCGAGTCGACCTTCGGCGCCAACGCGCGCATGGCCTCGAGCGCGGCCATGTGTTGCACTGCGTGCGCGCGGCGGCGGCCCGCCGGAACCTCTTCGATGTACTTCGCGTACCATCTCAGCGCCTCTTCGAGCAGCGCCGGCTCTCTCTCGGCGATGAACGCGAGGCGCGCGGCCTGGCCCAGCGAGAACGCCGTCTCGGGCAGCGGCTCGAGCTCGTACGCTTGCTGATAGGCCTTGAGCGCGGCTCGATACTGCCCGGTCTCGAACGCCGCGGTCCCAGCCTCGAACCAGGCGCGGCCGCTCTCGGGCCGCTGCGGCTGCGCGTACAGCAGGCTCGGCGTCAGCAGCAACGCGGCCAAGAGCGCGACGGGCAGGGAGCCGCGTTTCATGGCGCCTCACGGTAGGGGCTCTCGGGATCGTCGATCCCAGGGGTGGCGACCACCGGGCGCGGAGCTGCGAAGCGCGCGGAGGGCGACGCGCGCGGAGCAGGTGGCCGCGGCTCGCTGCGCCCGGAGCCGTGTGCCTGTGCGGCGAGCGTAGGGCTCGTGCGGGCCAAATCGGCGGACGCTGACGGCGCGTCATGGTCGGCCGCTACCGCGGGGGGCGCGTCTCTGGACGAATGAGGCGCATGCTCGACGCGCGCGGCTGGACCTTGGCTCACGCGGAGCGCCCACCACGCAGCGACTCCCGCGACGACCAGCGCTGGCACGATCACGGGCGCGAGCTTCGCTCCACGTCGTGGCGCGGTCTCCAGCGCGCGCGCGATCTCGTCCACGACGGGCACCAGCCACGCTGGCCGCGCCGCCGGGTCTTTGCTCAAGAGCGGGAGCAGGACGCGATCCACCGAGCGCGGCAACTTCGCCGACAGCGAGGAAGGCGCGGCGGGCGCTTCGGTGGAGTGCTTGAGCATCCAGTCGAGCGCATC
Source organism: uncultured Polyangiaceae bacterium (assembly GCA_964641275.1). Lineage (GTDB taxonomy): Bacteria > Myxococcota_A > Polyangia > Polyangiales > Polyangiaceae > Xiheicaenibacterium. Next base: position 41,802 of record CAZXMG010000012.1, read on the forward strand.
CTCGGCGACGAACGGCAGCCGCCCGCTCAACACCTCGCAGGCCAGCAGCCCAAACGCGTACACGTCGGCGGCCGCCGTCACAGGCTTACCCTTGCACTGCTCGGGGGACATGTACCGGGGTGTGCCCACCAGCCCCGCGGTCGCGTGCGCATCCGCCAGCGCTCCAGACGGGACCAGCTTGGCGATCCCGAAATCGATCAACTTCGGGACCAGCTCCCCGTCGCGGCTCGTCACCATGATGTTCGCTGGCTTCAGGTCGCGGTGCGCGATGCCCGCGCGGTGCACGGCATCGAGCGCGTCCGCGACGGCGCGCAAGATCGAGACGGCTTCACCAGGGTGCAGCGCTCTCTCGTCCAACAGCTCCGCGAGCGTCCCCCCCTCGCAGAGCTCCATGACCTGGTAGGAACGACCGTCTGGCAGCCGGCCGAAGGTGATGACGTCGACCACATGCGCGTGCCGCAACGAGGCCGCGAGCTTCGCCTCCGCGACGAACCTCGCGAGCGCCTTGGCGTCCGCCGAGTGCCGCTCGTGCAAGACCTTGATCGCGACAGACCTGGCGAGCTCGCGATGGCGCGCGCGGACGACGGCGCCGAAGCCGCCGCTGCCGAGCGTCTCCTCGACCACGTAGTCGCCCACTGCGGTCCCTGGCGCGAGGCCCGGGTGCACCTCGTGGTCACCATGTTCCAACAGACGGCCGTCCTCGGCGGGATCGAAGGCATCCGCCAGTGTTCCCACCGTCGTCATCCGGCGCGATGATACATACCCGCGCGTCCGACCGGCCACGGTCGCCGCTCCCGCACAGGCCGTGCCAGTCACCCGACCCGGATCGCCCGCTTTTGCGGAGGGTGACCGCGCGAGGCGGTGTCCCGGGACACAAGTGCGGGACACCGACGGCGCAGCGGAGCAGCCGTACCCAGCTTGCGCCAGCCGCTCACATGAGGTCGCACGATGTCGTGCGGTCCACAGCTCACGTCCACGTCTGGCAAGGGCCACCAACCCCGCGGCCCGCCGCGGCCCCGCTGGAAGGCGCCGCGCAGCTCCGCGTAGATCTCCATCTCTGCGGAGACGTTGCGCCGCCTGGGACACGTGTGGAGCGTACCAAGTCGCGCTCGGCTAGGAGACAGCGCCACGCGCTTCACGCACCCGATCAAGGTGACAATATCGGCGCCGAGGTCGTGACGCCAGCGCCGCTCCAAGCGCTCCCTTCGGGCGGCTCGGCGAGCAGGTCAATCGCGCACGCGGAGCCATCGGCGGGATCGATCTCGAGCGCGCGCTGGCCGGCGAACCCGTAGAGCTTGCCGAGCCAGGCACCCAAGCCTGCGATGCCGCCATAGCCAGCGCCTGCGTCGGTGCAGCCTGCGCGTCGCACGATCTGCCCGCGGATGCTCTTGACCACCGACTGGTCGCTCGCCGTCGCGAGCGCCGCGACGTCGATCTCGAGCAAAGAGGCGAATGGCCCGCAACCCTTCATCGGGTTGCAGTCTTGCGCGATCGCGAATCCCATGGGGATGCCGCCGTGGTCGAAGAACGCGAGGTCCGAGGCCTCCCAGACCGAGCCGGGATCGTACGAGTGGCCGTGACCGTCGTCCGCCGGGACGACGCCTAGCGTGCCGCGCGGAGCGAGCGCGCCGCTCGCTTCGATGGACCAAAGCTGCCCCGAACGGCTGGCAGCGACGAGCACCTCCTCGCCGGGGGCCAATAACCCGCTCGGAGCGAACGTCAGCCCCACCAGATCCATGGGCGGCTCGAGCTGCACCGGTTCGGCGCAAGCCACCGCGCTCGGGGAGAACGCATTGACTTGCACGACGCTCGCGCCGAACACATAGCCGTGGCCTCCGGAGGTAACCATCAACGCCCACACGTCCCCAGCGGCGTTCACCGCGAGGTCGGTCACCCCGGTCCCGAACCCTTTGCCCCAGGTCGGCACGCACTCGATCCGACCGACCTCGGAGAGCGCGAAAGGCGCGGCCGACGGATCCCCCGCAAAAAGAGTGTCATAGGTGACCGCGTAGAGCACACCTGACTCGACGCTCGTACCGCCTGCGCCCGCTCCACCGGTGACGCTGGAGCTCGGGGTGTCGCCCGTCGTCGTGGCCGTGCCCCCGCCTCCGCCCGAGGTGGTCTCATCGCCTCCGCAAGCGACGACGACGAGCGCCAAAGGGATCGGCGCAACGAGCCGAAGCATCCTTTCGCGCGCGGCAAGGCACTGCTCTCCTCTGCTCCGTTCGCTCACGGCGCGTTCTCCCACAGGTCGTCGATCCCCACGAGGGCCAGCCACTCCGGCGGCGGACTTGCCCAGTCGAGCGGCGCCATCCCAGCGATGCACGAGGTGTCGGGCGGCTGGCTCGGATCGGCCAAGAAGCTAGCCATGACTTGCGCGCCGCAGCCCACCTCGCCGAGGTCCGCCATCGGCGCGTCGAGAGGCCACATCACGCCGTGCGCAGCGAGTGGTAGCTCCACGTAGTAATGGTTTGCGCCCGTGTAGTGCTCGCGCACCAGGTCGCCGTACGGCGTCTTTGCGTCCAGGCCGGCTTGCAGCACGAGGACGGGCGCCTCCGTAGAGGGCCACGCGCCGTAGTACTCGTCGCGCGGGTACCTCGGCCATTGGTCGGAGCCGAGGGCGTCGCCGTGGACCCCAGCGACAGCGACCAAGCTCTCTTGCGCCGCCAGCAGCTCGCCGAACGACGCGTCGGTCAGCCAGAGCTCGGAGTACACGATGTTGCGATTCACTGCGAACGAGTAGCCCCCATCCAAGACCTGCTGATACCAGGCATGGTACGCCCGCGTTTTCTCCAGCCAGAGGAGATCGTCGTCGTCGCAGCGGAGCGTCCTGTAGATCGTCGCAGGCAAGAGCAGCCGGTCGAAGTAGTCACCCCCAGCGAGGTGACCGAGCTCATACTTGCTAGGGGTGCACCGTGAGCCCTGGAGGGCGGCCGCCTCCTGAATCTTGGCAAGCGGATCGCGCTCGAGCTTCGCCGAGCAGGTCGCATCTGCGGCACAGAGCGCGAGCACCGTTCGCGCCGCTTGGTCGCAGTTGATATCGAGCCTTGATTGGTCGCCCCCGACGGGAATGGTGGAGTCGAGGATGACTCCGGCGGGCTGCTCGGGACGGATCTGGAGGTAGCGTTGTGCCCAATACCCACCGTACGAGATGCCGTACACGAACACGTCGATGCCAGTGTCGACGGCATCGATTAGCGCGCCCAGATCGCGCGCCGCGCCGGTCGTGGTCAGCCCGTCGAGGTGTGGAACCTGCGTGGCGCAATCGCCGTAGTCGGAGGGGCTGGCTGTGCACTCCGCGAACGTGGACTTGCCCGTGCCGCGATGATGCGGAAGGTAGATGTCGAGCGTTGGGCTCGAGTCTGCGAGCAGCAACGCCGTGTGCTCCATCGACCCGCTGGGAAAGCCCGGCCCACCATCCAGCAGCCACAGCTGGCCGGTCGCCGGCTGCACCGCCGCTGGGTAACGCTTCACGAAGATCTCTATCTCGTCCCCGTCCGGCTCCGTCCACACGGCCGGCACCTTCATCGTTGCGCACTCTGCCATGGCCTCTGAGAACCCGGGCAGCTGGTCCGCGTACGCGAGCCACTCCCCGATGGGGGACAGCCCGCCAACAAAGCCATCCGCTGCGAGTGGGCCCGATGGCGGCGCGCTGAACGGCTGCGTCTCCTGAAGTGGGCAAGGCGAGAAGATCAGCGCGTCTCCAGCGCCGCCATTGCCTCCAGCGCCACCCGCCCCTCCGGCGGCTGATTCGTCGCCGCAGGCCGATAGGTGCACGCCGCCCATCCCAACCAAAGCGGTGAAGATTGCCATTGCGATGGATCGACTGACCAACATTTGCTCCCCTCGTCTCTGATCCGCTCGCGGTCGCTGCTCAGTCAGCGCAACGCAAGGCAGGCACACCTTGTCTTGGCTCGAGCAAGGTCGATCCGTCACGAAAAGGACGCCGCGTTGGTCCGACGCTCGAAGACCCGTGACGGTCAGCGGTCAGCGCGTCTGGGCAGGACGTAGACCACGACCGCTCCGCCGGCGAGGGTGACGAACGATCGGCTCTCGAAGACCTCGCCCGACGGCGCCGTCGCGCGAATCCGCACGGGAGAGAGTGGGAGGTTCATCGCGAGCGCGGTGCCGCTCGCGCCGACCGCGCTAGCACCGCTGTCGACATAGAGACCCAGCGCATCCAGATATTCGACGGTCGCCAGATCGTCGGCACCCTCGATCGCGAGCGTCACCCCGGGCGCCCAGTTGCCCTGGCAGTCGAGCACAAGGACGAACGCGAGGCCGCGCCCGACTTCGAGCGCAAGATCTCCGGATGCGAACGTCTGCTGGATGGAGATGGGGGAGTCTACGAGCAGGTGCTCGAAGTGAACCTCCTCGCTCACCACCGGCGGGTCCGCGTAGACACCAAAGGGGATCGTCAAGGGGCTGGCCACGCGGAAGAGGCCATCGAAGCCCGTCGTGCCGAGCGGCAGCATCAGCTCGTAGAGCCCTGGCGATGCGCTCTCCTCGGCCGTCGCGATCGGGGCTTCGCAGAGCGGATCTTCCTTCTCACAGGCAGAGACGGTGGCGCCGGTGAGGACGTGAACGTCGTCGAGGGCGGCGAAGTACGAGAACATCAACGTGAGAGAGGTGTCCGGCCCTTGTGGCAGCGCCGGGGTGTAGGGTTTGCCGACGCAGCTGAAGTCCGGTGCGGCCGGCCCGACGTCGGCCCCACCGGCGCCTCCGGCACTGCCCGCGCCGCCGCCCCCGCCGGGCCCGCCCGTCCCGCCCCCGGCCTCCGCTCCGCCGACATCACCACACCCAATCAGCAATGCGAGCGCGATCACCGTGGGCGCAGTCGCCACGCGATGGACGGGCGCGTGGCGGGTGCATTCCCGACACTGTGGATTGAGCGGGTCCACGCTATCACTCATCCTTTGGCAGGGGCGGTGTCGGGTTCAAGAAGAAGGTCGTGAAGGCGCCCGCGCGGACTGTGATCTTCGCCGCGCCAATCTCGACATCACCCGAGCGGCTCCGCACCACATGATGGCCGGGCGGGACGTCGAGCACCACGACGATCGCTTGTGGGTCGGTGTGCTTTCGCTCAGGTGCTAGCTCTCCGCCTTCCAGGTAATGGACCTTGGTTTCCTCGCCAGGATCGTCGATCTCGACGGTGAGATGAGCTGCTGGGCCCGAGCAGTCGCCCGCTATCAGACCAATGGTGCCGCGGCCGGGGGGAGGCTGACTGCCGTTGGCAGCAGCATAGAGCGTGACCTCTAGCGCGCGCCGATAGACGCTTGCCCAAACGATGCTCCCTTGCTCGCGCACAGCAGGGATGACGTGCAGCAGGTTCAGGAACTCGGGCGAGTCGCCGACCTCGATGTAGCCCACGAACCCGTCGAGGGGATCGAGGGGCATCTCGATCAATGCCTCGCCGTCTAGGCCCGAGACGGTCTCGTAGGTCGGCTCCATGCATTCGACGTCGGCCAGCCCGCATACCCGCACGGCGGCTCCGCCAACGGGACTGGGATCGCCGAAACCATCGATCACTCGCAGCAAGCCGGTCACGTTGGCGAAGGGCTGAGTGCTCAGCTCGATGTTCCCGACGCACGAGAGGTCGGGCGACGCGCTCGATCCACCACCGCCGGCCGGACCCGTTGGAAGATCGTGCCCGAGGTCCTGCGTAACGACACAATGCGTCGCGGCGAGCGCGAGCACCAGCAACGTGACCTTCATCACGGTTGCACCGGTTCCGATCCGACCAGCGCCTCGATCGAATGAAGCAGCGGGCTGACAGGAAACCGCTCTCGAAAGGCGCGCGCACGTTTCCGCGCCTGCTGATGTTGACCGGAGATCCAGAGCGCCTGCACTGTGAGCGCCTCCCGCTCTTGCGCGAGCCGGCCGGTGGGGAACTCCACCATCGCCGTCGCGAGCTGCTCGAGGGCGCCGGGCGCGTCCCCACGACCGATCGCCATTCGGGCGGCGTCGGTGAGCGCGCGTTCGCGGCGGAGCGCGTCGTCCATCGCGTTCGCGCTGGCCGAGCTCGAGGCGGCGGGAGCGGATCGTGCGGCCGACCGAGCTGGTGCAGCGTCCGGCAGATCGTCTGGCTCGAGGCAAGAGGCCGCATGGGTCGGCAGCTCGACGGCTGGTCCGCGCGCTGGCGCGGAGCGAATGTCGGGCGCCGGCTCAGCGGTCTGCGTGGCGAGGGGCCGCTCGAGCGGCTCCGCCGACGGAGCCGCGACCTCCAGAGGGCGATCATCGCGCGACCCCACGATCACAGCGGCCGTGAGGACGGTCAACGTCGCGAGCCCCACCTTCCAGAGCCAGCCACGCAAGCGAGGAGGTCGCACCGTGTCGAGACCCGGGGTCGCCTTGGTGAGCCGAAGGTCCGCTGCGATGCCTGGCGCTCCGAGCGACGCCGCGAGCCGCGCCGCCATGCGCGCTTGGACAGCCTCGTCCACCGGCGGGATGGGCCGCTCCGGCGCGAGCACCTCCTCGAGATCGTTCGGCATAGGATCCATCATGGGGTTCGACTCCGCGCGCGGATGCGCTGGACGGCGCGGCGAAAGTCTTCGCGCGCGAGACGCAGCCGCGAGTAGGCGGTGTTGAGAACGATGCCGAGCTCTGCCGCGATCTGCGGCGCCGAGAACCCGTCGAGGTCGTGCATGACGAGAACGGCGCGCCGGTCGAGATCCAGCGCGCGGAGCGCTTCGAGCACGAGCGCGCGGTCGTCTGCTCGCTCGAGGCGCTCTTCCGCGCTCTCGATGAACGCTGCGTGCTCGGGCAACTGCGCGGTGGGGACCTCCAGGCGGTTGCGGGCGAGTTGGCGATGATCCGACGCGACGCGGAAGGCGATGCCGAACAGCCAAGGTCGGATCGGCCGCGTGGCATCGAAGCTCGGGAGCTCTCGGTGAACGACCATGAAGACGTCGTGGCCCAGATCCTCGGCGTCGGCGGCACTTGCGCCGAGACGGCGGAGGGACCGCAGGACATAGGGCAGCTCGGCGGCGAACACTTCGGCGAAGGTGGGCCCGTCCGCGGGACGTGAAGCTGCCGTACGGACCTCCACCCCCGTGTCTTGGGCCGGCACGCCGCGATCCGTCACGAAAAATGCGGAGGAGATCACGACCCTTCGACGAGGGCCGCCACCCCGAACATGCCGATGACGCCCGGCATCGTCCAGGCTGGCTCGCCATTCAACATCAGCTCGGGCCGAGAGACGACGGCCTGGATATCAGCCGTCACCCGCAAGTGAAGTGGCCGATACACAATGGGCTCGAAGCTCGACCGGGCACCGACCGCAGCGAAGAGCGAGATCGCAGTGCGTGGCACATCGACACCGATTCCTTCACCTCTCACGCCGCCGACCGTGGCGAGCACACAACCTGCGAACGGCCCGATGTGGGCGCACGGCGAGAGGCTCGCAGCCCCGAGGAGCGCGCTTACTCTCCTTTCTCCGTTGGTCTCCGTGGGCAGATCGAGGCGGCCCTCGGCGTCGATCGAGGTCCACTCGTACCGCAGGCCGACTGCAGCGGAGAGGCTCGGGCCGGGGCGAGGCCCGGACCCTACGGCGAGACCGACCCCGACGAGACCTCGGAACGAGAGCGCGCCGCGAGTCACCGGCGCGACATTGGGGCCCAACGGGACTGCAGTTGGCAAAACAGGCGGGGCTTGGATCTCGGTGGGTTCGGGCTCGTCAGGGAGCGGCACCGGCAGAGGAACCGGGAGCGGGTCGAGCACGACCGTGATCGCCAGCGCGAGCGCCCCGGTCAGGGCTTCGCAGTCGCGTTCCATCGTTTCGACTCGGCGTTCCCCACCGTGCTGACCCTCGCGCGTGAAGGTGATGTTGCCCACCCAGCCACGCTCACTCGGCTCCACGGCGACCTCGATCGCGAGCGGCGCGCTCGAAAGGAAAGGGTCCTCACCGAGCCGCTCAGCAATGGCCGCCCGGAGCGCCCCTTCTTCCGGGCACGGCTGCGGAAGTGGATAGGGGCGCATCGCGAGCGTGGCTGTCTCGGCGCCCTGAGCGGTTCGTGTGATGAACAGCAGAGCAAGGAGCGAGCAACAGGGGGGAAGTGATCTGCGTGGTCCCACCGGCAACGCGCGCTGCACCAACCATGCGTCGCGCCCTGCGAGGCTACGCGGTGACCACGGACCGCGCCACGCAGCCCGTGGGACCCGCCATCCCGGCAGCTTCCTTCGCGCTTGTGGTGCCCTCATGCAGGAAGCGCCGCCCGTATGACGTCCGCACAGTGGATCGAGCAATCCCCAGCAGGGGCAGCGGATGGCGCTTGTGGGATCCAGGCCCCCCCCCAAAAAGCCCACGATGTAGGCAAACGTGGGCTGGCACGTGCCGTGCTGAGGGGGCGCCCATGAAGACCACCTCCTTCTTGGCGATCCTCGGCCTGGGCCTGCTGCCGCTCTCGGGCTGCGACGACGGCATCGAGAGCGACGAGGGCAACGCCACCGAGGTGGTCCCGGAGACGACGCCCGAGGCGCAGGCCGTCCGCGCCCTGCTCAACGACCCAGTGACGACCAAGGAAATCCTGGTCAGCGGGAAGCTCACCAAAGCGGCGGCGGGAGCGGTGATCGCTCACCGAGACGGCGCCGATGGCAGCGCGCGCACCGCAGACGACGACCTGTACGACACGATCGCCGAGCTGGACGCGATCAAGGGGATCGGTCCGGCGGCGCTCAAACGACTGGTCACGCTGGCCGACCAGCGCGGGTACTTGGCCGCGCAGAAAGCCAAGGTGCGATCGGTCATCTTCTCGCCGCAGGCCGCTGACCAGACCCACAGCGTCGAGGCCGCGCGCATCATCAACGGCGCCAAGCACTCGGTCGACGTGGCGATGTACTCGTTCTCCGACGCAGGGGTGACCAAGGCGCTGCACGACGCGGTGAAGCGCGGCGTGAAGGTGCGCATGGTGTTCGAGACCGCCGCAGAGGACCGCAAGCTCACCGGCACCGCCCTGGCCAGCTCCAAGAGCGGCAAACACGAGGCGGCTGGCGTGGACGTGCGCTGGGTGAACAAGATCATGCACCACAAGTTCATGATCGTGGACGGCCCGCGCGACGACGCAGAGCGCGCCAAGACCGCGACGCTCGCGAGCGGCAGCGCCAACTGGTCGAGCGGCGCCGGCACCAAGTACGACGAGAACACCGTGTTCTTGACCGCGTACCCCGAGCTCGCGCTCAAGATGCAGCGCGAGTTCAACCTGATGTGGGAGCACTCCAAGGACTTCGCGCTCGCCACCCCGCTGCCGTTCGAGCTCAGCACGCTCCTGATCACCGACGAGATGATCACCGAGGACCCGGGCATGGATGTGCTCTTCACCAGCGAGAACTTCAAGGTCACTGGCACCACCTTCTCCGTCACCGGCTCGAATCACATGGCCGACCAGATCGTCGCCGCCATCGAAGGCGCTGAGGATCGCATCCACGTCGCCTCCGGCCACCTGCGCTCGCGCCCGATCTCGGAGGCGCTGATGAAGAAGGCTGCCGACGACCCGGACGTGGACATCAAGATCTACCTGGACGGCCAGGAGTACATCTCGGAGAGCGGCAACAACGAGCAGAAGGCCGCCCGCGAGACCTGCTTGGCCGCCGCCAACAGCGAGTCCAAGAAGCAAGCCTGCCTGGACAAGAGCTTCCTCTACGGGCTCGAGGTGGAGCGCGCTGGCATCGACGTCCGCTACAAGTACTACGCGTACCGCTGGGACGCCGGCTACGCCGCCCAGATGCACAACAAGTACTTCGTGATCGACGACTCGCTCTACACCGGCAGCTACAACCTCAGCGACAACGCCGAGCACAACACGTTCGAGAACATGTTCGTGTTCAAGGGCCCGGAGTTCCGCGACTTGGTCCAGAGCTACGAGGACAAGTTCCAGGCGCTGCGCGAGCAGGGCGAGGGGCTGCTCGACGGCCTGCGCCAGAAGATCGACCAGGACGCGACCATCCCCTTGGTCTTCCCGGCGATGTCGCTCAGCTGGACCGAGGTGCGCGATCTCAAGTCGCTGATCTCCAAGGAGTGCCCGGCCGCCAACTCAGAGCCCTTCCGCACCGACCCGGTCGCGCACCAGACCTGCACGAAGTAGTCGCCCCGCCCTACCTCGACCGCACCTGGCTCAGCCGGTGGGCTCCGCCGCGGAGTCGTAGAGCTCACGGACGTTCAGCCGCGCATCGATCGCCTTGATCTCGGCGTTGTCGCCATCGCCCGCGGCGCGCATCGTCCAGACATCGTCCCCTCCACGCGTCCAGACCTCGACGCGGCGCTCACTCTGCGAGACCAGCACGTACTCTCGGAGAGAGCCGATCTGCTTGTAGTGAGTGAACTTGTCGCCTCGGTCGTACTCTTCGGTGCTGCGGCTGAGGACCTCCACGATCACCACCGGGTTGGTGATCGCCGTCGCGTCTTCGTGGTCGCGCGCCCGCGGTCCGCAGACCACCGTCACGTCTGGGTAGGTGAGAAGGCCGGTAGCGACGACACTCACGCGTAGATCCGAGCTGTGCGGTCGGCACGGCGTGCCCTGCAGCTGCGCGTAGAGCTGGCCGACGACGCCCGCGGCCAGCGCCGCGTGTTCTGGTGTGCCGCCCGCCATCGCGTAGATCTGCCCGTCCAAGTACTCGTGCTTTACGTTGCTCGAGGCCTCGAACGCCAGGTACTCGGACAGTGTGTAGTGCATGCGATGCGCGAGCGCGCTCATGGCCTGAAGTATCCCACCATCGAGTGGCTGATGCCACGATGGCGCCAGGTACATCGTCCGCGAAGTTTCTGCGCGCAAGACGATGTACCGAAGACGCGGGAGCAAGTGAGCAGAGCGGGCTGAGCGTTGGACTTCGCGAACGCAGCAGTGGCGCTCGGTCAGGCGCCGAAGGATCTCGGGCCGCGCGCCCGCTGGCGCTGTATCCTCCGGCGCGTGAAGCTCGAGCCGGGTTCCGCCGTCGGCCGCTACCGGATCGAGGCCCAGCTTGGCGCGGGCGGCATGGGAGCGGTCTACCAAGCGCGTGACAGCGAGCTCGGCCGGCGCGTGGCGATCAAGGTGATCGCGCGCGAGGCGAGCCAGGATCTGATCGAGCGCATGCGGCGAGAGGCGCGCGCGGCGAGCGCGCTGTCGCACGCCAACGCCGCTACTGTGTTCGACGTCGGGGAGATCGACGGCAACCCCTACATCGTCATGGAGCTGATCGAGGGCCGCCCCCTGCGCGCGCTGGTGGGCGATACGGCGGCCTCGATCGAGACCAAGCTCGACCTGCTCAAGCAGGTCGCGGCGGCGCTCGCGGCGGCGCACGACGTCGGACTGGTGCACCGCGACGTGAAGCCCGAGAACGTCGTGGTGCGCAGCGATGGCGTCGCCAAGCTGCTCGACTTCGGCATCGCCAAGGTCTCGCCCGCCGTCGACCCGAGCTCGCCCACGGCGCTCGAGACGCCCGCTCAGCTGACGCGCACCGGGACCTCTGTGGGGTCACCTGCCTACATGTCCCCCGAGCAGATTCGCGGAGAGCCGATCGACGGCCGCGCGGATCAGTTCTCGTGGGGCGTGACCGCGTTCGAGGTCCTGGCGGGCAGCCTACCCTGGCGCGGGAAGGCGTCGGTGTTCGAGATCGCCGCGAGCATCCTGCACGACGACCCGAGGCCGCTCGGCGAGGTCGCACCCCAGGTGCCCGCCCACGTGTGCCTCGCGATCGCACGCGCCCTCGCCAAGGATCCGGCGCGGCGTTTTTCGGACATGCGCGAGCTCGCCAAGGCTCTCGATCAGGCGACGCCGGCGACCGTGCCGCTGTCGAGCGACAGCGTGCGTGCGCTCGTAGCCGCCGGGGCCGAGGCCTCGACCTCGACCGGAGGTGAGGGCCGCGAGCCGGTGGGCTCCACCGCGGTCACGTCGCCGCTGAGCTTGCCGGTGCGGCGGCCGCTGCCCTGGGTCCCGATCGCGCTGGTGCTTGTGTGCCTGCTCGGCGGCGCCTGGCTCCTGCGCGAACAGCTCGGCGGGCGCCCCGAGTCGAGTGGAGCCAGCACGTCGACGACGGCCCAGCCCCTAGCTTCGAGCGACGCTCCAGCCGGGCCCGGCACGGCTCCAACCCCCAGCTCGTTCCACGCTGCGCAGGCGAGCGCGAGCGCCAGTGCGAACGCGCCGCCGGTGGTGCGCTGCGAAGACAAGAAGGCGCAGCCCTGCGCCAAGGACAACGAGCCCTGGTGCGACGCCTCCGGCAAGTCGCTCACGTGCTGCGTCAAGGGGCTGGTGTCGACGCCGCAGGGGCGCTGCGTGTGCGCTCCCGGCGGCGTGACCAACGACGCGCTGGTGACCAACGGCTGCAAGCGCGCCGAGCCCGAGTACCCCCCGCGCGTGCAGAAGGTGGTACGGGCCAACTTCCCCGATCTGAAGCGTTGCTACGAGGCCGCGCTGAAGCAGAACCCGAAGCTGTCGGGCGACGTCAGCGTCGCGTTCCTCATCGCTCCAGGCGGTGAGTTCTACCGCGGCAGCATCGCTGGATCGAGCACACCCGACCCCATGTTCCAAGACTGCTTGGTCGGGATCTTCACCAAGCTGCGCGCCGACCCACCCCCGGATGGGCACATGATCATCACCTACCCGCTCGCGTTCACGCCCGGCGAGTGAGTGACGAGGCACCTCGGGTGCCCGAACGTCATTCACAGCGTCGCTTGGGGGGTCGCTCGCTCACGACGAGAAGGCCGGTACGCGCACGCGTCAGCACGAGATCAGGTGCCGGTGTCCGACACGACCTTGCGCGTCGCTTCGAGCGGCCCTGCGACGTGACCGTGCTGGCGCGGCCGCGGGACCTCGCGCTTGGTGGCCACACCGGAGATCAGCTCCACCTCGTTCGCCGAAGGATCGACACGACCGTGCAGGTCGACGGCCATCGTCTTGGCCGTGGCAGAGACGGGCTCATTGGCGACGTCACGACGGCTCTCGAACGCATCCCACCACGCGTGAGCGTCCTTCGACGACCACGGGTGCGCGGCGGCGAGCGCGTCCAGCGCTTCGACCAGCGACGCGGCGGACGCTGGTCGGTCCGCGGGCTTCTTGGAGAGGCACTGGAGGATGAGCCGATCGAACGACTCCGGCAGGCCGTCGACCTCTCGTGACGGAGCCGCTGGCTGCGTGTGCACATGGTGCGCGAACACCTCGACGTGGGTCTTGCCTTTGAACACGGTCTGGCCGGTCAACAACCAGTACGCCACCGCACCCATGGCGTAGATGTCGACGCCAGGGCCAACCCGGGACGGGTCCGTCAGCGTCTCCGGCGCAATGTAGGCTGGCGTTCCCGCGATCGCGTCCTCGCGCGTGACCCCGTCCTCCACGGCGAGGTCCTTGACCAGGCCGAAGTCGAGCACCTTGACCACGTCGGCGCGCCGTCCCTGCCGACACAGCATGATGTTCGCGGGCTTCACGTCGCGGTGAATCAGTCCGCGGGTGTGAGCTTCGTCCAGCGCATCGCACGCTTGCCGCAGGATGAAGGCGACACGGCCCGGTGACATGGGCCCGCAGCGCCGGACCAACGTCTCGAGGTCGACGCCGTCGAGGAACTCCATCGCGTAGTAGAAGACGCCATCCGCGCTGCGGCCGTAGTCGTGGATCGCGACCGTGTTCGGATGCGTCAGCTCGGCGGTGTGCTGCACCTCGCGCTCGAAGCGCTGGAGACTGTCCGCGCCGATCTTGTCGACCGGCAGGAGCTTGACCGCGGTCGGCCGTCGCAGGAGCGCGTGGCGCGCCTTGTACACGACGCCCATACCACCCGCACCGAGCTTGCCGAGCAGCGTGTACGGTCCGACCTGCTTGGCCTTCTCCTCGTCGAGGCTCTCTTGCAAGCGGTCCGCGCGATCGCGCTCCAGCTCCGCATCGTGCGAGAAGAACGTGGCGAACAGAAACACCACGAGCATGGAGACGCCCAAGTTCATGCCGAAGAACACGTAGCGCGTGCCTTGCGGCACCACCAACGACGACTGACGGCTGAAGTCGTCGTCGAACACCAGCGTGATCACCAGGTTGATGAAGAACAGCGCGAGCACCACCATCGACTGGCGCCAGGAGAAGACGGCGAGCGCCGTGATGGGTCCGACGAACGCCCAGACCAGGACGAACCCGGACGCAAAGATGTCGCCGATGCTCCATTGGATGAAGGCGGTGATGTAGACGATGCAGACGATCTGCGCGTAGGCCGCGTAGCGGTGGTCCCGGGTCCGATGGGAGATCAGCACCGCCGATCCCACCACCAGCGTGAACAGCAGCGGCAGCAGCGTGGTCAGGCACCACCCGAAGAAGTGCCAATACATCGCCGTCCAGGCGATGCCCGCGAGCGAGCAGCCCGCCGACACCACGAAGATCGCCTGCTTCTGGCGGCGCGTGTGGGGGTGGTCGTCCGGGTGGAACGCGAAGCGCGCGGTACCGACCTGGGTCAGGCTGCGACGTTCTGAGTCCGGCATGGGCCCCTCTTGAAGCCTTGAAGGCTCGCACAACCGAGCGCTGCCGAGGTGTTGCCGAGATGGACATGGGTGGACACGAATCGGCCACCCTGCAGTTCAGCCGCTCCGACGGCGATCGATGCCGTGGTCGCCTGCGCGACACGTGCCTGGCCAGCGTTCAAGGGGGTGGCCGCGAGGCGGCCAGAGATGACCGTCTGTGGACCACAGTCGACTGCATCGACAGCGCTACGGTTGAAGGTCATGCTGTCGAACCTCGTCTGCCCCGTGTCGCACGTCCGCATCGACCGCAACGTGGTCCGGACCAACGGCTTCATCACGACCCTCTGCCTGGTCGCCTACGTCCTCACCGGGTCGCCGTTCCTGATCGTGCCAATCGGGCTCGACTACGTGCTTCGAGCGATGCTGAGCGCGCCGCCGAGCCCGATGGCGCGGGGTGCTGCGGGCGTCGCGCGCCTGTTGCGCTTTCCTGCCCGCCAGATGGACAAGGCGCCCAAGGTGTTCGCCTCACGCCTCGGGCTTTGCCTGTCGGGTGGCGCAGCCGTCACGCACTTCCTTGCCCCGTCCGTGGCCCCGTGGCTCGCAGGAACGCTCGCCGTCTTCACCATGCTCGAGTCGGTGTTCGACTTCTGTGTGGGCTGCGTGATCTACACCTACCTCGTGCTGCCGCTGTTTCCGCAGGAGCCGGCGGCAGCACGCGAACGTGGGGATCATACGACTTCGCGACGGTGAAGCCGCCCGACGCTGCCAGCACGGCATCGACGTCACACTCCGCGCAAGCCGTCACGCGATGGCGCCTATCGGCGTGAGCCGCACCCGTGGTACCACGAGCGCATGGATCTCGAGGGCGTTCGGCTCTTGATCAAGGTCGTCGAGCTTGGATCCATCCAGAGCGCCGCACGGCAGACCGGCATGTCTCGCTCCTCGCTCCGCCGCAAGCTCGAAGCTCTGGAGGCCGACGTCGGGAGCGAGCTGTTCGTTCGAAGTGCAGTCGGGGTCTCGCTCACGCCCGCGGGAGCAGTGGTGCTCAGCGAGGGACGCGGGCTCCTCGAACGCTTCACGCAGATGGTGTCAGCAGCGAGGTCCACGCGGGCCGACCTGTCCGGTGTCGTTCGGCTGGTCGCTCCGGTCGGTGTGCCGGACATCCTGCGCATTGGGTTGCTGCGCGCGCTGCACGCCATCGCGCCTGGGCTCTGCATCGAAGACGTGGAGCACGTCGACCCGCTCGCGCACCTGCACGAGCCGTTCGACCTGATGTTCCACTTCGGCGGGGCGGTCGATCATGGCGCCTGGTTCTCACGCGTGATCGCGCGCGTGCGGCTCGTACCACTCGCCTCGGAGAGCTACCTCGCGGAGCACGGTCGCCCGTCGACGCCCGACGATCTCGTCCAGCACCGCACGCTCAGCTGGAAGGCAGCGACGTCCGACCCTCGGAGGTGGCCGCTGCTCCGCGGCGGCACCGTCGCGATCGAGCCGATCGTCTGCTCCTACAACGGGGAGCTCCTGCATCGGGCCGCGCAAGATGGCGTGGGGATCCTCCTCGGCGACCCCGACACCTCCCTGCTCCAATCCGCCACCCAGCTCGTGCCCGTCCTCGAGTCGGAGGTTGGCGGCGAGCTGACCCTTCGCTGTCTCTCTCCGCTCCCGGGCAACGCGGACCCTCGCACGCGCGCCATCCTCGAAGGCATCCACCAGTTGGCGGAGAGCTTCGGGCCGCGCGACTGAGCCCCGCGCCACGCGCGCATGCCCGACGTCGCTCTCTCCTGGACGCCATGCGGCGATCGGGCGCTTGCGAAGTTCGAGGCGACACGGTCCTGTCATGCTCGAAGAGCGTGGCTCTGTGCCGACCAAACGTCGCAGGTCATCACGCGCTCGTCACGCCCTGGAGCGCTCGCGCCCCCGCTGAATCTCGCCGAGCACCTCCTCGCGCTGCGTGGCCGACAGGTAGCGCAGCGGGAGCCTGATGTCTTTGCCGCGGACGCGCAGACTCGCGGTGCGTCCGTAGCGGATGACCTCATCGATCTCGGCGTAGCGCAGCTCTCTCGAGACGAGACCGTTGTTGATCTGGAGGGTCTCGGCTCGGATCGTGAACAGCGGGCGACGCAGCAAGGACACGCCCTGAAACGTCACGATGCCTCCGAACACGAAGCCGACGAGGACCTGCGCGAGGCCGAAGAGACCGCGCTCTCCGCCCGTCCTGTGGAACGGGCTCGCGTCCTGCGGAAGCTCGATGAGCATCGCCTTCAGAACGGTCGCGCCGAGGAGCGACAGCCCCGCCACCAGTCCAACGAGCGGCCACGCGACGGAAGCCTTGACGCTGCTGTCTCGAAAGGCCGGCACCTCGCGCGGGAGCGCGCGCTTTCGCTTCTTGCTTCGGCTCATCGCGACCTGAGCCGCAGCCTACCACGCGCCGATCAGCTCCCCGTGAACAGCGTCCGCTCGTCCACGAAGCACAGCGGGTTCCCGAAGGGATCACGCATGTAGAACGAGCGCTCGCGCCAGGGACGCACGGCGATCTTGCCCATGGGTAGCTTCCCGTCGCCGATCTCGTTGGAGAGCCCGCCGACCTTCTCGGCGCGGCGATACACCGCCTCGAGATCCGCCACGGCGAAGTACAAGTGATCCGGCAGCGGCTTCGCGCTCCCGGCGTCCCCATCGCCGCTCGGGTCGAACAAGGCCAGCAACACCCCGGCACAGTCGAGGTAGTACCTCCCGCCCGAGACTCGCTTGCCCTGAATGCCCAAGAGCGCTTGGTAGTACTCGGCTGCGCGCTCGAGGTTCGATACCGGCACGATGATGCGATAGATGCGAGGGATCGACACGCGTGGCGCCTGTTCGTTCATGAGCGCAGCCCCGTTCCTTGCGCGCGAGCGTAGCCCAACTGCCGCGTTACCGTCGCCTAGGCAGAGCGCCTGAACACGGCGGGGAGCACGATCTTCTTCGCCTTCCAGTTCCGGTTGGCGTCGCGCGTGAGCTCGACTTGGACGGTGTGTACGCGTGACAGCTCGACATCCAAGGTCGTCGTCTCGCCGCTGCTCCTGTGCCCGACGAGGGTGACCAAGGCGCCCTGGTGGACGGTTGCCAGGTGAGAACGCGCGGCCGTATCCGCAGCCCAAACGCGCGCGTCCTGCCGGTCGCTTGCTGAACGCCCGCACCTACACGCTGCTTCCGGTCGGTCTAGCGCCGGCTTGGTGATCTGTTCTGCGAGCTACGCTCGGTCGGGTCCGCCATCACGCGCGATCGGCAAGCGCCGGCGTGCCAGCAGCCCGTCACCAAACACGCTGCGAAAGTCCAGCCGCGCGAGGTGCGCATATCCAATGTAGCACTCACATCGTGCGCGAGTGCACGGCCGCGGGGTCAGCAACGCGTCCAGCTCATCCTTGTACAGGTTGCCGAGCGGCGTCTCGATGAAGTGGCAACGCGTGATCGTGCCATGCCCGTCGACGGCGATCGCTTCCTGGCCCGTTGCACACTCGGCACCCCGTGTCTCGTGAGGTCGGCGCTCGAGCAAAAAGTGCGGATCGATCGCCAGACAGCGCGCGGTCAGATCCTCGGCGTAGCGAACACCCGGACGCTGGGCGTTGAGCCACATCGGTACGCTCGCCGGGAGCGCCGCGCGTAAAGCCTCGATCGCGGCGAGCTGCGACGGCACCGCGACCGCGCCGACACTGAGCAGCGCACCACCTGCGAGCCACTGCTCCGCGCGCTTGACGAAGCGGTCGAGCGCAACCTCCGTCGGATGCCACGACATCCACAACGTGACGCGATCACGGCCCGCCTCCTTCAGCCACGAGCGGCTGCTCGAGCCGTTGGTCTGGATCGCAACCGAAGCGACCGCGTCGCAGCGGCTGAGTCGCACCATCGCATCTTGATATGCGCGATGAATCAAGGCTTCCCCCCACGGGGTGAAGAGCAGCTCGAAGCGCCAGCCACGCGCGTGCTCGATCCACTCGACGAAACGCGCGAGCGCGCGCGCGTCGGTCGCGAGGTTGTCGGCGCGAACCGGGCGCTTCGCGAATGGACAGTACACGCAGCCGTAGTTGCAGCTATCGAGCGGGCCGCGCCACATGATGCCCAGCCGCCTCGTCACTGCGCGTCCCAGGTCGCCATGCGCGCCAGCATCGTCGGTGAATACAGCCAGTGACCGATCACGTCGGCCGCCTCGATCCCGCGGAGCGTCAACGACCAGCGGCCCGCCGTGTGCGTCGCGAGCCCCAACGCGATCGTCTCGGCCAGCTGCGGAAGATCGTCCAGCGGCTCACGGGCAAAGCGCGCGCGATACTCGGCGTCGAGCAGCCCACGCTCAAGCAGGGTCAAGATCACGTAGCGGCGACGCTGCTCGTCCACGTCGAGCTCGACGCCATGGGTGATGGCGCCAAAGGCTTCGGCTGACTGCGCGACCCAATCGCGAATCTGCGTTCGGATCGCAGACTGCGCAGTCGCGAACGGCGCCGCGTAGTGCAGCGTCCGAGTATAAGAGCGCGCACCGGCGCCGAGGCCGATCATGCCGTCGGACTGACAGCGATAGTCGCCGTCGTCGAGTCGCGCGGCGGCGGGCCCGGCGAACATCCGCAGGCTGCGTTGCTGCCAGCCGCGGGCGGTGAGATGATCGCGCGCGGCGCGGTAGAGGAAGAGTCGCTGATCGAGCGGCTCCGCGGCGTGACCCTTCCGGCCGAGCCGCGTCAGCGGTCGCACATAGAGTGGATACAGATAGAGCTCGTTGGCGCCCCAGGCGATGACGCGGTCAATCGAATCGAGCAACCGCTCGATCGTCTGGTGCGGCAGCCCATACATGAGATCGACGTTGCGGGTCGGGAACTCGGCTGTCGCGAGGCGTTCGATCGCGCGCTGCACGTCGTCCACGCGCTGCTTGCGACCCACACCGTCGGTCTCGTCGGCGTAGAGGCTCTGCACGCCGATGCTCACGCGCGCGACGCCCCACTTTCGCAATACCGCGACGCGATCAGAATCGGCGGTAACGGGCGACGCTTCGACCGACGCGGGCGCGTGTTCGGCGCCAAGGGAAGCGAGCAGCGCGAACACCCGATCGAGGTGGCGCGCGCGCAGCCACGTCGGTGTACCGCCACCGACCGCCACTCGCGCGACGCCAAAGGCGCCAAGCTGCTCGCGGACCACGCGGGCCTGCCTTTCGAGCGCGGCCAGATAGTCGTCGACGAGCGCGCTCTGCGGTTCGACCTGCGTGTACAGATTGCAGAAGCCGCAGCGCTGCTCGCAAAACGGTACGTGCAGATAGAGAAACAGCGCGTCTCGTCGCTCGTCCCGCCACACCTCGGCCAGCGGGCGCGGGACTGTGAACGTGCGATACGCGGTCTTGTGCGGATACCCGTACGCGTACGCCAAGAACGGCGAGGTCTCGAGCAGCGCGGCGAGCGTGCTCATGGCAGTGCGACCTCGGCATAGGGCACCGTTGTGACCAGCGGGTGAGCGAGGCGATGGCCGACGCGCCCATCTTCGCCAAAGCAGGTTCCGTGATCCGCGCACAAAATCGCGCGCGCGCCGCCCCGCGCGGCGATCGCGGCGAGCAAGATCGGCAGACGTCGATCGACGGCGGCTAGCGCAGCCGCTTGTGTCTCCACGCTCTCTTCGCACGCGCCGGGTAGGTAATGCGTGGTGGGGCGATGCGTCGCGCTGATGTTGATAAATAGGAAGGCGCGGCGTCCAGTCGGCAAAGCCGCCAGGCGCTCCGCGGCGAGCGTGAGCTGATGATGCGGCGAGCGCGGCTCGGCCACTCCGAGAGGGCGGGACCAGTGCGACTCGGCAAACAGAGCGGGCAGCACGCGGCCGAGCGGCGTCGATGGATTGAAGAACCCTGTGCCGCCGATACACACCGTGTGATAGCCGGCCTGCGCGAACCCCTCGACGATCGAAGGCGCATCGAACACGAGCGTCGACTGATCGATCGTGTGCGATCCGGCAAAGCGCAGAGCGATCGAGCGCGGCGCCTGCGGATCGGCAGCGGGGGTCGGCAAGAAGCCCGCAAAGAACGACTGGTGAGCCGGAAACGTGAAGGTCGCCGGCGTATGGCGCTCCTCCCACGTCGACCCGCAAAGCAAGCGCTCCAGGTTCGGTGTGAGGCCACGCGCGAGGGCGCTCATCGCGACGTCGTAGCGCAGCGTATCGAACGTCATAAGGACAACGTCGAGACGACCGAGAATGTCGCGCCAGTCGCTCAATGCCATACGTCCACCAGCTCGGCTAGCGCCGTGAGCCGCGAGAGCACGACATCGCAGTCGGGTGCTAGCGCTGCGGGGTCGGTGGGCCACAGCCAGCACGTGCGCCACCCCGCGGCGCGCGCCCCCGCGATGTCTTCCGTCGGGTGATCGCCGACCATCAGGATGCGATCGGGCGCGACGTCGAGCGCCTTCTCAATGAGCCGAAAGAAGGCGCGGCTGGGCTTCTTGACGCCGAGCTCTTGCGACACGAACAGCGCGGGGATGCGGCGCGCGAAGCCCGCGTGCTCCCACTTCGCTCGTTGCATGTGGCTCGTGCCATTCGTGCCGACAGCCAATCGATAGTGTGCCGCGAGCTGCTCGACGAGCGCGTGCGAGCCGGGCGTGGGCAGCACAAGCTGCGGGAGCTCGCGGGTGAGGCGCGCGCTGATAATGCGCGGCGAGGTCGAGGTGGCCATTGCCAACGCCGCGTGCCAGCGGGCGCGGCTCTGTCCGGTGCCGCGTGTCTGCCGATCGAGCTGCACGAGGCGCTCGACGTCACAGGGCCGCACGTGCGCACGGAGCCACGCGGCCAGCGCCGCGCTGCGATCGATGAGAGTGTCGTCGAGATCGAAGACGATGGCGCTCAGCATGCCTCCAGCTCCGCCCAATACGTATCGTGGCCGGCATCGTCGAGCAGGCGAGGCAGATAGTCGCCCCACGCGTTCACCTCGAGCACCCAAGGCGACCACGCGACGTCGACGGCCAGATCGATCCCGAGATACTGGCAGTCGCCGAAGGCGCGCGCCGTCGCTGCGACGATCGCTGCAATGCGATCGGGCAGCGTGGCCGGCGCGTTGGCAAGTGCCTCGTCGACCCAAAGGCGCATCCCATCGAGATGCAGGTTCGTGATGGGCCCACGCCCGACGCGCGCGACGCGGTGGCGCACGACGCCGGCGATCGCGACGAGCCGCAGATCGAACGGCCCGGCGGCGACTCCAAGCTTGGGCACCCAGCGCTCGACGACCGCGCCGTCCGCCAAGATCGGACCGAGCACCGCGTCGATCGCCGCGCGATCGCGATAGACGCGCAGCCGCTTGTGATTGGTGAGCGCGCCCGTCGCCGGATCGAGGCCGAGGGTCGTCTGCGCGAGCTCGTTCGCGTCACGAGCCCGCCGCGCGCGGCGGAGCGCGACCACGCCTGCGCCCGACGATCCCCATCGCGGCTTGATGAAGACTTGCGGCCAGCCGTCCGAGAGCAGGAGATCGCGCAATGCGTCGGGCGAAGTCGGCGCGATCCCGCCGGGGGGCACCGGAACCCCGCAACCAGCGAGCCGCGCCCGACACGCCGCCTTGTCAGTCATCGTCAAGATTCCGTCGACACCCTGGACGAACCGCGCGCCCGCAGCCCGCGCGTGGTTCGCAAAGGATCGCAGAGTCTGCGACAGCCCGGCGTACCACGCGCTCCCTGGCCGCCAGCTCCCCGGCTCGCGATCGAGCGGCGGCGCCGTCAAGCCGGTGAGCGCGCGCCACGTCGCGCCATCACTACCCGGTGACTCGATGCGCACGCGATCCCCGGCACGCAGGGCGACCGCCGACGGATCCGCAATCAGCGTACGCCACGGCACGACCGCGGGCGGCGCGAGGCCACGCTGCGCCGCCGCCGCGAGGAAGCCGTCCACGCGCCGATCGCCCGGCACACCGACGACGAACCATCGCGCCTTCACGACTATTCGGAGACCTCGCAGTAGCGGTTGCCTTCGTCGTGCTCGTCGGGGCCGATGCGCTCCGAGACATCGACCTCGATGCCGAGCTTCTTCCACTTCGCCGAGACGGCCGGCGTCATGTAGTGGTGCTGAAGATTCAGCGTCGTCAGCTTCTTGATGGCCGGGCTCGCGAGTAGCGCCTCGGCCCCTTCATCGCCGAGCGTGCCCATCGACAGATCCAGCCCTTTGAGGCGCGCGACCAGCGACGATTCTGCGACCAGCTTGGCGATGTCGTCGGTGTTGCGCGCGTTCATGAGGCCCAAGTACTCGAGCTTCGGGAACTGCTTACCCGAGAGAATCTTCGCAAAGTCCTTTGGCTCGGAGTCGCCCCCGTAGTTGTCGTCGCCCAACCACAATGTCAGACGGCGGAGCTCGGGCAGGTGCGCCGCCCCGACATCGCGAACCGCTTCGGCCGCGAGCCCACCGCTCTGCAGCGTCAGCCCTTGCAGCGTCTCGTGCGACAGCTGTGAGAGCCGTGTGCCCGCCCCGCGGATAAGGACCTCCTTGAGACCCGGCAACGACGAGACGAGCCTTCCGTAGTCGTCGTTGTTGATCCAGGAGATCTCGTTCTCCTCTGGTGTCACATCGCCGATGAAGAGCCCCTGGAGATTGGCGAGCCGATCCTTGCGCTCGATCAGCAGCTTGACGAAGTCGCTCGCGTCGCCCGATTCGCTGACATCACCCCACCAGTTGCCGAGCACCAGCGCCTTCAGTTGATCGACCTTGGGATCGTCAAGCAGGGCGTTCAGGCGCTCGACGAACATCTCCTTCTTGTCATCGAACGTCAGCCCAATCTTGTAGATACGGCGGTCGAGGTCGCGGAGCTTCGCGTAGATCTTGCGGCCGTTGTCATCCTCGGCGCCTTCGTCCGCTGCGGGATCGAAGCCGACGACCGCGTAGCCCATGAAGTGCGAGACATTCTCGTGATGCGGGATCGGCTTGGGCGGGCGCCAGTTGCTGGTGGCAGCGCCAATCTCCTGATAGCCCTTCTTGAGCTTCTCGCGAACGAGCTTCTCGACTTCGGCCTGCGCGGCCGCAGGAGAATCACAGTCGGTCGTCTTGCTGACCCCAGCGGCGCCGATGCGGCCGTAGATCACGGTGTAGCTCTTGCCGGACTGCTCGATCTGCCAGAACTTCTTGGAGCCACCCTCTTCGAATTCGAATCGCCGCATCATCCCCTCACATCTTCGGGTCATTCCTGACCGAGTGCCACCATCAAGTGGGCGAGACACTCTTCAGCCGATAGCGCATCCGTCGTCAAGGTGACGTCGGGGTGAAGCGGAGGCTCATAGGGTGAGGAGACGCCGGCGAGCTCGGGCAGGCTGCGCGCGTACAGCCGCTTTCGGTCGCGCGCAGCCGCGACCTCGGGAGCGCACGAGACATGAACCTCGATGAACGTGGCGCCGACGGCTTCGACGGCCGCACGCGCCCGATCACGCGCGGCGCGCAGAGGCGAGACCGCGGCCACGATCGTCGTGATGGCGTGCTTGGCGAGCAGTGTGGCCACGAACGCGAGACGCGCAACGTTGCGATCGCGATCGAGCGGCGAGAAGCCGAGCTCGGGTGCGAGCACCGCCCTCGTGTGATCACTGTCGAGGAGCTCCGGACCATCGCCAGCCTGACGGAGCGCGTGCTCAAGCGCCAGCGCGAGGGTCGACTTGCCGGCATTCGAGATCCCGGTCAACCAGATGACCCGCTTCACGCCACGGACCGTATCGCGACTTTCGCGCTGCGCAGCAACGAATCGCCTTCACCATTTGTGGGGGCGACCAACTGTCGAAACGAAGGCCGCAGCCACCTGGGCGGCGGGGCGAGCACAACAGGAATCTCGCGCTGCTGTTTCGTAACCGCAAGTCAATCTAGGCGCGGGACTGGGTCGCGGCGTTCTCAACATACGAATCGTCGTGGTTGATCCTGCAATAGGTCGCGTCATCCAAACAGCGAGGTCGCGGGCACCGTCTTCAGCGGGAACGAAGGCCTGGTCGAATGCGCCAGTCAGTGTACTCGCTTCGGCTTCCTGCCCCGGCAGGACGCATTCCGGAGAGATTCGATGTACCCCTCAAGTTCGGACTATCCGCGTCGCCCATCGCGGAGCATCTAGGTATGACTCCGCCTCCCGACCCCTGCGCGCTACGAGTTTCGCTCCGAAGGCGCTCGGTAGCGAGGTCGCGACCGTCTGACGAATACCAACTGCCGCGTTACCGTCGCCTAGGCAGAGCGCTTGAACACGGCGGGGAGCACGATCTTCTTCGCCTTCCAGTTCCGGTTGGCGTCGCGCGTGAGCTCGACTTGGACGGTGTGCAAGCGCGACAGCTCGACATCCAGGATCGTCGTCTCGCCGCTCCGCGTGCTCCCGACGATGGCGATCGACGAACCCTGGTGGACGGTTGCCAGGTGAGAACGCGCGGCGGCATCCGCCTCCCACACGCGGGCGTCCCGCCGGTCGCCGCGCTTGCCCAGCGCCCGTACTTCCCTCGTGGACTCGACGATGGCGCCTCGTTCGGCGTCGTGGCGGACGGTGATCTGGAGACGCCTGTCGGGCTCACGTCGCGTCACGCGCACGTCTGCGATCGCCTGCTCGGCGTCGACCACCGCATCCGAGTCTTGGATGATCACTCCCGGCAGGAGCTCCCGAACGTGTTGCTCGGCTCGCGACGCTGCGACCTGCTCCACTGTGGGCCGCGGTCCGTAGGGGCCGCAGGCCAAGGCCTCGGCGACGGGCGCGGCGAGCAGCGAGAGCGTCAGGGCAGCTGCAGTCAGGGTCTTGAGCACGAACATGGGCGAATCCTCCTCCTCGTGGCCCGGGGACGTTTGGGCCGGTCGTCTGGAGAACGAGCCCCGAGCTCGAGTGGCGCAAGAAAAGACGAGGGAGCTTCACATTGGCAGCACATGGCTTCACGTTTCTTCGTGCACGTTCTGGCTCCGCCCCGTGTCTGATGGGCGGAGGTAACGATGACGACCCGATCCCTGCTATCCGTCACTTTCCTGCTCTTGGCCACGGTGCCCGCGCTGGGCTGCGGCGCCGCCGCCGACCCCATCGACGCCGCGTCTGAAGAAGAGACCACGCGAACACGCGCGGCGATCGAGCTCGTCGACGGTGGGCCGGTGCAGCTGCTAGGCGAGGCCTTCGGCGACGTGCCGCTCGACAAAGTGCAGCGCGCCGAGATCGAGGAGCTGGCCGAGGACACGATCGAGCGCCACGCGACGACGCGCGCGGCGATGGCCAAGCTGGCGAGCGCGTTCGCCGACCAGATCGAGAAGGGCACGCTCGACCGCGCCGCGCTCGACGCGCTGCTCGACGAGGCCAAGAAGGCGCGCGAGGCGAACCGTCCCAAGGACGTCGAGTCGCTCGACAAGCTGCACGCGCTGCTCGACAAGGACCAGCGCGACGCTCTCGCCGACGCGATCGAGGACCGCGTCAAGGAGCGCTTCGGTGGGCGGCGCGAGCGGATGGGCGAGCTCGGCGAGAAGCTCCAGCTCAGCGACGACCAACGCAGCGAGATCAAGTCGCTGGTCATGAGCAAGGTGAAGCAAGGCGGCTTCGGCGCCATGCGCGAGAAGATGAAGCAGCGCAAAGAAGCGCTCGGCAGCTTCCGTGAAGACGACTTCGACGCAGGCGCCGTGCTCGCGGGCGCCGGCGAGGGCGACAAGCGCGCGATGGTGCTCGACATCGCCGAGGCGGTGCTGCCCAAGCTCAGCGCCGAGCAGCGCAAGCTCGCCGCCGAGCTGCTGCGCGAACGCGCCAGCGAGCTGCTCGACTAGGGGGGGCGTCCCTGGTTGCCACTCGCACAGCGGGCGATGGCGCACCGCGCCCGCTCTGGGTAGGCTCGGCGTCACCATGGATGACCTCAAGGATCGCTTCGAAGCGGCACAGAAGCGCGTCAAGGAGCTGAAGAGCGCCCCCTCCAACGAGGACCTGCTGTCGCTCTACGCGCTGTACAAGCAGGCCACCGCCGGCGACGTGTCGGGGTCGCGGCCCGGCATGATGGACTTCAAAGGCCGCGCCAAATTCGACGCCTGGGCGGGCAAAAAAGGTGTCGCCAAGGACGCCGCCAGGACCCAGTACGTCGCGCTCGTCGACCGGCTCACCAAGTGAGCGAGACGCCGCCGAAGGGATGACACTCGCAGCCGAGTCCCTCCAGTTGGTGCGCGGGCGCGCGAACGAACTGCCCGAGTAGGCATCGGCGACTGCACCGGTGCGTGCGCGCGCAGGGGTGCTCATGAAGTAGCCTGGCGGCTGATGCTCGCTTGTGTCGACGTCGATTACCGTGGAGACGGCACTGCCGTCGCGGCCTGTTTGGCCTTCCAAGCTTGGACCTCGGCGATCGCGGACCATGCACGCGTCGCTCGCACCGATTCGGGCGTGCCGCCGTACCGACCGGGGGCGTTCTTCGAGCGTGAGCTGCCCAACCTCCTGCGAGTGCTCGAGCACTCTCCCTGCCCGATCGAGACGGTCGTGATCGACGGGTACGTGACGCTGGACCCTCACGGACGTGCCGGACTTGGTGCCCACTTGTTCGAAGCGCTCAGCCCGAGGTCGACTGTGGTCGGCGTCGCGAAGACCCCATTCCGGGCAGCGACACACGCCATCCCCGTCACGCGCGGCCGGAGCCGCGCCCCGCTTTGGATCACCGCGCGCGGGATGGACCCGCGGGCCGCCGCGGCCCATGTCGCGTCGATGGTCGGGACGCACCGCGTGCCAACCCTCCTGCGGGAGGTGGATCGGGTCGCGCGCAGCGCGTAAGCGCTTTGCTCGAGCCGTGCGCAGCGGTCGATGAGTCTGGCACCACTCGAAGCTGCGAGCGTAGCGCCCGAAGGGCGCTAGCGAGCGCCACTGCTCTTCTTGTCGCGACGATCAGCGCGCGGCAAGGAGCACGCCTGCAGCCACCGCGAGCACGCACAGAAGCACCAGGCCCAGCACCACCTGCCAGCGCGGTGCGGGGCGAGCCCTGCGCCGCGGCGGACGCGAGGTGACGCGCCGATCGAAGAGCCACGTCGAGGGCAACGACGGCGCGTCGACGGACGGTTCGGGGAGCTCGATGGGGCTCAGCTCGTCGGCTCGAGGCGTCATCACGGTGGGGGCCTCGCTGGGTGTGGGCAGCGGCGGAGGCACGGCGCGCAGCTTGGGGCGAGGGGGAGGCGGCGAAGACAGGCCCAGGCGTTCGATCGCGGCGAGCACCGAGCTACCGTCGGAGTCAGCAGCTTGTGGCTCGTGACCGTGCATCGCGGCGACGAAGCCGTCGATCAGATCGTCGATCGACTGGAAGCGACGCGACGGCTCCTTGTCGAGCGCCTTCTTGAAGAACAAGTCGAACGAGGCGCCGAGTGAGGGCTGGAGGGAGCTCGGGGCGGGCGGATCGTCGGTGAGGATCTTGGCCAGCGCCTCGGCGGCGCCGCCCCCGAAGGGGCGCTGGCCAACCAGCGCGCGAAACAAGATCACCGACAGCGCCCACAGGTCCGCGCGCGCGTCCACGTCGCGACCGGAGCGCACTTGCTCGGGGCTCATGTAGAACGCAGAGCCGAGCAGCACGCCGGGTCGCGTGAGCCGGGCGTCGTCCCACGCGTCTTTGGCGATGCCGAAGTCGAGCAGCTTGACGATCTCGTCGCGTCCGTCGAGCGCTTGCACGCCCGACTGCCCGCTCTTGGTCTTGGCGAAGAAGATGTTCCCGGGCTTGAGATCGCGGTGCACGATCTGCAGCGTGTGGGCGAGGCGCAGGCAGGTGCCGACTGAGCGCAGCACCACCAGCGCTTCTTCCGGGGCCATGATCCCGACGCGACTCAGCCGCTCGTGCAAGGTCTCGCCCTCGAGCAGCTCCATGACGAGGAACGCCCGTGGCCCCGTCCAGCCTTGGTCGTACACCTCGACGAACGATGGGCCGCGCAGCTGCCGCGAGAGCTCGGCCTCGCGCTCGAAGCGGCTCTTGGAGGCGGCTGGCTCTACGCCGTCGAGCTCGATGATCTTGATCGCGACGCGACGGGTGAGCTTGCGATCGAAGGCAGACCAGACCTGGCCCATGCCGCCCTTGCCGACGACGGCGTCGAGTCGATAGCGAGAGGCGATCAGATCTCCCGCGCTCGGGCCCTCGGGCTCGCGGCGCGGATCGGGTCTGGATGGTGGTGCTGAGCACGAGAACCTCGACAACTGGTGCTCCTCCCTGCGGGTGGACGTCGGTCCGTCCAGGGAAGAGCGTACACCCCTGGCACGGTGCCAGGGCACGATCTCGCGGGTGGATCAGAAGTTAGGTACGAGAACTCCCACAGCGGCCAAACACATCTCGTCCAGTGTCTCCTCGCCCAGACGGACGTCCACCGGCGCGGAGAGCCCCTGCTCTTCCAGCGCGTCCATCACGAACGGGTTGGTCGGCGAGTTGTTGTACACGCAGCGCATGTGCAGGATGTCCCCCGGGCCGGCGTAGGGCAGCTCGCTCAGCGGCACGTCGTACATGTAGCCGCGTTGCCAGTTGAAGTCCCACGCGGGCGTGTGGACCAAACACTCCTCGGCGGGCTCGCCGCCGTCCGGCGACGGCCGCTCGATCCAGAAGCGCATGTCCACGCCCACGTAGTGCATGTGGGTGGCGACGAGCAAGATGGGCAGCGACACCGGCACCTCGGCCGGGTCGATCTCGAAGATCATCTCCTCGACGTGCGCCTCGGCGTTGGCCGGGATCAGGAACTCGGGCTCGCCGCTGTCGTTCATGCCGGGGAGCAATCCGTCGCCCGCATCGGCCGCGTTGCCGGGCAGCGCGAGCAGGAACGCGTACAGCGGCGACGCGTCGGTGAACCGCAGCTGGATGGTGGAGGAGTCCTCCTGCGGCTCGGGCGTGGGGTGGTAATGCATTTGCACCACGATCACGTCGTTCACACCCAGCTCGATGCCCACGTCCTGCGGCAACTCCAGAGGCAGCGCGCCGGGGGCCCACGCATGGATCAACTCGCCCGGCGGCCCGCCGAAGCAGGGGAAGCGCGCATTGCCGCTCGAGAGCGTCGCAGCGTCCTCGCGGTCGGTGCGGAACAACAGCGCGTGGTGCGCCACCGCCGTGTTGCCGGGCACGATGTTCACGCCGTCGAGGAACTCGTCTTGCGCGAGCATCGGGTCGTACACGACGCATTCGAAGATGTCGCTCGTGCCCGAGACCACGCCCGGCTCCGCGGCCGGGATCTCCAGATCCGGCGACGCCAGCCCCAGCTCCGGCGCTTGGTACGGCGGCGGCGCCTTGGCCGGGTCACCTTGCGGCGCGCCCGCGTCCGACCATGCGCGCAACATCGCGATCTCGTCGTCGCTCAGCCGGATGTCGTCCACGAACGGACGCAACACGTTGCAGTCCTCGGTCTGTTGCGCGAGAAACGGCGGCATCTCGCGCGCCTCGGTCTTGTTCGCGATCAGACCGCTCATGGCCTTCACGTCCTCGTACTGCTCGAGCGAGAAGCCGCCGATCTGCCCCATGCGATGGCAGCCCAGACAAGAGCGCTGCAGCAGCGGCTCGATGTGCTCGTGGTAGGTCACGTCGGCGAACGGATTGGCTCCGCCGCCCGCGCCCCCGGTGCCGTCGGGGTCTGCGTCGCCGCAGCCCACCACCAACGACGACAGCGAAAGCGCCGCCACCCCCACGCGAAGCAACTTCGAGCCGATCATGCTCGACCCATAAACGAACACACGCCCGATCTCAACGCAGCCCGCGCCGGGGCGCCGCGCCCGAACCGTGCTGCCCTCCCCTGACTCGGTCACGAGGACGATGCGCACCGCTCCGGTTGGGCGCTGCTCTCGAGACGGTACCTGGGCAACGAGGCGCTCAATCCACGCGCCTTTCGGCCAGGTGCTCGACCAGCTCCGTCGCCATGGCGCGCGCCCGGTCCGCGGCGGGGGCGTCGCGGTCGAGGGGGGGCCACAGCTTGGCGTCGACGCGCCACCCCTTCTCGGACTCGATCACGAGCACCTCGGTGAAGACGACGTTGCGCTCGGCGCGGTAGCTCTTGCACGCCTCCTGCACGGCCGCTTGCACGACCGCCGAGACCAGGAACCCCCCGGCCGACGCGGCCATGCCGGCCTCCGCCCCTCGCTGCGTGCACGACGTCGGCGGATCGGGCGAGTACGTGGTGCTGATCACGAACGCGCCGGTGCAGCCCTCGTCGGGGACGAACTCGAACGTCTCCTCGCGCAGCGCGAGCAGCTCGGCGCGGAAGCGCTCGGCAAGCTCGGGGTGAAGTCGATCGCCATACGATTTGGTGACGCAGAAGCGCGCGCCCTTGGGGTAGGCGACCTCGTACCCACCACATCCGGCGAGGTGCGTCGCAAGCACGGACAGCACCCCACCACGGCTCCACCAGCTCGTCATCACCGCGATGCTACGCGGGATGCGGCTCGTGGAGGCGGGCGGCCATGGTCGGAGCCCAGGAGACGATTGCCGTCGCCTTCCTCAAGGGCAAGGCACGACTCGGCCCGCCCTGAACGAGTCATGTTTGTACTCAGGCGCGAACCCACCGTTGCCGGTCGAGGCTTGCGCCACGCTCGCGGGGACCGCGACGCACGCCGTCCGGTCCTTGATGGCGATGATGACGACGCCCTCCTTGTAGCGGTTCCTCACCTGAGTCTTGAGCGCGTCGGTGTAGTTCTGCTTCCAGGCGCTGTCGGTCAGGTAGACGGCCTTGATCGTCGCGCCCTTGTGACCTCGCTCGAAATGCTCGCGGATCGACTTCTCCGCCTTCGCGTCGGACGTGCCGCGCTTGGGAGCCTCGCCCTTGGCGGCGGCCGATGCCAGCGCCTTCGCGAACCGGTCGGCGAGCTCGTCGCGGCTCGCGATGGTCTTGGGGGAGGGGCTCTCCCCTTCCTTGTAGAACCGCTGGATTCGCGCGCTGAAGTCTGCGGCGGAGATACCTTCCGTCGCGAACGTGACCGGCAACATGCGGAGGCGTTCGAGCTCCTCGGCCGGCGAATGCCACGCGAGGAGGTTGCGTTGCGCGTCCGCGTCAGCGGACAGCTCCTTGACCTCCGGCTCCTGGGCTGCTGCCGCGCCTGCGCCGGGCTTGACGGCGTCGGGTGAAGACTTGGCCTCGGATGCGCTGTCGGGTGCGGGCTCCTTGTCGCCGGAGGGGTCTGTCGGACCTTGGACGCTGATGAAGCCGCACCCGGCGTTGAACGTGAAGAGAGCTGCGAGGACGAAGCGTTGCATGTCGAGCCTTTCTGTGGACGCGTGTGCCGCGAAGTAGGTTCGTCGCATGCTACGTAGGCGTGCGCTGGCATTTGCCCCGCCGCCACGGAACCCGAGGCCGCGAAGCAAGGCGCGGCGACGGCTCGTGGCGCACGCCTACTCCGTCGCAGGATCGCCTGAGGTCGAGAATCCGAGGCGACGCGAGAGGTGCGCGCTCCGCGTCACGCCATCGCGTCGACCGGCAGTTCGTACAGCCCGCCAGCGCCGCTGACGATCACCGATTTCTCCGTCAACGTGGCGCCACGCGCGGTGGGACCGAGGGTGGCGTTCGGCACGTCGGCCACGAACCAGCGCCAGTCGCCTTTGCGCGCGCGGCCCACGAGCCCACAAGTCGTGACGAGCCACTCCTCTTCACCGCGGCACGTGGCGAACACGAGCGGGCCCACACCGCCGCCCTCCGCACTCAGGGGCAAGCGCTCGAGCGCGGCCGAAAGCCACTTCATTCCGGCGTGACCAGGGTGCATCGCGTTCTTCGGGGAGGACACGATCTTGCCGCCGCGCACCTCGAGACCGCCCTTCTTCTTGGCGACGAAGAGCGAGTCCCCCTCGGTCCAGATGCCGGTCATCGCGGCCGCGCGGGAGAACCACGGCACCGGTTTGGGTGCGTAGCCGGCTCCGAGCTCGACCACGAGATCGGTGTCGCCATCGATGGCGAACAGTCGCCCCTCGTGAAAGGCCACCCCAGAGTAGCCGCGCTTCACGCCGCCGCGCGCCTTCACGCGTTCGACGCCGGCGACGGGACGCGCCTCGAGGACCGCGCGCCAATTCGCAGCGCGCTCGGACTCCCTGTCGTGGTGACCGTAGACCGCACAGTCGAGGCCGACCTTCTTGCAGCCCTTCGTCCAGGCCTCGGGCACGAGGAACGCGGTGGTGGTCGTGTCCGGCGAGTAGTCGAGCCGCAGAAACAGCAGCGGACATGGGTGATCGTTGCCCAGCTTGCTGTCGCGCCACTCCACGAAACGCGCCGTCGCGTCGAAGAGCTTCCCCGCGAAGGCCTTCTCCACCGGGTTCTTCGCGAGCTTCTTGTCGTCGCC
The DNA here is from genome assembly GCA_964641275.1 of uncultured Polyangiaceae bacterium. Lineage (GTDB taxonomy): Bacteria > Myxococcota_A > Polyangia > Polyangiales > Polyangiaceae > Xiheicaenibacterium. The sequence goes on from CAZXMG010000012.1 coordinate 74,399, forward strand.
CCAAGCGCCGTTCGCCTCGTTCCAGGCGGCGCTGAGCGCGCGAGCGTAGAAGATCTCGGCAGTGGAGCAGGTCTCATCGGGGTGCGTGCGCGCGACCGCCATCTGCACGCGTGCCCACTGCTTGCTCTTGCCGAGCAGCTTGTCCAGGTTCACGGGGCGGCGACCGGTGCCGAGCACCGCGGCGCGAGCGTCGGAGACCGACAAGATCTCGGGCGCATCCATGCTGACATGAAACGTGGTGGACATCGGGACCTCTCGGAGCTCAGGGAGGCGCGCCCAGCTCGCGCAGCACGCGGTCGCGGATCAACGGCACGGGCGGGCTGCCGTGGGACAAGAGCGCGTCGTGGAATTTCTTCAGATCGAACTGGGGACCCAGCGCCTCTTCTGCTGCGGCGCGCAGCTCCATGATCTGCAGCTTGCCCAGCGTGTACGCGAAGTAGCCCGGGTCGAACGTGCCGCGCGCGGCCTGCTGCTCGGCGGTCTTTCGATCCTGTTTGCACTCGGTCATGAACAGCTTGGCCGCCTCGGCGGTGGTCATGTTCTTGGTGTGGAGGCCGATCGAGGCGACGAAGCGGCAATTGCGGAGCAGCGCGTCGCCCAGCTGGCCGAGCTGGTTCTCCGGCGTCTTGTTGCCGAAGCCCTGCTCGATCATCATCTGCTCGGCGTAGTGCGCCCAGCCCTCGACGAAGGAGTAGCTGTCCAGCATGAGCTGCGCGCGCGTGGGCGCGTTGCGTGCGCGCAGACCCTGCAAGAAGTGTCCGGGGAACACCTCGTGCACGCTGGTCGCGAGCAGCGTGCCGTTCGGCATGATGTACTCCTCTTGCTCGCGCGACGGCCACTCTGGGCTCGGCAGCGTGATGTAGTAGTACGACACCAGATCCGGCGGGTCGAACGGTCCCACGCCGTTCAAGAACGCGCTGTTCCAGCGCATGAACGGCGGCGACTCTTTGACCTGCAGCTTCCCCTCTTTGGGGATCGAGACGATGTTGTTCTTCTCGATGAAGGTCTTGGCGTCGACCACCATGGTGCGCGCCGTGGTGAGCAGCGCCTCGGCCTTCGGGCGCGCCATGGCCACACCCTTGTCGCTCAGCTCCTCGTACGCCTTCTTGTTCTTCTCCAGATCGTCCCTGGCCATCTTCTCGAAGGCAGCCAGATCGATGTCCAGCGCCTCTTGCGCGCCGAGCAGCTCCTTGTATCGATCCGGTCCGAGCACGTGACTCGAATCGGCGCGAGGCAGCTCGCCGTCCTTCAGGCGGTCGGCGATGCCCTGCGCCTCGTCGGCGAGCTTCTTCACCGAGGCGATGGCGCCCGCCGAGAGCGCCTTGTCTTGCACCTTCTCGAGCAGCTTCACCACGTCGCCGCGCAAGTAGTCCGCGTACCCTTTGTAGATCTCGATGTCGGTCTCGACGAACGCGCGCGGCATCGGCCCGCGCAGGTTGGCGAACACGTGTTTGCTCTGCATGAGCGCGGCGTCCGCGTGCTTCTTGAGCGAGGCGGCGCGCTCGTCGAGCGGCGCGTACTCGCGGGTCAGGTAGTCATCGACCGCGAACAGCTCCTGGTAGAACGACGGCCGGCGCGTCCACAGCTTGAGCTCGTCCAGGCGGAACAGCTCCTCGCGCACCGCGAGCCGGAGCAGCTGCACGTCGAGGCGAGCGTCGTCGGACAGCCCGTCGAGCGAGATGGCTTCGAGCTTGGTCTTGGCCAACTTCAAGAACGCGACGCGCTTCTCGATGCCGGCCGCGGAGTAGTCGGCCACCTCGCCGTCGCACTCCTTGCGCATGCCGAGCGAGCGGCACTTGGCGGGGGTGCCCATCACCAGCTCGGTGAGGATCGGATCCGTCTCGGCGTGCGCGGCCTCGTCTTGCGGGGTCTCGCTGCTCGAGCCCGCACCCGCGCAGCCCGTCGAGAGCCCCAGCGCGAGCAGCGCCGCCGCTGCGCGCTTCACGCGCCCTCCGCGATCGCGCGGTCGATGATTGCGTCCACGTGCGAGAGCGCGTGGTCCAGATCGAAGCACGCGTCGATCTCGTGTTTGTGGAGCAGCGCGAGCACGTCTTCGTCCGCCTTGAGGTTGTCGCGGAAGCCGCCGTCGCCCGCGAAGGCGCGCATCGCGCTGCGCTGCACCAGCTCGTACGCCTTCTGCCGAGGGCGTCCCTTCTTGATCATGGCCAAGAGCACCGCTTCGCTGAAGAACAGCTCACCGCTGCGATCCATGTTGGCGCGCATCGCGCGCGGGTAGCTGACCAAGCCCTCGACCAGGCCAGTCGCCCGCTCGAGCATGAAGGCCAACGTGGCGGTCGTGTCGGGGGCGATCATGCGCTCCACCGACGAGTGCGAGATGTCTCGCTCGTGCCACAGCGCGATGTTCTCCAGCGCCGGAATCAGCGCGCCGCGCACCACCCGGGCCAGGCCGCACAGGTTCTCACTCAAGATCGGGTTGCGCTTGTGAGGCATCGCGGACGAGCCCTTCTGCCCCACGCTGAAGCGCTCCTCGGCCTCGCCGAGCTCGCTCCGCTGCCAGTGGCGCACGTTGGTGGCGAGCCGCTCGATCCCGGCCGCCACCAGCGCCATCGCCGAGAACAGCGCGGCGTGCCGATCACGCGCGACCACCTGCGTGCTCACCGTCTCGGGGAGCAAGCCCAGCTTGCCCAACGCCTCGGCTTCGATCGCAGGTGTCAGGTGCGCGTAGGTGCCGACGGCGCCCGCGATTTTGCCGACTGCGATCTCGGTGCGCGCCGCGCGCAGGCGTACGCGGCCCCGCTTCAGCTCGGCCATGTGCCCGGCCAGCACCAACCCGAACGTGACGGGCTCGGCGTGCATGCCGTGGCTACGGCCGATCATGGGCGTGTGACGCTCGACCTTCGCGCGGGCGGCGAGCGCATCGATCAGCTTGTCGAGCCGACCGAGCATCCCGTCGGTCGCGCGCGTGAGCAGCACGGCCAAGCTGGTGTCGAGCACGTCGCTCGAGGTCATGCCCAGGTGCAAGAAGCGGGCGGGCTCGCCGGCGAGCTCCTCGACGTGGGTCAGGAACGCGATCACGTCGTGTTTGGTGGTCTTCTCGATCTCTTCGATACGGTTCGCGTCGAGCGAGAGGCGCTTGTCACGGATGCTCGCCGCGGTGCCGGAGGGCACGTTGCCGGCACGCTCCATGGCTTCGCAGGCGCACAGCTCCACCTCGAGCCACACGTCGTAACGAGCTTGGGCGGACCACAGGGCGGCGTACTCCGCCGGGGTGTAGCGAGGGATCATTGGCTTACCGTTTCTTCTCGGGCTTGGGAGCTTTCGTTGCGAGCGCCAGACCACCCTCGCGCAGGTCGGAGAAGCCCCACGACTTCTTGGTCTTGGGGTCGCGCACGATCACCTTGGCGTCGCCCATCGGGAACGAGCTCGGCGCGAGCCTGTGTCCAAGCTTCACGAGCTGCGTCTTCACCCCCTCGGGTAAGTCGCGGGCGGCCTCGGTGCGGACCTCGTCGGGCAACAGCTGGTGGTGCGCGCGCGGCTGCTTCACCGCCGCGTCCACCGTCATCTGGTAGTCGATCAAGTTCACCAACACCTGCGCGACCGTGTTGGGGATGGTGTCACCGCCCGGCGATCCGACCACGATCTCCACCTGACCGTCGCGGCTGGCGATGGTCGGGGTCATCGAGCTTGCCATCCGCTTGCCGGGCGCGGCCTCGTTGGGCCCCGACGGCGAGAACGCGCCGAGCGCATTGGAGAACAACACGCCGGTGCCGGGTGGGATGATCTTGGAGCCGAACGCCGCCGACAGCGTCACCGTGCAAGAGACGGCGTTGCCTTCCGCGTCGACCACCGAGAAGTGGGTGGTCTCCGGCGACTCCTTGGCCGGCGCTTGGCCGGTCAGCTCTGCGGCGGGGGTGGCGCGCTCGAGCGAGACGGGCGGCGTGCGCGCGGTGAGGTAGCGACCTCCGAACAAGCGAGCCACCAGCTCGGGCTTGATCTTGTCGGCGTTGAAGTCAGGGTCCGCGCCGACCGAGCGGCGATCTGCGTACGAGCGTTTCGCCGCCTCGAGGAACAGGTGAAAGGCTTTGGCCGAACCGGGGGAGGTCTTGTGCGCCTCCCAGCGCTCGAGCTGCGACAACGTCTGGGCCAGGGCAATGCCCCCCATCGACGGCGGCGGCATGGTCTCGATCGTGAACCCGCGGTAGCTGAAGGTGAGCGGCACCCGCAGCTTGGCGCGGTAGGCGCCGAGGTCTGCCTTGGTCACGTCGCCCTTGTTCTTCTTCATGGCCTGCTCGAAGAGCTCGGCCACCTTGCCTTGATAGAAGCCCGCGTCGCCCTGATCGGCGATGGCGCTCAGCGTCTTGCTCAGGTCTTTCTGCACCACGCGATCGCCCGCCTTGAGCACGTTCTTGCCAGCGCCCCAGATGGCGCGCGCCTCGGGATCTTCTCGCAGCTTGTCCCAGTTGGCCTTCAGGCTCCACGCCGCGCGCGGCGTCACCTTGTGCCCGTCCTTGGCCAGCTTGATCGCGGGCGCCAGCAGCTCCTTGAGCGGGCGCTTGCCGAACTTCTCGCGCGCCAGGTTGAGGCCCGCCACCGTGCCCGGCACCGCCACCGACGCGTAGCCGCCACCGCCTGCGTTCACCTCGGCGATCACCTTCGCAGTGGTAGCCGCCGCGGGCGCGGCTTCGCGGAAGTCGATGGCGTGGCTCTCGCCCGACGCGAGCCGCACGATCATGAAGCCACCTCCACCGATGTTGCCCGCGCTCGGGTGCGTCACCGCCAGCACGTAGCCCACCGCGACGGCCGCATCGATCGCGTTGCCGCCCGCCTCGAGCACCTTCACCCCGGCGCGCGTCGCGTGCTCGTCCACGCTGACCACCAGCCCGCCATCGGACGCGGTCGCCTCGGCACCACCCCCCTTGAGCGCGAGCGGCGGGTCCGGCGCCTCGGGCCGAGGCAGCTCGGGCAAGTCGGCCGCGGGCACCGACGCCACGGGCGCCGCGCTCGCGCTGGCCGCGCCCGCGCTCACTCCCGAGACGCTCGCCGACGGCGCCGCGTCGGAGGCAGGCGCGTGCGGCGGGCCGCTGCCCGCGTCCGAGCACGCGAGGAGCAGCAGCAACGGCGACCACCAGCCGCGAACCATGATGGCCGGTCTTACACCAGTCACGCGCCTGCGAGTACGCCTGCGCGCGCTGCGTGATTCCCGCGCCGCAAGGCAGAGGCCCCACCAGCTCCGCCTGCCAGCCAACGGCCCAGAATCGCGGCCTCGAGCCCTGGAACGCAGCGGAGAGGATTGCCGAGCGGCGCCTCGGCGATCCGCTCCGGTCGCCTCCGCGGGCCGATCGCACTCCTCGAGCAACGAGCCCAACCGCTCCACAGCCGCGCAGCGCCGGGCGCAAGCTCGACACCGCGCTGCAGGTACCGACGACCAGCTGACCGGCGCCCTCGGTGCGCTCCAGCTTCGCGAGGCTGGCCCAGCACCGTGCGCTGCCGAGCTCCCGGGATTGCGAGTACCATCTTGGCAAGCGGCCCATGAGACGCGGGATCATTTCCTCGAGCGAACGAGCGCTGGGCCGCGGAAAGGCAGCTCCGTCGCTGCGCATCTTCGCTTGCCTGTGGGGTTGCACGGCCGCCGCATGTGGCACGAGCGAGCCCCTCCCCGAGGCCGAGACCCTGGAGTACCGCGCGTGCTCCGCCGACGCCGACTGCGTGTACGTCCTGAACGGGTGCTGCGAGTGCGCCGAAGGCGGGGAGTACATCGGCGTCCACAAGGACCAGGCCGAGGCGTTCCGAGATCAGTTCAGCTGCATCTTCGCGGAGTGCCCGGAGCCGAGCGCAGAGCCGCCGTGCGGCAGCGTTGAAGCCGCCTGCCGCGACGAGCTCTGCGTCCACAGCACGCTGGCGCCCCCACCCTGACGCTCAACCGCGGACGGCGTTGGCGATCAGCTTGGGCAGCTTCAAGAGGCTGGGGTGGGCTTCCATCTCGAGCAGGGCCTTGGCGGTGCTGCCCTGCGTCTTGTGGTCGCTGAACCACAGCGGCGTGGGGCTCATGCGGAACGGCGCTTTGACGATCGATTTCTGGGCGTGGTCGAACAGGAAGGCGTTGTGCACCACGCCGCGCCCGCTCTGGATGTCTTCGAGCGGGTGCCCGGGGAAGGCGCCCCAGCTGGTGACCACCAGCCCGTAGATCACGCCGGCCCAAGCATTGAAGCCGATGCCGCCGTAACGAAGGTCACACAACGCGCGCTCGACCGCCGGCGCGTGCTCGCGCTCGGTCTTGGGGTCGCAGAGCACCATGCAGCTGAGCGTGCCCCACATCGCGTCATTGGCAAACGGCACCGCCGCGGCGAGGAACGACTCGGCGTCGCTGGCCGGCAGCTCCACCAGCGCGAGCACACCGCAGAACGCCTCGTTGGTGAGCGCGTACTCGCCCTTGGTGGGTGGCACGGCGGGCAGGATCGTCCAGGGGACCACGTCGTCGCTCGGCGCGCCCAGCTTGTCTGCCTTGGGGTAGTGATCCAAAAACGCGTGGAAGCGCTGCACCGCACCCGGGTAGTAGGCTTTGCGCGCCGGCATCTTCGAGAGCGCGTCCCGCACCTGACCCAAAAACTTCTCCTTCTGTGGCCAGCCGCTCGCGACCACCAGCGCCTTGGCGGCGTTGCAGTTGAAGCTCGCGTTGTTCGCCACCATCGAGGCCACGTGCCGCGCCTGGAAGGCGAGGTCGTCGTCGGACCACTCGCCTGGCACCACCAGCACCGGCGTCACCGCGCCGAGCTCGCTGGTGATGGGCTTGTCCACCAGTGGTTGGCTCGCCGCCTTGCGCCGCTTTTGCTCGTCCGGGTCGTGGCCCCACACGATCGCGTCGTGCGTGCGGTCCGAGCCCGTCAGGTGGATGGTGCTCACCTTGGGGTGGCTCACGATGTGCGCGCCCACCTCGGCCCCGCCGTGCACCACGGCGAAGTAACCCGCGTCGGTGAGCGGGCGCAGCGCCTCCTCGATGTGAGGGCCCTGGTATGCGTTGACCGGATTGGTCTTCACGATCACCACCTCGTCCTCGACGAACAGCTTGTACAGCGCGTCCATCGGCGCGATCGAGTTCACGTTGCCGGCTCCGAGCACCAGCGCCACCTTGCCCGGAGGCAGCTCCTTGGCCGCGAGCTTCTCGCGGTAGATGCGGCCCTGCGACGGCTCCTTGCCCGGCTCGATCCACACCTCGGCCGAGACGCCGCCCATCATCAGCTTGTCCAGCGCCGAGGCAGGGAACACCGTCGCGACGGTCTGCCCGTTGCTGGCGGTGCGCATCGCCGGGATCGGCCGTGCGCCGCCGTAACGCAGCGCTTCGACGAGCAGGCGCATGTTGCGCACCGTAGTCACCGGCCCGCCGAGCCACTCCTCGCCGGTTTGCGGCGAGCTGTCGGGGATGCCCTTGGCGCGACACGCGTCGGCCACCCACGCGCCCGCGCCGCGCAACAAGTGGTCGATGCAGCGCTCGAGCAGGCGGATGCGCTCGCCCACGCCCACCGCCACCCACGCGTCCTTCTTGGCGTAGAGCTTGTCGATCAGGCGATCGACCTCGGCCAGCGGAGTGGGGGGGATCGCGGGGGGCGGCTCGGGGAAGGCGGGAGAGGCCATGGGCGAAGCATGTTAGCCCGTTCCGGCAGAGGACGTCGCTTCGAGCGTGGCTTCTGGTGGTCAGCTGTCTCAAAGACGTTCGCGAAACAGCAAGGAGAGCTCGGCAATCGCCTCCTCAGCGTGGGGTGAGAGCGCGGAGCCGAAGCGAACTCCGTGATCGACCTCGTAGCTGACGCCGTACGCTCGCAGCACGCCTTGGTCGTCGAGCACCTGGAAGAAGAAGACGCTCGGACCCAGCGCCAGCTCGAGGCCCATCTCGCCGTGCAGGATCAAGTGGCGAAGGCGCTCGACCGCTGCAGGCGCGAGCCGTCCAACGTGGACATCGCTGAGGGATCCATCGTCATCCTGGCCAGCAGCGACGCGCACCTCGATGGTGCCGTCCTCCCACAATTTCAGAAAGCGATCTGAGCTGGGCGCCCGATCCATGGCGTTGTACTGGCCGTACCGCACGCGAAGGCGCCCGTGCAGGCCCTCGACAGCGATGGGGGTGGGCAGCCGCGGCAGTGTCGCGCGCCAAGCCTGAACCTCTGCACGCGGCATGGCCGCCATCACGAGCCGCATCAGCTCCGCGAGCGGCACGGCGATGCGCGCAGCTGCCGCGACCAAGCCGCGCCAGTGCGCCGGGTGGCCAGCGCGCGGATCGACCTGGAACCCGAAGCTCGTCGACACGGGCACCCGACCGGGAACGGTCACCACCATGGTCGCCGGCCCCTCGCCCACCCGCTCGCCGAGCCTACCCAACTGCGCGCCTTCGACCAGCAGCGCGAGCGCCTTCAGCGCGTCGGGCTCGAGGCGCGCTGCGGCCAGCGGCTGCTCTTCTCCAACAGGAGCCGCGCAGCTGACCAGCACGACACCGTCGCCATGGACCCACATCCAGTAGGAGACCGCACCGGCGCAGCCGGTCGGCTCGAACATGACGCCGACGATCTTGGGCGCGACCCTGACCACTCCCCTTGCCGCCACGGCCATAGGTCCCACCCCGGAGAGCGGACCACCTGGCTCGACGTCGAGTTCGAGACGGGCTCCGTTCTCCGCGACGAGCGCGAGTCGATCGCCAGGCTGGAGCCGGCGCGCCCCTTCGACGGGCTGATCGTTGACGCGTGGCGACTGCACCTGGATGGAAGCGGCGTAGCTCGACACGACCGTGACGCCATCGTCGCCCACCTCGATCGCGCAGTGTCGTCGACCGGCGAGCCCTTCGAAGCGAATCGCGTCATCGGACGTGTTGCCCGCGATCGCTCGTTCCCCGCGACGCACCGCCAAAGCGCGCTCAGGATGTCCCAGATGGCGAAGCACGATGCCATCGACTTGCGAGCTTGTTCCCACACTTCGTCTCCGCGCTCACTGCGAGAGCCAGCGATCCACGCCCCACGTCACCAGCGGGAACCACAACAGGTTGGCGCCGAACAGCACCAGCACCGGCGCCCACGACGGGCTCAGCCGATCCTCGCTCACCTGGCGCATCACGCGCACCATCACCTCGCGCGGGACCTGGTCGGAGCTGGTCTGCTGCTCCGCGACCTCGTCGATGATCTCGCCTAGCGGCACGCGCCCCGTGACCTGCGCGATCACCGTGCGCACCGCCCACGATCCCTCGCTGCGCGACCTCAGGTACTTGCCCCAGCCCTTGTCGAACGTGCCGCCGACCTTGGTCTGCTTGAGGTCGCCGTACTTCTCGCGCAGGAAGCTCCCCAGGTAGTGCTCGCTCAGCTTGGCGATGGTGGGGCTCTGCGACTCGACGGCCGCGGCCACCAGGCGCATCACGCCCTGCTTCTGCGCCACCACCACCGCCAGCACCACGAACGGCGCAAACGGCAAGAGCGCGAGCGGGAACAAGATCAAGCTGCCGTGCCCACCGCCGACGAGCTTGCTCAAGAAGAAGAACAACACCGAGAACGTGAGGTTGAGCACCAGGGAGAGCGCGCACAGGATCACGCCGCGCAATACCGCCGAGGCTCCGGCCTTGGCCAACGCCTTGGCCAGCTCCTTGGCCGCGTCCTTCCAATCCACTGCTGCTTGGCTCGTCATGTGCGCACGATCTTCTTGGCGGACACACCCCAGCGAGCGACGCCGTCTCGGTGGTGATGCGCACCATGGCTGGAGAGTACTCAGGTACGGCACGGTGACGCAAACGCGTGCCTACGGCACGATCGGAAGCACCAGCCGCGCAGCGCTGGTGGCGTCGCCGCCGAAGGTGAAGTCCACCGTGCCCGCCAGCTGCGTCGACTGTTGCGCAGGCAGCTCGCCGCTCTGCGGGTTCTCGAACGCCACACAGTCCGCGGTCGAGAGGTAGAGCACCAGCTCGGACCCCGCCTCCACGCGGTGCGCGAGCGGCAAGAACGTCACGCGCAGATCCATGGGCAAGCCGGCCGCTGGCAGGGGGGCGGGCGCATCGCCCAGGCGGTACATCGCTCGCTGCGAGCCCATCTGCACCAGGCGCCCCCCGCCGGGCAGCGCCGCGTTGACCTCGATCAGCGTCGCGAACACGTCGAAGTCGCCAAGGTCGGTGCTGGCGACCAAGTCGAGCACCGGCTCGCCGACGATCTCGATCGGTGCGGCGAGTGGCCCGGTGCTGAGCTCCAGGTACGGGTAGTCGCCGCCGCACGGGCTCATCGCCGCCGGGTCGGAGTCGAGCGAGACCACCGCCGCGGGGCCTGCCGTGGCACTGAGCGTGCCGTCGCCCAAGAACAGCTCGAGCGTCGCCGCCGAAGGCGGGTAGCTGTCACCGCTCAGGTAGTCGGCCTCACCCGGCGGGTTGTAGAGCAGCGGTGCCACGGCGCTGAGCCCGGCGCCGTCGCCCTGCAGGTAGTGGTCGATGCTGTCGAACATCAGCGCGGTCACGGGCGTGTCCGCGAAGCCCAGACTCGACAGGTGATAGGTGTGCGGCTCGTGGGTCATCACCAGCCGCTGGTGATCGCGCTTCTCGGCGCAACCGAGGTCACGGAACGCGCGGTAAGCCGTGAGTGGATCGCGCCACAGCGTGGTGGACGAGTACACGAACAGGGCCGGCACGCACGCGTCTTGTGCCACCAGATCCAACGAGCCCGCTGGCCAGGGACCGACGTCGTCGTGCGCGACGATGCCGTTCCAATACGGGGAGTCGTGGCCGAGCAAGGTGGTGTCGGCCGAGAGCAGATCGAGCTCGTCCGGTAGCGCCAACACCTCTTGGTCGGGCGGGAACGTGCCGTTCTCCAGGTAGTACATCCAGCCGAGCGTGTAGGTCCACACCGTGCCGCCGGGGCGGGTGGTGCGCTCGTCATTGGAGGGGTCGTCGGCGATGACGAGCTGGACCAGCGGGTTGTCGATCGCGGCGGCGAGCGCCGTGTAGCCCAGGTACGAGCCGCCGATCGTGCCGATGCGGCCGTTCGACCAGGGTTGTGCAGCCATCCACTCCGTCGTCTCGCGTCCATCGGCGATCTCGAACATCTCGGGCTCGAACGCGCCCTCGGAGGCGCCCCTGCCCCGCACGTCCTGCAAGACGTAGGCGTAACCGCGCGCGGTGTGCACGCGGCCCATGTCTCGGTAGAACGCCTCGACGTCGGCGCTGTAAGGCGAGCCATACGGAGAGCGTGCGAGCAGCGCCGCCACTCCGCCCTCGGGAACCTCGTCGGGCAGCGCCACCCAGGTGAAGAGCCGCGTGCCATCGTCCGTGGTGACCCAGGTCGTACCCTCCTTCAAGCAGCTGCCGCTAGCCTGATCGCACACCAGATCCGACGGGCACGCGCCGCAGAGCTGTGCGCCTCCCGAGCCGCCTTCTCCGCCGGCCGCGCCCGCGCCAGGCGCGCCCGCGGCGCCGCCGCCGCCTTGGTTCGACGAGTCGTCACCGCACCCGACGAGCAAGCTCGAAGCAAGGAGCCCGGCACGGACCGCTCGACCCATCATGCGATCATGGTCGCCGATCCGGCGCTTCATGGGATGTTGCGCGCGTCGAAATCGTCGCGATCCGCGGTGAAGCGAGCCGCGTCTCCGTCGTCGTTCACGACCAGCGCGCGCCACACCGAGCGCCGCCGCTTCTTGTTGTCGCCAAAGGCGTACAGCACCAGCGCGCGCTCGTTCGCTTTGGTCTCGGTCAAGAACAAGAAGAACGCCGCCGCCTCGTCCGGCCGATAGAAGCTCGCGAGCTCTCTGCGCGCCGACTCTTCGGGGCGGCCGTCGATCGGCTTCTTGATGTTGGAGATCGCCATCTCCTTTGCTGGCTTGGGCAGCTCGGAGAGCGCCCGTGTCAGCGCGGCCTCGAGCACACGCGCGGACGCCTCCTGGTGCGAATCGGTGCGCAGCCACATGCGCGCAGCCACGTCGCTGCGCACCTGCGGGCGCTTGGCAGCCTTCACCCCCACGAGCGCGAAGCCCAGCGACAGCAGCGCCGTGGCCCCGAGCACCATCAGCCGGCGCCGTGCGCCCGCGAGTCGGTACGTCGCCACCGTCGTCGCGATCGGGATGATCATGGTCATGAACACCACGAACTCCAGAAACAACGCCAGCAGCGCGTAGTTGAGGAACGTGTTCCACGGGATCGCGGGCTGCCAGTTCCTGTAGTAGTCGAGGCCCTTGACCACACACACGATCACGAGGCCCAGGCTGCTCAGCCGGCGATACAAGAAGATCTCGCGCCGGGCCGGGCGGTAGAGCAGCCAATACGGCGCGAACAACGGGAACAACGCGTAGTAGAGGAACGGCTTGGGCGGGTGCTCGCGGTAGTAGTTCTCCAAGCGAAAGAAGCGCCGGAACAAGCGCTGAGTGCCCACGCCGGGCAACAGGTCACGGAGCAGGTACAGCACGAGGAACACGACCAGGTTGATGATCGCGCCCAGCACCGGCAGCCTCACCGAGGCGATCACCAACAGGAACGGCACGACGGCGAAGTAGCCGAGCCGCAGGGCAAAGCCCGGGACGGCCAGCACCTTCTTCATGCGCGCGCCGGTACGACGGTAATCTCGTCGGTGAGCGGGTGCTCGACGCAGTCACCCGGCGAGCCGTCCTCCCACACCAACATGGCAAAATCCGCGGCGCTGCCCAGCGCCGCGATCGGGTGGTGCCACACGTCGCGGTGGTAGTTGATGCCTTGGCCGGGCAAGCAGTGGAAGGCGCGTAGCCCGCCGAGATCAGGCGCGCCGCCCGGTGCCTTGGGCGCCACCACCACCAAGTAGCTCTCGCACACCATGGGCAAGAACGCCTGCGACGAGCTCGGGTGCCGCTCGAGCAAGCGCAGCGTGAGCGGCAGCGACTGCTGCGCGCATCGGGCAACGACGAGGTTCGGCCGAGCGCCGGGCCTGGAGCTCTCGAGCTTGGCGGCCCAGTCGAAGCGGACAGCCGTGCCCTGGTTGGCGTCCTTGCCAGCGCCGAGACCGGCCGACACCACGTCGCCGAACGGCGCGAAGCGCTCCGGCGTCAGCGGCTCCACCACCACCTCGCGCGCCATCACGAGCCTCGGTAGGTGGAGTAGCCGAACGGGTTGAGCAGGAGCGGCACGTGATAGTGCGCGTTGCCCGGCTTGGTGACGAAGGTGATCTCCACGCTCGGGTAGAACGACTCTGTGCCGAGCGCCTCGAAATACGGCCCCACCTCGAAGCGGATGCGCCAGGTACCGGGCTCAGGGGGCGTGCCGTCGTGCACCAGCGTACGCAAGCGGCCGTCGGCGTCGGTGTCCCCGGAGCCGATCTCCATGAAGCCCCCGTCGACGAGGCGCGAGAGCGTGACACGAACGCCCTGTGCTGGGCGGCCGCGCGTGGTGTCGAGGATGTGCGTGCTGATGCCCATGGTTCACCCCAATGTTGACAGGAGCCATTTCTCGGCGCGCAAGCGCGTGATGCGCAGCTGCTCGCGCGCCGCGTTGTCGATCTCGGTGTGGCGCGGGTTGTCGACGCGACTCTCGGCGATGAGCAGCATCTCGCGGGCGCTCTTGCCGGTCGCGCACACGATGAAGATGAAGCCGAACTTCTCGAAGTAGCGCTGGTTCAGCTCGGCGAGCCGCGCCAGCACCTCCGCGTCCGAGCCGGGGACCTGAGCCTGCTCGCCGCGCGACCACGCGGCGCTCTGTGCGGTCTGGGACGCGGCGGCTTTCTGCTCGCCGATGCGCGGGTGGGCGGCGAACGCCTCGCACAGCTCGGCCTCGGAGCTCTGCCAGAACAGCTCGTCGATGGCTGCGAAGAAGGCGCGCACCGACGCGAAGGGCCGGGCGGCAGCGAGCTTCTCACTGAAGGCCTTCTGCCCGCAGAACGACTGGAACAGCTCGCGCGCCTTGGCCGCGTCCATGGTCGCGAGCTCGCCGAGCGCCGCGCGCTCGCTGGGCGTGTCGAGCGCGTGACCGATCACACGCATGCGGTTCACGCCTCCGTGCGGGAAGATGTGCACGCGCAGGTGCGTGACCGGTTGGCGGCGGGCCGGCTCGAGCTGGTGACAGCGGTGCTGCACCAGCGGCGTGCGCTCGAGGAAGGTCTGCCACCCGTCGGGGGCGCGCAGCCGCCGCTCCACCTCGGCGGAGCCGATGGCCTCCTCGTCCAGCGCCTCGATCAAGGTGGCCTGGGGCGCGTTGCCCTTGAAGAAGTGGGTGTCGAGCTCGACGCGCTCGACCACGGCCCGGCGCGCGAGCTTGATCACGCACCAGTCCGAGCCTGGCGTGCGGCGGCGCTTGGTCTCCCAGCCGTCGCCCATGTTCACACCGCGGCCGGGGAGCAGCAGGTTCGACGGCGGACCGAAGAACTGATCGCTCACGGCGGCAACGGATCCGCCGTTGCCGATCGCGGCCAGATCGATCGAGCCCGGCTGCCAAAACGTGCGCGGCGTGGCGTGCACCCGGCCGTACAGACGCAGCCGACCCACCCCCCCATCCGGGTAGATGTGGAAGCGCACGTGAGTGGCGCGCGCGCTCGGCGCGGACAACACCAGCTCGTTGGGGAAGTCGGGCTTGACCGCCGTGCGCGGCAGCACCTCGCGCCACTCTACCTGGGAGAAGTCGCTGGCCGTGTCAGAGAGCTCCGCGATCTCGAGCGAGACCTCTTGCGGCGCGTTGCCTTTGAAGTGGGTGGTATCGCAGAAAACGCCCTCGATCGAGCCAGGCGAGCCCAAGCGCAAGATGGCGAAGTCGTGGCCCTCGCCGCGCTTGCGCTGCGACTCCCAGCCGTCCATCCACTTGCCCTTGTCGGTGTAGGCACCCTCGCGCCACTCGGGCGCGTGCGGCTTGAGCAGGTTCTCCTTCTCCGCGAAGTAGTCGTCGGTGGCGTAGAGCACGAACGTGCCGGTGAGATCGCTGGATAGGTCGGTCAGGTGCGCGAACGCAGCGGGGACAGGTTGGTGACTGGACACGATCGCCTCACGCGGTCAGGGGGTTGTCTTCAAGAAGGAGCCCACGGCGCGCACGGTGCGACCGTCGGCGCGCCGGTACGCCAAGCGACCACCAACCCACGTCTCGCGCACCACACCCGAGAGCAGCCGGCCGGCGTACGGGGTGACCTTGTGCCGGTGGCGCAGCTCTTCGCTCGAGACGGTGAAGCTCTGCTGGTCGTCCCAGATCACGAGGTCTGCGTCGAAGCCTGCCGCGATGGCGCCCTTGCGCTTCGACAACCCCGCCAGCTTGGCCGGCCCCTGCGCGGAGAGCTCGAACATGCGCGCGTGGTCGAAGCCGCGTCGCTGGCTCTCCGTCCACATCACCGAGAGCCCCAGCTCCAGGCCCGAGATGCCTCCCCACGCGCCCATGAAGTCACCCGTCTCGGGACGCTTGAGCTCGGGGGTGCACGGCGAATGATCCGAGACGACCATGCTGAGCTCTCGGCCCAGCGCCGACCACAGCGCCTCGCGGTTGTGCGCGTCGCGAATGGGAGGCGCGCACTTGAAGCTGGTGGCGCCGTCGGCGATCTCCTCGGCGCTGAAGCTCAGATAGTGCAAGCAAGTCTCGGCGCTGATGGGCACGCCGCGCTCTTGCGCGGCCTTCAAGAGCGGCAGCGCGCTCGCGCTGGAGAGGTGCACGATGTGTGAGCGGCAGGCGTGCCTCTCCGCCAGCTCGATCACCATCGCGATCGCGTCGTCCTCGGCAGCGTTGGGGCGCGAGCGCAAGTAGGTCTGATAGCGACGCGGATCCGCGTTCTCACCGCGCAGCTGCTGCTCGGCCAACTCCAGCGGCGCGGGCGCCTCGGCGTGCACCAACAGCGTGAGCCCGAGGTCGCGCAGGACCGGCATGGCCTGGTCGAGATCCGCGCGCGACACGTGGGGAAACTCGTCCACGCCGGAGGGGCACAAGAAGCACTTGCAACCAGGCACGCCGAACTTGGCCAGCCCCTCGAGCTCGCGGGTGTTGTGGGGGATGACGCCGCCCCAGAACGCCACGTCCACGTGCAGCTTGCCGTCGAGCGTGGCGAGCTTCTCCTCTGCGGCACGCGCCGAGACGGTGGCTGGGATGCAGTTCAGCGGCATGTCCACGACCGTGGTGATGCCCCCCGCCGCGGCAGCCTCGGTGGCGCTGGCGAAGCCCTCCCACTCGGTGCGCCCCGGCTCGTTGATGTGCACGTGCGAGTCCACGAGGCCCGGGGACAGCACGTGCTGGCCCGCCTCGATCAAGCGGGACGGGGTGCCGATTTGGTCGAACGCCGTCACCTCCACGATGCGGTTGCCCAACACGTGCACCGCGGCCTTGGTCAGCTCGCCTCCGACCAGCACCCGCTCCCCACGAAAGACCAGCTCGCCCATCACTTCTTTCGGTTCTGGTAGGCCCACGCGCCCAGGGTGGTGCGCTCTTCATCGCTCATGTGGCTCTGGTTGCCGAGCGGCATGGACTTCGTGTCGTACGCGCGGAACAGGATGCGTGGCGCGTACGACATCATCTGCTCGGGCGAGTCGAACACCACGCCCACCGGCGGCGAGGTGAACACCTTGTCGGTGGGCTTCGACGAGTGACAGCTGACGCAGTGGGTCTGCACGATTTGGCGCGCCTCGGTGATGTCCACCGTGGGGTGCGACGCGAGCGCCTTCACCGCGGGCGAGTCCCCGGGCGGCAAGGTCATGAAGCCCACGCCGAGCAGCGCGCCCGCCGTGCCGACGAACACCAGCGGGTGCGTGCTCCGCCGGAAGTTCATCACGTACTTGGCGCCCGCTCCGGCCACGAACAGGAGCGCCAAGATCGCCCACGACTGCTTGTGCGCGTACATGCTCGGGAAGTGGTTCGAGACCATCGTGAGCAGCACGGGGAAGGTCAGGTAGTGGTTGTGCGTGGAGCGCTGCTTGGCGCGCGCGCCGTAGCTGGTGTCCACCTCGCGGCCCTCTTTGGTGGCGGCCAGCATGTGTTTCTGCGCCGGGATGATGCGGAAGAACACGTTGCTCGCCATGATCGTGCCGAGCATGGCCCCCACCTGCAGGAACGCCGCGCGCGGCGTGAGCAGGGTCGCAATCCAGTGGGCCAACGCCGTGATCAACACCAGGCCGATCAGGCCGAACAGCCTGTTGTCTTTGATCAGCGGCGTCCGGCACAGGCCGTCGTAGACCACCACCGCACCCACCAACAAACCGAAGCTCAAGCCGACGGCCTGGAGCTGCGTGAGCTGCGAGGTGGCCTCGAGCATCATCGCGCGGCCGCCGTGCCAGTACACCACCACCAGCAGCAAGAAGCCGGTGACCCAAGTGGTGTAGCTCTCCCACTTGAACCAGAACAAGCGGTCCGGCAGCTCGTTCAGGCTCTTGCGCTTGACCACCTCGTAGAAGCCGCCGGAGTGCGCCATCCAGAGCTCACCGACGACGTCCCCTTCGCGCGGCTTCTTGGGCTTGGACAAGCTCGAGTCCAGCCACATGAACAGGAACGAGTCGCCGATCCACATGATGGCCGCCACGATGTGCGCAGTGCGCACCAACAGGTTCAGCCACTCGAGCACGACGCCAGACATATGCGGCCGCGGAGGATAGCAGCTCACGTCGGTCGTGAGGCGCGGGCCGAGCGGGCCGCGTCTTCGGCCAGCGCGTGCTCCACGGCGCCCGTCAGCAAGGCGAGCCGCAAGCCCCCCCGCCCACGGCCCAGCGGCTCGGGCTCGCAGCCAATGCTGGCCGCGAACGCCTCGATCGCGCCTGGCTTTCTCTGCCAGAAGCGCGTCAGCGCCGCGCGCACGTCGAGGAAGGCGGGCGCTGCAAGCCCCGCCGCACGCAAGAGGTCGAACGCGTATCGGCCCCACGAGAGCACCACGTCGTCGGGGCGGAGGAAGGTCTCGAGCCCACGGACCAGCTCGGCGAGCGGTGGGGCGGCCAGGATCGCAGCGGGGTCGAGCCGAGTGTGCCCAGGCGTGCCCGGCGCGATGGGCGCCCGCGGCGCCGCAAGCTGATCGAACGACTCACCGGTCGCGAGCCGGTGTGCGGCGACCTGCACGAGCTCGTCCGGCGCGACCGCTGAGCGCACCGCGCCGCTCCTCGGGAATGCGTTGGCCTCGCCCGCGAGCAGCACCAACCGGGCGCGGTCGCGCATCAACGGCGGCAGCAGCAGTGGCGGTCTCTGCCCGGGAGGGTGGCGCAGGCGCGCGCCCCGGATGCGCTCGGCGTGCTCGATTTGGGCGTCCACCATCGCGCGGAAGGGCCTCATCATCGTCTCGAAGCGCGCCGGGTCGCGCTCGAGGATGCCGAGCGCGAACATCACCGCTTCGATCGTCGACACGCACGTCTCGGCGGGCTCGGGGCGGATGCGGTACTCACTCGCGCGCGGCGGAGTGAGCGAGTACCTGGGCAGCGCCGCCACCCGCGGGTTGAGGCGCACCAGCTTCTTGGCCAGCGACCAGGTGCCGTCGACGACGATGAGCGTCACCGGTTGCGATGGCGGATCGCTGGCGAGGTCGCGAGCCTCACCCCCGGGCCAGAGCAACACGGCGGGGCGCGCCGGATCGTCCAGCGCGGCCACCAAGCGCGGGTCGCGCTCGAGCTCCGTGCCGACCAACACAACCGAGCCAGGCAGGCACAGAGACGCCATGCGCGCGGTGCCGATGGGCATGAACTCTTCGCGCGGGTGCTGCAAGAACAGTACCCGCGTCTCGCTCTCGATCGCCGGCAGGCTCTCGCAGTAACACACCCGCGTGGGTCGAAAGCAGCGGTAGCACGTCGCCCGGGCGAGGGGCTCGCAGCGCGGCGCGGGGCCCACCATCAGCGCACCGACACGATCGTGAAGGACCGGCGCTTGGGCCCGACCTGCACCTCCGCGTCGTCCCCGGCCTGCTTGCCGATCAGCGCGCCGCCGAGCGGTGAGCTGGGCGTCACCACTTGCACACGTCCGGAGGCCAGGCGACCACCACCGCCGTACGCCGCGATCCACAGCTCTTGCTCGGAGTCCGCCTCCTCGATCAGCACCAGCGCGCCGAGCGCGATGCGCGCACCCTCTGCCAGCGGCCGCACCGGCATCGACATGACTTTGGCCAAGCCGTCGCGCAGGTCTTCCACACGACGAGCTTGACCGCGCGCCAAGTACGACTGCTCCAGGGCGCGTGTGTCCTTGTCGTTCTCGGGCTTGGCCTCTTCGCTGGTGGCGCCCTCGACGGTAGCGGCTTGCGCGCGCTCCATCGCCTCGAGCTCGCTGCGAAGGCGCTCCACGAGCTCGCTGCGGAGCGCCTGCTTGTCGATCGGCGCGGCGGACATGCGGCGGACGGGCTTAGGACGACGGGGGCGCCTTGACAAGGCCCGACACCGACCGCGACGATCGCGTGCATGAACGCTCGGGGGATGTGGTGGATCTGGTCGTTCTGCGCGTGTTTCGTGGGCATGTGGGCGGCAGAGGCACGAGCCGACGTACCCATGCGCCTCACCCACCAAGGGCGCCTGTTCGATGCCGTCGGACAGCCTGTCAACGGCACGCTCAACGTCGAGTTCAACCTGTACGACGACGCCACCGCAGGCACGGCCGTGTGGACCGAGAACCACGCCATCGCCTTCGAGGACGGCTTCTACTCGGTGGCCCTCGGTGACAGCGTTTCCCTGTCGGGGCTATTCGCCAGCACGCAGCTGTACCTCGGCGTCACGGTCGGCGCAGACCCCGAGATGACCCCTCGGGCGCCGGTGAACAGCGTCCCGTACGCGATCACAGCCAGCGACGCGATCGGCGACATCCACCCCACCAGCGTCTCGATCGGCGCCACCACCGTCATCGACAACCAGGGCCAGTGGGTGGGTGATCCCTCGGGCCTGATCGGTCCGGCAGGGCCGCAGGGGCCTGCCGGTCCGCAGGGCCCGCAAGGACCGAGCGGCATGGCCACGGCCACGGCTCCGCTCAGCATCAGCGGCAGCAACGTGTCGATCAACACCTCCGGTTGCAACACGGGCGACGTGCTGCGCTTCAACGGCAGCAGTTGGGTCTGCCAGAAGCCTCAGTTCGAGTGCCACCCGATCGGCACCAGCTTCAGCGGCAACCAAGCCACCGTCAGCTGCCAGCCCAACGAGCTGGCTGTGTCGTGCGGCTACACCGCCACCACCGGCCAGATGACCACCATGAGCCCCGGCGCCGGGATGGGCGGCGGTTGCTCATGTTTGCGCGAGAACCATGTGCCGGGCACCGTGGCCATCTGCAACGCCGTGTGCTGCACGTTCTTCTGAGCCAGCGCGGCGCGCAGCGAGCGTCGGCGGAGAGGGCGGGATTCGAACCCGCGGTAGAGTTTCCCCTACGCGTGCTTAGCAAGCACGTGCCTTAGGCCGCTCGGCCACCTCTCCATCACCCACGCCGAAACGCGGGAACGGCGTTCTACACCGGTCCCTGACGGACGCGCAACGCCCTTCCAAACTGAAAGGGATTCCAACCGGTCCCAAAGGACGCGCAACGCCCGAGCCGGTGCAGCGGCACGGCCTCTTGGGGACTACTCTTCCGGCTGCGAGGTCACTTCGGCCGAGACGGGCAGGTCGTCTTCCACGCCGCCGTCTGCGAAATGACTGGGGAACGAGCGCTGGGCACGTCGGGAGCGGACGAACTCCGCGAACGCCACGAGCGTGTCGAGATCCCGGGGGCCGAGGGCGTCGGCAATGTCGCGCAAGGACTTGCGCAGCGACTCGGCGCTGCGCCCTCGCCGGTCTGGACGGGCCTCGAGCGCTGGGGGCGCCACCGGCGCGGGAGCGACGGGAGCATCACCCGGAAGCGGCGAGGGGGCAGCCTCGGGCGCCCACACCGGTCGCGGGATGGGGGCGAGCGCATGCGCGCTGAGCCACGCTTCCATGAAGATGCGCAGACGCTCCGAGCGGAACGAGAACCAACGCTCCCGCTCGGGGCCGTAGGACATGAGCACGTCCTTGAAGCGACGGAACGCCCCTTTGCCGTCGATCGCTTGCGTCAGCTTCTGCTGCAGCTCGGGGTCGTCGACCATCGGGATGTACCGCTCCATCCAGCGGTATTGCTCGCGCGAGCTCACCGGATCGATGCGCAGATAGGTCGCGTCCGCGGCGATGCGCGCGTGCATCTGCGGGTCGGCCACGCCGTCCACGATGCGGAGAACGTCGCCAGTCACCAGGTGCAGGTACGAGTGGACCTCAGGAGCGTTGTTCTCGAACGCGTCCTCGAGCGCCTCCCAGTCGACCGGCACGTCGCGCACGGGCGTGCCCGGCGGCTGCGGCACCAACCCAATGATGCCGTCGTGGCTGTCCTCGCTCGCGTCCGCACCACCGTCCTTGCGGACGACACGCCTGAGCGGGGGTCTCGTTGCGGGGTCTGTCACGTGATCGGTTTCCTTGAGGGCTGTCACCACACGCAGCGGCGTCGTCGCGGGGGAGACATCCAAAATGACAGGGCGTCCGGACGGACGCACCTGGCTCGCTGCAGATTGAGCACGATTCATAACACGCCTTTCAGCCGCAGGCTGACAGAGACATCGAGGTTCGGTGGGGTCAACCCGGCCGGTCCCCGATGCATTCCAGCCACCGCAGCGGAACGGGTGGGCAGGGGGCCTGCTAGCGCTCAGCCGTGCGTCTTCACGAGCCGCACCGCCGCTTGCCAGGCCTGCTTGCGCGCCTGCCGAGCTTCGGCGTCCAGCGCAGGCTTGAAGGTCGCGTCCGCCTGCGACATGCGGGCCGCGTCGGACATGCTCCCGAACAGCCCCACGCCCAGCCCGGCCAGCATCGCCGCGCCACGCGCGGTGGACTCGAGCTCTCTGGGGCGCTCGAGCGACAGACCGGTGACGTCGGACTGGAACTGCATCAGCAAATCGTTGGCTGCCGCGCCGCCGTCCACGCGCATGCGGCGCAAGGACCCGCCGAGGTCGGCGCTCATGGCCTCGAGCAGATCGGCGACCGAGAAGGCGATGCCTTCGAGCGTGGCGCGGGCGATGTGCGCCGCCGTCGTGCCGCGCGTGAGCCCGCTGATCGCGCCGCGCGCCTGCGGATCCCAGTGCGGCGCTCCCAGCCCCGAGAGCGCTGGCACGAACACGACTCCGTCCGAGCTCTCGACCGAACGCGCGAGCGCCTCGATCTCCGCGGCGCTCTTGATCAAGCCGAGCCCGTCGCGCAGCCACTGCACCGCCGCGCCCGCGATGAACGCGCTGCCCTCGAGCGCATAGGTGAGCTCCGCGCCGACCTTCCACGCCACGGTGGTGAGCAGCCCGCGAGTGCTGCCTTTGGGGGAGGCCCCGATGTTGGTGAGCGCGAACGCGCCGGTTCCGTAGGTGCACTTGCTGTCCCCCACGGCGAAGCAGGCTTGGCCGAACAAAGCGGCCTGCTGATCCCCGGCGATGCCGGCGATGGGAACGCCATCGGGCAACCAGCCCAGGCCCTGCGTGTGCGCCACTTCACCGGCCGACGAGACGATCTCCGGGAGCACCGCGCGGGGCACCTCGAACAGGCGCAACAGCTCGTCGTCCCAGCGTGAGCCGTCGAGCGCCATCAGCGACGTCCGCGAGGCGTTGGTCGCGTCGGTGACGTGGCTCTTGCCGGCAGAGAGCCGGTGGATGAGGAAGCTGTCGATCGTGCCGAAGGCGAGGTCGCCCTTGTCTGCGCGGGCGCGCGCACCGCTGCTGTGGTCGAGCAGCCACGCGATCTTGGTGGCGCTGAAGTACGGGTCGAGCACCAGGCCGGTTCGCGTGCGCACGAGCTCCTCGTGACCGGCATCGCGGAGCTGCTTGCAGATCCCGGCCGTGCGCCGGTCTTGCCACACGATGGCGGGCGCGATCGGGCTCGCTGTTCGGCGATCCCAGACCAGCGTGGTCTCGCGCTGGTTGGTGATGCCCACCGCGGCGATGCGCGTCACGTCCACGCCGGCGAGCGTGCGCTTGGCCGCAGCCTCGACGCTGGCCCAAATTTCCGTGGCGTCGTGCTCCACCCAACCAGGTTCTGGGTAGTGCTGCGCAAACTCGACGGTCGAGCGCGCGAGCGTGTTGCCCTGCGTATCGAGCACCAACACGGTGCTGCCGGTGGTGCCTTGGTCGATGGCGAGGAGCAGGTCTTTGGCCACGAGGCTTACTCCTTCGGGGCGGGGGCGAGCACGCGTTCCAGGCGACTGAAGGAGGTGCGCAGGGCCTTCAGGTGGTCGCTCTGTGCGCGCGCCAGGTCTTCCACTTTGCGGGCGAGGTCCAGCAACTGATCGCCGCTCTTGCGCTGCGAGCGCTGCGAGGCGTTCAGCGTGTTGACCATGGAGGAGATCTGCTCGATCGACGCGGTGATCTGGCGACCGCCCTTGGCTTGCTCCTGGCTGGATCGCTCCACGTGCTGGGTGATCATGCGCATCTTCTCGGCGCTCTTCATGATCTGATCCGAGCCGCGCGCCTGCTGGGCCGTGGCCGCCGCGATCTGCTGCACCGTCTCGGCGATGCGTCCGATGGCGTCGGTGACTTGCTTGGAGCCCTTGGCCTGCTCGACCGTGGCGCGTGCGATGGCGCGGACCATGGCGGTGGACTTCTGCGAGCTCTCCAAGATCTTCTTCAGCGCGCGCTCTGCCTCGTTGGACACTTCGACGCCGCGCGACACGTTCTGAGCGCCGCGCTCCACGGCGTTGATCGCGTTGCGCGACTCGGCCTGGATGGTCTTGATCAGCTCGGCGATCTCTTTGGTGCTGCCGCCGGCGCGCTCGGCGAGGTCCTTGATCTCGTCGGCCACCACGGCGAAGCCTTTGCCGTGCTCGCCCGCCTGCGCGGCGATGATCGCGGCGTTCAGCGCGAGCAGGTTGGTCTGTTCGGCGACGTCGTCGATCACGGCCAGGATCTGGCCGATCGCGTCGATGCGCGTGCCCAGGTTCGAGATGACGCTGACGGCCTCTTGGCTCGACTCGCGGATGCGGTTGATCTCGCCGATCGTCTTCAGGATGGCCTCGGCGCCGCGCTCGGCGTCGAGCGCCACTTCCTCCGACAGCCGGGCCGTCTCGTTGGCGTTCGACTGCACCTGGTCGATCGAAACGTCCATCTCGTTCATCGACGAGCTGGTCTCCTCTGCCGTGAGCGAGAGGGCGTCGATGTTGCGGGCGACCTCGCGGATCGAGTAGGCCATCTCCTCGATCGAGGTCGCCGTCTCGCGCACGCTGGTGGCGAGCTCCCCGACGTTCTGCGCGACCTCCTCGTTGGTCGTCGTCATCTCCAAGATGCTGGAGCTCGACTCCTCGGCGCTCGTCGCCAGGCTCTCGATCGACTGGTACACCTCCGCCAGAGCCTGGTTCACCGTGCGGACGTGACCGCTCAGCTCGGTCACCACCGAGGTGATGACCGGGCCGGCAGCCTCGATCTGCTGCACCGAGTCGCCAAGGCGCTCGGTCGGCTCCTTCAGCGCCGTGGTCTTCTCACCGGAGTCGTGCGCCTTCTTGCTCTCTTCACGCGCACGCTCGACCTCGGCTTTCAGGCGGCTGACTTGGACGTCGATCTCGCGCTCGAGGGTCGTGGCCTGCTGCTCGGCGGTCTGCTTGGCGAGCGTCAGCTCCTCGTGCTCTTCGACGATGCGCCCAATCTCGTCGAACGCCGCACCCACGTCGCCAGTAGCGTCCTCCGGGGGGCTCGGCTTCTTGCCGCGACGAGCGTCGCGCAGCGCCGAGACCAACGCGCCCAGTCCTCCGCCCGCCTCCTGGGTGGCGTAGAACAGCGCGGCGACGCCGAAGATGCCGTTTGCCAAGCAGATCTGCACGGCGTACTCGGGCATCTTCATCGCCAAGAAGCCGCCCGCGAGGGCGGCTAACAGGAGGGCGAACAGCGGCCGAACGATGCGTTGGGGCATCCCGGCGGCAGACTACGGGGGCTAGCGGTTCTCGGGCAAGCCGCTTTCCCAGACCGGGGACGAAGCGTGCGGCTGGTCGTAGACCTCGAACTCGCTGTAGTCGTAGTTGGCTGCGCGGGCGGGGCCGGCCGACTTGAAGGTGCAGGCTGCGCTGGCAGTGGCCAGGAGCAAGAGGGCGAGCTGGGCGACGCGAAGCGCCGGCCGACGTTGATGGTGGGCACGAGACATCGGGACCTCCGAGGGTTCCGCCGATTGGCTGAGCAATAGACGGTGCCAGGGTGCGAACCCTTACACGCGGCCCGGCGAAAAAAATGTGCAGGCCGTCACAATATTCCGAGGAAGATTTGCGGACACTGTGGGTGGACCTCGCTCCCGCTTGCGCAGTAGCTCGCGGCGGGCACAATTCTCGCGACCGAACGTCTCGGTCTGCCCTATCTTGCTGCCGTCGCCCGCCGGGCCTGCCTGCGGGTGACGGCACTACCTTTGCGAGGCTCAACATGGTGAAGCGTGTTTTCGGTGTGATTCTGGTGACTCTGGCCGGCGTGGGCACGATGGTCGCCCAGGGCTGCGGAGACGACACGAGCTCGAGTGGCGAGTTCGACTGCAGCACGGTCAAAGGCTTCAGCGAGCTGAGCGGCGCGTTCAGCAAGTGCACCAACTGCCACGCGACCACGCTGACCGACGCGGTGAGCCGCCAGTCAGCGCCGGAAGGCTTCGACTACGACACGTACGAGGCTGCCAGCCAGTTCCCCGACGCGATCGTGGAGCAGGTCGAGGACGACGAGATGCCGATCGCGCCGAGCCCGGCGCTGAGCGGCACCGAGAAGACCGACATGCTCACCTGGGCGAGCTGCGGCACGCCTCCCTGAGCTTCGAGCAGCCGCCGGCGGGAGGTGGCGGGCGGGCGTGGAGTCATCCGCCGGCCCAGCCTGCCACGACCCCCTGAATGCTGATGCCTACGCCCACCAGGCTCTCGCCGGCGATGACGCCTGAGCACAGGATGATCCAGTACTTCTCCGACCACGTCTTGGCCGCGCGCCCCACGCCGTAGGCCAAAAGGCCGCCGAGCAACATCGAGAGCGACTGGTTGGCGGGCACCACGAAGCCGAGGCCGAAGGCCGCCGCCGACGGGAACCAGCCTGCGATGTTGCGCGGGGCGCGCTTGTCGATCACCGCGAGCGCGATGCCGGCGACGGCTGCCACGGCCATCGCGGTCGCGACGCCCGGGGGCAGCGCAGTGAGTCCGCGCGAGAAGATCTCGGCCACCGCCTTCCAGGTCGTGACGGCTGGAGCGGCCCACTCGGGCGTGAACAGCTGCTCCTTGGGGCTGTGGATCAGCACCAGGTAGATCGCCGAGCCCGCCAGTGAGCCCGCGAGCGCGCCGCCGAGCTGCGAGAGCCACTGACTGCACGGCGTGGAGCCCAGGATGCGGCCCGTCTTCAGGTCGTTCATGAGGTCTGCGCACTGCGACGCGCCGCCGCCCGTCACGTTGGCGGTCATCAGGTTGACGGTCACGTCCCCCGGCACCGCGACACCCATGGTGAGCTGGGTGACTTTGCCCATCGCCCCGATCGGCGTAACGCCGGTCTCACCGTTCACGCGTGCGGCGACGATGGCCAGCACGAGCGACAGCGCCAGGCCGATCAACGCCGCCCAGATCGGGATCTCGAACAACACGACCTGCAGGACCACGCTGAGCAGCACGGTGCCGAAGAAGCCGACTCGCAGCATGGTCGCGGGCACGTCGGTCGGATCGCGCTCGGCGTCACCCTTCGAGAACAATCCCGAGAACGAGCGCGACACCGTCTTCCACGACAACACCACTCCGGCGATCGAGCTGACGACCATCAGCGTGACGCCCGGCCACAACACCCACTCCACGATCTTGGGGAACCAGCTTTTGTCGGCGGCGCCAGCCTGGACCCACCCGCGCTCGAGCAGCCTGGGTGCGAGCACGCCGTACGACAGCAGCGAGCCCGCGAACACGGACAGCGCTGCGCGCGGGCCCATGATGCCACCCACCGCCACCAGCAGAATCGAGGGATCGAGAGCGAACGTGAGGTTCTTCAGCTGCTGGCCGCCAACCGCGCCCGGGATGGTGACGACCTTCAGCACCTTGAGGTGCTCGAGCAGCTTCCACGCGCCGGCAGCCACGCCGGTCGCGATGAGCAGGTACACTTGCCGGATCGCGTCCGCGCCCTTGGAGTACATGCCGCGGATCGTCTCTGCAGCCGCGATGCCATACGGGAACGGCAGCGGCTCGGCGACGATCATGGCGCGCCGGATCGGCACCGCGATCATGATGCCGACCGCGCACACGCTGAACACCCAAGCGGCGAGCGAAGGCCACGGCAGCACGCGCCCGGTGAGCACGCTCAACGCGGGAATGCCTGCCACCAGCCCCGCCGAGGACACCGCGGCTGCGGCGCTGCACGCCGCTTGCGACAAGTTGGTCTCCAGCATCGTGAAGGGACGCGCCGAGTTGCGTCGCACGCGCCACAACGCGAACGCGAGCAGCGCGCCGGTGATGCTCATGTTGCTGGACCAGCCGATCTTGAGCCCGCTGTAGATGTTGCACGCAGAGAGCACGGCGCCGAGCGCGGCGCCCGTCAGGATCGCGCGGAGGCTGAAGTCCTCCCTCCAGTGGGCGGGCGCCGGGGCGGCGGTCGTATCGCTCATGCCGCGACGTTAGCAGTTTGCGAGAGACTTCGACTTCGCGGGCTACTTCTTGGCCCAGGTGATCACGATCCGGGCGCGCGCCCGCTGCCAGAAGTCGTCGAGGGCGGTGCTCATGCGTTGGGCCAGGACCCAGCGCCGAATCTTCTCGGCCACGTCGACGAAGCGTTGGTCCGAAAACGGGGTCTTGCCCTCTGCGTGCAGCTCGCGAAGCTCGATGTCGGACGGCAACAAGAGCGGCGCCACCATGCGATCCAGGTACAGGCTCGCGCGTGCGGTGCGGCGCAGGATGGAGTCGACCTCGTCCTTCTCGAGGCGCTCCTTGAGCCGCGCCGCCTCGAGCCGATCGACGCCCCCCACACGCGCCTCGAGGGCGCTGCGCGCCTTCTCCGCGCGTTCGGCGATCTCGGCTGGCGTGGGCGGCGGGTCGAGCGGAAGCTCGTCGAGCAGAGACTCGGTCACGTGGCGCGAGAGCGCTGCGCGGATGTGGCGGTCGGCCAGCTTGGCGTTGGGCAGATCGCCCAGCGCCATGGCCTCGACGCGGGCCTCGAACGCGAGCTCTCTCGCAAAGATCAGGTTGGCCTGCGAGACTCCTTCTTGATCCACGGTGCGCCAGCGGGCCACGACGCGATCGACCACCCGAGCCGAGCTCTGCGCGTCGTCCGCGTGGGCGCGTTGCGGCACGAGCGCGGCGGCGATCAGAAGGCTCAGGGCAGCCCAGCGCCTCACCATTTGACCAGCACCTCTTGGGGCTCGATCTCCACGGTGGCATTTTGGATCTTGAGCAGCACCTTGGCCATGGCGCTGCCCTTCTTCTTCAGGTCCACGTCCGCTGGCAGCTCCACGCGGGGGACGAGCTGGTCCGCCTCTACCGCGTTCACCACCTCCCGCACGCCGCGGACCTTCACGGTCACCGTCTCGGGGCGCGTGGTCGCGCCGGGGGCGCCCACCACCTCGACCTTGACGGCCTTGAACGGCACGGTGCGCTCTTCGCGCACGACGACCACCTGGGCCTTCACGCTGGGCACGGAGTACTCGACCGAAGTGGGCGGAAAGTCGAGCGGCAGGATTTGCTCGTCGGTGCCCGCCGTGACGCCCGAGATGTCCACCGCGGCACCTCGCGCGATTTGCATCAGGTCCACGATCGTGCGCGGCCCCGTTGCAGTGACCGAGGAGGGGATCAGCGTGACGCCGCCCGAGACGATGTGCCCCTCGGCCGGCTGCCCGACGACGGCGACCTGCACGGGCAGCTCGCGCGAGACCACGTCGTCCCAGCGCACCTCGATGCGAGGCGGAAAGACCTGCACCACCTCCACGCCGTTGGGGATGTTGGGGATGGAGTCGCGCGTGACCTCGATCACCGACTCGTAGCCGGTGGACAGATCCAAGGTCAGCGTGCCCAGGTCCCTGGGCAGCGACTCGAGCATGGTGCGCGGGCCTCGCAGCGTCACGCTCACCTGGGTCGGGGGCTCCTTGACCAAGATGCGCCGCGCGTCCTCCGGCGGCTGCGAGTGCGCGACGCCCACGTCGTAGCGCAGCTCGGCCTGTTCGGCGCCGCGGATGAACAGGAAGAACCCGAGCGCGCACAGCACCGACACGAGCTTGAGGCCCAGGTTGTCGAGCCAGCCGTCTTCGTGGGTGGAGGCCGGCCCCGTCATGGCTCGTCCCGCCTTTCGACGACGTCTTCGAGAGCGCCGGGCCGACTGCTGGGCACGAAGCTCGGTCGATCCGGCTCGGGCGGGCGCTCCGAGGGCAGCGGCCGCTCGGAGGCCGGCCCCGCCTCTTCGGGCAGCTCGGGCAGGATGGACTTGGTGGTCCTCGGCATGGGCGTGGCCACTCGCTTGGCGTGCGCCACCTCTGGCTCTGCGCTGTGAGCCACCTCGGCGCGTGCGCGATCGGCCTTCGTGGAGCTCCTGGCAGGGCGCGGCAGCGGGGTCGCGCTGGCGCTCGCGACGGCTGGCGGCGGCTGGCTGATCGGCACGGGCGAGGTGGTCGGGTCCGGGCGCCCGCTGATCGGCTCGCCGGCCGACTTCGTCTTGGCGAGGGCCAACACGCGCGCCGCCTCTGCCGCGACCTGCTTGCGCTCGAGCATGGTGACCAACGTCTGGCGCAACGCGGTGGCGTCCACGTTGGCCACGATGTTGCCGTTGTAACAAATGCTGATGGTGCCGCGCTCCTCGCTCACCACCACGACCACCGCATCGGTCTCCTCGGTGATACCCAGCGCGGCGCGGTGGCGGCTGCCCATGGCGTTGTCTGCCACCTTGGTGTCAGGCATGGGGAAGAACACGCCCGCGCGAGCGATCTTCAGATCGCGGATGATGACCGCGCCGTCGTGCAGCTTGTTCACCGACTCGGGGTAGAACATGGCCACGAGCAGCTCGCGCGTGACGGCTGCGCCGATGATGACACCCTCGCCCTTGGTGAACTCGAGCAGGTTGGCGTCCTGCTCGAACGTGATGATCGCGCCGATGCGGTGCCGGGCCAGCTCGGTCACCGCCGCGACCACCTCGTCGATGACGCGCGACTGCTCTTGGCGACGGCCGCGGCTGAACCAGGCGCGCCCACCCACGCGGATCAAGGCGCGCCGAATGTCGTTCTGGAACACGACGACGACGATCAGGATGATCGACGACAGCACGTACGAGAGCAGGCTCTGCAGCGTGACCAGGCCGAACGACTTGGACGCCAAGTAGAGCAGCAGGATGATGCCGAGCCCGACACCCATCTGCATGGCGCGGGTGCCGCGCACGATCAAGAGCACGCGGTAGATCAGGTAGGCCACGATCGCGACGTCGAACACGTCGCGCGCGATCTCCCAGTGGCTGCGCCCCGCGAAGATGCGGAGGAACGGCTCAAGCACGGCCTTCTCCCTCCTGCCGAGCGGCGCGATCGAACCACAGCGCCTGACGAACGGCGGCGACGTCGTGCACGCGCAGCACCGCCGCACCACGCTGCGCGGCGATCAAACAAGACGCCACCGTCGCCCCCAATCGCTCCGTCGGCGGAGCGGGGCGAGAGCCCGCCGGGGCGCCCATCGCCGCCAGGAACGACTTGCGGCTGGTGCCGACACACAGCTCGTGCCCGAGCTCACGCAGGCGGGGCAGGCCAGCGAGCAACACCAGCGAATGACGCGCGCTCTTGTGAAAGCCCAGACCTGGATCGAGCAGCAGATCCGCCGGGTCGAGCCCACGCTCGAGAGCCTGATCGCGGGCGAGCGCGAGCTCGGCCGCGACGTCGGCCAGCACGTCACGGTAGCTGGTCTCGCCCGTGGAGGAGAAGCCAGCCATGTGCTCCATGTCGCCGCGGCTGTGCATGATCACGAGAGACGCACCAGCGCGCCGACACAGCTCGGCGAGCGGAGCCGCGCGTGATGGATCCACACAATTGATGAGCGCCGCCCCTTCGCCGAGGACGCGCTCGGCCACGACCGTATCGGTGGTGTCGACCGACACCATGATCTCCCCGCGCGAGAGGCGGCGCACGACTCCCAGCATGCGCGCGAGCTGGTCGTCCGCGCTCACGCGCGCCGCCCCGGGTCTCGTCGACTCGGCGCCCACATCCACGATGGAAGCACCGGCCCGCAGCATGCTCTCGGCATGCTCCACAGCTGATCGCTCGTCGAGGTAGAGCCCCCCATCCGAGAACGAATCGGGGGTGCAATTGAGCACTCCCATGAGGAGCGGCACCTCCCGAGCGCGCACCAAGTCGCGCAGGCGGCCCACCACCAACGACTATCAAAGAACGCTCGGCTCGGCGGAGCTTTCCGGCTGCTTTTTTTCAGCCGCCGTCGCCGCGCATGAGCAGGAACACGCCCAGGAACACGGCGACCAACACGGCGCCGATGGCGATGCCCACGACCAGCGCCGTCGCACCCGACAGTCGCCGCGGCTTGGGCTCCCATACCAGCGGCGCATCGGGCGGGGCCAGGGCGGGCGGCTTGGGGGCTTCTTCGTTCAGGTTGATCGGGATGAGCTCGCCCGTCGGGCGCCGGCTCTCGCGCGCGGGGGCGGGCGAGGGGCCGGCCGGAGCGGCAGCCTTGGACACGTTCGCCTCGGCTTTGAGCTTCTCGAACTCCTCTGGGTCGAGCGGAAGCGTCGCGTTCAGGTTCTTGAGATCGATCTTCGACTCGAACGCAGGAACGCCGGTGATCTCCGTCTTTTCGTGGGCCAGCGCAGGGTTGGGCGCGGCCGGAGCGGGCCCGGACCCAGAGCTGCCACCCGGCGCAATCAGGGTGGGCTCGACGCTGTCGGGTCCCGAGAATTTGGGCAGCCCCTCACCCAAGGCGGGCTTCGATGCCATGGCGGGAGCCGGCTGCCCGAGCGCCTTCGCCATGGCTTCTTCCGCGAGCGACATGCGGGCGCGGTCGACCTCGGTCGGCGCCTTGATCACGGTGGCGGCCTCTTCTTCGTCGTCGGACGACGGCGGCGGCGACTCCACCTCCGAGGCCAGCGTCTGCATCAGCGACGCGCGCTCCTGTCCGGGCTGGACCAACGGGACGCCTGCGGCGGGCTTGGGCGCGGCCGGCGCCTTGGGCGGGTCGATCCGCTTGGTGGGGGCCGGGTCCGTGGAGCCGGGCGCGCTCACCGCGCCGGGCGCAAAGCCCGCGGGGAAAATGTCGTCCGGGACCTCGATGTTCAGCGTGGGGAAAGGAGACGCGCCATCGCCCTGGAAAGCGTGGGTCGCCACTTGCGCCGCCGCGGCCGCCGTGGGTCGAGTGGGCGGCGGTGCAGGCACGGGCTTGGCCGGTGCTCCCGCCGCGGGCCGGGGCTTGGCCACGTCTCTCGGTGGCGGTGGTGGAGCCTCGATCACCAGCGTCTTCTTGACGTCGGGCTCGTCGGCGGCGGCAGCCTGGCCCCCTACCTTGGGCAGCACCCCGAGCAGCTCGAACGCCATCTCCTCGGCGGTCTGCTGGCGCTCCGCGGGGAACTTCGCGAGCGCACGCATGATCAGTTTCTCCACGTCGGCTTGCACCGGGCAATGCTCGCTGGGCGGACGCGGCGGCTCGTTGACGTGGCGCATCACCACTTGCATCGGTGTCTCGCCCGTGAACGGCACGCGGCCGGTGATCAGCTCGTACAGCAGCACGCCGCACGCGTAGACGTCGGTGCGCGCGTCGACGGGCTCGGCTCGGCCTTGCTCCGGGGCCATGTACGCGGGGGTGCCGACGATCGTGCCCACGCGCGTGAGCATGGACTTCTCCTGCGTGATGGGCTCGGCGCGCGGGTCGCCCGGGTTGCCCTTGTCGTCGTCGGCGTCGAGGATCTTGGCGATGCCGAAGTCGAGCACCTTGACGAAGTCGGTGACCGCCATGCCCGGCACCGGAAGGGCCTGACCCTCCGGGGCGCGCACGAGCATGATGTTGTCGGGCTTCAGGTCGCGATGGATGATCGCCTGCTTGTGCGCCGTGGAGAGGGCGCGGCAGACCTGGATGACGATCTGTACCGCGCGCGCCTCCGGGATCCGCCGCTCGCGGTGGAGCAGCATGGCCAAGTCTTGGCCGCGGAGCAGCTCCATCGCCAAGAACACGTAGCCTTGGTCGACCCCGAACTCGAGGATCTGCACCATGTTCGGGTGCTTGAGCATCGCGGCGGCCTTGGCCTCGCGCCGGAAGCGCCGCACGAACCGGCTCTCCTTGGCCAGATCGGGGTTCATGATCTTGACCGCGACCTCTTCGCCCTCGCCCTCGCCGGAGAGGCCGCGGTACACGGTCGCCATGCCGCCCTCACCGATCACTCCGGTGATGCGGAACCTACTCGCGAGCGTGAGACCAATGAGGGATGTGTCGGGCATCGACCTGAGCGCCGAGCAGGGAGACCGGGCCGAGGATACACCGGACCTCTCGGCTTTGAATCACAAAGCAGAGCTGCCACGCCTCGAGCGAAGCGTGCGATCAGTCGCGCGTGGGCCGAATCGCGCTCAGCCGCGCCGTCGCGTCGCACCAGCGACGCACCACGTCAGGCACCTCCGCAAGCGACGTGAGCACCACGTCGGGCTTGGCCTCGGTCAGTCGATCGTGTGGGGCGAAGCTGCCCACCACGCCGATCACCCGGCAACCCGTGCGGCGAGCGCACTCGACGTCTTGCGGACCGTCCCCCACCATCACCAAGCTGGAGGGCTCCACGCCGAGCTTCTTCGCGAGCGTCAGGAGCGGACCTGCCGCGGGCTTCTTCTCGGGACCGTCTCCGCCGGCATAGATGGCGCGAAAGCGCGTGAACACGCCCAGCGCAGACAGGATGGCGTCGGTGACGGGCCGCGCCTTGTTGGTGCAGAGCGCGATGGGTAGATCGAGATCGGCCACGCGATCGAGCACGGCCGGCGCGCCTTCGACCCACTTGGAGAAGTCTGTGGGGTGGGCCACGTAGTAGGCGAGGAACGCGTCGAGCAGGGCGTCCAGCTCGCCGGCGTTCTCGGGTAGCTTGGCTGCTCGTGCCAGGAGCGACCGCGCGCCATCGCCCACGAAGCTCGCGATCACGGCCGGTGTGAGCGCCGTTCGTCCGTGGGTGAGCAGCGCGTGGTTGACGGCCGCGGCGATGTCTCCGCGACTGTCGAGCAGCGTGCCATCGAGATCGAACACCACGGCGCCAGGCGCGGTTTGAAACGGGCTCGCCATCCGCCAGGAACGATACAGCGGAACTCCGCCGGTGGCACGCGCACAACGCCGCCGGTCACCAGTAGTCCTTGGGCCCCACCTTGACCTCCCGCAGGCGCGCCTTCGTGGCCGCGTAGCGCTCCTTCATCTCCGAGAGGAGCTGCGCGTTCTCAGTGGCGAGGTTGCGCTCCTCCCCCGGGTCCGCGGCGAGATCGTACAGATCGAAGGACGCCTCGCGCAGCACGGTGAGCTTGATGTCGCCGTGAATCAGCGCGCGGATCTGCTCGTTGTTCTTGCCCTGCGGCATGTCGATGAAGATGTCTCGCTCGACGAGCTTGTCCTTGGGGTTGGAGTACACGTCCGGCAAGAGCGAGACGCCCGACAAGAAGTCGGTCGACCCCGGCTCGCCCTTGGGCAGCGGCACGTGCGCCAGCTCCAGGATGGTCGGCGCCAAGTCGATGGCGCTGCGCCGCTGGGGCACTCGCCGCGGCGTCGTCCCCGGAACGTCCACGATCAACGGCACGCGCACCAAGGTCTCCCACAACCGCTCGCCATGGGTCCACTTGCCGTTCTCACCGAACGCTTCGCCGTGGTCGCTGGTGAACACGATCGCCGTTCGGCCCGCGAACGGCGACTTCTCGATCGCCTCGAGCAAACGACCCACGTGCCGATCGGTGAAGGCGACCTCACCGTCGTATGCGTCCCGTGCTTTGCGACCGAAGTCGATGCCCTCGTAACGGAGATAGTCCGCGTGCGGGTCCAGGTAGTGCACCCACATGAAGAACCGGCCGCCCGTGTTGTTGGGATCTTCGAGCAGCTTGATCGCGGCGTCGGTCAAGGGCTGGCTGGTGGAGCGGCTGTCGACCGCCCAGGGCGCGTCCTTGGGTGGCGCGGCGCCCAGGTCCAGCACGTCGAAGCCACGCTCGAGGCCACCGAACTTGTCGAAGTAGCGGTGCGCGTGCACCGCCATCGTGCGGTAGCCGGCCCGCTTGAGGCGCTCCGTGAGAAACAGCTCTTTCTCCGAGAATTTCACGAAGTGACCGAAGTTGCGGTTCGTCTCGCTGCAATACTTGCCAATCAACATCGGCCCCACGCTCATGCCCGTGTAGCTGGCCAGCGAGTAGGCGTTCTCGAACACCGTGGCACGCGCCGCCAGGGCATCGATGTTGGGCGAGATGGGACGTGCGTAGCCGCTGTAGCCGAGATCGGCGCGCAACGTGTCCACCGTGATGAGCACGATGTTGAGGTCCTTCGGCACCTGCGACTCGTCCACCTTGGCGCCGGTCGGCGGCGGAGACAGCGCGAGCAGCTTCTGCTTGGTGAGATCTGCGCCGGAGCAGTCCTCGTCCACGCCGTTGTCGAGCAGCTCCTCTGCGCCGGGGAAGATGGATGCGTCGCCGTCGTTGCAGTCGCCACCACCGAAGGCGCCGCTGACCCCGTCGCCATCGCGGTCGGTGTAGCGTCTGAGCGTCGGCAACAACATGCGCGACAAGGGCGCACCGCGCTCCACGGCCTGCGCCACGTTGGGCGCGCTCTCCAACGCACGCGAGGCGTGCAGCAGCAGCCCCAACGGCGCCACGGACAACAGCGCCAGCGAGAGCTGCGCCACGTGCGGGAGCGTGCGCGGCGGCTTGGCCCAGCCCTGGGCCAGCAAGGCCGAGACGGCCACCATCAACAGCTGGAAGGGGGCGCGCAGATCCAACTCCGGGCGCTTGAAGATGCCATACACGCCGAGAAAGCCGCCCTCGCCGGAGACGTTGCCGGTGGTCATGCCGAGCAGGAACAGCGCGAGCACGAGCACGAGCGCGACGCCAGCCGTGACGGCCGGGTCCACGAAGTGGGGCCGCGTCGCGGCGAGCAGCGCCAGCCCGCGCCGCAGCGGCGGCACCAGGGCGAACGCGAGCAGGCCGAACAACAGGCCCAAACCGAGCGCGCCCGCCACCATCGTCAAGCCGGCGAGCCGGGCCGCGATCTCGATCGACAGCACGCTGCGAGCCAGGTGTGCGCTGGCGGTGGTCCACATGAACACGGCCACGATCGAGAGCGGCACGAAGGCCGACACGTCCGCTTGACGGCCGACCGCGAAGTGCCTCAGACGCGCCACGGTCGCCGCCGGCGAAGGGGGCGCCGCGGGAGCGAGGAACAGGCCACCCACCCCCACGGTGGCCGCCACCACCAGCCCGACCGGCGCGATCATCCCGAAGCAAGACAGGAAGGTCGTCAGTGTGGGCGGCTTCAGCGCGCCCGCAGCGCTGCGCGCCCACCAGACCTCGAGCAGCGCCATGCCCGCGCACGCGAACATGCCGCCAGCCATCGATTGGGTGAACCGTCGCAGCGCCTCGGCCGGACGCATCAAGAGCTCCGACGCGCGAGCGGGTGGGCCTGGTCGTAGACGCTGAGGATGCGATCCATGGAGACGTGGGTGTAGCGCTGCGTGGTCGACAAGCTCGCGTGACCCAAAAATTCTTGGATCGCCCGCAGGTCCGCGCCCCCTTCCAGCATGTGGGTCGCGGCCGTGTGCCGGAGCGCGTGCGGTACCACGTCTGCACGCCCAGAGGC
This sequence comes from uncultured Polyangiaceae bacterium, assembly GCA_964641275.1. Classification (GTDB taxonomy): domain Bacteria; phylum Myxococcota_A; class Polyangia; order Polyangiales; family Polyangiaceae; genus Xiheicaenibacterium. The sequence continues at coordinate 110,931 of CAZXMG010000012.1, forward strand.
GAGGGCGCCGTACTTCTTCACCAGAAGCTCCACGCCACGCCGCGAGATGCGCCGCCCACGGGTGGAGAGGAAGACGGCGCTCTCGGGCGGCGCTGCGCTCGGGCGAGCCCCTGCGAGCAGGGCTGCGCGAGCATCCGTCAGGTAGGTCTCCAGCGCGCGAGCCGCCAAACGTCCGATGGGCACCCGTCGCTCCTTGGAACCCTTGCCGATCACGCGCAGCTCCGGGCGGGCCGGGTCGAGCGATAGCGCCGGGAGATCGAGCCCGACCAGCTCGGAGAGCCGCAGACCGCTCGAGTAGAACAGCTCCAAGATCGCTCGGTCCCGCACGCTCTTCGGGTCGTCGCCTTGCGGAGCGCTCATCAGCTCTCGCGCGTGGTCGACGTTGAGCACCGCTGGCAACTTGCGCCGCACCCTCGGCAACGACAAGCTCTTGGCTGGGTTCTTCTCGAGCGCGCCGCGGCGAGCCAAGAAGCGAAAGAACGAGCGGATGGCAGACATCTTGCGCGCCACGCTCGCGGGCGCGAGCCGCTTGGCGACCCGGCCCAGGTACGCACGCAAGGCCGCCAGATCGATCTGGGCGGGCTCCGACACGCCCGGCCGCTCTTGCCGGAGGAATGACCACAGCTCCGCGAGGTCCCGACCGTAACCAGACACCGTGAGCGGTGACGCGCGCCGCTCGTGCGTCAGCGCCGCGAGGAACGCAGTCGTCGCTTGCTCGAGGCCATCCGCGGCCGTCGCCTCCGCTTCGTGCGCCATGCTCGCAGGCCTAGCATTCGCTAGTGCCCAGGCCAAGAACGGGAGGGGTCATGCCAAGAACAACGCCGCGACATAGGCCGCCAAGCCCAGCCCAGCGACGATGACGCCCGGCAGCGCGCGGCGGAGGTGGGTGCGCCCGGTCTCGTCGAAGCCACGCAGCACCCACCAGCCGAGCCCCGCGATCAACGCCGCCACACCGCCGAGCAGCAGGAGTCGAAACACCAGCGTGTCGCGAGCCGGCAGCTCCACCGTGAGGGAGGGGGCCGGCTGCTCCGGAGCACCTCGCGGGCGAAGTCGCTCGCTCTCGATGCGCTCGATCGCGAGCTCGGCAGCGCGCGCGCGCTCGGCCTGGGGGGCCACGATCCAGCGGGTCGAGGCCGAGGCCGACACGATCGATCGATACGCGAGCAACGACACGTCCCACAGCTTGCGCTCCTCTGCTTGTTGGCCGAGGGCCCAAAGCCGCTCATAGGCCACGCGCACGTGGGGGGCGCCAGGGGCGTACCACAACGCTGCGGCCCGGGCGTGGAACACGGCGCTCTCGACGTCCTTCGCCTCGAGCGCCTGGGTGCTCAGCGAGAGCTGACGTTCACCTTCGTACACCACGCGACCGCTCACCGACACGATCAGCACGGCCAACAGGAGCAGCCCGCTGAGCACGAAGGAGAGCCGCCCTCGCTGCGCTCCTTCTGTCACAGGAAGTCGCGCCGTCGGAAAATGATGATCGCCAAACACAGCGCGATCACCGTCCACCCCACGGACGTGCCGAGCGCGAGCAGCAGGTAGCGAGCGCGGTCGACGTCGGCCGCTTCACCAGTGAGCAGCGGCCGCGGCGGCACGTACAGCTGCAGGTTGGGGACGAGCTTGCCCAGCAGCTTGGCTCCCTCTGCCACCCCGGCGCCGAAGAACTTCTTGGGGAAATTGGCGAGCGCGTCGGAGCTGCGGCCGATCACCCACACCCCCAGCGTCAGCAGCGCCGACAGGAAGGGGCTGCTGAACGACGAGAGCAGCGTGGCGAACGCGGCCACGACGGAGATCTCGAGCAGCGCCAAGAACCCGCTGGTCATCACCACGGCGCGCTCGTCTGGCGCCGCTGCGCACAGCCAATAGCCAGCGACCATCATGGCCAGCGCCCACGGGATGGGCCCGTAGGTGCGTGCCCACGGCCACAGGTAGGCGGCCACGGCCAAGGCTGCGGCCAGCCCTCCGAGCACCCCCGCGACCAGCACGGGCGAAGCGCCGCCGAGTGTGGCACACAGCGCCATGACGAGGCCGGAGTCGGCTGCCACGAACACGAAGATCGTGACCATGGTGCCCAGGAACTTCCCGATCACGTACTCGCCCCGCCCGATCGGCCTCGCCAAGATCGGGAAGATCGTCTTCTGCTCGAGCTCCCGGTACAGACTGGTCGCGCCGTTGATGACGGCGACCGCCACGCCAAACAGCGAGATGCTCGCGGCGCCCAGGTCGCTCACCACCCGCGGGGCGTTCGTCAACGTGAAGCTGCCGATCACGAGCGAGAACAGCGCTACGCTGAAGGCCACCCCGGCCAGCCCCAAAAGGATGCGCGCCCGCACCGATTCGCGGTACGCGTTGAGCGCGATGGTCCTCACGCGGAGGTACATACGGTCGGCGGACCATACCACGGCGGGCGCTGACCAGTGACCTCCCCCGACGTCCCCGACGCGGAGCTCGAGAGCGCCTTGCGGCTGCTCGTCGGCCGCCGGGTTGCACTCTTGACCGGCGCGGGCATGAGCACGGAGAGCGGCATCCCCGACTACCGCAGCCCGGGAGCGAAACCACGACGCCCGGTGCAGCACGCAGACTTCCTGCGCAGCGAGGCCGTGCGCAAGCGCTACTGGGCGCGGGCGCTGTTCGGGTGGGAGAGGTTCATCGAAGCCGCCCCCAACGAGGGGCACCTCGCGGTCGCGCGGTGGGAGGCGAGCGGGCGGTTCTTGGGCACGATCACGCAGAACGTGGATCGCCTGCACCAACGTGCCGGAAGCCGTGAGGTGATCGAGCTCCACGGCGCGCTCGAAGAGGTGGTGTGCCTGTCGTGCCGCGCGATCGAGCCCCGTTCCGCGCTGCAGCGCCGCCTGCAAGAGCTCAACCGAGAGCTGGGCGACGGCCTCGCCGAGATGGCCCCGGACGGCGACGCCGAGGTCCAGCAAACGGTGATCGATCACTTTCGGCTCGCGAGCTGCTCGTACTGCCAAGGCGTGCTCAAGCCCAACGTGGTCTTCTTCGGCGACAACGTACCGAAACCAACGGTCGAGGCCGCGTTCGCCTGGGTCGATCAGGCCGAGGCGTTGGTCGTGCTCGGCTCGTCGCTGCAGGTGTTCTCGGGCTTTCGCTTCGTGCGGCGTGCCCACGAGCGCGGCGTGCCGATCGTGATCGTCAACCAAGGGCCGACACGTGGCGACCCGCTGGCGTCGCTGCGGGTGGAGGGCCGGCTCGGCGCGGTGTTGCCCCCGCTGGTGGAGCGCCTGGCGGGGTGACTGCGCCCGGCGGGTCCGTCGTCCCTACTTCCTGACGCGTTTGGGCTTGGGTTTGGGCGCGGGTTGAGTCGACACGAAGCGGACGCCTCGACCGACCCACTTCCGAAGTCCCGCCAGCGTCCGGTAGCCCGCGGGGTGGACGTACACGAAGCCCACGAGTGGTCGCCCGGTGAAGTCCATTGGGCGCGCATGGGGTTGGGCGAGCGCGTCGTCGTAAGCCTCCGGGCCCACGCGCACCATGAGGTCCGTCTTGGTCAGCCCGCAGCACATGTGGCCAGCCACCATGAAGCACAGCCCGCCGAACATCTTCTTTTCCTCCACGTCGCTGCGGTCCGCGAAGAGCTCCCGGATGCGCTGCGCGGTGGTCTCGTCGAAGCGCGCCACCGTCGCCTTGGCCGTCTTGGCTCGCTTCGCGGTGACTCGCCTCGCTGGCTCGAGGGGGGGTTCGTGCTTCTTGGGCCAAGCCTCCACCACGGATCGCGCCACTGCTTCCTCCGCCATCACCCTACCCCGGTCCGCACGCCGCGGGCCAGGCACACCGGTTGCGATGTGGCTGACCGAGCATGGGCGGATCGACGGAATCTTGGTGGTTTTGCGGCGCCCTGGTCGGGGCAGCGTGTCTGGCTGCCTGCACCAGTGGCTCGCCAGCCACACCCGAGGCTCCTGGCCCCACCCACTCCGCTCCCGCGCAGCGTGCACAGAGAGAGCTGCCCGGGTCGGGCCCCGCTCCGCTCGAGCGGGAGCCGCCGGTCGAAGCGCGGCCTGGCGCCCTGCGCGACGGCGCGAGCCTCGCGCACTTGCCCGCGGGCGAGGCGCAGTGGCAGGCGCTGTGCAGCCGAGGCCACGCCGACCCGATCACGCTGGCGCTGTGCAAGCGCCCCAAGCTCGGCAGCCTGAGCGACCTCTTGGCCGCGCTGGGGCTCTCCTTCACCAACGCGGTCGGCAACGGCGAGCTGGGCAACCCCTCCTTCGCGCTGCTCAGCCACACCACCTCCCTGGCCGCCCGACACGTCTCGCCCATCAATCCGCGCGTGTTCATCTTCACGAGCCCGAGCTCGGAGGGCCCGATCCGTGGACCCGCGAAGAGCGACCCCGGCTTCATCGCCCTCGCGTTCGCGCGGGGCGAGCCGCTGGTCGAGCTGGTGGCGCGTGAGCCCACGAGCGGCGAGCTTCGCTTCTTTCTGGTGCGCTTCGAGCTCGGCTGCGAAGCAGACGAGTGTGGAGCGCGCGACTTGCTCACCCCCGCCGTGGAGCGCGGCTGGCAGTCGGTGTCCGTCTACGACGGCGCCGATCTCGAGAACACCATCTTCGACTGCAACGTGTGTCATCAGCCCGGCGGTCCCGGGTCGCCCAAGATGTTGCGGATGATCGAGCAGCGCCCGCCGTGGACCCACTTCTTCCGGGACAACGAGCAAGGCAAGCTGCTCATCGCCGATTACTTCCAGGCGCACGACAAGAGCGAGACCTATGGCGGCATCCCCGGCAGGTTGATCTCGTGGTCGGAGCCGGCGCGGCTCGAGGGCCTGGTCGAGCACGAGGGCTTCATCGATCAGCCGCTCGAGCTGCCCACGAAGGCGCTGGCGCGCGAGGTGATGGGCGGCCGAGCCCCCGCCGCGCTGCCGGCGTACCTGGCGCTATGGCAAGAGAGCAAGCTCGGCAAGTCGCTGCCCGTGCCCTTCCCCGACTATGCCTTCATCGAGCCCGCGACGCTGGCCAAGGCAGCGTCGGCGTACAAGCAGCTGCCGCAAGAAGGCTACGACGTCGCGGCAGACGAGCTGGTCGACTTGCACTCCGACGACGCGCGCGTGCGCGTCGGGTTGGCCCCATCGCCGGAGCTCGACGGCGCCGGCATCCTCGGCGCGATGTGCGCTCGCTGCCACCACGGGGACCTGGACCAATCGCTGTCGCGGGCGCGCTTCGACGCGCGCGACCTGTCGGCGAATGACGACGAAGCCAAAGCCAAGGCCATCGCGCGCATGAAGCTGCCGGACGGCTCGCCGCTCAAGATGCCGCCGCCCAGGTTCGGCGCGCTGAGCGAGGAGCAGGTCGCCCGGGCCGAGGCAGCGCTGGCTAATTGAACAGGTCGGTGTTCACGAAATCGGGTCGGATCAGCGACCAGAAGTCGACCGCGAGCTTGGTCTCCACGTAGCGGTACGGAAGCCACGCGTAACCCTTCTCTGCCCACTCGTTGCCCCAGGAGTTGCGGATCAACAGGCCCCCTTGGTCGCCGCCGATCATGCGCTCGTCGTCGTAGCCCACGGCCAAGAACGCCTGGCCACCCACCAGCTGCTCGCCCGGCTCGGGGTACTGCACGTCCACGCCCTCGCCCTCGAGCGGGAAGGACGTGTACAGGCTCGCGCCGAACACCGAGGGCATACGCGCGGCCAGGCACTTGCGCACGTTGAGCAGCACCGATTGGCCTGACAGCTTGGGATCGTCGAGCCGGAAGTAGCGCAGCGTGCGGAAGGCGTCGGCGAAGCCGTAACAGAACGGCGGCGGCGTCTCGGCGTGCCGCGACGCATCGAACGGGTACAGGTTCTCGGTGGGGAAGCCGAAGGTCTGCAAGGCGCGCAGCGTGGTGCGCAAGTCTGCGCCGAGATCGCCGTTGTAGCCCAGCAGGTCGCGCGTGGAGCGGTACAAGAACAGCTCCGAAAAGTTGGCGTGCCGGCCGAACGCGCGGCGCTCGTAGTACTCCATCAGCGCGGTCACCGCGAAGGCCGTCGACGCATTGAGCGTGCCCTGCTCGCGTACGCGGGTGCACCACTTGCGTAGATCCACGCTGGCGGGCAGCACCGCGTTGGGCATGCTCACCTGCTTGTAGGAGTTCGAGATGCGCAAGATGCCCTGCACCTCGTGCGACTCGAAGGTGACGTCGCGAAAGTCGGGGGGTTCTCGTCGCCAGCCCAGCCCATGGCTCAACACGCTCGACATGCGCGGCATGGTAACCGAGTGCATCCAGAAACCAAGACGCTGCGAGATGTGCTGAGATGCTTTGCCCATGAGCTACGGACCCATGACGTCGGAAGACGAGGCTGTGGTCGACGAGATCGTGTCGGCGTCGTTCGCGACGCCGCTTGGGGACGCCAGCTCTTGGCTCGATCGCGCGGGCCGGGAGCACGTGCGCGTCTGGCGCGAAGACGGCGTGGCGCAGGGCACGCTGCTGCTGATCCCCATGGGCCAGTTCTTTGGTGGCCGCTCGGTCTCCACCATGGGCATCGCGGGCGTCGGCGTCGCCATCGACAAGCGGCAGCAAAAGGTCGCGCAGCGGATGATGCAGGCCACGCTGGAGGAGGCGCGCGAGCAGGGCTTCTGCTTGAGCACGCTCTACCCCGCGACGCAGACGCTGTATCGCAGCGTGGGTTACGAGCGCGCGGGCAAGCTGGTGGAGTATGAGCTCTGCACGTCGCGCCTGGAGACGGACGCGGCCTTCGAGCCGCTCGAGGCTCGCAGCCTGGGCCCCGACGATCACGAGGCCACGCGCGCGCTGTACAGCGAGGTCGCTCACGAACAGAGCGGCTACCTCGACCGCGGCGCCTACATTTGGGATCGCGTCCGTTCACCGCGCAAGAGCCACTGCCGCGGCGTGGGCTTCTTCGACGGCGACGCGCTGGTTGCGTACACCCACTTCGTGCAAGAGCCAGACAGCCACGGCCACGGCTACGACGCCCGCGTCACCGACTTCGTGGCCAAGAGCGCCCGGGGGTACGCCGCGCTGTTCTGCTTCTATCGCGGGCAGCGCAGCCTGCTCGAGAACATCAAGCTCAAGGCCGGACCGAGCGCGCCCTTCCTCAGCCTGCTGCGCGAGCCCCGCCCCGACGAGTCCGCGCCCATCGACTGGATGATCCGCGTGCTCGACGTGAAGCGCGCGTTCGAGGCCCGAGGCTACCCGCGCGGCCTCCGCGCCAGCGTGACGCTCGACGTGCGCGACGAGACCTTGCCCGGCAACGCAGGCGCGTGGCGCCTGTCCGTCTCCGATGGCGCCGCGGAGGTGACGCGCGCGCAGCGAGCGGACGCGAGCCTGGACGCGCGCGCTCTCGCCGCGATGTACGCGGGCTACATGCCTGCCACCGTCGCGCGCCGTCTGGAGTGGCTGCGCGCCTCGGCAGAGGACGCCGCCACGCTCGACGCGATGCTGAGCGGACCGATGCCAGCCATGAGCGAGATGTTCTGAGCGGTGGTAGCATCCGCGGCGATGAGCAAGCCGGATGCGCCTCCGCCCGACGACGCGTTGCCTGCCACCAAGCTCGCCGATCTCGCGGCCAAGGCGCGCGCCAAGATCGGCAAGGAGCCAGACAAAGCAGGCATCTCTGCCACGCGCACCTTCGCGGCGATCGTGCGCGACTTGAAGGGCATGCCGGAGATCAGCGTGAGCCGCGAGAGCAACATGAAGATCCGCGTCGGCCGCCGCGGCAAGGTCGGTGGGATCACGCTGGAGTACATCGCCAACATCGTGGCGATCGAGCTCAACTACCTGAGCTTTTCGACCGAGCCCACGGACGTGAAGGTGCGCCGCTACACGCTCGGCGCGGAGGAGGGCTCGGACGAGTGGCTGCGCTTGGATCGCGGCGGCGAGCTGCTCGCCGACGTGCGCGAGGCCATGCTCAAGCTCTACCCCGAGATCGGCGAAGACGAGTAGGTCGACTACGTGGGCGGCGGGGGCGGCACGCAGGTGGACTGCCCGGCGCCCACGATGGTGAAGCCCACGTTCGCGTCGCGCGTGACCGAGCTGTTGGTCACCGGATCGTACTCGGTCGTCGTGCTGGGGATGCCGGCGCCCGGCGAGGTGAACAGGTAGAACTTGCCGGCGTAACGCGAGAACGCGAACGCCTGCGTGCCGAGCAGCTCGCTCCAGGTGTGGATCGGCGAGAGCGCCCAGCTGCCGATGCTGATCTCGCCCAGATCCGCGGTGCTCGCGGCGAAGCGGAACAAACGCGCGTCCGGCCCCCCCGTGAGCTCGGCGATCGCGACCAGCGCGCCGGTCTGCGTCACCGCGTAGCTCTGGTGGTCGACCATCGCCAAGCCGAACGCGGGGCTCACGATGTAGAGCTGCTCTTCGATCGAGTCCGGCGCCGCTGCGGTGAAGCCCATGCCCAGCTGGTTGAAGCCTTGCTGCACGGGGTGCACGTAGCTGGTCGCGGTGCACGACGCGTCCAGCGTGCTCACGCGGAAGAGCTGGCCGCTGTCGTAGAACACGTACGCCGTGCCGGAGCGATCCACCGCCATCGACTGGGGAGCACCCGTCGCCGCGCACGCCAGGGGCCCCACCGGCTGGTACGCCGCCGTGCCCGGGATGGTGGGGTTGAACGACCACAGCTCGTAGTCGACGGACAGCACGTACACGAGCTTGGCGTTCTCGGCGCAGTCGTCGGTCGGCGGACCGCCCGCGCCACCGCCCGAGCCATTGAACCCGTTGGAGGACGATGATCCGCCCTGCGCGCCGTCGCCGCCCTGCCCGTCGCTTTCGTCGTCAGCGCCGGCCTCGCAGCTCGAGCAGGCGCCGGTGGCGCTGGCCAAGAGGACGAGCGCGGCGGGAAGGAAGAGGGGCTTCATAGGAGCCCGTGATGCTACCACGCAGCATTACTTGGCAGGCGCGGTGTACGTCATCGTGCCGCACAACTTCACCAGGCCACGCGCGATGGCCTCGCCGTCGGGCTTGCCATTGGTGTTGCCGTTGCACCAGTGCACGTGGTCGCCGAACTTCTTGGTGACGCGACTCGCAAAGCCGCTCTTGGCGTCTTGGTCCTCGATCACCCAGCTGTCGGGCGTCTCCTCGACCACACGTTTGATGCCCTTGAGCTCCTCCTTGGGCTTCATCTTGAAGTTGAGCTCGTCGTTCACGACGAACAGGTAGGGGCCGTCCTCGCCGAACGGGCGGATCACGCAGCCACGCGACCCCATCAGCGGCTTGATGGACGACTTCTCGGGCACCATCATCGACACGCCCTTGAGCAGGCACACCTTGGACAGATCCTTCTGCTCCAGCGCCAGCGTGGTCTTGCCGTCGTTCCAGACCTTCTTGTCCAGATCGACCGGCGACGGCGGTGCGGGCGGAGCGGCGGGAGCGGCCGAGCTCGCGGCCGCGCCCGCGCTGGACGTCGCTGAGCCGGACGACTTGGCCTTGGGCGACGCCGACCCTTGGGTGCTGCTCGCGCCGTCACCCGCCCCATCCTTGGCTGGGCAGCCGGCCAACAGCAGCAGCGCGGCGACAGGGGCGAGACGGGCGAAGTGGGTCCGGGCAGCGATCATGGTGAGCTCCAAGGCGTCGAGAGTGTGCCCGCTGCTTACGCACGTCCCCAGGATTCCTCCTTGGACATCGTTGGACATGGCGTTTCGGCCTTTTCGCGCGTGCGTGTCGATGGGAGGGATCGGGCATGCGCCTGCACCACCTTTCCCTTGGCTTTCTCGGTTCTTGGCTGGCCCTGGGCAGCCTCGTCGGCTGCGGTGACGACGGCTCCGGCGCGGGTGGCTCGGGCGCGGGCGGCAGCCCGGCCGGCGGCGGAGACGGCGGCGGCGGTGCGCCGCAGAGCCCGGAGGACGTGCCCGCCGTCGCGATCGAGTCGGACCCGGCCACGGCCTGCCCGGCGGCGTTCCAGAGCAGCGCACCGCAAGACGGCAACAACAGCGGCTTCGAAGTGGGCGCGGACACGCGCTCCTTCTTCCTGATCTTGCCGGACCCGAGCTTCACCGGGCCGCGCCCGCTGTTCCTCGCGTTCAACGGCACCGGCGAGACCGGGCCGAGCTTCTCGGCGCGCGCCAACTTGGTCGACTTCGCCGCCAAAGGCTTCGTGGTGCTCGCGCCGTCGAGCGCCGGCAACGGCGAGATCTGGCCCGTGTGGGACGCCATGCACACCCCCGGAGAAGACAGCGACCCGAACCCGGACCTCGAGCTGATCGACGCGCTGATCGCGTGCACCGCGGGCCACTACGAGCTCGACAAGAACCGCCTCTACCTGGGCGGTCACTCGGCCGGCGGCATCATGGCCAACTACGTGCTCCAACGCAGGTCGGAGGTGTTCGCAGGCGGCATCGTCGCGAGCGGCGTGTTCAGCCTGACCGAGCCGGTCACCCCCGCCCCGCTCGATGGCCTGTTCGCGCTGGTCACCTGGGGCGGCGACAACGACGCGTACTCCGGCGGCGCCGGAGGCGTCACGGTGCCCGAGATCAACTTCGTCGAGCAGGCCGCGATCGCCTCGCAGTTCTACGAGGACGAGCCCAACGTCGGCCAAGCCAACTGCCACGGGGATGACATCGGCCACGCTTGGCTCGACGGCATCAACGACTGGATGGCGGACCAGCTGCTCATGCACCCGAAGGGCCTGCCCGGCTCCGGCGACGACTTCACGATCGAGACCTCGCCCGGCTCCGGCGTCACCTGCTCCGCCGATCCGTACGCCTACGAGAGCGGCCTCACGGTGATCTGCCCCGCCAGCACCACGGCCGGCTGCGCGGAGTCTTGCCAGCTGTTCGCAGACTGCGCCGTCGAGAACGGCACGGTCGGTCCGGTGCTCGCGCCGCAGCTCAGCGACCTCGGCTTCTCCGGAGTGGACAACAGCGACTGCGGCGGCTGCATCACCCACTGCGAGACCACCGCCGTCTCGCCCGCCGACGCCGCCGTGCTCGATTGCGTCGCCACCTTCGCCGAGTCCGCCGAGTGCGGGCCGGGAATCCAAGGCGCGTTGCCCGCCATCGACGCGATCAACGACTGCTGCGACGGCGAGACCGAGTCGGCTTACTGCCTCGAGGTGTGTGGCATCTTGCTCGAGAACAGCGCCACGACCTCGTTCCTGCCGGCGTGCGTAGCGCTCGTGCCCTGAGCGCTCCCGGCGCTTGTTGCGCGATTGTCACACGCGCTCGCGCGCCGCGCGGTGAGCATCCGAAAGCCTTGAGCATTACCCACAAGATCGCGCTGCTCGCGAGCCTCGCGGGAGCGCTGGCTCCGCGCGCGGCGCTCGCGCAAGATGACCCTGCTGCTCCCGCCCCCGTGCCCGGTGCAGACGACCCGCCGCCGCCAGACACGCCCACGACGCCCAGCGCCCCTCCGCCCGATCCAGCCAGGAGACCAGCGCAAGACGCCGCCAAGCCGGCGAAGGCCACCGAGCCCGCGAAGCCCGCGAGCAGCAGTCCGGTGGAGCGCCCCCTGCGCAACGCCCTCAAGCTCGAGGCCGGGCCGTTCACGTTCTTGCCCGTGTTGCTGATTCAAGCGCAGGTGCTGCCCTACGTCGGCGATGACGCGCTCGCGCAGCAAGGGGACGCTGCCGACAGCGAAGGCTTTCGCTTGCGGCGTGGCCGGTTGGGCGCCGAGGTGAAGCTGTTGGACCAGGGCCGCGCGCGCGTTTCGTTCGAGCTCGGCAGCCGCGAAGACGGCTCCGCACGCATCCACGACGCCTGGCTCGCGTACGTGGGGCTGCCCTTCCTGCAGGCCTTCGGCGGGGCGATGACGGTGCCGTTCAGCCGCTCGGCCATCGCGGGCTCCGGCGATCAGGCCCTCACCGAGCGGCCGCTGGCAGTGCGCACGCTGGCGCCCGGGCAGCAGGTGGGCGGCGTCGTCCGAGGCGACGTGGCCGACCGCGCGTTCTCGTACGACGCCGGCGTGTTCAACGGCTTCTCGCGCGGCGACCAGTTCTTCAGCGGCTACAGCCAGAACTACGCGCCGCTTGGCAACCGCTTCGAGGGGCTGGCGTTCGTGGGGCGCGTCGGCACCGAGCCGATCGGCGCGCTGTCCCGCTCGATCGCCGACGAGACGCACGAGAGCCCGCGCTTCGGCGTGGCCGGCAACTACTTCTACAGCGACGGCTCGGCGCGCGGCATCCACGCCGTCGGCGGCGACGCCCTGCTCCACGCCAAGGGCTTCCACCTGCTCGTGGAGGGCATCTATTCGTTCGTGAGCCCCAAATCCGATCCCGAGGAGCCCACCCAGAACGTCGCGGAGCTGGCCAGCTTGGGCGTCGTCGGCGAGGCCGGCTACATGATCCTCGAGGACCTGCTCGGCGTCGCCGTGCGCTTCGAGTACCTGGACGCGAGCACCCAGGCGGACAACGAGGGCGACAACTGGCTGCTCGGCGGCGGGGCCACCGCCATGTTCCTCGACGGCATGGTGCGCACCACCGCCGAGTTCACCCACCGCGAGGAGATCTTCGGCGTGGCGCTGGCCAACGACGCGCTGGTGTTCCAGGCCCAGCTGGTCGCGCCATGAGCGCCGCCGGCAAGGTCGCCGCGCTCGGCCTGCTCGGAGCGTCCTCTCTTGTGTTCTTCGCCTCGCCGCTCGGCTGCAACCCCGGTCCCGAGGGGCTCCTGCGCGCGAAGCTGATCGAGCACCGGAGCGAGCTCGTGGGCGGGCCCGTGTCGGCGGCCGACGTGGGCGACTACTTGCTCGAGAACGATCAGATCCGCGCCGCCATTCTGGGCGCCCGCTCCTCGCCCGCGCCCGGCGTGTTCGGCGGCAGCCTGGTCGACATCGACCGCCGACGATCGCTCGGCGGCTTCGAGGGTGGCAATGGTCACGACCGCTTCAGCGAGACGTTCCCGATCGCGAACCTGCTGGTGCCCAACCCCGACAGCACCGAGGTCACGGTGCTCAACGACGGCAGTGACGGCAAGGTCGCCACCATCCGCGTCGCGGGCGACGGGGCGTTCCTGTACGAGGCGCTGGCGGTGCTCAAGAACCAGGGCGCGCTGGTGGAGAGCATCTTCCCGCAGGTGCGCACCAGCATTCGCTTCGTCACCGACTACTCGCTTGCGCCAGGGGATCGGCACATCAAGATCCGCACCGCGCTGTACATCACCAGCAAAGACGGGCCGCAGTGCTCCGGCGTCGGCTCCTGCCAGCTGATCTGCGAACACGGCTTCGCCCAGGACGACAATGGCTGCCGCACCTGCGCTTGCAGCGAGCTCTTGCCACTCGAGATCTACGACCAGCCGAAGAGCGTGTTCGGCGTGATGTTGGGAGACACTCCCACCATTGCCGATCCTCCGGCCGAGGTGCGCGCTGGCGTGATCGCCGGGGACTTCGTGTTCTTCGGCAACCAGAACAACGTGTTCGCGCCGGGGGTGGGCTTCGACGAAGAGGAGGCGGTGCAAGGCGCGGCCAACGAGAACCGCAACACCTTCACCACGCCTCTCACCTACCCGTTCGTGGCCGCCGCCGGACGCGACGTGAGCTACGGCTACTTGACGCTGCCACCCGACGGCCAAGAGGCGGCCACGGTCAACGTGCCCATCTTCGCCAGCGCTGCCACCGCCTTCTTGGTGGGCGGCAAGCAGTGCTTCTTCGACCCCGGTGACGACGACGCCTGCGACCAGCACCGCGCGTTCGTGTTCGAGCGCTACCTGGTGGTGGGGGACGGAGACATCGCCAGCGTCACCGAAGAGATGGATCGCCTGCGTGGCGTCGAAGGCGGCGAGGTGAAGGGCTTCGTGTCTTGGTCGCAGACCGGCGAGGCGGTGGCCAATGCGCAGATCTTGGTGCTGGCAGATCCGGATCCGGATCGCAGCTTCGAGCACCTGGACCAGATCGCCGAGGCCAACCTGGAGGCGCGCGGAGACGTGGGCGTGCTCAATCAGATCGACGCAGATCTGGGTCTCGACCAGCACGAAGACGGCGACTTCCACGGCAAGCTCGCCCCAGGCACGTACCTCTTCGTCGCCATGGATCCGTCTCTGCAAGCGCTGTCCGTGCCGCAGCGCGCGCGGGTGGAGCGAGGCGGCGACGTCGAGCTCGCGTTCACGCTGCCCGATCTGGCCACCGTCGAGTACCGCGTGACCACCAGCGAGGGCCTGAAGAGCCCAGCCAAGCTCACATTCGTGGCGCTGGACGAGAGCGGCGCTCCGCTCGAGGGGGGTGACGCCAGGCGCGTGTGGGCGGGCGAAGGCCACCTGGCCAACGGCGCGCGCCTGCTCGAGCTCACCGCCAGCGGCAGCGGCTCGGTCCGCGTCGAGCCGGGGCGCTACCGGCTGTATGTATCGCGCGGGCCCGAGCACAGCGCGCACGTCGAGGAGCTCGAGCTCGCGCCCGGCCGCACCACGCGCGTAGACGCCACGCTGCACCACGAGGTGGACACCGCCGGCTGGGTGTCGCTCGATATGCACCTCCACTCCGCCCCCAGCTTCGACTCTGGCATGGCGGTGCCCCGACGAGTGACCACCGTCGTGGCCGAGGGGGTCGAGGTCGGCGTGTCGACGGATCACGACGTCGCCACCGACTACGAGCCCGTCATTCGCCAGCTGGGCCTCGAGGCGCAGCTGAGGAGCTTCGTCTCGGCCGAGGTGACCACGCTCGAGTACGGCCATTTCATCGGCTTCCCTCTCGACTACGACAACCTGGACGTGCCGCGCCACGGCTCCCCCGATTGGTCGTGTTTGTCGGGGGGAGAGATCATGAAGGCCATTCGCGCCGCCGGCGACGGCCTCGACCCGTTCACCGTGGTCGCCCACCCGCGCGACGGCTTCTTTGGCTACATCGATCAGAGCGGCGTGGACTCGTTCACGTTGCTGCGCGAGCTCGACACGCTCAACCAGGGCAACCCGGTCCTGAGCAAGGTCGCCTGCGACTTCGACGGCATGGAGGCGCTCGGCGCCAAGCGGCTCGATCTCACGCGCACGCCCACCGTGGGCGAGGTGGTGGACTGGACGCGCTGCAAGGATCGGCTGAACGCCTCCACCGACCAGGCCGAGCTCCTGGGCGCGTGTCCCGAGCTCCCCGAGGGCGCGCTGTCGGCGTGCAAAGAGGTCGAGAGCTTCGGAGACTGCAAGCGACGCAATCGCTCGCGTTTGGCCTTCGAGTTCACCAAGCTCATGCTCGCGCGCACCAGCAACGAGCAGGCGCTGCTGTTCGACTTCGCGGGCGACGAGTCGGACAGCCAGGCGCTGTGTGATCCAGCGCAATACGGCAGTGACCCCGTGCCCGAAGACGTGCGCGACGAGCCTTGCGCCTTCCGCGCGGGGCAGATCGACGACTTCTTCCGCTACCTCGAGCACGGGCTCACACCCACGCAGATCGGCTCCAGCGACAGCCACGAGAGCTCCAAGGAGCCGGGCTTCCCGCGCACCTGGTTCCGCAGCGAGACCGATGATCCGCGCGGCGTGACCGCCGAGCGAGCCGTCCAGGCCCTGAAGGGTGGCCACGCCATCGCCAGCTACGGACCGTTCGTGACCGCCACCATCGACGAGCTCACCTTCGGCGAGGTGGTGGACGCGAGCCCTGGCGAGGAGAAGTCGCTGCTGCTCAGCGTGGCCACGCCCAGCTGGTTCGGCGCGGATCGGGTCGAGGTGTACCTCAACGGCAAGATCGTCCACGAGCTCGTGGACGCCCACGGCCCCGAGCTCATCTACGACTTCCGCGTCGAGGCGCCGATCACCGTGCCCGACCGCGACTCCTGGGTCGTCATCATCGCGCTCGGCCTGCGCGACGAGAACCAGCTGCGACCTCTGGTGTTCGACATTCCCTACGGCGAGATCCAGCTGTCACAGACTGCGAGCGGCGCCTTCGCCGACGTACCCGTCGTGAACCAGCTGCTGGCCGCCTCGCCCACCACGCCCGATTGGTCGCCCATCGTCCCGTACGCCATCACCAACCCCATCTACCTCGACGTCGACGGCAATGGCCAATACGACGCTCCCAATGGGCCGCCCCCCTTCTGCTCCGCGCCGTGCGACACCGACGACGAGTGCCCGTTCGGACAGGTGTGCCTCGGCGAGTGCGGCATCGCCATCAGCGGCGGCTGCACCATCCCCCGGAGCGCCAGCGCCCACGCGGACTGACCGGGCCGGTTGCCACGATGTACATCTTGATGTACCTTCCTCGAGTGCCCAAGACCTACTCGATCGCAGCGGCGCGTGCCCAGCTCGCCGAGCTCGTTGATCAGGCGGAATCGGGCAAGGACGTGGAGCTGACGCGGCGAGGCAAGAAGGTCGCGGTGCTCCTATCCGCAGCGAAGTATGCGCGGCTGAGCGGCGACCGCGTGGCGTTCATGTCGGCGTTCGACAACTTCTGCCGCGAGCACGACATGCGCGAGATCGGTGTCGAGCCTGGCTGGGCGGAAGGTCTCAGAGACAAGAGTCCTGGTCGTAGCGTGAAGCTGTGACACGTTTCCTCCTGGATACGAGCATCGTCTCCCGAATGATGTGGGTCGAACGAGACCCTGGCGTGGAGGAGAAGCTTCGAGAGCATGGCGGCGAGTGCGCGATCGGAGCCCCCATCTGGCACGAGCTTCGGTTCGGAGTGCTGAGGCTTCCACGAGGCAAGAAGCGGAGCGGTCTCGAGAGATGGCTCGACGAGGTCGTGGTCGCGACGCTGCCAATCCTGCCGTACGACGAGCGGGCTGCCACATGGCACGCCGAGGAGCGAGCCCGCCTCGAGCGAGCCGGGCGGACACCACCGTTCGTGGATGGTCAGATCGCAGCCATCGCCGCGACCTGCGGTCTTCCCGTCGTGACTGCGAACCTGGACGACTTCAAGTGGTTCAAGGGGCTCACAACCTTGAACTGGGCGACATCATCGTCGAGCTGAGGTATCGCCGTCCCGCGGGCGAATGCCAGACCGAGCGAAGTGAGGGAGGACGGACGTCCCCAGCAGGGCGAAGCAACCCGGCCACCGCGTGGCCAAATCACTTGGATCTGCGCGGCGGGAGGGCCAGAGCGCTGTAATCCTGGGGATCTCTGGGCTTGGTGAGCGCGGGGAAGGGGTTCGGCTTCGCGGGGTTAAGGGTTGGGCGCTGCAGCTCTGGGGGGGCGCGGCGGGGGCGGCCGCTCTACAACCTGACCTGTGCCGACAGGTCGGCGCCGTCTTTGGCGGCGGCGGGCGGGTCGATCTTCAGGAACGACGCGAGGGTGCGCGAGTAGGCGCGTGGGTCGACGCGCTGCTCGGGGTCGAACGTGGGGCGGACGACGGCGCGCGACGGCAGGGGCTCGGCGCGGGGGCGTCGGACGATGAGCGGTACCGCTCGATCGAAGAGATAGGGAGTGCCGTGGTTGCAGCCGTCACCGTCGACGTACCCTGAGTCGAAGAACGCGCCGGGCTTGGGCAAGACGAGCAAGTCGCCGCGCTCGGGGCCTGCGAGCGAGCGGCAGATGAGCGCGTCCAGGGAGTCGTCGTGGTAGCCCGGGCAAACGCGCTCGAGCGAGCCGCGGGCGTCGACCACCTGCGCGACGCCTGGCATTTGCTCGAGCTCCTCGCGAATGCTTGTGATCAACGCGTCGAGCTTCTCCTGGGGCAGGGCTCTGGCCTCGGGCGTGAGCACCACGAACGGCTCGGAGGTGCCCAGCACCCAGGACCCCGCCTGAACGGCCTTCTCGGCGGCCGCCTGCGCGCGCGCGGTCAGGTCGACCTCGCGGATGCGCAGCTGATCGGTGCAGGGGCGCTCGAAGCGATCCTTGTCGCCGGGCGCGCTGCAGTGCTGGCCGAGCTTGCCCTCGGGGTGGGGCGGTCCGCCGTGATCTGCAGAGAGCACGACGGAGTAGCCGCTCGGGCCGTACAAGTGGTCGAGCCGATCGAGCACGCGGGCGAGCTGGCGATCGAGCCGCAGCAGCGCGTCGTACGCCTCCTCTGTCTCTGGCCCGAAGATGTGCAGCACGTAGTCATGGGCGCTGAACGAGACCGCGACGAAGGCGTCTTTGGCGGGCGGCAGCGAGTCGAGCGTGAACAAGACCAGGTCCGTGAGCAGCTCATCGGCCATGGGCGTGGCGAGCATCGCGCGGCCGGGAAGCTTGCCGCGGTCGAAATGGTGGGGGAACAGCTTGCCGAGGCCCTCGAAGTCGCCTTGGCCCACGTCCGCGCCGCGGCGCAGTCCACGCTCCGAGAGCCACGCGGCGTCCAAGCGCTGCCACGGCTCCGCTTGGTACTGCGCCGCGACCCCGCGGGCGCCGAACCCACCCGCGAGCGCCGAGAGCTCGTTGCCGTAGGCGGTGGAGCTGACGAAGGCGTTCTCCTTCGCGTCGAACCAAAGCACCGCGTCGGGGGCGCGGCCGCAAGCGAACACCGCCCCGCGGTCCTTCATCGACATGCACGCGATCGTGACGTCCGGGCGTTGGCGGCGGAGCGCGTCCGCCAGCGTTTCCTTGTCTTGCGCGAAGCTGGCGAGGGATGCCCCCGCTCGATCGAGCGCACCGGCGGCGCCGACCAGCCGCACGTTCGGATCGGCGACGATGGCGCGCGGCTTTCCGTCCGGGCCGAGCACCTCGTTCGAGGTGATCAGCGACTCGTGCGGCGACAGGCCGCTGAAGAGCGAGCTGTGCCCCATCGCGGTCGAGGTCTGCACGTAGCCGTAGCGCAGCTCCTCGGCGGCGTTCGCCTCCCGCAAGAGCCGCGCGAAGCCGCCCGTCTCGGGCAACACGGGGAAGCGCTCCTGCACATGCCACAACGCGAGCTGGTCGACGACGAGCGCCACGGTCACGTGCGCCTCGCGGCGCAGGGCCGACGGCGACGGTGCGCTGGCGGCGACGGTGGCCACTTCGTCTGTCGCGGTCGGCTCGCACGCGGTCAGGGCAAGGAGCACGGCCAGGGCAAGAGGCAATCTCACCCCCCGAGCCTGGCCCGAATCGCGGCCGGGCAAGGTGACGCTTGTGCAACGGAGGGGTGTTGTCACCCCATCGCCACCTTGGCTTTGCTACGAGGGAGACATGAGCGGGCGGGCGGCAGACGTCACCATTCAGATTTGGGACGAGCAGACCGTCGAGGCGTTGGCCGCGCGCATCGAGCGCTGCGGCGCGGGCATCGCCGAGCTGGGGCCGCGCGGTGCGACGTCGGCCGCACGCGCGCATGAGCTCACGCGCGCGCTGCGAGCGGCCGGCCAAGCCTTGGCGTTCGTGGACGAAGACGACGCCGACGCGGTGTTCGTGGTGCTCGAACGGCTCGACAGCTTGAAGCGCGAGAGCGAAGGGCTGTTCGCGCTGTGGCAGGACGACGACGTCACGCGCCGATACGACGAGCGCCTACAGCGAATGGCACGCACCGCCGGGGCGGACGAAGAACCGACGCGGGTGCGGCCGCGCATCGTTCCCCCGGCCCGACTGGTCGCTCAGCGCGCGCGCTGAGGCGCGGGCTCGAGCGAGCCATCGTTCATCACCACGTGCCGCTCGATCTTGGCACTCGACAGCGCTGCCAACATGGACAGCGTGTCGTGGTTGGAACGCATCGTGGGGTGGGTGCTGAGGATGACGCGCCCATCGCCATCCACCTCGAGCGCGATCACGTTGCCGGCCCCCACCGAGACTGGCGCGCCGAGAGGCTGAAAGCCCTGCTCGTTCTCGAGGCCGATGCGCAGTGAGCGGTCGTCGCTCCCGGCCAGGACCGACAAGGTTCCGCCGCGCTCCCACGGCAGCGCGAACACGATGTCCCGTGCGAGCGGACGGAAGCGCGAGCCGCCGCCGAGAGCGCCGGGCGCGCGGGCGAAGTAGCGTCCTGCCTCCGTGCGCAGGACGGCGGTGCCGTCGCCACCGACCACCAGCTGGCCTGCGCCCACCGCCACGGGCAACACGCCTTCCTGCGTGAGAGCGCCGCTCGGCGACACGCCGACGAGCCGCGTGCCTTGGGCGTCTTCACAGGGCAACCACGCGAGCCCGCGATCGGCGAGCAGCGCGCGGAATGGGCACAAGCTCGGCGGGCGGAGCGCGCGCACCGCGCCGCTCTGCGGATCGATCAAGGCCAACGTCGGCGGACGCATCGGCGACGCGTGGTCCTTGCAGCGCCGCTGCCCGAAGGGCTCGGTCTGCGAGGTGATGCGGCGACAGTAGCCATCCGTGAACGACATGACCCGGTCACTGCCTCGCGCGGGGACCCTTGCGTTGATCAGGCAACGGGCCCCCTGACACGGCTCGGCTCCGGAGGAAGGCAGCGTTCCGAACACGCTGCTCAGCTGGGGGTCATTGCACGTGACCTCTGGCCCCACCGCGCGCTTGCGCGCGGGGATGGAGTCCGGCGCGAGCGGGTGTATCGGCGTGGTCGGGTTGGGTTGCGGGCGCAGCCGCAATTCCCGTGAGAGTCCAAGCTCGAGCTCGTCGAACTGCGCCAATCCGAACGGCTCTGGCTCGGGCACTGGCTCGGTGCAGCCCACGCAGCTGATGTCCAGATCCTCGAGGTCGTTGCTGGTCGGCGGTGGAGGTGGCGCGCCGGGTCGCTTGTGCCAGCGCGGCGCGTACCACGTGCGGCCGTCTTCGCCCAACGCAGCGTCGCAGCGAGTGCGGGTGTAGATCAGGCTGCCGCTACGGCGCAGCTCACTGGGCTGGTAGCTCGAGCGTGTGAATGGCCGCTTCGCAGGCTTGATCCAGGTCTCCTCCGCGCCTTGGGGCCCTTTCGTCACGGCGACCACGACGGCATCCCTTCGCGCCAGCACCTGGGTCACGAGCTGGCGTCGCTTGGGTGTGTGCGCCTGAAACGTCAGCCCGCGGTCTGTCGAGATGTGCACGCGATCCCCCGTCGCGACCGCCACCACGTCCTCGGAGGCATCCACCGCGGTGGCGTCCGCGAGCGCGGGCCCCGGCTGATACCGGCCGTCGAGCGCCGCCTGCACGCTCGCCGCACGGAAGCTCCTGCCGGACTCGGTCAACAGCCACACCTCGTCCGCCCGGCCCACGAGCGCCGCGAAGGCGACGCGCTCGCCGGGCTCGGCCAGAGGTCCGCTCACCCCCGTCGCGTCCGCCGCGAACAGACCGCGATCGGTGAGGAACAACGTGGCGCGAAAGCCGACGCTGCGCGCCTTGGTCTCGAGCATCGGGGCTCGGCCGACGGCATCTGCGCCGAACAGCGCGCTCACCGAGCTCGGTACGAAGAGCGGCCCCCGCGGCGGCGGTGGCGGGGGCCGTACCGGCGCTGTCGACCAAGGGGGTGGCGGCCGCAGCGCAGGGCCGGGCGCCGGTGCCTGGGCGCAGCTCAGCGCTCCGAGCAGCGCGAGCCCGCAGGACCACCTCATGCACCGTCTCCTTGCTCGAGCGGCCAAGTCGACCACCACCAGAGGTAGAAGGGCGCCGCCAACAACAGCCACAGGGCGGCCACCGCGCCGCGTCCGCCCAAATCGTACAACGCACGCAGGGCTCTCGAGATTTCGTCGCTGCCCCGGACGAGCTTGGCAGCGATCTCCGCGTCGGCCGCCACCAACACTCCGAGCACCGTGAACACGAACGGCGCAACGAACAGCTTCGTGAACAGGTAGCGCACACGGAAAGGACGCCGAGGCACGGGCGCAGTCTACTGTGGCAACCTCGCCCGGGCACGCCTATCGGTCGGGCGAGCGGCCCCAGGCGCGGCGGTGCTTTGCGGCTCTTTTTTTTTGGGGTTGTCGTGTCGATCCGCCCACCGCTGCTTCGTCGTCCCCGCGATGGGGCCGGCGGTCGGCCCCGGTGAACCAGGAGAAACGTCATGCGCGTGATGGTGATGGTGAAGGCGAGCCCGGAGACGGAAGCTGGACAGATGCCCAAGGAGTCCGAGCTCGCGGCGATGGGCAAGTACAACGAGGAGCTCGTCGCGGCAGGCATCATGCTGGCGGGCGACGGGCTGCACCCCAGCGTGCGAGGCAAGCGCATCCGCTTCTCCGGCAAGGACCGCACCGTGATCGACGGCCCTTTCGCCGAGACCAAAGAGCTGCTCGCGGGCTTCTGGATCTGGCAGGTGAAATCGATGGACGAGGCCGTGGCCTGGCTGCGGCGCGCGCCGTTCGACGGAGGAGCTGAGGTCGAGCTCCGGCCGATCTTCGAGTCGGAGGACTTCGGGGCCGAGCTCACGCCCGAGCTCCGAGCCCAAGAAGATCGCCTCCGCGTCGAGCTCGAGCGCCAGAAGAAGGGATGAGCGAGGCGGCCACCCGCGCTGCGATCGAGGCGAGCTGTCGCATCGAGTCGGCGCGCCTGATCGGCGCGCTCGTCCGCTTGGTGCGAGACGTGGCGCTCGCGGAGGACTTGGCGCAGGAGGCCCTGATCGCGGCGCTCGAGGTGTGGCCCAGCAGCGGCATCCCCGAGCGCCCCGGCGCGTGGCTGATGACCACCGCCAAGCGAAGAGGGCTCGACGAGCTCCGTCGCCGCAAGTTGCGTGAGCGTGCCCACGGTGCGCTGGCACAAGACCGATCGGACCATGTCTCTCTCGATGCGGAGAGTGACGAGCCGATCGCGAACGACGTGCTCTGCCTGGTGCTCGCCACCTGCCATCCGGTGCTCTCGACCGAGGCGCGTGTCGCGCTCACGCTGCGCCTCGTGGCAGGCCTGACCACCGCCGAGATCGCCCGCGCTTACCTGGCGCCCGAGCCCACCATCGCGCAGCGAATCGTGAGGGCGAAGCGCACCCTCGAGGCGGCGCGCGTGCCGTTCGAGGTGCCGACCGGCCCCGAGCTGACCGCGCGTCTCGGTGCGGCGCAGGAGGTGATCTACCTCGTGTTCAACGAGGGCTACTCGGCCTCGCACGGCGCTAGCTGGACGCGCCCCGAGCTGTGTGAGGAGGCGTTGCGGCTGGGACGCATGCTGACCGCGCTGGTCCCCGACGACGCAGAGACACATGGCCTGCTGGCGCTGATGGAGCTTCAGGCCTCGCGCCTGCGCGCCCGCGTCGATGCGCTCGGCCGCCCTGTGTTGCTCGCCGCGCAAGACCGCTCGCGCTGGGACCGGCTCTTGCTCGAGCGCGGCTTGCGCGCGCTCGAGCGCGCCGAGAGCCTGGCGCGGCCCTCCGGTCCGTACACCTTGCAGGCCGGCATCGCCGCATGCCACGCGCGCGCCCGCAGCGTCGACGCCACCGATTGGCACCGCGTCGTCGCGCTGTACGACGCGCTGGTCGAGCTCACCGGCTCGCCGATCGTCGAGCTGAACCGCGCGGTGGCGGTCTCGCGGGCGCACGGATCGAGCGCCGCGCTCGCGATGGTCGAGGCGCTGGCCAGCGAGCCCCTGCTCGCGCGCTACCCTCACCTGCCCAGCGTGCGCGCCGATCTGCTGGCGAAGCTCGGCCGCACGGTCGAGGCCGCGCTCGAGCTCGAGCGCGCCATCGCGCTCACCGAGAACGCGGCCGACCGGGCCGCGCTCGAGGCTCGGCTTCGAGAGCTCTCTGCTTGACCCCTGCTTACGCCGGGTCGAGCGCGATGTCCGCATACAGAGCGTCCACCGCGAACGTGACGCTCGGATGCCGCAGCGACACCTGCTCACCCGCTCGGCACTCGCGCTCTGACCAGCCGGCCGTGACGCGCTCGACGATCGTCACGCTGCGACTGCGATGGGACACGAACAGCACCGCGCCGAGCGCAGGGATCTGCTTGTAGTGGCTGAGCTTGTCGCCGCGGTCGTAGTCTTCGGTGGACTTGCTCGTGACCTCCACCAACAGGCTCGGGTTGGTGATCGCGTTCGCGTCGATCTTGGCAGCGACCGGCTCGCCGCACACGACGGACACGTCCGGGAACGTGCTCTGCGTAGTCGTAGTGGAGGCGCTTCGCCGTGCTCATGCGCTGGCCACAGTGTAGTGCAGTTGATCGCCGCAGCGCCGCCGGCGAGACTTGTCAGGCGATCGCGATCCTTGGCGTCGCTCCGGCACCATGATCGACATCGACGGCAGCGAAGGAGAGGGCGGCGGCCAGATCGTGCGCACCGCGCTCGGCCTCTCGGCGTTGACGGGGCGCGCCTTTCGGCTGCGCAACGTGCGCGCCGGGCGCGCCAAGCCCGGGCTGCGCAAGCAGCACCTGTGCGCCGTGCGCGCCGCTGCGCGCATCGCCAGCGCCGACGTGACCGGCGCCGCGGAGGGCTCGCTCGAGATCTGCTTCCGGCCGAACGCCCCGCCCGCGCCGGGTGAGTACCACTTCGACATCGGCAGCGCGGGCAGCACGACGCTGCTGCTGCAGACGTTGCTGCCGGCGCTCGCCAGCGCGAGCGGCCCGAGCAAGCTCACGCTGGTCGGCGGCACGCACAACCCGCTCGCGCCCACCTTCGAGTTCCTGCACGAGACGCTGCTCCCGTTGCTCGGGCGCATGGGCTTTGGCGTCGACGCAGCGCTCGATCGCGCGGGCTTCTACCCGCGCGGCGGCGGACGCTTGCGCCTCACCATCACTCCCTGCCACGAGCACACTTCGCTCGTGCTCGAGCAGCGCGCCGGCCCGGTAGGCCTGAGCGCCGCGGCGCTCAGCGCAGGCCTCGCGCGCCACGTCGCCGAGCGCGAGATTGAGCGCTTGCGCAAGCGGCTGTCCCTGAGCCAGAAGCAGGTCGCCATCCGTGAGCTCGATCCAGGCTGGGGCCCCGGCAACTACGTGCTGGTGCGCGTGGCCTCCGGGCACCATGGCGAGGTGTTCTCTGGCATCGCCGAGCGCGGGGTGCCGGCCGAGAAGGTCGCCAACCGCGTCGCGGACGAAGTGGAGCGCTACCTCGCGAGCGACGCGCCGGTGGGCGAGCACCTGGCCGATCAGCTGCTGCTCCCCATGGCGCTGGCCGGAGGCGGGCGCTTTCGCACCGGGGCGCTCACCGAGCACACGCGCACGCAAGTGCGGACGATGCAGCATTTCTTGTCGGTCCCGATCGCGATCGAGCCCGAGCCCCTCGGCACCCATCTGGTGCAGGTCGGAGCGGCGCTCAGCTGAGGGCTGTCAGCGTTCGAACGCTGCGCGGAGCCAGGCGCGCTCCTCTTCCCACATCGCCTCGAGGTGCTCCTTCATGGACGCGCGAATCTCGTCCGGCGAGGGGTCGTCGGCCTCGCGCGCCTCCTCGAAGGGCAACCCCAACGACGCCAACCACTCGAGCGTATCGAGACCCGCCGAGCCCTTGCGGGCAATATCGGCGAGTAGGATCGACAAGAGCCGCGTGTGCCCGGCGATGGGCTGCTCCAGCGACCGCACGGGTGCGGTGTCGTCCAGCCAGGCACGCAAGGTGTCCTCGAGCGCCACGGCCGCGCCCACCGGATCGTCCACCAACCACGGCAGCACCTCCGCCACGATCGCGATCGCGTGGGGCTCGTGCAATACCTCGGCGCCTTCGGCCTCGAAGTACCGGGTGCGGAAGCGCGCAGGCAGCACCGCCAACCGCACGTGCCCCAGCCCCTTCTTGGTCTCCCAGATGGGGGAGAGCAACAGGCCCTGATCCGTCAGCGGCCCCAGCTCGATCGAGAGCGCGAGGTTGCGCTCCACGATGCGCGCAGCCTCGGCCTCGAGATCCTCCTGCCCGGGCAGGCTGCAGTCGGCGGGCAGACCCAGCAAGGCGCGCGCATCACGCTCCGAGAGCAGGTCGCGGACGTTGGCCACAACGAGTCCTAGCGCGCAGTCGGCAGGGCGTGAACCAGAGACGTGATCACCTTTCGGCGCCAGGCAAGCACAGGGCGATGCAGCCCTTGCACGTCGGGCACATGCGGTCCGCGCATGACTCGCAATAGGTGCCGGCGGGGCAGCCGTCGTTCGGGCTATCGCTCGTGTACTTGCTGCACGTTTGGAAACACTTTGGGCCTTCTCTCCGGTTCTGGCAGCGCTCGCGCGGGCCGCACGCCGGCTTGCAGACGAGGGGCGGCCCCACGGGGCCAACCTCGTCCGCTTCCTCACGCCGGATGGCCTCGAGGAGCTCCTCGTGCAGCTGCTCCTTCCTGCGGTCACTCGCCGACGCCGACGCCGACGCGGCTTGGGCGACCGTCGACGCCGCGGACAGCTCGATCTGGGGCGCGCTGCCGGCGGAGGGGCGAGTGCTTGCTGGCTCCGCGCAGCCATCCGCCGCCAGGAGCAACCACGCGGCGACACAGGGACGGAGCATGGGCCGGGCGGAGAATACCTGACCCGTGCCAAAAGGTAGCCAAAGCGACGCGCGTATTGGGAGCAGGCCCTTCACCTCGTGGAGCTCCCCTGCACCCACCTCGCGCCGCGCACTTGCCCCCCGACTCGGCGTCGAGCCGAAGCCTTTGGTGGGCGACGTGTGTCGCTGTGTCGCTGCATGCGGGGCTCTTCTGGTGGCTGCCACGTGGGCCGCTCGATCGCGCGACGCCGCGGGCGTTCGAGCTCTGGCTGCTCGCGAGCGCGACGCCGATCGAGTGGGTAGATCCGCCGTCCCCTGCCGCGGTCGCACCGAGCGCCAAGACCACCCGATCGTTCGGCGCGGGCTTCCGTCACGCCCCGCGGCCGCGCACCGCTGTCGTAGTTCCCCGGTCGACCGTCGCTGGCGAGCACGCGGCGGAGGGGAAAGCGCCCACCTCGCAACATGGTGACACGGCGTGGTCTCCGCTCGCGCCCAGCGAAGGCCTCGACACCGGGCTCTACGGCCTGCCCTTGTCTGCGCGGGTGCTCGGCCACGAGGACCCACGCCCTGCCCGCACCACCACGCCGAAGCGGGCGCCGATCACGTCCGCCCACACCCAGGAAGCAGTCAGATCCATCGTGCGCGACCAGGATCGCCTGCTGGGCCTGGGCAACCCACAGGAGACCGTGATCGCCGCCGCGGTGCAGGAGGCGGGGCGCGCATCGGGCGTGCCCAGCGGCACCCACTTCACGGTGCTCGTCGAGGTCGACCCTGCGGGCGCCGTGACCCACGCCAGCTTGCGCGGCGACACGCGCGGCGACTTTGCCTGGCCTGGCACGCTGGAACGGGTGCGCACCCAGCTCTCGCGCAAAGCGATCCCGCTCGGGCTCGACGAACGCGAGAAGGGCGCGCGCGTCACGGTGCAGGCGACGGTGCTGCACGTGCTTCCCTCTGGGAACGAGCAGCCGGTGGTGATGGGCGAGTGCCCGAAGATGCCACTCGTGGGCGGAGAAGCGCCGCCGAGCTTCTTCGCCGTGGGGGGCACCCAGTACCTCGAGCCGCCGCTCGGGCTATGCGCGCTCGGCGATGCGGCGGACGTTGCGGCGCTGAAGACGATCGTGGTGCGCACCACCACGAAGACCGAGCGCGATGGGGACGCACCGCCGCTCGCCAGCTCCTTCCCTCGCCCGCCGAAGAAGAAGCTCCTGCCCACACCGATGGAGCTCCTGCTCATGTTGCTGCAGGATCGATGACTCCGTTGCGCGCGCGGAAGTCACGGGGCACACAATGCGAAGGGCGCCAGCAGTGCTCCAAAGCGACAATAGAGGCCCGGCGTCTCCGGCGGAGGGGTGGTGCCTTCGAGAACGGGCGCGTCCCGAGCGACCTCGAGCTCCAGCATGGTGGGCTTCGGGCCGAGCAATACCAGTCCGCCATGCACTTGCAGCGAGCTCTGGGAGCCGCTCAGTTGCCACTGCTGGCAACCTGCCGGTGGGGTGGGCCACACCGAGCCGGAGCGGGCATCCACGACGAAGCTGAAGCCCTGGCCCTCGCTGCGGCCACAGACAAACGCGGTTCGCTCATCCGGAAGCAGCTCGGCCAGATCGATTTCGGCCGGACCGGGAACCGGCAGCGACACGTCAGCCATCAGGAGACGGCGGCGAGCGTCCGCGAACAGCAGCGAGGGCGCTTCGATTTTGCATAGATTGGAGAATAGGGCGCAGTCGCTCTCAGGGATGCCTGTGGTTGCGACCACCACGCTCCCGCTCTTGCTGTGCGCGTGCGGGGTCGTGTGCGGGTTGGCCGCGATCAGTTGCCGCGGCTCCTTCACGAGCCCGCCCAGAGTAGCCACGAGCGCGGCCTGCACCTTCGTCGCTTCGCCGGCGACATAGGGTCCTGATCCGCCGCGCGCCGACATGACGCGAGTCGCGCCGGTCTCGAAGTTGATGGTCGCCTTGGTGACGAGCTCGTAGTCGCCCGCGTCGAGCGGCCGCAGGTCCGCCACGCTCACCGTGGAAGGCCCTTGAAATCGCACGTCCGGAGAGCCCGTGAAAGACAGCTGCAGGGAGACGACGCGCACGGGATCAGGGAGACCAGCCTGAAACAGCTCGAGCTGGAAGCGGTCGCCCACGCCGGGACGAAGGAGGGCGACGCGATCCTCCGACGCCGAAAGCGCGGGGAATCCATCGCGCTCCAGCAGCAGCTCACCCTTCCGCGCGTCGATCAAGAGCACGCGATCGCTGCCTAGCTCCGCGTAGATCGAGCCGTTCGCCAGCCAGCGCCCCGTTCGGCTGCGAGCGACCCGGATCGCCGCGCGCTGCACACCCGTGCTCGGGTCCAGGATGAGCAAGTCTTCGGGGCCGTGGACGAGGACCAAGTCACCCTGCGGACTGACCAGCGGCTGGCCCTGGACGTTCAAGCTGCGTTCGGATCCGGGCTCCACGACGCGCACACCACCGAGCGGAGTCGAAACAATGACCGCTTCGGGGTGCCCGGGCCACTCGACGACACGCGACCCCTCTGGGAACAGCCGCTCGAGGGAGACGACGTGGCGCTCCAGGTCGGGAGCGGCGAGCGCGATCAGCGAGGCCGGCTCGCCCTCCACAGGCAGCTCGTGAACGCCGACCATCCACACTGGCGTATTGCCGGCGAAGCCCAAGGCGCCTTGGTTGCGGAGCAAGACCGGTCGCCCAGGGGCACCGGCGAGCCGCACGAACAGATGCCGCGCTCGCGCGAGGAGGGCTCTTCGCTCAGCGGGATCGCGCGTGGCTCGGGAAGCGGAGATCAGGCTGCGAGCGTCGCCCGACGTCTCGTCCACCTCAGGGAGCGCCAGGACCTGCTCTGCACGTGGGCGCAACGAGGGCTCGCGCTTGGCCAGATCCATGGCGGCGCGCCGCGCCTCGTCGAGGTCTCCGAGCACGATCCAGAGATCCATCTTCGCCGCCAGCGCGGCGGTCGACGACTCGGGGCACTGCTGCAGGAGCGCGAGCGCGCCGTCGAGGTCGCCAGCTCGACGAAGCTCGTCCGCCGCACCGATCGCACACTCTGCGGACCTCTTCTCCACCCCGGACGGCGAGCTCTGTGGGGCACCGCAGGCCGCAAGGAGGAGTGAAAGCGCTGCGAAGTTGCGGGCGCCGGGTGCCACGGAGGGATGTTACCTCGGCTCGAGCTGATCCAGCCGCTCCGGCGGCTGGTGGGAGATCGTCGCGGCGAACGCGATCGGCGCGACGCTGATCACCACACGCACCACCAGCAGGGCGAGCTGCGCAGCCACGCTGCCATCACCCATGCGAAACGAGCGCGCCAGGCGGAGGAGCGCCGGCAGCTGCAGCGCGGCCACGAGCACGCTGGCCGCCATCACGACGACATCGCGCTTTTGATCGCTCGGGTGAGCTCCGCCGAGCAGGACGACGAACGTCACCGCACCCACCAACACGGACAGCCACGGCAGGAGGTGCGTCGAGATCCGCGGGGGGTCGGCGGTCTGCGCGCGCGTCTTCACGCGCGGAGACTGGCCTACCTTCAGGCGGATGCCAAGCCAGCGCGCCGGCGAAGGCGGGTGACCCACGCTGCAGCGAGGAGCGCCCACCACCAAGGCACCCCCTCGGGCTCGCCGCCAGCGCGGCAGCTGCATCCAGATTCTGATGCTGAGCCATCGCCGTCGTCGGTGCCGCTCGCACCCGCGCCCTCTCCCCCGGCTCCACCCTGCGCAGCGGCGCCCGCGCCGTTGCCGCCTGCTGCGCCGCCGCCTGCGCCACCCGTGGGGCCGTCACCGCCTTCGCCTCCACCACCCTCCGGCGGGCTCGCGCCCGGACCGATGACCTCTGCCCCGGTCACGAACGCTCCCGCGGGGATCGCGTCGCCAGAGCCGCCATTGACATTGAGATCCAGCAGGTCGACGCCGAGCGCGAGCGCGGGCGAAGCGCCGGCGCAGCTCGGCTCTGGCTGACCGGCGCCCAAACACAAGCGGAAGTCTCCATTCCCTTCATCGACAAACAGGGGGTCGGCCTCGATCGAGGCCGGCGCCGCCTGGTCCTGGTCCGGGTAGGCGGATTGATAGGCGGCGAAGGTCAGGTTGCCATTCGAGCCTGCATAGAATTGCGCGTAGCTCTGGTACAGGTTGTGCTCCACGTCGAGCACGGCTTCCCCCACCATGGCGCCGCCATTGACGTAGACGACGTGATCGCAGCCCACGCAGATGTTGTTCCAGACTCGACCGCCCGCACCGGCTTGGCTCGGTGAGACGAACGCAAACGACAGGTTGTAGAACGTGTTGTTGAACACCCAGTCGTTGGAGAGGCCACCGCCCACCACCGCGAGCCCCCAGCCGCTGCCCGTGGCGACGTTCTGGTAGATGAAGTTCTGCCCCTCGGCGGTGACGGAGAACGCGATGACCTCTCCGACGCCGTCGAAATGGTTGAAGCGGACGACGTTGCCGGACTGGGGATTGGTGTTGGCGGTGTCCTTGAAGTAGACACCCGCTCCGGCGTTGCTGCCGAAGTTGTGCTCGAGGACCGAGTCGAGCGTGCCGTACATGGTGATGATCGACTGGTTGTGATTGGTGTTCCCTGCCGAAGGGTCGCGCGTGAAGTTGCTGGCGGTGTTGTTGCGGATCGTGCAGTCGGTGCAGTTCTCCAGACGGAACGCGTTCCAGTTGTCCGCGTAGTCGATCGGCGGCCCGCCATCGATGACCGCGCCCTCGACCCAGCAGCCCGTGCTGTCGTGACACACGACCGGGCCGGTATCGGGGGTGGTGTTGACCACGTTGGCCCCGCAGCCGCTGGTCAGCGCGCACGCCGAGATGATCCAGCCGTGGCCCATGAGCACATCCGCGAACCACTTCACGTGGTCGCGGCTGCTCGCACCGATCACCGGGCTGTCCGCGTTGGGGGCCTCCAACGTGCAAGCGCCGGCACAGGTGAAGGTGATGGGTGCAGCGGAGGTGCCGCTGTGGACCGGATTGTAGACAGCTTCGAAGCGGTCGGAGACCGCGCCGCCATAGCTGTAGGTACCGCCAGCGACGATCACGGAGTCACCAGCTTGAGCGGCCTCCGCCGCGTTCGGGCTCGCGCGGTCGGTGCTGCCCCAAGCGGCGCGACCGATGGTCGCCCAGGGGCTCGCTTCGCTGTTGCTGGCGTAGCTCGTGGTGTCGTCGCCGTTGGGCGACACATACAGGTCCTTGGCCTGCGCCGACGGAGCGACGGCCAGCGAGGCGAGGAGCAGAGCCGCAGACGGCAAGCAGACCGATGTCTTCATGGGAATCACCTTGAGCCCGAGTGGGCCGGCCTCGTCCGAGCAAGTTCCCTGCCATGACGACTCTGCTCGGATCTCGAGCTGTCGGCGCGTGCGCATGCAAAGGATTGCACCCTGGGTGCAGATCGCTGCGCGCGTGGCACGCCTCACTTCGCGAACACGACCCCAGCGGCGACGACGTGGCCGGTGTCCTGATCCATCGGGTCATTGCAGCAGGTGGCTGGGTCCCCCGCGCGCGCCACGGCTTTGTTGTCCACGAACACGGTCGAGCTGCCTTGCGAGATCGTGCCCTTGTTGGAGGGCGGCTTCTGGAACGGCCCGCCCATGGGGATGTGCGGAGGCAAGTTGTTCGCCACGCTCCCCACCAGCGCCACAGCCAGGTTGTCGATGAACACCGTCGTGCTGAGCTGCTCCTGCAACGGACCGGCAAACGGATGTGGCAAGGGTGTGGGAACCGGCCCGCCGGGGCTCGAGATCATGACGATGTGGGTGTCGACCGCCACGACTTGATCGTTCTGTTTGGCGATCGGTTGACCCATCGCCAGCCACGATATCTCTGGCCGAAGCCAGCCGCTACCCGTTTGCCAACGCCGCGGCGACGAGCTTTTCGAGCTTGTCTTTCAGCGCGGGGTCTTGGGCGAAACGGTCACGCCACGCGCCGTGAACGCGTGGAGCCTCTGCCGCGCTCAAGCCAAACGTCAGGTGCGTGTTCTCGGCGCGCTCGGGCGCCTGCCGCAGCTGAGCGACCAACGCCGCGTACCGCTCAAGCGAGCTTTCCACCATCTGGGCGGCGCCGGAAGAGGCGAACGGCAGCGGCTTCTTCAGCTGCGTCTCGTCCACGGCCGTGGTCTCGGCGGGCGACGCCGAGTGCTTGAGCGCCTTCATGCGCATGAGCAGCGCGGCGTCTTCGGGGCTGTGTTTCGCGAGACGCTCGTCCGCCTTGCGCTGCGCGCGCTTGCGCTGCGAGTCGGGGCCGGCCCCCGTGGGGCGCTCGAACGGAATGGTGGCGGGCCGCCGCTTCAGCGCGCGGTTGTCGAGCTCGTCCGTGCCTGTAGGGCCTCGGCCGCTCGCGGGCCCGAGCAGCGCGTCGAACTGTGCGCGCAGACCAGGCTCCCTTTCGAAGCGCGCGCGAAAGTGCTCGTGCACTTGGCGGCGACTCTCGGCGCTGAGGAGCCCGGCCTGGCTCATCACCGCATCCGACTCGCTGGGGCGCGCTCGCAGCTCGCGCGCGAGTCGGGCGTAGTGCTCGACCGTCCACGACGCGAACGGATCCGCCACCTGTTGTGGAGCGGGCGGAAGCGGAGCGGGTGGCGCTGGTGCAGGCGCGGCGGCCGCGGGAGGCGCCGCCACGCGCTGAAAGCTCGCCAGCTCTCGCTTCACCGCGACCGGTTCCGCGCTCGGCGCCGACAGCTCCTCGCTGGGGTCGGCCGCGACGCGTTCCGCCGCCACCGGGTCGCGTGCCTTCGGCGTCCACGGAAAGGGCCGCAGCTTGCTCGGTCCCACCACAATCGCGCTCGGTGGTTTGGGGTCTGCTGCGAGCTCCACCATCCGCTTGGCGAGCGCCTCGTCCGCACGCGCGCGCCGCCTCCACACGCGCCCCAAGCGCCCTACGTCGGCCATGGTGATGCCGAGTCCGGCCAGCAGCGCAGCCTGATCGTCCGAGGTGGCGAGCGCGCCGAGCAGCCCCACCCACGCCTGCTCATCGTCATCGATCGGGGAGAGCTTGCGTGCGAGCGTGTCCTCGGCGACGTGGAGCTTCTGGGTGTACTCGAGCGAGAGCGGCACCGACTCCACGATGCGCTCGCGCCAGACTTGCTCAGCGGCGCGGTGCTCGGCCTCCGTCACTTGCTCCTGTGCGTACAGCTCCGCCGGCGGGATGTTGGCCGAAAGGCCCGCCACGATTCCTGCGTACTGCTCCAAAGACAGCGGAGGCTCGTGAGTCTTCATGGTGCGCCTTCGTACCCTTTGGAAGACAGCGACGCCTCCACCAACCCCGGCACCTCGAAGCGCTCGCGGCAGAGCTCGAACTGGAACACGCGGGTGCCGGCGCGGCAGCGCAGTGCGCCGCGTACGGCGCCCTCTTCCGGGCCGAACAGCTCGATGGCGCTGACGTCGTGGGCGAACGCATAACCTGCCTGGCCTCGCTGCATCGCCCGCAACGACACGAGCGGCGCGCCCGTGAGCGACCAGAAGCTGACCCGGTCCGCGCTCGCGGTCACGAGCCCACGCCGGCCGGGCAGGAAGCCGCGGACGCTGCCGTGATCGGGGTCGGCCAGGGAGGCGACGCGCGCGCCGCGGGAGAGCTGCCAGATTTCGGCGCTCCGCCCTGGTGCGCCGATCGCCGCCAGCTCACCGTCGTCGCTCAGCGAAAGCGAGCTCGCTCCGCCCGCCCCGAGCTCCCAATGGCCGGTCTCCGCGCCCGTCGAGGTGTCCGCCCGGCGCACACGGTCGCCCGCGAGGTAGACGAGCCCGCTCACTTTGCGCGTGAACGCGAACGGCCCACCTTCGAGCGACGCGACCGGCTTGCCGCTCGGCAAAGACCACAGCGACAGCTTGTGCCGCTCGTTCGTGCTGGCCAGCGTGGCGCCGTCCAGAGAGACCCCCACGCGGGTCCTCCACGAGCTGCCCGGCGCTGCGAGCGCGAGCACCTCGCTTCCGCTGGCGAGGTCCCACACACGCACGACATCGCTGCCTCCCGTCACCAGCGACGTGCCGTCGGGCGAGAACGCAATGGCTGCGACACCTGGATGCGCGAGCTGGGCGCCCCGACCACCCCGCGCGTCCCACAGCTGCACGCCAGCGGACCGCCCCGACGCGAAACGTTTGCCGTCGAGCGCCCAGGCGAGCGCGGGCACCTTCTCGGCTTCGGTCGCCAGCACCCGCAAGTCCGTGGGCACCCGCAGCGACCACGAGCGCAGCACTCTGCTGCCGGTCACGAGCTGCGTGCCGTCGGGCGAGAGCGCGACCTCGGAGCCCGGCCCGTCGGAGAGCAGCGCCGGTGGAACGGCGATCGCGCCGCCCTTGGCGTCGATGATGGCCAAACCCTCGCGGAGCTCGACCGCCAGCCACTCGCCATTGGGCGCAAACTCCGGCGGAGGGAACAGCTCGGGCTCGATCGCGGTGCCGAGCGGCGTGGCCCGCAGGCTCTGGAGGTCGAGGAAATGGACTTGAGTCGGCGCACCGTCGACGGTCAGCGCAGCGCGGCTGCGGTCGGCGCTGAGCGCGATCAAGCTCACGCTCTTCGGCGGTGCGCCCTGCTTCTTCTGCCAGCGCTGTGCGGCCTTCTCCACCAGCTCGAAGTCCTCGGTCGCGGGCGCGCTCTCATGGCCCAAGAGCTTACCGCTCTCGACGGACCACTCGGCTCGCCCCAGTTGAAAGGTCTGGGTCGACAAGCGCGCGCCGTCGCGCGAGAAGACCAGCTCGCTACCGCCGTCGCGCGTGCCCTCGAGCGGACGCAGCTGGGCCCCGGTCTTCGCGTCCCAGATGAGGATGTTGCCACCGCCGGTTCCGCCGCTCGTGCGAGCGGAGGCGAAGAAGCGCCCATCGGCGGAGAACGCCAATGCATCGAGCGTGTCGGGGATGTTGGTGCCGGGAATCAACGAAGGCGCGTGCAGAAGCTTCTTGCTCTCGGTGAAGCTCGTCGTGTCGATCCAGCGGATGTGGCCGTCTTCCGTGGCCACCGCCAAGGTCTTGTTGTCGGCAGAGAACGCGATGGCCTTCACGGCGGCGCCCCAGCGACCGACGCGACGCGTCTCGGCGAACCCGAGGCGCTGCTCACGAACGCTCACGAGGTCGCCCTGGATCGACGCGAACCATCGGCTGTCGGGGCTCCAAGCGAAGTCTCGGTCGAGCGGCGCATCGAGCGGCAAGTCGAGCGTCATCTTCTCGCCTGCGTCGGCCTCGGCGCGCGCCATGGCGCGGTCATACGAGCGCTGCATCTCGGCCGTGTCACGATTGCGATACGCGGCGAGCGCCGCTGCCATGAGCTCCTCCACCGAGCGCGTGTCCGTGAGCGCAACGCTCAGCTCTTGGCGCAGCTCGGCGCTCTGCGCGCCGTCTTGCGGACACAGGCCATCGGCCCAGTCGAGCACGCGTTTCGAGCGGTCGAGTCGCCCTTGCGCGAGCAGGCTCGGAACACGCGCGCGCGCTGCTTGGGCCCGAGCACAAGCGGATGCTCTCGGGTCGCCGACTGCAGCTGGCTTCTCGGGGGGTGTGCCGTCGACGCAAGCGACCCACGCGAGGGCCAGCGGCCCAATGCTCCACGCGGATCGTCGGCGCATGACTCACCTCATCTTGTCGATCATGGCGCCCAACTTCTCGTACGCATCCTGCGAAGCATCACCATCGAAGACTTCGTTGAAGTCCTTGTCCGGGATCAAGTCGATGTCGATCCAACCGACCAAGCGATTGCCGTCTGCCGCGCTCTTGCTCTCCGCGCCGCCCGTCAAATAGATCGACTCCTGGTCGTAGTCCTTCGGCTTGGCGAAGGTGAAGTCCTTGGACTCCATGTACTGCTTCCAGGTCTTCTCCTCGGCCGTGGCGGTAGGGCCTGGCTTGCGTTTGCTCCACGCCCGCTTCACCAAATGGGCCGCTTGCACGCCGTACGCCGTCTGCCCGCCATCCGCGGTGATGAACACCTGCGAGGGATCGGTGGGGACCTCCACCACGATGCCCACGTGGCGCTGGTGAGGGTTGTGCAGTGCCACTTTGGAGTCGTACGCGGACCACTCCGCAGCCGCGACCGGGTCCGAGCTCGGTTTGCCCTTCTCGGGTTTGGGTGGCCGCGGCTTCGACGGCGCCGTCGCGACGATGGGGCGCACCACCTCGTCGCGCACCAGGATGTACACGTCGCCGACGCTGGGCATCTTCTTGCTGGCGTCTCCCCATTGAATCCAGCCGGGCTTCTGCTTGTAGCCCTGGAAGTTCCAGTTGTTCGACGTATTGGGAGACACCTTGTTGGCCACCATCGGGCACGACGAGGTGCACGAGGTACCCTTCGACTTCCACGGGCCTTGATGTTTGTAGGTGCCGCCGCCGTTCTCAGGCGCCACGGCCTTGGAGGGCACGCTGGTCGACTCCCACAGAAGCGGGTAGACCGCGTAGATCGCGGCCAGCACCTTCTTGCGTCGCTGCGAGATCTCTTTCTGGTCGCCCTGGGCTTTCTGGTTCCAGCGCGCGATGTACGGCACCACCACGATGCTCGCCGCCGCATTGGGCGGCGCTGCCACCACCTGGGACGAGCCCGCGTTCGCGGGAGGATCCGTCGCCACCTGCAGCACCGGCTTGGTGTCCAGGTGGTACTCCACGGTCAGGTCCATGGTCTCGGCCACCTTGGACGGCTCGATCGGGCCAGAAGGCCCGGCGAACTTCACCGCGCCCACCCCTTGCAGGTTCTTGGCGAGGTAGTTGAAGCCGATCGAGAACGCGCTCGCGCCGAGCGCGGGATCGCCGAAGCCGATCTGGAACACCAGCTCGTTCGCGATCTCGTAGCAGGCCCAGCCAGACGGCCCGACGGTGGTGCCCTGCGTCTGGCTGAGCACGAAGGTGCCCTTGCTGTTCGCCGCGACCGGACAGGGCATACTGCCAAGCAGCGCGCCCTGCGTGATTTTGTAGTTCAGCGTCTTGCCCGTCGCGATCAGCTCCGTCTCGCTGTCGTTGATCAGCACGCAGGTGACGCGCCGGTAGGTCGTCATGGCCGGGTCAGGGAATCACGCCGGCGCGCGCGGCGTCAACGGATGGTACCCGCCGCCTGCCGCGCCGCTTCCGACCTTGACGTGCTTCGTGCGGGGGTGTCTCGTCGCAGCCATGAGCTCGCCCTTCGCGCTAGAGGTCGACGGCTTTGGCGATCGCGTCCGTGTGCTCTCGTTCGACGGCCAGGAGGCCTTGTCGAAGAGCTACCGCTTCCGTGTGATCGCGCGCGTCGATGACGCCACGCTCGATCTCGAGCGCGGCTGGCTCGGCTGCCGCGCGGCGCTCTTCGTCGAGCTGGTGCCCGGCGAGGTGCGCGCCTTCCATGGTTTGATCTCGTCGATCCAGGTGGTGGGTCGCCGCGAGCAAGCCTCCTGCGACTACGCGATCGACCTCGTGCCGCGGATGTGGCTCCTGAAGAAGCGGCGCCGCACGCGCATCTTCCAGAACCAGCGCGTGGTGGACATCGTCGCCTCGGTGCTGGGCGAGGCCGGCATCGCCTCGCGCTGGCAGCTTCTCCGGAGCTACCCCATCCGCGAGTACTGCACCCAATACGAGGAGACGGACTACCGCTTCGTCACTCGGCTGTTGGCGGAGGCAGGCATCTTCTTCCACTTCCACCAGGGGGGACCGCAAGCGAGCGCGGCGCTGGCCGCCGCGGCGACCTCAGCCATGCAAGCGGTGGGTTTGCCTGGCCTAGGTGCAGCCATGGGGCCGCTGGTGGCGGGCGACTCGGTGATCTGCGGAGACGACGCCACGTTTTACCCAGCGCTGGGGGACAGCGACTCCGCCAAGGATGCGGTGATCTCCGCGCTCGCGGCAGCCGCGCCGCTGGCAGGCGATGCGGCCGGCGCCGCCGGCGCGGTGATCAAGGCGGTGGCGAGCGCCGCCGGCGGCGAGGCGCCCGTGCTGCACTTCGTGCGCACCGAAGATACCAGCGAGTCTTTGGTCGACAAGGTGACCGCCTTTTCCTTGGCGAGCGCGGTCAAGCCCACCGCCGCCAACTTTCGGGAGTACGACCCGGAGCGTCCGCTGACGGCGTTCTCGAGCCACGCCATTTCCAACACGCCATTCAGCGATGCCGCGCTCGACGCGCTCTTGAGCGCCGCCAAAGGAGCCGCCGAGGCGGCGGGCGTGGGCGAGGCGGCGGGCCAGGCGGCG
The DNA here is from genome assembly GCA_964641275.1 of uncultured Polyangiaceae bacterium. Lineage (GTDB taxonomy): Bacteria > Myxococcota_A > Polyangia > Polyangiales > Polyangiaceae > Xiheicaenibacterium. Next base: position 148,937 of record CAZXMG010000012.1, read on the forward strand.
AGCGCCGCCGTGGGCTTGGTCGCGCACGGGGCCGACGCGCCTCACTACCTGGAGGTGTACGACCACCACGCACCCATGCTCTTTCCGAAATGGACCCAGCCGAGCGACGAGGCCCCGCGGCTGTTGCGCCAGGAGCGCCGGCGAGCCTCGGTCGCGCGCGGGGTCAGCGGCTGCCCGGACCTGGCTCCTGGGCATCGCTTCGCGCTCAGCGGGCACCCCCTCGCCCGCTTGGATCAGACGTACGCGGTGACACGGGTGACCCATCGCGGCCGCGACGAGCACGCGGACAAGGGCGCCGAGCGCGTGTACCAATGCGACTTCGAGTGTGTGCCGGCAGAGGTCACCTTCGCGCCCAAGAAGCCCAAGCGCGAGAGCGTGCAGGTCTGCCTCACGGCGATCGTCGTAGGCCCCGAGGGGAGCGAGATCCACGTCGACAACAAAGGCCAGATCAAGGTGCAGTTCCACTGGGATCGCGAAGGGAGCCACGACGACGGCAGCTCCTGTTGGATCCGCACGATGCAGCCCTGGGCTGGCGCACACTGGGGCGTGCAGTTCATCCCGCGCGTGGGGATGGAGGTGGTGGTGATGTTCGAGGGCGGCGACCCCGACAAGCCCATCGTGCTCGGGGCCGTCACCAACGCCACGCACCCGCCCACCTTCAAGCTGCCGGAGTCCAAGACCATCAGCGGGTTTCGCACCGCCACTTCGCCCGGCGGCAATGGCTACAACGAGCTCTCCTTCGACGACGCGGCCGGCCAGGAGCGCATCATTCTGAGGGCCCAGCATGATCTCGACGAGGTGGTGCAGCACAACCACAGCCGCCTCGTCGAGAACGACCAGCAGCTGAAGGTCGCCGGCAACAAGCACGAGCTGGTCGAGCACAAGCTCGCCCTCACCGTCAAAGGAGACCGCGAGGAGCAGGTGCTGGGCAATCAGCTGGAGACCGTGTCGGGGAACTCGGAGCAGCGCGTCGCCGGCATGGCGACGGTGCGCGTCGAAGGCAAGCTCATGCACGCCACGCGTGGGGACGTCGACGTGGCGGCGGAGGCCGACGTCACGCTGCGCAGCTTGGGTTCCGTCACGACCGTGGTCGGCAAGCGCGACAAGCCGCGCTCCTGGGTCACCCACGCCGAAGGCACAGCCAGCCTGACCGGGCTCAAGCGTCTCGAGCTCCACAGCGACGAGGAGCTCGTACTCTCGGTGGGCAAGAGCTCCATCCGCATCACCAAGGACAAGATCGAGCTCGATTCCTCGGCCATTACGGTCAAGGGCGGCGGCGCCGGCCTGACGGCTTCGGACGACGGCTTGGCGCTCTCCTCCAAGGGCGACGGCCAGCTGTTGGTCGACAAAAAGCTCGTGATCAAGACGCAGGGCGCCAGCATGGCGCTCGAGAAGGAGGTCAAGATCGACGGCTCGCAGATCCTCTTGAACTCGCCAGAGAAGGCCAAGGACCCGCCGCCCGCCGAGCCGGAGCCGCCCACCACGATCGTGCTCAAGGACGAGGACGGCGCGCCGCTCGGCGAGCAGCGCTACGTGATCACCTTCGACGACAAGTCCCAGCAGAGCGGCATGGTCGGGCCCGATGGCACCGCCGAGCTCTCGCTCAAGCAGGGCGGAGACATCGTCTTTCCTCAGCTGAAGATGCGCGGCGACGTCCCCAAGGGCGCGGTGTTGCCTTACGTCGTGCGCCAGGGCGACTACCTGGAGCAGCTCGCGTTCCGCTACGCGTTCGACGCCGAAGAGGTCTGGAACGACGGCAAGAACGCCGAGCTCAAGCAGAAGCGCAAGGATCCCAACCAGCTCGCTCCCGGCGACGTGCTCCACTTCGCGCGCAGCGAGAAGAAGCCCTACCCGCTCCACAAGGGCACCTCCAACGAGTACCGCGCCAGCGTCCCCAAGATCAAAACCACGTTGCACTTCAGCGACGCGCTCCAGCCCTTCGCCAACGAGCCCTATGTGGTCGAGGGGCTGGCCCAACCCGTGGAAGGAAGCGCCGACGCCCAAGGCACTGTCATCATCGAGTCGCCCATCCACGTGCGCGAGGTGCGCATCGTGTTCCCCAAACGTCACCAGTCGTACTCGATCCGCATCGGCGACGTCGACCCGATCGAGGAGACCAGCGGCGTCCGTGCCCGTCTCGAGCACCTGGGGTACCTGCCGAGCGGCCAAGACGCCATGAGCGAGGCCAGCAGCGACCAGCGCCTAGTCACCGCCATCAAGGAGTTTCAGCGCGACCATGGCCTCGAGCCCACGGGCGAGATCGATGACGCGCTGCGCGCGGAGCTGGTCAAGGCCCACGGCAGCTGACCAGCGGGCGCGCCAGCGCCTGGATCACGCGTCGCTCACGCGCGTTGCCCACAGAAATGGGCGGGAGCGGGCGCGCACCATTGTGGCTCGCGCTCGCCTCCCCCACCCTCGCGCGCACGATGAGCTCACGGCGTGTGGCACAGATGCTTGGGGTCGTGGTCTCGCTGCACCTGGGTTGCGCGCCAGGCACGGTCGACGAGTCGGCCGCGGACGAGGCCGGGAGCGACGCACAGGATCATCTCGACGAGCCGATCAGCACCGAGTGGACGAGCGGCCCTGGCTTCGGCATCTCGTTCCGGCGCGCGGCCGAGGGCGACGACATCGCAATCGTCTATGGCGGCTACGGCGCGTCGCGCAGCGCGTCCGAGGCGTGGGCCGACGAGCTCTACGCGGAGGACCTCTCGGCCCGCGGCTTCGCGCGGCTCTACGCGGTGCAGGGGCCGAAACACGTCGACTACCGCGCGCTCGAGATCGGAAACTCCAAGATCGCCAAGCGACTGATCGGCGAGGAGGGCGAACGCGCCACGCGCATCGTGGTCATCGCCCACTCCTCTGGCGCGTTCGTCGCGCACGAGCTGCTCTCGCAGCTCGCCGACGGGCGCGACGTGGACGGCGCGACGAAGGGCAAGGTGACCTACTTCAACCTCGACGGCGCGGGCGGCCCGCCGTCCGCAGCGCTCGCCAATCTCTCGGCGGCGTGGGCCGTGTACGCACAGGGGCCGACCGGCACGCGCTCCATGAACGCTGGCACCGCCGAAGCCAACGCCGCGAAGTACGCTGCCGCGGGCAAGGGCGGCCTGCACGTGCTCGAGGCGCAGGCGGAGGCGTGCAACGCCGGCGCGCGCTGGTGTCTGCACATGGTGTGCACCAACGAGCGCCCTCACAACAAGGGTGGGCTCGACGTGGCTCGCGACTACACCGACTTCGAGGGGAGGCCGGTGCAGACTGGTTTCTTAGAGCAGCTCGACGAGTAGCGATCAGCTCGGCGCGAACTTCATCGGGTAGGTCACCGACACCGTCCGCCCGCCCTCGGGGCTGGGGAACGTGAGCGCGTGGAACGCCTTCTCCACGCAGGCGGTGACGGCTTTGTCGAGCTCGGCGCTGGTGGCTTTGATGCTCTTGATCGAGCCGTCGGGCGGAATGGTGAACTTCACCTCGATCGTGCCGGCCATGGTGGGCTTGTCTCGCAGGCCGCTGTCGTAGCAGAGGCGGAAGCGTCCGAAGTTCTGCCGAACGATGCGCTGCACGACCTCGGGCGGCAGGCCCGGGCTGACGGTGGTCGCCCCCATGCGGATGCTGGGAGGTTTGCGCGGCGTCGAGACCTTGTCCCGCAGCTCGTGGTCGAACGGCTTGCCCACGTCGGTCGCGCGAATGGGGAGCCGGACGGCCGGCGCGCCACCCGCAAGCAAATCGAGGACGGCGCCACGGCGCTCGGCTTCGCTCGCGGTGATCGCGACCGGCGCCGCCTCGACGGGGGCGGGCTCGATCGGGAGCCGTGAGGCCAGCGGGACGCCGACACCCACACCCGACGAGCCTGACAGGGGGCTCGTGCTCGTGACCGCGGGCGCGCTGCTGTTCGCCTGGGCGCTCGGCTCGAGCACCGGCGCGCTGCTGTCCACGGCCGGTAGAGGAGGATCGCCGCAGGCGGCCAGGCAGGCCCACGCGAGCCAGGCCGCGCGCCTCACTGCGCTGGCTCCGCCCGCGGGGGCACGAGCGACGAGTCGAGCACACCCACCAACTGCGAGAGGGCGGCCTTGCGCGCCGGCTCGAGCTCGCGCTTCTCCCTGGGCACGAACAGGATGTCGCCGAACCCTTGCCGAGAGAACTTCTGATCTTGGAATGTCTGCACCGTCAGCGGCCCGCCGGGCAGCAGCTTGGCCAGCTCGCTGCCGAGCGCAGCCGTCGCCGCCTCGCGCCCGTTCGTGTGCGTGACGCCTGGCTGTAGCGGCCGGACCCAGGCACGACCTTGCTCGTTCTCGAGCAGGGCCACGGGGCTCTGTGGCTCCGAGCTGATCAGCCACAGCTCGAGCAGCCGGTTGGACGAGGTCAGCCCCGCCGGCGGCTTGGGCTCGAGGTAGGGGTAGTACGGCGCAGGCGTGGCGAACGACACGCGCAACGTCTCGCTGCGCGTGGGGGGGGGCTTGAGCGACTTCGACGCGTCGGCTTCTTTGGGCGGGTCGTACCGCAGCGCCACATAGAAGAACTTCATCCGCACGTAGTGCCCCAGCCACTCCTGGGACTCCGGCGTCGTGCCAAGTCCGTTGTCGTTCAGCCACTTGCTGAGCGCGCCTTCGTCGTCGGCCGCCAAGACGAACGCCGTGAAGCTGCCGATCTTGAGCTCGTCCAGCACGGTGACCGAGCCTCGCCCGCTCCCGAAGCCCTGCCCCGTGCCCGAGCCGCCGCCGTGTCCGATGGTGCCGATCCCTGCGGCAGGCGCGAACGGAAACTTCGTGCGCAGCAGATCGAACGGCGGTCGCGTGACCTTGCCCACCTCGGGCTTGGAGGGCGTGGGCACCACGAAGCCGAAGCTCGTGGCCGCATCCTTGAATGCCACCTCGCGGATGAAGTGCTGGGTGCTGGTCGCGGCGTCGTACACGATCAACACCTGCTCGTACGCCAGCGAAGGTTTGCGCCCGAGCTCGGTCTTCTTGAAGAAGCTGCCGCACGCTGCCGCCTGGCCGCTCGGCCACGACAGCCAGGCGCCGAGCCCGAACAGCGACGCGACGAGCGCGATCAGCCACCACGCGCGGCCCCTGAGCCCCACTCGCACAGCCATGTTCCGTGCAGCGTAGCGGTCCGAGCCCATGGACCGCCACCGCGACGTAGGTTCGCCTACCATCGGGGGATGAGCACCGCTCCGGTCGAGAGAGTCGCGCTGTGGTTGAGCGTGTTGCTGGTCAGCGCGTGTGGGGACAGCGGCAGCGGAGGAGGGGGCGACGGGGCTGGTGCCGGCAGCAACAGCGGCGGCGAGACGGCGGGCGGCAGCGGCGGCGGCGGTGGCGGCAGCGCGAACGGCGACGGCAGGTACGTGATCTCACCGCCGTACACTCCTGCGCCAGAGACGATCGTCGACGAGACGGTCCCTCAGGGCGCGCTCGAGCTCTTCACCATGAGCTCGACCGACAGCGCCATCTACCTCGCAGATGTCGCCACGGGCGAGCCGTTCACACGTGAGGTGTCGGTGTACATTCCAGCGCAATATCAGGCTGGGACTCCGGCACCTTTCATGGTGGTGCAGGATGGCAGGAGCTTCTACGAGGGCACGATGGTGCCCGTGCTCGACAATCTGATCGCGGCAGAGGAGCTGCCGATCATGATCGCGATCTTCGTCGAGCCCGGACCCAACGGTGGCCCCACCGAAGGCCAGCGCAGCTTCGAGTACGACAGCATGACCGACGACTACCTGCGCTTCGTGGAAGAGGAGCTGTTGCCTCGCGTGGAGGCGGACTACGGCGTCGAGCTCACGACCGATCCGGAGGGCCGCGCCGCCATGGGCGGGAGCTCGGGCGGCGCAGCGGCCTTCACCATGGGTTGGCTCCACCCCGAGCTGTATCGCCGCATCCTCACCTACTCGGGCTCGTTCTGCGCGCTACAAGCGAGCGCCGAGTATCCCAATGGCGCGTGGACGTACCACGAGAGCCTGATCGCGGGGAGCCCGGCCAAGCCACTGCGCGTCGCGCTGCAAGCAGGTGAGAACGACCTCGTCCTGAACACGGACGAGAACCTCATGCGCCATTGGCTGGAGGCCAACGAAGCCATGGCGGACGTGCTGGAGGCGCAGGGCTACCACTACCGCTACGTGTACGCCGAGGGCGCCGAGCACATCGACTTCGCCGTGCTGCAGCAGACGCTGCCGGACACGTTGCGCTGGTTGTGGCAGGGCTACCCGATCTGAGGGGCCACGCCGGGGTGTCAGAGAGCCTGCGCTGTGAAACAGTGGGTCACGGACCGGGGATGCAGTCTTCGACGCAGTTCTCCCAGACGGGCGCTGCGCCGCCTCCGCCGCCTCCACCGTCCACGCAAGGCGTCCCCTCGACATCCTCGCAGCCGAGCCCGCCAACGGGGATGTCTTGGGCGACGCCCTGACACTCGCAAGAGCAGGTCAACCCGGTGCAATCCTGCACGCCACCCACGCCGGACCCGGCGGAGCCGCCACCCCCGCCCGCGTTTTGCATTGCACCGCCGCCACCCGTGCCGGCCGCGCCTGCGCCGCCCGCGTTCGATGCACCCGTTCCACCCGCCCCACCCGAACCACTGTCTCCACAGGCGAGCAGCGCCAGCGCGCAGCCCATGACGACCCGGAGATCCACGCGCATCTCAGTGCCTCAGTGGCCGTGCTCGCGATCCAGGCCCGGGTGCGTGGGATCGCCTGGCTCGTGGCGCGGGTTCTCGGTCTCTCGTGAGCCATCACGGCCGGTGAAGCTCATCATCAGATCGCGCCCGTACAAGAACTGCTCGCGCGAGTCGTACGGAACCGCGTGTTGCCCCGTGTCCATGCGGATGGCGTCGCACGGGCACGCCTCGACGCAGAAGCCACAGAAGATGCAGCGCAGCTCGTCGATGACGAAGACCTTGGGGTAGCGCTCGTAACCGTGACGCTTGTCACCCTCCGGGTACTCGGCCGCCTCGATGTGAATGCACTGCGCCGGACAGGCGGTGGAACAGCACAGGCAGGCCACGCAGCGGGGTGACTCGTCCTCGCGCAACGTGAGGCGATGCAGACCGCGGAAGCGCTCGGCGTAGGGACGCTTCTCCTCTGGATAGGAGATGGTGGTAATGCCCCAGGACAGCCCCTCGATCACTGGGTCCTTCTTCTGCCCGAGCACCATCTCTTTGGTGTTCTTGAAGAAGGCGGCCATCGTCTGCGCCAGGCCCTTGGCCACCGCGGGGAAGTACGACTGCACCTCGAAGTCGCGCACCGGGCGGGGGATCACCTTGGGGGTGATGGGCCCGCCCTTGGGCTTGATCCAGGTCTGGTTCGTGGAAACCGGCTTGCTCATGATCACGCCTGCATGGTGGTGGGTCGCACACCGCCGGCGGCAGCGGCGAAGCGGGCCGAGGTGGACTTGAGGAAGCGAGTGCTCTCGACCGGTCGCAGCATCAACCAGACCAACCCCACCGGCATGGCGAACATACCGACCGCCAGCGCCAGGTGGCTGAGCTGGCCCAGCAGACGAAGCACCGCGTGCAGGCCGGGACCGGCATTGTCGAGGGCGACGACCCCGACACCCGTGAGCACCAGGTTGGCGATCGCGAGCGGCAGCAGCTTGGTCCAACCGAACTTCATCAGCTGGTCGTAACGGAAGCGCGGCAACGTCCAGCGGAAGAAGATCTGCACCCAGGAGAACAGCAACGTCTTGCCGAAGAAGGTGAGGATCTGGATCACCGTCACGGCCAAGTGGTTCATCTTGTACGCGAACAGCGTGGTCTCGCCGATGGTGACGTTGATGCCGTCGGCGAACAAGAACGGCAGCGTGTACCCGCCCAGGAACAACGTCACGATCAGCGCGCTCGAGGTGAGCACCTCGACGTACTCACCAGCCATGAACATGCCGAACTTGAAGCCGGAGTACTCCAGGAAGTAGCCGGCCACGATCTCGCTCTCGCCTTCGGGCTGATCGAACGGCACGCGCTTGGTCTCGGCCATGGAGGCGGCCAGGAACATCAAGAACGCAAACGGCTGGATGAAGATGCCCCAGGCGTAGTCGTTCTGCCAGTCGACCATCTTGCCGAGCTGCAGCGTGCCGTAGATCAACAAGATGCCCATGAGCGACAGGCCCATCGCCACCTCGTAGCTGACCATCTGGCTGGCCGCGCGCAGGCCCCCGAGCAGCGAGAACTTGTTGTCGCTGGCCCAGCCGGCGATCGCGGCGCCGATCACGCCGGTCGACGAGATGGCGAAGATGTACAGGATGCCGACGTTCAGATCGACGATCTGCATGCGCACGGCGTGCCCTTCGCAGATGCCGTCACGCGCCATCACAGGCATCACCCTGAGCAGCTCTGCCCAGTCGAACGAGCCGTTCTTGTTCGCATCCTGGAAGCAGAGGAAGTCGCCGAACGGCACGACCGCCATCACCACCAGCGCCGGGAACATGGCGATCAGAGGGCCGAGCGCGTGCAACAGGCGATCGGCGTTCTTGGGGATGAAGTCCTCCTTGAACATCATCTTCAGGGCGTCGGCGATGCCGTGCAGCGTGCCCGCGAGGCGAATGCCCACTTTGCCTTTCGGAATGCGCAGCGCCGCGTACACGCCGGACGCCGCGAGGAACGCGCCGAACAGCGCGCCCACGATCTGCGCCGAGGTGTAGGCCGCGGCTGCGCTCATCGCGCCGCTCGCGTACTGGCGCTTCATCGCCATGGAGAACATGAACGCGACCACGTGCGCGACCATGCCGGTGTAGAAGTACGTGCGCGGCAGGTTCTGGCCGATGGCCTGCTCGATCGCGTTCAGCGCGCCGTTCCTGTGGATGCGCCAGGAGAGCACCACGAGGTTGAACCAGGCGAAGAACACCAGGAGCTGCAGGCTCACGCCCATGCGGTCCAGTGCCGACTCGGGGCGTACCGCTTGGCCGAGGCCCAACGCCGCGGCCGCGCCGATCAAAAAGCCCGGAGCAGCGAGCACGCCCTGGATGATGACGCTGGGTAGGTAGATCACCGCGCGGTTGGGACCGACGCGGTGCTGGATCATGGCGCTCTGGCGCCGGTCTGCCCACACCGCGATGGCGGAGAAATTCAGGCAGAAGCCGATGACGATCAGGATCTTCACCAGCGTGAGGACGATTTCGATGATCACGCCCGCGCCTCCGGCTCGGATTTGGCAGACGGCACAGGGGCGTCGCCGACCATGGCGCGGCGCAGCTCACTGAGCTTCTTCCAGTTGGTGGCGAAACCGAGCGCTCGGCCCAGCTTCGCGACGAGCAGCCAGCCAGGCAGCGCGAGCCCCCGCGCGAACAACGCACGCTCGCTGGACTGCACGCGCCCGCTCTTGTTGGCGTAGGTGCCGTCGACCTCGGCCCAGCTGCAGGCAGGCAGCGCCACCTTGGCGACGCGGCTCAGCGGCCCCACGTGCGACGCGACCGTCACCATCTTCTTGTTCTTGAGCGGAGCGAGCTCCTTGGCGTCGAGCTCGATGTCCGACCCGAGCGCGAGCACGGCGTCGTACTCGTCCGCGCTCTTGAGCAGATCCGCGAGCGGCCGGGGCGGGGTCCCCTCGCACAGCTTCACCACGCCGGTGGTGTTGGGGTTCTTATCCTCGCTCATCAGGATGTCGTCGCCCTTGCCGAGCGGCTTGCCCGTCATGAAGAAGCGCGTCACGCCCAGGTACGACTTGGCCAGCGTGTACAGCGCCCAGTTGTCCTCCAGGTTGTGCTGCGCGCTGAGCACCACGGCGACGCGGTCCGGCTTCTGGGCGACGCCGGACAGCATGCCCTTGGCGTCCGCGAGCGCGTCTTCGAGGCTCACGTCCGCGCCGTTGACCTGCGGCGAGAGCAGGCGCCCGTCGACGGCACGCTTGTACGAGAGCATGCCCACGTCGCACATCCAGTACTTGTTCACCTCTGCGT
>CAZXMG010000013.1:0-155187 GCA_964641275.1 uncultured Polyangiaceae bacterium
ATCGGCCCCTCGGGATCAGGCGGAGGCAGCTCCGCAGGCGGTGCCCCAAACGGTCCTGGCAGCGGCCCAGGCCCGGGCCCAGGTCCCGGCAGCGGAGCCGGTGGCGCCTCGATGGTCTGCAGCGGATTCGGCGACGCGTGCACCGAGTGTGTGTCGTTCGAGTGCCCCGACCACTGGTGCGCATGCGCGGCGACCTCGGACTGCCCGGAGCTGTTCGCGTGCACCAACGCTTGCGGCAACGACGAGGCCTGCAACCAGCAGTGCCTCGTCGATCACCAGCCCGGCATCTCGGCCGCGTTTTTGGTGTCGAGCTGCGCCGGCGGGCCTTGCGCGGCCAGCTGTCCGCAAGGTGGCGAGACGCTCGATCCGTGCTCGGAGTGCATCTTCCAGTCATGCGACGACGAGATGAACGCGTGCCTCGTCGAGCCGGACTGCCTCGACCTCTGGAACTGTCTTGGAGAGTGCCCCCAGCTGGGCCTCTCGTGTCAGCAGGACTGCTACGACACGTTCAGCGACGGCGTGGACGAGCTCGAGCTGGTGCTCGACTGTACCGTGGCCGCGTGCAATCCCCAGTGCGGCGACTGAACGCTCACTTGCGCCAAAACGCCAAGCCGTCGAACGCTTGTTTGTCGAAGCTCATCAGCCGGCGAACGCGCCCCGCGACGGCGCGCGCCTTGGACGGGTGGCGCTCGCTGAGCACGTACCAGCTCTCTGGGACCCACGCGACCGCGAAGCCCCCCTCGTTGTTGGGGTCCGCCTCGCCGCTGTACTCGTAGTCCACCCACCACACCGGCAGCCACACGAACTGCATCGCCAGCGTGCGCACCTTGGTCTTGGCCAAGATGGTGTCCGACCCCCCTATCAAACGCTTGGCGGTGGAGAGCGCCCAGGCCTCTGCTTCGGGCCAATCCACGTCTGCCTCGACCACCGTGGCCGTATCGAGCCAGCGTTGCCCGTCGGAGGCACGCTCCACCACCCCGTTGGGTGGGATCGCCAAGCCGCCGCCGATCAAGCCGTGCCGATCAGAATCGCCCGTCACGCGGAAGGTGCGGCGAGCCAGGACGCTGAGCGCGCGGCGCCCCTCCACGCTGTCGAATTGGATCCGCGTCTCGTTGCCGGAGGTGTTGCTGTCGAGCGTCCACCCCTCGGTCTCGATCTCGACTCGCCAGAAAGGAGCGTAGTAGCGAGTCGCGGCGCTCACCTTGGTGAACATGGTGGCATCCGCTGGCCGCAGCGGGCCGCGGGTGGCCCGCTTGAGGGTGCGCTCGCGGGCAGCGGCCTCGTCGAAGCGCTCGGGTAGCACCCACTGTGTCTCGGGCTCGACGGGCTTCGCCAGCGGGGTCAGGAGGGGGGGCACACCGGTAGGATACAGGCTCGCCCGTCAGTCCTGGGGCTCTTCCTCGTAGAACGGATCCAGCGCGTCTCGGCAGCAGGTCGTCTCGAGCGCGCAGTCCAGAGTGGCCTGCTGGCAGGTGCTGACCAGCTTGTCGGTGTAGCAAGCACACTGCACGGCAGTCTCCCCACTCTGACCTGTCACAGCCTCGCACTCCGCGCCGATGTCGTAGTCGAGCACCCGCCCCTGACACCCGCACGAGGTGGCCGTGCCCTCGTCACAGGAGGTCGTCTGGTAAGAGCATCGCTGAGCATCCGCGTACAGCTCGGCGCAAGGGTCGAACCCCTGACAGTAGTCTTCGGACCATTCCAGCACGCACGCGTAGTACTCGTCAGCCAGCACGCGACAATCGCCCGTGAACGTGCCGCATTGGGGGAGACACCACTCCATGTCGCCGCCCTCGCCATAACAGGGGTCGACCGCGTAGCAGTACTGGTAGCAGAGGTCGCTGTCACTCGTGGGAGGCACGAGCACGTCGCGCAGGTACTGCCTCTCCACCGGCGCGGGGTCGTCACACGCTGCCAAGAGGAGCGCGGTCGCCAACGAGGCGTGCGCCCTCACAGCGGCACCGCCGTGCAGCAGCTGAGGGAACAAGCCGCGACGTCATACTCGCAGGTGCGCATCACCTCACCCCGAAGTAGGCAGTGGCAAAGACCGCTGCCGTCTGGCTGCTCCACGCAGTCTTGCTCGTACACGTCGTCGACGCAGAGGCCGCTGCACGAGCAAGTGGCCGGCTCGAGGATGCAGGCGGCACGTTCGCAGCTCCAATGGTCGCACTCGAGCAGCGCAGACATTTCTCCGGCACACGACGGCGAATCCAGCCCGCAACTTTCGTCCGGAGCGTCGAGCAAGCAGTCGAGCACCGCCATCGACTCCGCCTCGCAACCAGGCGCCCGCACGCTCTCGCATTGGGTCTCGCAGAAGCCTCTCCACAATCCGCAGCCTGGGCCGGTGGCGCACAGCTCCTCGCAGCGCTCATCGAGCTGAGCGCTGGTGACCACCGCGGCCTCCTGCAGAGGGGGATCGATGATGTCGACCTCCTGGGTGCAGCCCAGGCACGCGAGGCAGCCCAACAGCCATGTGGTTCGTTTGGTCATCACGGACAGAGCTGCCCGAGCGAGCCGCGGCGGCTCAGGTTTCTCGTGGAGGAGGTCGGACTCGTTCATAGGGACAACGACACCCCGCCCGTGAACGAGCACAGCGGCCAGCCGGTGGTGAGAGCGGAGGTCTCTTCGATCAAGTAATCGGTCCTCGGGAGAGCAAGCCCACACTTGGCCTGCGTGTCCAGGCCGATCATCGAGCTCAGGGGGAACGAGACCCCCGCGGTCACGGTGGCCAAGAACGCGGCCGTAGTTGGCGCATAGCCACGGCGATCTCCTTCGGCGTCGGCAGAGAGGTGCGCCACGTGCGCTCCGAGCCCCAAACCGAAGCGCGGGTCGGCGATCGGACCGCGCTGGGGGTGGAGCTCGATCAGCGCTTCGGCCCACACTTGCGTGTACGTGAGCTCTCCCTCTGGGATCGTGAACGTCGCGGGCAAGGTCGGCACCAGCACCGAGCCGCCCACCGAGACGAGATCCGACACCCGGCCCACCACCGCCAAGTCCACGTGCCCGGTCGGAGGGACCCCGCCAGCACCCACCGCGACAGCGCCGCCGAGTCGGGTGGTGACCGTGGGCTCGGACCGCGCGGGCAGCGGCGTCGGACCAACGATCTTCTGCACCGCCGCCGGAGCCTTGCGCTCGGCTTCGGCGTCGAGATGCACCTCGAGCAGACTCGCCCGGAATAGCTCCACCGTCTTGGTCACGGCTACGTCGTCTGGGATCCCGTCGCTGGCGACAGGCACGCGACGAATCACCGTCTTGCCGGTGGTGCGATCGGCGATCCAGATCTCGACCACCTGCTCGCGCCCCACCAGCACGATCGTGGCGAGCGCCTCCTTGTCGAAGGCGATGCCTTCGAGCGCGGCGGGAGACACGTCTTCGGGGGGAGCCATGGTGAGCGTATCGACCCCGAGCGCGCCGAGCTCCGCGCGCAGCCGCGCCGACACGGGCGTCTCGGAAGGGGTGAGCACCACCACTCGGTCGAGCGCCGAGCTCTCGCGCGGAGCGAGCCACAGCGCAGCCGCAACGGCGAGGACCAGGTCAGCGCGGCGCATCGCCCAGGATCTTCTTGGCCAGGGCAGCGTGCGCCCCCCCGGGATAGCTCGCAAGGTAGCGCTGGGCGACGGCGCGAGCGCCGGCGCGATCCTGTGCGCGGTCGAACACCTCCAGGATGCGGCCGAGCGCCTCTGGCGCAAGCGGGCCTCGAGGCGCCTCGGCCAGGTACTGCTCGAACGACTGCAGCGACCCTTTGCTGGGGAACGAGAGCACGCCGAGCGAGAACAGCGCACGCTGCGCCTCGGCCGTCCCTGCGAAGCGCTTGCGCACGGTCTGGTACGCGGTCGAAGCGCACCCGGCCTTGCCAGCCAGACGGCAGGTGTCGCCCAAGAGCAGCAAGTCGCTGACAGAGGCGCTCGCCATGGCCGCGTCGAGGCCGGACTCCTCGATCACCTTCACTGCCTCCGCGTGCTTTCCCTCGAGCGCGAGCGCCCGCCAGCTGGATCGCGGCGCTGACGCCGCAGCGGTCGCGGCGGGGACCGACGCGACAGGCTTGGAAGAGGCCAGCGCGCTCGCGCTCGCCGACGCATGCAGCTCGGGCGCAGGCGCTGCGCTCGAGACGGCGAGCTTGGGCCCAAGCGAGAGCCTCTGACCGGCGACCACCAGCCGTGGCTCTAGCCCCGCCCCGCTCACGTGCACGCTGCCATCGAACATCTCCAGATCGAAGCGCTGTCGCTCGGGATCCCACCCCAAATCGAAGCGCGTGCCCGTCACCTCCACGGTGTACGGCCCCGTGCGAAACGACCACTTGCTGCCTTTGCCTGGCGGAACCGAGATGTGCGCGCGCCCGCGTTGGAGCTCGACCCGTCCCCCCTTCGCGCCGGCCTCTTCCACGCGCGCGTGGCTCCCACCCGCCGCCAACAAGATCGTTGTGCCATCGTCGAACAAGAAGGCGCGGTCCTGGTCCGCGGCGCCCAGCTCGGTCGCGGTGGCGTTCGGCGAGGCCAGCGGCGGCACGGCGGCTCGCGGCCACACGAAGTACAGCATCACCGCCGCAGCAGCGGCGAGCGCCAGGCCCAGCACCAGGGGCCTCGACTGGCGTGGTCGTGCGCGCCGCTCGATCACGCGCTGGATCACCTCGTCCGCCACGCCCGCGCGGGCGAGCTCGGCGTCTTGCTGGCGAGAGACCGCCTCCCCCAGATCGCGCAACGGGCTCATGGCGCCTCCTCTCGATCGTGACGGCCACGGGCGACCCAGGTAGCGAGCGCTGGCTGCTTGCGCGCAAACAACACGAAGCGCTGATCGGCATCTCTCAGACGGCGCTTGAGCGTGGCCAAGGAGTAGCCCATGGCCGCCGCCGCCTCGCCGAGCTCCATGCCCTCGAGGTAGCGCAGGGCGAACACCGTGCGCTCCTCCTCCGCGAGCTGGCCGAGCACGCAGTACACCGCCCTCAACGCCTCGCGGCCGGCCGAGTCGACCTCGTCCACGAGCTCGACCTCGACCCGCTCCCCGAACAGCCAGCGAAACCGCTTGCGCTTGCGCAGCACCCGGCGCGCCTGCGTCACCGCCAGCGCTACCACCCAGCCCCCGAACGCGGCGGGCTCGCGCAGCTCGGAGAGGTCCCGGAATGCACGCAACATCACCTCCTGCGCGTGGTCGGCGAGCTCGCCGTCGTAACCCAGGATGCGGGCCAGCACCCGGGTCACACGCGGGGCGTGCCGTCGCGCGAGCTGGCCCTCGGCCTGTGCGTCTCCGGCGCGAGCGGCCAGCACCAGCTCGGCGTCGCTGGGCTGCGGGACCAGGCGCAGAACGGCCTTGCCCTCTTGCGGCGCGCGCTGCGCAGATCCGGTCACGAGCAACCAAGCGCCTCGGCGCCCCGCAAGTGGCTCAACTTTCGACCTCGGGGCGCAGATTACCTGGTCCAGGGTGGTCGCGCGTGGGTCTCGCCCGAGACTGCGCAGGCCCGAGGTCATCGCCAAGCTCCTCCGCCTGCGCGACCGCTCCGACCGTCAGCGCGGTGCATTCTCCCGCGAGACCGGCTAGCCTGAGCGCCTCCGCCGCAATGCATGGTCGTTCCTATCAGCGGCACCAGCGACAGGACCCGCGTCCCGCGATGGTCCGTCGATGCACGGCCATGGCGTTCGCGATCGCGGTGACGCCGATCGTCGTCCTGTCGTGTTCCTCGGGAGCTACCAGCCAGTCTGGTCACTCGTGCGGCGACGAGGCTGCCCGAGCGAAGTACGTCTCATGCCGCTCCACGAAGACGCCCGGGGCGTGCAGCGAAGCGGGCGGAACGTGGCGAGAGGCGCCCGAGAAGAGCCAGAGCTGTGGCCCAGGCAACAAGCCTTGCAAGATGGCGCAGAACCTCCCGGGCGAGTGCGACTGCGGTACGGCCCCCGACGTCGGGTGCCCTTGCACATGGTCGGGCGACTGCGCGGACACGTGCCTTGGCGCGGGAAACGACAAGGACGAGTGCGCAGCCCAAGCCGAGGGCAAGTGCGGCCAAAGGAAGCGCATCGGCTGTGCCTGCCGCTTCGAGGCGAAAGGCACGCCTTCGTTCATCTGCCACTGACCGCCCGACTCCACGACAGAACGCCTGACCTGCGCCAGCTGCTGAAACTCGGTGGCGTGGAGCTCTGCGATCCGAGAGCCCATCGGGTGGTCAGCACGGTCGCCGCCTAGCGATACCGCAGCAACGTGGACCTTGGCGCGACGCAACGGTTCGCGCTACGCCTTGCCACATGAAATGGCTCACTTGGCGCTCCGATCGCCTGGACGACCTGGCCTTGCTCGGGCTGCGGCTCACCACCGGAGGCTTCATGGCGCTCCACGGCGTCTCCAAGCTGCGCGGCGGCGTGGCCAAGTTCGCGGGCGGCCTGGCGGACAAGGGCTTCCCCATCCCCACCGTCATGGCTTGGTCGGCCACGCTGGCGGAGCTCGTCGGCGGCACGTTGCTGTGCCTCGGGCTGTTCACGCGGGCGGCGGCGCTCAGCCTGGCGGGCACCATGGTGGTCGCGGTCACCACCTACCACGCGCACCAGATCAAGCAGGTCGGCACGGGCGGCGGCGTCGGCTTCGAGTACCCCTGGCTGCTCGTGATGGTCAGCGCGCTGTTCGCGGTGAGCGGCCCCGGGCGACTGTCGCTCGATCAACGGTGGCTCAAACGTTAGGCACGGGCAACACCGGGCCGCGCACCCAAGGCTCCATCACCGGGCGAAAGTGCGCGATGGTGCCGAGCCCGGCCATCACGCTGGCGAGGCCCCACTGCAGGCGGTTCACGAACGTGAAGTCCTGCGGCATCTTGGGGACCTTGGGCAGCTTGGGCAGCTCGCCCTCCTTGAACGCGATCTTGCGAATGCCGCGCGACAAGTACGACACCGTCTCGCGCGCCTTCTCGTGCGAGCACACCCACGGCTCGTGACTGGTGAGCGGCATCAACAGCTCCAACGTGTAGCCGCGGTACAGGTCCCAGGTCTCGTCCTCGGGGTCATAGCCGAGCTCTTCGACACACGCGCGATCGAACTCGTGCCAGTCCTCGTCGAGGGCGGCACGCATGTAACGTTTGATCGACGCGACCAGGTTGGGCGGCAGCACCTTGACGCAACCAAAGTCCAAGAAGCCCACCTTGCCCCCACCCAGGAACCGGTAGTTGCCGGGGTGAGGGTCCGCGTACAAGTGGCCGTGCTGCAACAGCGACCGGAACGTGAAGCGCCAGATGGTCAAGCCCGCGGCGTTGCGATCCTCCTGTGAGGCGTTGGCGCAGAAGTCCGCGTAGCTCTCGCCACCCAACAGATCCGTAGTCAGCACGCGGCGCGTGGTGAGCGAGTGGTGGATGCGCGGAATGACGACGTCCGGATCGGCGTGGTGGATGCGACGGAAGGCGTCTCCGCGCTCGGCCTCGAGGCCGTAGTCGAGCTCCTCGCGGAACACCTTGCTGATCTCGTCCAGGGTTTGTTCGCTGTGGATCTTCTTGGCCACCGGCGAGAGCATGCCTTGAAAGAACTGCACGCTCTTCAGATCGGCGTCGATCGCCTTGTCGATGCCGGGGTACTGCACCTTCACCGCGACACGGTCGCCGCTCTTGGTGATCGCGCGGTGCACCTGACCGATGCTGGCCGCAGCGAACGGCTCCACCTCCCACTCGGCAAAAATCTGATCCGGGGGTGCCTTGAGCTCTTCGGTCACGACCTTGACCGCGGCGGCTGCCGAGAGCGGCGGAGCCTTGTCCAAGAGCTTCTTGAGCTCGGCCTTGAACCGCTCCTCGTAGCCGGGTGGCGCCAAGCCATCGATGTAGCTGACCATCTGGCCCACCTTCAGCGGCAGGCCCTTCATCTCGCCCAGAGTCTTGAGCAGAGCCTCGGCCGCCTTCTTGGCGTCCTTCTGGATCTTCTTGCGCTCCTCGTCCGTGGGAGGCGCATCTTTTTTCACTCCCAAGGCGCGTTTGGCGCCCTCGAGCGCGAGGGGGACACCCTTGGGCGCAAGCGCGGCCAAGCGCGCGAGCCTCCCCAGGCGTGAGGTGGGCGGCTTGTCTTTGGGCTTGTCGTCGGCCATCGAGCTCTCGCGCGAGGCAGCGCCTCGAGCGGGGCTGGAGCTTAGCAGCTTGGCGCGCGGCGATCGCGCCGCTGTGCGCGCACCAGGGGGCGGCCCTAGTTTTTCGCCGCGGTGCTCATCACGACCCTCGCTGGCGCTCGCAAGTGGAGGTCGTGACGATCCCCGCGACAAGCCACAAGTCTGGTCTCGCCCCCTCGATATCGTCTGGCCGCCCTTCGGGCGGACGAGAGCCTTGAGGCGACGGCGGCGCCGTGGCAGAAACCTCGGCTTCATGCGCGCGACCTCGAATGGAGCTTGCTTCTTCGCAGCGCTCTCTCTGCTGGCGTGCGACGAGCCCGACGTCGGACAGTGGGGCGAGCAAGCCGGGGACGAGCCCGTCGCCCAAGCGAGAGACGCGCTCGAGGTCTGCACCGGACCGAACGTGGTCCACGGCATCGACGTGTCCTACTACCAGGGCGACATCGACTGGACCGCGGTCGCAGGTGCTGGGTACGGCTTCGCGATCGCGCGCATCAACCACGGCGACTTCATGGACCCGAAGTTCGATCAGAACTGGGCGGGTATCCAAGCCGTGGGGTTGGTGCGTGGCGCGTACCAGTACTTCGATCCGGGTGGGGACGTCGTGGCGCAGGCGCAGACGGTGATCGACAAGCTCGGGATCCTGGCCCCGGACGATCTGCCCGCCGTGCTCGATCTCGAGTCGACCGATGGGTTGAGCCCGGATCAGGTGGCCGACGCTGCGGGCACCTGGCTGCAGTTGGTCGAAGAGGGCACCGGCAAGCGGCCGATCATCTACACCGGCAAGTACTTCTTCCAGGACAACGTCGCGACCACGGCGTTCTCCGAGTACCCGCTGTGGCACGCCCAGTACCCGAACGCCTGCCAGCCGCCGGCCGAGCCGCCCCCCGCCTGCGGCTGCGCCAACATCGCCGACCAGTGGAGCGACTTTGCGATGTGGCAATACAGCTCGTCGGGCTCCGTCCCGGGCATCGCGGGCAACGTGGATCTCAACGTGTTCAAGGGCACGCTCGCCGATCTGATGGCGCTCGCCCACCAGGGTGGCTACGCAGCAAGGGTGGACGAAGTGAGCGCGCCGTCGGTCGTGCTGGCGGGGGAGGCGTTCGACGTGTCGATCACGGTGACCAACACCGGCGGCACACCGTGGGGCGGGAGCACGATGCTCGGCACCAGCGAGCCACGCGACCGTGCAAGCCTGTTCGAGCACGAGTCCTGGCTCTCGGACCATCGGCTCGCAGCGGTCGAGGGGTCGATCCTGCCAGGAGAGAGCTACACGTTCGAGCTGAAGCTGGCAGCGCCCAGCGAGCTCGGCACCTACGCCGAGCACTTCGCGCTGCTCGAAGAGGGCGTCAGCTGGTTCGCCGATCAGGGTGGCCCCAGCGACGATGCCATCGCGCTCTCGCTGCAAGTGGTGGACGTGCTGCCTGGCCCTGAAGGTGGTGGCGGATCAGGAGCAGCCGGCAGCGGCAGCGGCGGCGGCAGCAGCGACGACGGCGAGGGCGGCGACGGCTGCGCACAGGCGAGCGCTGCGCCGCGAGGCTCGGCGTGGTGGCTCGCTTGGTTGCTCATGTGCGGCGCGCGAGCTCGCCGGCGTCGCGAGTAAGAGGCGCGTTACGGCGCGACGATGCGTCCTGGAGCGCCACTCACGCCCTGGGCGGTGTGGCAACTCGCGCAATCGCCACTGCTCTGCGCGCTAGCCATGGCGACCTCTTGGTCGCCACGTCGCACCTTCGCGCTGTAGGGCGACGCAAGCTCTCCCTGGTAGAAGAAATTGCCGACCGCGTTGGTGGTGAGCGAAATCACCTGACCGTTGGCATCGGTGATCTCGACGGTCACGCCATCCACTCCTGCACATCGGTCATCGTCATCGAGCGCGCCCATGACCGTCCCTGCGATCGTGTAGCGCGGGCCTTCATCACTGGCGTGACAGAAGATGCAGTCGCCTCCGGGCTCCATGTTCTCGCCTTCGTCGACCAACGAAGTCTCTTGGGTCGAGCACACTTCTGGCGGAGCCCCTTCGTCCCCATCTTCGCCGAGCTCACAGCCGCAAACCGCAAGCAGGAGCGCGACGGGCACCTTGGATCGAACACTCTTGATCATCATCAGCTCTTGTCGTTGGCGAATCCCCTCCTCGTCTCATCGGATGCAAAGCGCGAAAGCGCTATTCATACGCAGGATTGGCGCCGACTGACGCAGAGCTTGCGTTGCGAGCTTTCGTCTCCGGCAGCGAAGTGGGCTACATGCTGCGCATGATCGTTCGGCACGAACACGGCCCCGGGCACGGGGCGGTGCGCCGCTCGCCCCCCCGTCACGGCTGGGTCGAGGTCGTCGCCCCGACGGCGCGGGAGCGCGAGGAACTGCGAACGTTGGGGGTGCCCGACGAGCTGATCCGCGATGCGCTCGACACGGATGAGATGTCGCGGGTGGATCACCACTGCAGCGGCGCCAAGCTGTTCGTGCTGCGTGTCCCGGTCTCCGAGACCGCTGACTCCGAGGTGGCGCCGCTCGGCGTGGTGACGCTCAACGACGGCTGCGTGGTGACAATCTCGGGCGCGGCGACCGGGATCCCCGAGCGGCTGGTGACAGAAGACCTCGACATGCTGTCGCCCACGAGCTTTGCGCTGCGTTTGTCGGTCCACGTCGCCGAGCGTTTCGTGAAGACACTGCGCGCGATCGAGGTCGAGGTCACACGCCTCGAAGGCAGGCTGCGAGAAGCCCTGGAGAACGACGAGCTGCTCGCGTTGCTCGAGCAGCAGAAGCGCTTGGTGCACCTCGACACGGCGCTCGCGGCGAACCAGATCGTGCTCGAGCGCGCGCTCGACGATGCGCGGCTCGATCTCAGCGAGCCAGAGCGAGTGCTGGTCGAGGACGTGCTCGTGGAGATCCGTCAGGCGGGCACCATGACGCGCACCCAGAAGGAGCTTCTCGGCAACACCATGGACGCACTCGCGACGATCGTGTCGAACAACCTGAACGTGGCCATGAAGAAGCTGGCCTCGTTCACGCTGCTGCTCTCGCTTCCAGCACTCTTGGCGGGGCTGTACGGCATGAACGTAGCGTTGCCGTTCGCCCAACATCCGCTCGCCTTCACGGGGGTGTTGATGGTCTCGGCCATCCTGGTGGCTGCGTTGGTGAAAGTGTTGCGCGCGCATCGCTGGCTGTGAGCCATCGTCGCCTGCGCTACGCTCCTGGCCGTGAGCCCCCCCATTGGCCCGGGCGATGTCTTCGCGGGTGAGTACCGCGTGGGCGAGCTGCTCGGCTCGGGCGGCATGGGCGCGGTGTACGTGGCGGAGCAGCTCAGCACGGGCAAGTTGCGCGCGCTCAAGCTGATGCACCCGCAGCTGCTTCTGGACGTCGACCTGCGCAGCCGCTTCGAGCGCGAGGCGCGCACCAGCTCGGCGATCGAGAGCGAGCACGTCGCGGAAGTGGTGGGCGCGGGTGTCGACGAGGAGCGTGGCGTGCCCTGGATCGCCATGGAGCTGCTCGACGGCGAGGATTTGGAGGCCTTCGTGCGGCGGCGGGGAGCGCTCGACCTCGGCGAGACGCTCGAGGTGATGCGCCAGATCTGCCACGCGCTGGGGCAGGCACACGCGATCGGCATCATCCACCGCGACTTGAAGCCCGAGAACGTGTTCGTCGCCCGCACGCGAGGCGCGCGCGACGCGACCACCATCAAGCTGCTCGACTTCGGCGTAGCGAAGGTGATGGCCGGCACCGAGCACGCCACCGCGACGCTGGGCACCCCGCTGTGGATGAGCCCCGAGCAATCGGACCCCGACGCCCGTATCAACCCGGCAGCAGACGTCTGGTCGCTCGGCCTCCTCGCTTTCTGGCTCCTCACAGGCAAGTATTACTGGGCCAGCGCAAACAAGAAGGGCGTGTCGGTCCAGGCGCTGATGCGCGAGATCTTGTTCGAGCCGCTGCCCACGGCGAGCGAGCGCGCTGGCGCCTTGCCCGGCGCGCTCCCCTTCCCAGCCGAGCTGGATGTTTGGTTCGCACGCTGCCTGTCGAGAGAGGCGAGCGACCGTTTTGCCGACGCCGCCGATCTCTTCACTTCGCTCGCTGCCGCGTTGCCCAACACGTCGGGCGCAGCGCTGGTGCTGCCCGCCAAGACGGCCAAGGCGAGCTCGCTCGTTCCGCGGCCGAGAGATCGGTCGCGCGGCAAGCCCACCCCGACCGGCCTCAGCCTGGACACTCCGAGGCCCGAGCGCCGTTGGCTTCTCCCGATGGTCGCTGGCCTCGTCGGGTCGCTCTTGCTGAGCGGCCTCGTGCTCGCGTTCTCGCTGGGCTGGTTGCGCTTCGGCCCCCCCGAAGAGGCGGCGCAGCCCACCTCCACGGCAGCCGCGCCCATCGAGCCCAGCGCCACACTCGCCCAGTTGCCCGCTCCCACCGCCACCGCGACGGCTTCCCCACCGGTACCGATCACGAGCGGGCCGCTCGCGAGCGCGTCAGCCTCTGCGACCGGCGCGGCCAAGCCGTCGCGTCCGCGACGGGTGTTCGACGAGGCCGAGGCGCGGCGGAGGCTCTCCTTCGTCAACGGCCACGCACGCGTCAGCTGCCGCGAGCGCAGTGGACCGCGGGCCATTGGTCTGAGCGTCACCTACGATCGGGGAGGATTTCCCTCGAGGGTCACCTTCTTGGATCCTGCGCAGGGCGGCAGCGCCAGCGCCGGATGCGCCAGAATGCTGGTGTACGGCACGAAGGTGGCCCCGTTCGACACGCCCGAATCGGGGACCGTCACGACCGTGGTGTCGCTCGACTGAAGCCGGCGTCCGAGCACGAATGCGACGGAATGGGCGCGCGCCCAGGGCTGCTGCTGGCAGGCAATGAAGACGCGCTCGTGGGCCCAGGTGGGCCTCTTGGGGTTGGTGCTGCTTTTGGTGGGTTGCGATCACGGCACGAAGCACCTGGCCGCGGAGCGCCTCGCGGGGGAGGCACCGCTCGCGCTGATCCCAGGTGTGCTCGACCTCCGCTACACCGAAAATCGCGACGTCGCGTTCTCGCTGCTCGGTCAGCTCGGGCTCGACGGCGGAGATCGACACTTGGGGCTGATGGCCTCGCTGATGCTGCTCGCGCTCGGCGCGCTGTGGCTGCGCGAGCGCAAGCGCGCCACCCAGCTCGAGCACGTGGGCTACGCGCTGGCCGTGGCCGGCGCGCTGGGCAACGTGCTCGACCGGCTGGTGCGCGGCTACGTGGTCGATTTCGTGCACCTGCACCATTGGCCCGTGTTCAACGTCGCGGACGTGGCGATCGTGGCGGGCTTGGGCTGCTTGCTGGTCGCCTCGCTGAGACCGCGGCTCACTCGAGCGGGATGACGAGCTTGACCGACGGCGCGGTCGGATCGGCACCCTCGAACACCACGTCGATCCCCTGGCAATGAATGCGCTCCACGCGCGCATGGACCCGGAGCTCCCCGGCGGATGAGGCCAACACCCGCTCCTTGCCGACGAAGTCGCCGACCCGAACCACCCACGCGAGCCCACCTTTCACTTTCGGTGCAACGAGCGCGCGCAGCACTCCGGCCTTGGGCGCCGCCACCACGACGCTCGCGCGTAGCTCCTCGACCGCATGGTCGACGGCGAACACGTCGCGTTGGATCACGCCCGGCGGCTTCTTCTCGATCAGGCTGCTCCGGACCGGCGGCAGGGCGCCGCCGGGCTGCACCTCGAGCGCGCCGGCCGCGACGCGTATGCTGGTGCCCGCCGCTTCGGCCATCAGCCCCAGGATCTTCAGCGCTGGCAGACCCCGGACGACGATGGTGATCTCGCCATCGGGAAACCCCTTGATCGGCTTCTTGTGCACATCGCTGAGCAGCTGAGCGATGGCGGCCGCAGAGAAGCGGAAGAAGCTCAGATCCACGTCGCGCGAAGGCCCAGCGAGCGCTGGCGCGGCTCGCTCGGACTTCAAGGCCCCCACGAGCGCCACGCCGCTACGCATGGTGACGCGAGCCCCGCTCAGTTTCAACGCGGACTCGAAGCCCTCGATGCGCTCGTCCAGATCGAAACAAGGGCCCGGGCAGTCGTCGCCTCTCGGGTCCGGCAGATCGCCGAACACGAGCAGGTCCACGCGAAACAAGTCCGCCAGCAGACGGGCGTAGTCGTGGAGATCGACGCGAGAGCTGCGCAGGCTCCCAGCGCGCAGCGCACCGTCTGCTTCGCACATGCCCGCCGGGGCCGGACGCGACTTCTGCGCTTGGACGCCGATCGAGGAGCTCGGGGCTGCGCTCGACGAGCTGGCGCCCGAGGCAGTCGGCTTCGCTGCGACCGCCGAGCCGTCCGTGAGGGAATCGCCGCTCGCATCGGAGGGCCCGACCCTGGGCGCGTCTGGCTGGCAACCGCACAGCCCGAACACGAGCATCGCGACGCGAACGTTCATCTCACTCCCCGGGCAGCCCCAGGCGCACCAGCGAGGCCACAGGCGAGGCCGAACACCGCGATCCAAAGAGCTCTCCCCCCACTGTCCATGATGTCTCCCGGTCGCTATGGCAGAGGCAACACACGCAGCAAGGCGGCCGCGCACAGCTCACCGCCGATCTCGTCGCCTTGCACCACTTCGGTGGGGGTGCAAGGCATGCCCCCGACGAGCGGTTGATTGGCGGCGGAGTTGTCGAACACGCAGGTCATGCGCAGGCGGTCCCCCGCGAACACGGGCAACAGCGCGTCGTCCTCGAACACCGCCAACCACGGATGCAGCACGTCGAAGCGGGGCACGTCGAGCAAGCACGCGTCATCCTGCTGTGCGCGCAGCACCTCGGCCCGAAAGCTGACGCCCAGCTGGTGCATGAGCGGCATCACGCCAGCGATGGTGGCGCCCAGCCCATCCACCGCCACCTCGTGCGAGGCGGTGATCTCGGGATCGAAGGCGGGCAGCGTCAGCTCTGGCAGCGCAACCCGCTCGAAGAAGGCCTGCGAGCTGGGCAGCTCTCCGGCAGGCAGCGTCCAGAGCCGCAGCGTGGTGACGTCTGCTGGCACGGTCTCGCCCGCGGCAAGGCCGATGGTGCTGTAGTGCACGACCAGCTCGATGCTCGACCCCTGGGGCAACAACAACGCGCTCCCCTGCGGCATCCGCAGCGGGGCGTAGCCGGGTGCGTGCGCTGCCATCAGCCAGCGCATGGATCCGCCTCCGGGAGCCTCCACGAACGCGCTGGCGTGGTGCACGATCGCAGAGCCGGACGGCTCGAGGCTGGACGCGGTCATCCATGTGTCGACGTCGATGACGCCCTCGAAGGTCTGCTCGCGCATCGTGTCGTTGCCGAGCGGCGGGGTGAAAGGTCGTGCAGAAAGCACGAGCGTCGGCTCGCCCAGATCGAGCTCCACCGGCGGCGGGCCCTGGTAGTCGGCGGGATCGCCCTCGACGAAACCCTCCTCGCGGAAGGCCTCGAGCTTGGCGATCTCCTCCTCCGTCACGAGCGGCAACGAGGCCACGGGCCGGCAACCATCGCGAGGTAGAAACGGCGGCATGCGCCCGCTCTCGACCGCGTCGACCACGGCGGCGGCGAGCGGCTCGAACGTCTCCCAGTCCGCGAAGTGGATCGGAGCAGCGCCGTCTTGGGTGTGGCATGCGAGGCAGTGTTGCTCGACGAACGAGCGGACGAAGCCGTGGTAGGTGACTTCGGCCTGGGGCGCGCCGCCACCTTGGCTGGGGGGCGCTGAGCCCTCACCGCCGCCTGCTCCGCCACCACCGGCCGACGCGCCGTCAGCGCCGCACGCCGCGCACGCAGCCAGCAGCACCACCAGTGCACGAGCGGACATGCTCCCAGTCTTTACGCGAAGCTCAGGCCACGGTGAAGCTGATCTCGTCGCCCTGAAACGGGCCGCCGTCTTGGGTGACGCGGTTCGTCTCGAACAGGGCGTTCACGACCGACGCCGTGACCTCGCCTGCGCCGACCAGCTTCTGCCACGCTGCATCGTCCGGCGTGTACGAGAGCAACGTGGTGAACACCCGCAGGAGCTTGGGCTTGTCGGGCGTGGAGAAGACCAAGAAGTACGCGCGCCCGTTGATGGGTGTGCCGTGCGCGTGCGCCTCGCTCGGGCCGAGCAAGGATCGCCACAACGAAGCCTGCTGCCCCACCTCCCACTGAAACTCTTGGGGGGTCGCAGCAGCCAGCTCGGCGCCAGCGACCGGGGCGAGGAAGCGAGTGCCCTGAGCGCTGTCGTTCTCGGGTGTGAGCTTGAGCAGCTCCACCAACGCCTCGTCCGTGGCGCCTCCCTCGTAGATGACGTCGTCGAGGCTGTCGGGTGCGGAGCCGCCAGCACCGCCGCCACCTCCGCCTTGGCTGCCGCTGTCGCCACAGGCACCTGCGACGAAGGCCGGTCCCACCAACAGCGAAGGGATCGTCCACAACACGACGCGGCGCTTGAACAGGATCATGCGGTCACTCCCAAGGGTTCTCGAAGCGAGGATCGGTGAGCAGCTCCTCGTCCGTGAGGGCCTGAAGGAACGCGAGGAGATCCGCGCGCTCGGAGGCGGAGAGCGTGAAGCCGGTGACGAGCTCGCTCTTGAATGGGTTGTCGCTGCCGACGCCCGCGTTGGGTCCGCTCTCGATGGTTCGCCCGCCAGCGGCGTAGTGGTCGATCACGTCGTCGAGCGTCGCGGCGCTGCCGTCGTGAAAGTAGGGTGCGGTGAGCGCGATGTTGCGCAGCGTGGGCGCTCGAAATCTGCCCATGTCGGCGGGATCGCCCGTGAACTCGTACAGGCCCTGACTCTCTTCCGGGTAGTCTCCGGTGCCGCCCAGGTTGTAGAGCCCGGTGTTGTGGAACATCACCTCTTCGAAGGTGGTTCCCTCGTGGGACACCGAGTCCGAAAAGTTGAAGCCTCCGTGGCAGTGGAAGCACTCCAGCCGCTCACCAAAGAACAGCTCGCGGCCTCGCAACGCGGCCTCGCTGAGCGCGCTGGCCTGGCCGTCGTAGTTGTAGCGATCCCAAGCGCTGCGGTACGAGATGATCGAACGCTGGAACGCGGCGATGGCGTAGGTGATGGTGGCGATCTGGATCGGGTCGCTCTCTTCTGGGAACGCTTCCGCGAACAGCATCGGGTAGTCGGCGTCGGCCGAGAGCCGCGCGATCACCTCCTCATCCATCCCGGCCAGCCCCAGCTCCACGGGCGACTCCCCGAACATGGGGACCAAGGCTTGCGCCTCGAGATCTTCGAGCACGGGGTTCGCCCACGTGAACGCGTTCAAGTAGCCCACGTTCACCGTGCTCATGGATCCGCGCGGGTGCGTCTGGCCGGTCGAGCCCACGGCCGTGGCGAGACCATCGGTGAAGGCGAGCGCCTGCTCGTGGCAGGTGCCACAAGAAAAGGTCTCGTTGCCCGACAGGCGCGTGTCGAAGAACAGGCGCCGCCCGAGCTCGACCTTCGCCTCGCTCATGGGGTTGTCGGCGGGCACCTTGGGCACGGGGTAGCCAGGAGGCAGTCCCCAGTCGTAGGCGTCGGCGCCCCCCGCACCTCCGCCACCCGCAGCGCTCCCCCCAGCGCCCGAGCCTCCGCCAGCCGCGGGCGAGTCATCGCCACACGCGATCGCCAAGACTGAGAGGGCGGTGGTCAGCCACGAGAGACGCACGGCCACAGCTTACTCGACGGAGAACAGCGCCTGCGCGTCCAGCGTTGCGCCCGTGTCGATGTCGAGGCCCAGGTTCGGGAACACCGCCGCACACTCGGGATCCGTCGCACCCGACATGCAGCCCGGCGCTCCGCCGGCGTCCTGGGACAGGTCCGCGTCCGCGACGGCCGCGCCATAGTCCACCGAGATCACCGTGGTCGCGGGGTCGAAGCCAGTGAGCCGCACCTCGGCCACGTTGCCGTTGCTGCAGGTCACGTCGCCCCCTTGCTCGGGGTCGCCCACACAGCCGGTGGAGCCCAGGTGGAGCAAGAACGGCCCGCCGCCCGTGACCATCGCGTCGATGCGAGCGAACTTGTAGCCGTCGGTCCACGCCCAGTACAGCCCCGAGAGGTTCAGCGGCGAAGGCGCGCCATTCACGTCGAGGTGGTTCATGTCTGCTGGAACGCCCAGCTTGAACGCCACACCGTCGTAGCTGCCGGCGGGGGCGCTGCCTCGGATGCGGGTGTTGAGCTCGGTGGTGCCGTTGGCGCAGCTGCCGGTGTCGTCCTCGAAGTCGAGCAACGCCAGATCCTCGTGCTGGAACAGCCCGTCTTGCTCGAGCGTGAGCGGGACCTCGTCGCCGCCCGAGGTGAGCAAGCGCACGTCGTGCACGTAGAGCCGAAAGTCGGTGAGCGCGACCTCGCTGTTGGCTGTGCCCACGCCGGTGAAGGTCGCGCCGCAGTCGAAATCCGCGCCGTTGACCTTGGCCGAGAACGATAGCTCGAAGGCCTGGCCCGAGGAGCCGCCTCCCCCACCGTCTCCGCCGCCGCCAGGTCCGCCGGCGCCCGAGGCCTCTCCGCCGCTGCCGCCGGCCGCGCCACTGCCACCGCCACCCGCCGTGTCGTCTCCGCAGCCCGCGAGCAACGCCACGAAGCCAAGCCCCACAAGTTTGTGCATGGCGGGGGTATAGCGCGCCCGCGCACTTCGGGCGATGCGACAGCGCGTCGCAGCCCCGCGCTGACGTTACGGCTCGTCGGCGGGGGACCCGCGGAGCGGCAGCGCGATCACGAAGCGGGTCCCGCCTCCTTCGCGTGGCTCGCAACGGATGCTGCCGCGGTGCGCCTCGACGATCTCGCGCGTCACCGCCAAGCCCAAGCCGGTCCCCCTTTGTTTGGTGGTGAAGAACGGATCGAACACTCCTGCGCGGATCTCGTCGGGGATACCCGGCCCGTCGTCTTCGATCACGATCTCGACCCGATGATCCGGGGCGGGCCGGAGCTCGATCCGCAGGTGGCCGCCATCGCTCATGGCCTCGCGCGCGTTGCGCACCAGGTTGAGCAGCGCCTGCCGCAGCAGGCTCTCGTCGATCGAGACGACCGGCAGATCCTCTGGCGAGGCGAGTGAGACCTCCACCTTGGAGCGCTTGAGCTCTGGAGCCAGGAACGCCAACAGCTCGGTCACGAGATCGCCGAGCGACTCTTCCACCAGCGTGGGCTTGGGCCTGCGCGCCAGCGACAGGTACTGCTCGGACAGCTTGGACAGACGGTTGGTCTCGGCCTTGATCGCCGCCACCAGCTCACGCTTCTCGCGCGCCCCTTCGTCGGTCGACTCCAGCTCGCCCTCGAGCAGCTCGAGGTTCAGCCCGATCGACGAGAGAGGATTGCGGATCTCGTGGGTGATGTGCGCAGCCATCTTGCCAATCGCGGCGAGACGCTCGGCCTTGACCACCTCGCTGCGCGCGTCACGAATGGCGCCGACCATGTTCTCGAACGTGGCCGCCAGCTCGCCGATCTCGCTGCCGTCGTCGACCGCGCGCTGGGGCGTGAGATCGCCCGCCGCCACCACCCGCGCGCGAGCGGTGACGACGTTCAACGGCCGCAGCAAGCGGCGCGCGTAGAACGAGATCGCGGCGCCGACGACCAGCGTCAGGGCCGACAAGCCGACGAGCAGCTCGAGCGCGCGCTGCTCACGTTTGCGGCCGAGCTCGCTCAGGCGCTCGGTCGCGGCCTCGGTCTTGGACTTGATCGCGCGCAGACGTGAGGCCGTATCCGCCTCTTGTTTCACAAGCTCGCTCTGCAGCGTGTCGGCGCGGGCGCGGTCGCCGGCCGAGAGTGCCTCGAACAGTCGGGTGTATGCCGCGCTGTCTGCCTTCATGCGCTCGTCGACGGCGTCGAGCTCGCGCAGCACCTCCCGCCGCAAGTGCTCGGACTCTGCCGCTTGCCCGCCCAGCTTCTCCGCCGCGCGACGCGCCAGGCTCAGCGTCAGCGGGCGGGTCTTCCTGGCCACGTCGATCCACTCCCGCACGTCGCCCGGGTTCTTGGCGGCAGTGGCGTGGTTGAGCTGCGCGGCGAGCACGTTCTGCTCTGCGAGCGCCTGCCCGATCGAGAGCTCGAGCGGGACGATACCGCTGCGCAGCAGCTCGGCCTCGACCGCGGCCGAGCGCATGTCGACCAGCGTGAAGGTCATGGTGGCGAAGAACGCCAAGAGCAGCGCCGCGTAGCCGAGCAGCAGCCTGGCCGTGACCGACCAGCGTCGGCGCATCACGGCGTGAGTCCGAGCCCGCGCGCTGCCAGCGTCACGAGGTCGATCGCGTCCGCGCCAGACTTCCTGAAGCGGTGCAGGCTGCCAGCGCAGCCGGTGACGATGGTGCCACCCCCCAAGCGGTCGTGCTCGGCGATGCGCCCGTCGGCGATGGCGGACGACACCTCGGGGTTGGTCAATGGCAACAGGCCTCCACCCCCAGCGCAGTCGGCTCGCTCACGAGCGCGCTCGAACTCGTGTGGGGCGCGTCCGCTGACACGCGCCACCAAGGCGCGTGGCTGTTCATACCGGCCCAGCCCTCGCCCGAGCTGGCACGCGTCATGGTAGCGGTAGCGCCGCTCGTCTGCGCGGGGCGCGAGCTCGGCGAGGTGCTCGCTGAGCAGGTCGATGAACGGCTCGGGCGTCGGGCGGAAGCGACCTTCGGCCTCGAGCATCGCGCGCGCGCAGCCAGGATCGAGCACCACCAAGCGATCCGCCCCGTCGAGCTCGAGCGAGAGATCGGCGCGATCTTCGGCCAGCGCCAGCGCATCTCCCGCGGCGCGCGCGGTGTAGCCGCAGCAGCCCGACAGCACGTGCACCTCGCGGCCGAGCAGCTTGGCCAGCACCGCAACGGCGAGCTCCGCCTCGGCGTGCGCGTAGCGCAGGTAGCCGCATCCGAGCAGCAGCTTCAGCGACGCCGCGCGGCCATGGCCGAGCCGTTCGACGACGACGCGCCGCTCGGCGCGGCGCTCTTCGCGCTCGCTCGAGAGCGCGCGCACCACGTCAGGAACGCTGCCTGCCTCGAACAGCCCCGCGCGAGCGTCGGCCAGCGTGTCGGCCACGGGGTTCTTGTGATCGCAACGCTCGCGGCACCCCAAGCAACCAGTGCATGCCCAGGCCAGGTCCGTCGTCTCTTTCGCGAGCGAGAGGTCGCCGCGCGCCAGGAAGAAGGCAGCCGACATCTTGCCCCAAGGCGTGAGGCTCTCGCTCGGCTCGGCGTTGGAGACGGGGCAGCTCGCGCGACAGAGCTTCGGGCAATACACGCACTTCTCGAGCGCGCCGCGGCGAGCTTCGAGCACGGGCAAGCGAAACGGTGCGCCGGACGAGGCGGTCATCTTTGCGCTGCTACCTTGGGCGTGCGCTGGGTGGCCACGGCCGGGGCGCCAGAGAGCTTCTTCCGATCTTTGGCGGACGGTTTGTCCAACACCAAGGACTCGGTGTCGTCGTCGGTGATGCGCCGCGTGATGAGCCCTTCTGGCTCGGTCTGGGGCAGCCGGATGGTGAACCTGGTGCCCTCGCTCGTGGAGTCGAACGCGATCGAGCCGTGGTGTTCCTCGACGATCTTCTTCACGATCGAGAGACCGAGCCCGGTGCCTCCCAGCTTGCCGCTGGTCACGAACGAATCGAAGATGCGGCCGCGGATGTCGTTGGGGATGCCGCGACCAGTGTCCGCCACCGAGATCACCAGATCGTCGCCGTCGCGCGAGACGCGCAGGGTGAGGGTGCCCCCTTGCTCGGCCATCGCCTCGATCGCGTTGCGCACCAAGTTGCCGAGCATGCGTTGGATCTTCAGCTCGTCGAAGCGAGCAGCTCCACGATCCGAGAGCTCCATCGCGAGCTTCACCTTGGTGCCCTCGATCTCGCGGCGGATCTGCTGCTCCAGCTCGCCGAAAAACTTCTCGAGGAACAGGCGCCGGATCAGGATGCTGCGCTCGCCTCGCGCAAACTCCAGCACCTCGCGCTGCATCGCGGCGATCACGTCGAACTGCTTCAAGATCAGCTTGGCGTGCTCGGCGCGCGCCCGCTCGTCGTTGGTGCCGGCCATGACCTGCACGTAGCCGTGCACCACCGCGAGCGGCGTCTTGAGATCGTGCATCACGCCCGAGAACAGGCGGCCCAGCGACGACAGCCGCCGGCCTCGCTCACGCTCGCTGCGGGTCAAGAACAGGCGCACCGCGGTCGAGGCGTTGGCCGAGATCAAACGCAAGAGGGCGCGCGCATCCTGCGAGAAGCCGCCGGGGCGCGACGCGTTGTACAGCGCCAACGCGCCGATCGGCGCGTCCTCCGGCCCCTCGAGCGGCATGGCGATCGCGCTCTTCACGTCGATGCCGAGCTGCGAGCCGAGCCGCGTCGACACCGGAGGGGAGCTCAGCCGCGCGTTGTCAGACAGGTTGAGGTGCTGCGCCTCGTTCGAGCGCATGGCGAGGCCCACGATGCCCTCACCGCGCCGCACGCCCACCCGGCGCACCTCCGACGGCTTGCCCTTCGTCATGTCGATGAAATAGAGGAAGACGCCCTCCTCGCCTTCGTCGACCATCACGCCGCCGGCCTGCGCGCCGCAGGCCCGCGCCGCCTCGACCACCACGGCTCGGGCCAGCTCCTCGAAGGAGGCCGCGCGCGCCATCGAGCTCTCGAGCTCGAACAGCAGCTTGAGATCGGCCACGCGATGCTCGAGCTGCTCCTTGGTCTCGACCAGCTGCATGTTCTTCTGGATCACCGAGAGAAACAGGCGGGAGTTGTCGATCGATACCGCCGCCTGCGTCGACAGCGCGGCGAGCAGCTCCTCGTCGTGCTGCGAGAACTCGTCCGAGCCGCCATGGCTGGGTTGCTTGTTCAGCACCTGGATCACGCCGATCGTGCGTCCGACGTGGTTCTTCATGGGGGCGGCCAGGATCGAGCGGGTGCGATAGCCGCTCATCTCGTCCCAGTGCCGCGAGAAGCGACGGTCGCGGTAGGCGTCCTTGATGCGGACCGTCTGGCCGAACTTGGCCACGTGCCCGGCGATCCCAGAGCCCACCGGGAGCTCGATGCTCTTGGCTTCGTCACCGATGATGATGCGCGAGAGCAGCCGCTGACGCTGCTCGTCGAGCAGGTACAGCGTGGCTCGATCCGCCTCGAGCAGCTCGGCGATCTTGCGCAGGATGAGCTCCAGCAGCTGGTCCAGATCCAGCGTGGAGCCGAGCGCCAAGCCTACGTCTCGCAGCGCACGCACCGTGCGCTCCGATCGCGTCAACAGGCCATCGAGCTCGGCCACCTTGGCCTCGAGCTCGAGCAGCCTGTGCGAGAGCTCGTCGCGCTCGCTCCGGCGCCTGCTGGACGGCGGCGGCTCGGCCGGCGGCGGCGGACGTGATCGAGCAGCCTTGGGCGCAGGCCGAGGCTTGGGCGGCGGCGGGGGCACCGCGCGCCCCGCCGGCTTGGGCTTCGCCGCTCGTGAGGGCATGGGGCCATGACGGTAGAGAACCGCGGGCGTTTCGTCCACAGCATCGGCGCTTGGCGCCTACCGCGCGCTCACGGCGCAGATGTCATCCTCCGTACCGATTTGCCCGTCGGCGCCGAGCGAGCACACCCGCGCTGCTTCATCGTCGCATGCGACCGTCGGCGCTCGCCCCCATCCGTCGCTCGGTGCGAAGTCGATCAGCTTGCGCGACACGAGATCCTCCAGGGTGGGACAGCCCGCGTCCTCCATGGCGAGGGCGAGCTCCACGGCATGGAGCAGCATCGTGGTCACGGATCGCGAGCGCGTCGCGGCGGAGGCGGCGCTGGTGGCTGCGCTCGGCGACGAGCTCGGCGGCAGTGGGCGCCCAGAGAGAGACGCTGCCGGCGGGGAGAGCAACACCTCGTCGTGGACGGCCGTCCTCGGGGGGCCAGGCTCGCACCCGGTCTGGGCCACGGTGAGGCCGAGGAAGCACGCGCCCAGGGCCACCCCGACGACGGGGGCGGCGCCGCCCGCGCGGATCGTGCCCAAGCCGGCCACACCTCGCCTTGAAACGCGCATACCCAGCGAACGATACGTCTTCTCGGTCGACCCTCGCGAGCTTGCCGCCCGCCCGGGGGTGGAACACGATGCCCGCCTTCGGGCGTTCTCATGGTCTCAATGGCGAGTCGGGCGGCGTGGCTTGGGGTGCTGGCGGTCAGCGTGGCACCGCTGTGCCCCGCGCACACCTTTGCCAACCCGGCGCCCAGCGCGAGCGCCAGCGCCGCGGCCCCCACCGTCAACGACGCCGAGCTCGGTCCGCTTCCGGTGCTGACGCCGCTGAAGCGCGGCGAGCCGAGCGCCGACTCGGTGAGCGAGCTGGGTGGGCTGCTCGCGCGGCTCACCTCGCAGAAAGCAGACATCCGTGACGCCGCGCGAAAGGACCTGGAGCAACCTCGTCCCGAGTGGGTGGCCGCCGCCCGCGCCAGGGCGCACGAGCTC
Organism: uncultured Polyangiaceae bacterium; assembly: GCA_964641275.1. Lineage (GTDB taxonomy): Bacteria > Myxococcota_A > Polyangia > Polyangiales > Polyangiaceae > Xiheicaenibacterium. The sequence continues at coordinate 24,315 of CAZXMG010000013.1, forward strand.
AGCGAGAGCTTCGATCGCGATCGTACGCCCAAGATCCTGGACGACGCGCGCAAAGCCGCCCGCAAAGAGCGGCGCGCGGAGGGAAAGGACAAGAGCAAGGACAAGAAGCCCAAGACCGACGGGGACGACGAGGACTGGCTCACCATCGTGCACAGGAGCGCGCAGCCCAAGGAGGAGCGTTGGCGCGAGCTGGTGGAGCTGCTCGCGATCACGCGCGTGCTCGCCGCCGCCGGGACGACCCCCGCGATCCTCGAGCTCGTCGAGCTGAGGGGTCGCAAGTTCGGCGAGATGATGCGCATCGACCTGGGCAGGCAGCTCGAGAGGCTGAAGGAGAAGGCGGTGCCGGCGCTGTTGATCGCCAGCAAACACGACGCGTCCGTGGTCCGCACCTTCGCCAGTCAGAAGCTCGACCAGCTGGGCAAGGTCACGCCTGGCGAGGCGGTGAGCGTGACGGATCCCGACGTGCTCGCTGACACCCTGCGCGCGTTCGGCATGATCCGCGAGGTGGAGGCGGTAGACGTGCTCTTGAGCTTCGCCAACCACGACCGCAAGAAGGTGCGCGACGCCGCACGCGAGGCGATCGCCGCGATCGGCGAGCCCGGCCGCTGGCGGCTGCGCGACGCCTACCAGGATCTCACCGGCGAGAAGGTGGACAAGAGCGTGCCCTGGGACCTGCTCGCCAAGCGCATCTTCAAGATCTACGACAACGCGCGCGTGGCCGAGCTGTGGGAGCTGTTCTCGAGCGGAGTCGCCGCCAGCCAAGCAGGCAAGCTGCCGGACGCTACCTCCGCCTTCGACAAGGTGCTGGCGCGCGACCCGCTGTTCGAGCGGCGCAAGGAGATGGCGCCCGCGTACCTCGAGCACGCCAAGACGATCGGCTTCGAACGCGCGGAGGACCGACTGGCCATGTTGCGCAAGGCGCGACGGCTGAGCCCCGAGGGCGACGGCACCAACAAGATCGAGGCCGAGATCGCGTTCACCGAAGCCAAGATCCTGATCGCCGAAGGGCGACCCGAGCGCTACCTGCTCGAGCGCGCGTTCGAGCTCGACCCGGCACATGTCGAAGCGAAGGCGCTGCTCGACGACTTCGAGCGCAAAGCCGTGGCCGACGCGCCGCCCCCTCCGTCGCGCAAGTTCACCACCGCGGGCATCATCGCGGCGGTGACGACGCTGCTCACAGGGCTGGCGTTGTTCCTGCGCAAGAAGTCGCCGCCGGGCCCACCCTCACGCCCCAAGGCCGAGGAGCCGGGCGAAGTGACGGAGCCGCAAAGCCCCTGAGGCGAGCCGAGCCGATGGAACGACAGAGCCCCCGAGCGCGTTCGGCACCCGAGGGCTCGTTCCTGGAAGAGCTCGCTCAGCCGGCGGCCGGCTCGGCTGCGGGCTCTTCTGCGACCGGCTCGGGCGCGGGGGCGGCCTTGACCTTGTCCACCGGTGCGGCGGCGTCCACGAACTCGATGATGCTCATGGGCGCGTTGTCGCCGCGGCGGTTGCCGAGCTTGATGATGCGGGTGTAGCCACCCGGGCGAGCCTCGAAGCGCTTGCTCAGGTCGCCCAGGACCTTCTCCACCAGATCCACCTTGGAGCCGTCGGTGCGGATGCCAAAGCGGGGGATGTAGGCGGCCACCAAGCGGCTGACGTGCAGGCGCTTGGCCTTCTCCGCGCCGGACAGCTCTGCCTCGGGGGAGAAGGCCACCTTGCCGATGCGACGCGCCTTGGTGATCAGGCGCTCCGCCACGCGGCGCAGCTCCTTGGCCTTGGCGTCCGTGGTCTCGATCCGCTCGTGCGTGATGAGGTTGGCCGTGAGGTTGCGCAACATCGCGCGCCGGCTCGAGGTATCACGACCGAACTGCCTGCCTGCTTTCTTGTGACGCATGACGAACCTTCGAACAATCTTCCCGGACGGTGGGACCTAGAACGATACGGACGGAAACGTTACGCCTGAGCTTGTTGCGCCTTCCAGCGCTCGATCAGCTGCGGCCAGTTGTCGATCTTCATGCCCAAGCTGAGCCCCATGGAGGCCAGGATTTCCTTGATCTCCTTGAGCGACTTGCGGCCGAAGTTCTTGGTCTTGAGCATGTCTTGCTCGGTGCGCTGCACCAGCTCACCGATCAAGGTGATGTTGGCGTTCTGCAGGCAGTTGGCCGAGCGCACGCTGAGCTCGAGCTCCTCGACGGAGCGGAACAGGTTCTCGTTGAGCGGCTCGTCCTCGGACGAAGAGGCCTGGTAGCTGGTGTCCTCGGTCTCCTCGAAGTTGATCCAGATGCTGAGCTGCTCCTTCAGGATCTTGGCGGCGAACGCCACGGCGTCGGCCGGCTTGACCGCGCCGTTGGTCCACACCTCGAGCGTGAGCTTGTCGTAGTCGGTGACCTGACCGACGCGCGCGTTCTGCACGGTGAAGTTCACCTTGCGGATCGGCGAGAACAACGCGTCCATCGGGATGGTGCCGATCGACATCGTCGGCGTCTTGTTGCGCTCGGCCGGCGACCAGCCGCGACCCACGTTGACGGTGAGCTCCGCGACGAGCGGGCCCTTCTTGTCGAGCACGGCCACCAGGTGATCGGGGTTCAGCACCTCGAGCCCTTCGACCAGCTGGATGTCCTTGGCGTACACCGGGCCAGGGCCCTCTTTGTCGATACGGACGGTGTAGGTCTTGGCTTGCGCGGCCTTGAACACGACCTCTTTGAGGTTGAGGATCATGTCGCTCACGTCCTCCACCACGTCGGGGACGGTGGTGAACTCGTGCAGCGCGCCCTCGATGCGGACGGCGGTGATCGCCGCGCCTTGCAGCGAGGACAGCAGCACGCGCCGCAGCGAGTTACCGATGGTGGTGCCGAAGCCCCGCTCGAGCGGCTCGGCGATGAACTTGGCGTGGAACTCGTTGGCCCCCTCGGGATCGAGGGAGATGCTCTTCGGGCGGATGAGGTCGCGCCAGTTGCGAGAGATCATGGTCATGGTGCTGGACATGTCGTGGCTCCTTCGATTCGGGGTTCAGGCTTGGGTCTCACGTGCTCAGCCGCACTCGGCAGCGCACATCGCCCGCACCTGTTGCTGCGAGGTGTTCCTGGAAAATCAGCGCGAGTAGTACTCGACCACGAGCTGCTCGCGAATCTCGGGCTCGTTGAGATCCTCGCGCGGAGGCGCTCCCTTGATGCTGAGCGAGAAGTTCGCCTTGTCGACTTCCATCCAGTTGGCGGGGTTGCGCTTCTCGGCCGCGGCGATCGAGGCGCCGACCTTGCCGAACTTGCGGGCGTTCTCGGTGAGCTCCACCTTCTCGCCGTTTTTCACGACGTAGCTGGGGATGTCCACGCGCTTGCCGTTGATCTTCACGTGGCCGTGGCGGACCACTTGGCGCGCCTCGGCGCGCGAGGCCGCGAAGCCCGAGCGGTAGAGCGTGTTGTCCAAGCGGCGCTCGAGCAGGGCGAGCATCTCCTCGCCGGTGCGGCCCTTGCGACGGCTCGCCTCCTGGTAGTAGCCCTGGAACTGCCGCTCCAGCACGCCGTACACACGTCGCACCTTTTGCTTCTCGCGCAGGCGGACGGCGTACTCGCTCAGCTTGATGCGGCCTTGGCCGTGCTGCCCCGGGGGGTAGGGCCGACGGGTCTGGGCGCACTTCTCCGAGTAGCAGCGCTCACCCTTGAGATAGAGCTTCATGCCCTCGCGGCGGCAGAGCTTGCAGACCGGACCTAGATAACGAGCCATAACGCTTGATTCCTGGAGTGAAGAGTCTCGAGACGACGAAGTGGGTAAGGAGCGCGGGCGCGCGTCACACGCGGCGGCGCTTGGGGGGGCGGCAACCGTTGTGCGGGATGGGCGTCACGTCGCGGATGAGCGTGACCTTGAAGCCCGCCGTCTGCAGCGCGCGCAGCGCGCTCTCGCGGCCGGCGCCGGGACCTTTCACGAACACCGCCACCGATCGCATGCCGTGCTCCTGCGCCTTGCGTGCGGCCTCTTCGGCGGCGAGCTGAGCGGCGAACGGCGTGGACTTGCGCGAGCCCTTGAAGCCGCGCGCGCCGGCAGACGACCACGCGATCGCGTTGCCGTTGATGTCCGTGATGGTGACGACGGTGTTGTTGAAGGTCGATTGAATGTGCGCGATACCCGCGGCGACGTTCTTCTTGACCTTCTTCTTCTGCTTGGTCTTGGCGGTCTTCGGCGTTGCCATGGCTCAAATCACTTCTTGGTCGGGGTGGGACGGCGCGCAATCATGCCCTTGCGCGGGCCTTTGCGCGTGCGCGCGTTGGTGTGGGTGCGCTGGCCGTTGACCGGCAGCCCCTTGCGGTGGCGCAGGCCGCGGTAGCAGCCCAAGTCCATCAAGCGCTTGATGTTCATCTGCACCTCGCGGCGCAGATCGCCCTCCACCTTGAACTCGGCGTCGAGGATGTCGCGGATCGCCTTCACGTCCGCGTCCGTCAGCTCTTCGACGCGCTTGTTGTGCGGGATGCCCGTCTTGTCGCAGATGTCGCGCGCGGTCTTGAAACCGATGCCGTACAGGTACGGCAGCGCGAAAGCGAGGTGCTTACGGCGGGGAAGGTCGACGCCAGCGATACGTGCCATGACTCAAATACTCCTCAGTTGCCCTGACGCTGCTTGTGACGCGGGTTCTTCTTGCAGATGATGCGCACCACACCCTTGCGGCGGACCACTTTGCACGTGTCACAGATCTTTTTGACGCTCGGTCGGACCTTCATGGCATCCTCTGCTGCTGCTGCTTCTCGAAAAGGTCGGCTCGCATAGCAGAGCCTGGCCCCAATGAAAACTGCTCAATCATTCACTGCCGTCTTCTCGCGTCGCGATGGTGGCGGCTCACTTGTGTCGATAGGTGATGCGCCCGCGGCTGGGATCGTAGGGTGACACCTCGACGGTGACGCGGTCGCCAGGCAGGATCTTGATGTAGTACTGGCGCATGCGCCCGCTGATGGTGGCGAGCACGTCCAGGCCGTTGTCGGCCGAGACCCGGAACATGGCGTTCGGCAGCGCCTCCTGAACCACGCCGTCGAACTCGAGCTTGTCACCCTTGGGCTCTTTGGGCCCTGAGCTCGACTTGTTCTTGCGACCTTTCACGATAAGTTCCTTCGCTCGGGCGGAGGAGAGGCGATGCCCCTCTTCAGCCCAGAGCCTCCTTCATTCGCGCGGTGACCTCGTCGGGCTTGCCGACGCCGTCCACGCGCTTGAGCAGCCCCTTCGCCTGGTAGTAGGGAAGGAGCGCCGCTGTCTGTGCTTCGTACGCGTCGAGGCGCTTCGACACCGTGGCCGGCTGGTCGTCGGCTCGGTGCTCGAGGTCTGCGCCCGCCGGAGGGGGGTTGTAGAGCAGGTGGTAGATCTTGCCGCTGGCCTTGTCTGTGCGGCGGTGGACCAGCCGCTCCTCGAGCAAGTCGCGCTTCACGTCGAGCTGCACCACGGCGTTGAGGACGAGGCCCTTCTTGTCGAGCAGCGCGCCGAGCGCCTCGGCCTGCGGCACGGTGCGCGGGAAGCCGTCGAGCAAGAAGCCGTTCTTGCAGTCGTCAGCCAGCAATCGCCCCTCGATCAGCTCGATGATGGCTTGATCCGGCACGAGCTGACCGGAGTCCATGATGGCCAGATACTTCGGGTCGAGCGTGCCGCTCTTCTTGGCGGCGCGCAGCATGTCTCCCGTCGAGATCTGCGGGATGCCGTAACGCTCGCAGATGAAGGTGGCTTGCGTGCCCTTCCCAGAGCCAGGAGGCCCGATCAAGATCGCGATCATCATGTTCCGGCCTCCGTCAGGCGGCGCGCCCGGATGCGGCTTCCGCCACCGCCGGTGATGCCCTCGTAGTTGCGGGTGATGAGGTGCGCCTCGATCTGGTTGGCCGTGTCCAGCGCGACGCCACACACGATCATCAGTGAGGTGCCCCAATAGGTCATCTGCTGGCCCAACAGGTAGGCCGCCACCAAGTCGGTGAGGACGCAGATACCGGCCACGTACGTGGCGCCACCCACGGTGATGCGCTGCACCACGCCGTAGATGTAGTCGGCCGTCTGCTTGCCCGGACGGATGCCAGGGATGTTCGCGGACTGCTTCTTCAGGTTCTCCGCCACGTCCACCGCCTGGAACGTGATGTTGGTGTAGAAGAAGCAGAAGAACACGATCAGCGCGGCGTACATGGTGTTGAACAGCCACCCGCCCCGGTTGATGACGCCGATGATGTCGTCGAAGTAGGGGATGCTGAAGCTCTGCAGCGTGGCGGGGAACTGCAGCAGTGACGAGGCGAAGATCGGCGGGATGGTGCCGGACACGTTCACCTTGAGCGGCAGGTGCGTGTTCTGTGCCCCATAGATCCTGCGCCCGACTTGCCGGCGCGAGTACACGATCGGGATCTGGCGGCGGCCGTTCTCGAAGAACACCACCGTCGCGATCATGCCCACGAGCGCCACCACGAACAGGGCCACGTTGAGCGGCTGGAGGTCGGCGGAGTTGGACGTGAAGTAGGTGGCGACCGTGGTCGGCACGGCCGTCACGATGCTCGCGAAGATGAGCATGCTGATGCCGTTGGAGATGCCGCGCTCGGTGATCTGCTCACCCACCCACATCAAGAACGCGGTGCCGGTGGTCAGCGTGATCATGGTCATGAGCTGGAAGCTCAGACCCGGGTCTGTGACCACGCCGGCGGCGCCGTCCTGCCCCGAGATGCCCTCGAGCATGCGGGCGATGCCGAACGACTGGAACAGCGCGATCGCGATGGTGCCGTAACGAGTGTACTGGTCGATCTTGCGTCGGCCGGCCTCGCCCTCTTTGCGCATCTCGGCGATGGGCGCGTACACCATGCCCATCAGCTGCATGATGATCGAGGCCGAGATGTACGGCATGATGCCGAGCGCGAAGATCGACAGGTTCTCGAGCGCTCCGCCGGAGAACAGATTGAAGAAGCCGATCAGGCCGGATTGACCGGCCACGAACGCCTTCATCTGCAGTCTGTCCACCCCGGGCGTCGTGACGAACACGCCGATGCGGTACACGGCGAGCATCATCAGCGTGAAGAGCACACGCCGACGGAGGTCCGGCAGCTTGTAGAAGTTGCTGATGCCCGCGAGTGACGCCATGAGGGGGGTGCTATAGCGCGATCAGGACTTGGGCGCTTCTGCGGATGCCTGCGGCACTCGCGGCAGCTCCACCACGGAGCCACCAGCAGCCTGGATCTTCTCTTGCGCCGACTTGGAGAAGCGGTGCGCGGAGACCGTGAGCTTCTTGCTCAGCTCGCCATCGCCCAGGATCTTCACGTGGGCGCGAGCCTTGACCAGATCAGTCAGCTTGCCCTGCACCAGGCGACGACCGTGGAGCGCCGCCAAGTCGACCTTGGCGCCCGCCTCGAACGCTGCCTCGAGATCGCCGACGTTCACCTCGAACACGGGGATCGCGAGCGGGTTGCGGAAGCCACGCTTGGGCAGGCGGCGCTGGATCGGGGTCTGGCCACCCTGGAAGTGCTTCTTGTTGATGTTGCCCTTGGAGCGCGCCTTCTGACCCTTCTGGCCACGACAGGCGGTCTTGCCGTGGCCGGAGCCCGGACCGCGACCGACACGCTTCTTTTCTCGGACTGCGCCCTCGGGGGCCTGGAGCTTGGAGAGGATATCCATGGTGGCCTACTTCTTCTCGACCTCTTGCACCTGGACCAGGTGCAGGACCTTCTTCACCATGCCGCGAAACGACGGCGTGTTGGCGACGGTGACCTCGGAGCCGGGACCGCGCAGGCCCAGGCCCTTGATGACCTTTCGTGTCGCTTCAGGGCGGGCGATCGTGCTGACCGTCTGCTTGACGTGGAGGAAGGGCTTCATGCTGCACCACCTTCGGGCTTGGGCGGCGTCATCGACGCGCGCTGCCGCGTGGTCGTACCGGCTTGCCGCGAGACGTAGCCGAGCGAGTCCACCGTCAGGCCGCGCTTGCCGGCGAACTGATCCGGGCTGCGCAGCAGCTTGAGCGCCTCGATCGTGGCGTGCACGATGTTGTGCTTGTTGCTGGTGCCGAGCGACTTGGAGAGCACGTCGTGAATGCCCGCCGACTCGACCACCGCGCGCACCGCGCCGCCGGCGATGACGCCGGTGCCGGGGCTCGCGGGCTTGAGCAGCACCTTGCCCGCGCCCACGTGACCAAAGGCATCGTGCGGGATCGTGACGCCGTCGAGCGGAACCTTGAATAGGTTCTTGCGCGCCTGGTCATTGCCCTTGCGGATCGCCTCGGGAACCTCGTTGGCCTTGCCCAAGCCGACACCCACGTGCCCCGCCTCGTCGCCCACGACCACCAGGGCCGAGAAGCTGAAGCGCCGGCCGCCCTTCACGACCTTGGCGACGCGGTTGATGTGGATCACGCGCTCCTTGAGCTTTTCTTCGTCGATCGAATCGAAAGCCATAACGGAACCCTTTGGTCGAAGCCGAAAACTGGATCAGAGCTCGAGGCCGGCTTCGCGCGCGGCCTGAGCGAGGGCGCTCACGCGCCCGTGGTAGAGGTAGCCGTTGCGATCGAAGACGACCTTGTCGATCCCCTTCGATTTGCAGATCTTGGCGATCAGCGCGCCGACCTTCTTGGCTGCGCCCGACTTGTCGTCCTCGTCCATGTTGCCCTTGAGGTCTTTGGACAGGGTCGACGCGTGAGCGAGCGTGACGCCGGTCGCGTCGTCGATCACCTGGGCGTAGATGTGCTTGCTGCTGCGGAACACGCTGAGCCGCGGGCGCTCTGCGGTGCCACTCATCTTCTTGCGGATGCGGAGCTTGCGGCGCTCCCGGCCGACGATCCTCATGGCCATGGCTACTTCTTTCCGCCCTTTCCGGCCTTGCCGGCCTTCTCGCGGACGACCTCACCCTTGTAACGAACACCCTTCCCGCCGTAGGGCTCCGGCGGGCGGAAGCCGCGGATCTTGGCGGCAGTCTGGCCGATGAGCTCCTTGTCGGCGCCGGTCAAGACCAGCTGCGTGCCTTTGGAGTCGGCGGGAATGGCGGCGCTGATGCCCTTGGGCAGCGGGAACACCACCGGGTGCGAGAAGCCGAGCGCGAAGTGCAGCGTGGTGCCCTTCTGCTCGACGCGATAGCCGGTGCCGCGCAGCTCGAGCTCGCGGGTGTAACCCTCTGCGGTCCCTTTGACCATGCCCGCGACGAGCGCGCGATACAGGCCTTGGAGCCGAGAGGCGTCGCGACCGTCGGCCGACGAGTGGACGTGCAGCGTGGTGCCCTCCAGCTTGAGCGTGACGTTCGTGACCAGCGGGCGGCTGAGCTCGCCTTTCGGCCCCTTGATCACGATGGCCTTGTCGCTCACGGTGGCGGTGACGCCCTTGGGCAGCGGGATGGGGCGCTTGCCCACGCGCGAGGTCTTGGCTTGAACGACGGTGCTCATCACCACACCTCGCAGAGCAGCTCGCCACCGAGCTTCAGCCGGCGCGCCTCTCGGTCGCTGAGCAGCCCACGAGAGGTGCTCAAGATCGAGATGCCCAGCCCGCTCAGCACGCGGGGAATGCGGTCGTGACGCACGTACACGCGGCGGCCCGGCCGCGACACGCGACGGATACCGTCGATGGCGCTCTGGCGGTCGCGACCGTACTTGAGCACGATCGTGATGCGCTTGTCCGGCTCGGCCTCTTGGACGGCGTCCTGCACGTCGGCGATGTAACCCTCGTCTTTGAGGATCTTCGCCACGGCGAACTTGAGCTTGCTCTTGGGGAGCTCGATCCGATCGTGTCGCGCGAGCGCGGCATTTCGGATGCGGGTCAACATGTCGGCAATGGGGTCGGTCAACATGGTGTCACCAGCTAGCCTTGATCACGCCGGGCAACTCACCCCGGAGCGCGTAGAGCCTCAAGCACACGCGGCACAGCTCGAAGTCTCGGTAATAACCGCGAGCGCGACCGCACACCTTGCAGCGGTTCCTGTGCCGGGTGGAGAACTTGGGCGGGCGGTTCAGCTTTGCAAAGTCTTTCGCACGAGCCATTTCGAATCTCTCCAGCCAGAAGTCAGGTACGGAACGGCATGCCCAGCTCACGGAGCAGTGCACGCCCTTCTTCGTCGGTGCGGGCCGTCGTCACGAAGGAGATGTTCATGCCCTTCGCGACGTCGATCTTGTCGTAGTCGATCTCGGGGAAGATGAACTGCTCCTTCAGGCCCATGGTGAAGTTGCCGCGACCGTCGAAGCCCCGCGGGCTCACGCCGCGGAAGTCGCGCACGCGCGGCAGCGCGAGCGAGATCAGGCGATCGACGAACTCCCACATGCGCTGCTTGCGCAGGGTGACGCGGACTCCGATCGGCAGGTTCTCGCGAAGCTTGAACGAGGCGATCGACTTCTTGGCGCGGCACACCACCGGCTGTTGGCCGGTGATCGCCCGCATCTCCTCGACCGCAGAGTCGATGATCTTGGGGTTCCCCACGGCCTGACCGAGGCCCATGTTGACCACCACCTTTTGCAGGCGCGGCACCATCATGGGGTTCTTGAAGGCGAACTGCTTGGCCAGCGCGGGCACGACCTTTTCGCGGTACTTCGTGCGCATGCGCGGCACGTAGTTCGGATCGTACTCCTCGACCTTGCGCTCCCCTGCTTCGACGGGAGCCGCTTTGGCCTTGGCCTTCTCCTGCTTGGGCTGCTTGGCCTGCGGCTTGTCCTGCTTCGGCTTGGCCGCGCCCTTACCCTTGTCTTTGGGATCTTCCTTCTTCGCCATGACTACTTGCCCGCTTCGATCGCGGCGCCGCTCTTGGCGACGCGGACTTTCTTGCCGTCTTTGTCTTGGAAGCGCACGCGCGTGGGCTTGCCGGTCTCGGGGTCGATCAGCATGAGCTTGGAGACGTGGAGCGGAGCCTCCATCGTCGTCTTGCCGCCCTGCTGGTTCTTGGCGTTGGGCTTCTGGTGCTTGGTGACCAGGTTGATGCCCTCGACCACCGCGCGATCCTGATCCTTGATCAGCTTGGTGATCGTGCCCTGCTTGCCGGCGTCGTCGCCGCTGATGACCTGAACGCGGTCACCCACCTTGAGCCGTTGCATCACAGCACCTCCGGGGCGAGGCTGATGATCTTCATGAACTTCTTGCCACGGAGCTCGCGCGCGACGGGCCCGAAGATGCGGGTGCCTACCGGCTCCTTGTCCTTGTTGATCAGCACCGCGCTGTTCGCGTCGAACTTGATGTAGCTGCCGTCGGGGCGCTGGTACTCGCGGACGGTGCGAACCACCACGGCGCGCGCGGTGTCGCCCTTCTTCACCTTGGTGCCGGGCAACGCCTCCTTGATGCTGACGACGATCACGTCGCCGAGCGCGGCGTACTTGCGGCGCGAGCCGCCGAGCACCTTGATGCACATCACGCGGCGTGCGCCGCTGTTGTCTGCGATCTCGAGGGTGGTGTGGACCTGGATCATGGCTCAGGCCTCCACCGGGCGGGACACCAGGCGCGTGACGCTCCAGCGCTTGTTGCGCGAGATCGGGCGGCTCTCCATGATCTCGACCTTGTCGCCAACCTTGTATTGGTTGAGCTCGTCGTGCGCCTTGTACTTGTTCCGCACGCGGACGTACTTCTTGTACATCGGGTTCATGGCGCGCCGGATGACCTCGACGGTGACCGTCTTGGCCATCTTGTCGCTGACCACGGTGCCGATGATCTTGCGGCGGAACCCGTGCTCCTTCTTGGCGTCGCTCGCGACGACGTCGGGAGCGGCGGCCTTGGCGGGAGCGGGCGCCTCTTTGGCCGCCTTGGGCGGGACCGACTTGGGGCCGGCCTTGGGCGGAACCGACTTGGGGCCCGACTTCTTCTGCGGAGCTTTGGCTTTCTTCTCGCTCATGATGCTCTCACTTCCCTTCGCTCGCGCTGGCCCGCTGGGTGAGCAGAGTCTTCACCCGAGCGAGGTCCTTGCGCAGGCGCTTGACGCTCGCCGTGTCGTTCAGGCGGTTGGTGAAGTTCTTGAAGCGGGCCTGAAAGATGTCCGCCTGGAGGCTCTTCTCCAGCTCCTTCAAGGCTTCTTCGGTGCGCTCGCGCAGCTCTTTGGCTTTCACGTCACTTCTCCACGGTCGAATCGAAATCGAGAAATCGGGGCTCTCAGGTGTGGTCGCGGATGAGGAAGCGACACGCCATGGGCAGCTTGTGCGCAGCGAGGCGGAAGGCTTCGCGTGCCATCTCCTCCGGGACGCCGGAGATCTCGTAGAGCACGCGGCCGGGCTTCACCACGGCTGCCCACTCTTCCGGGTTGCCCTTGCCTCCACCCATGCGGACCTCGAGCGGCTTCTTGCTGATCGACTTGTCCGGGAACACGCGGATGAAGAGCTTGCCGGCGCGCTTGCAATGCCGCTGCACCGCCATACGAGCTGCCTCGATCTGACGAGACGACACGCGGGACGGCTCCAGCGACTGCAGGGCGAAGTCACCGAAGGAGACGTCGCTGCCGGCATGGGCGAGGCCGCGGTTGCGGCCCTTCTGCATCTTTCGGTACTTGGTGCGCTTGGGGGAGAGCATGGCTTTCGTCTCTCAGAGTGTTGGTGACACGCTTGGGGGAGCGGGGCTCAGATGCGGCGCGGCTTGCGCTGCAGGACCTCGCCCTTGAAAATCCAGACCTTGACGCCGATCTGCCCGACCTTGGTGCGGGCTTCGGCCAGGCCGAACTCGATGTCTGCGCGCAGGGTGTGCAGCGGCACGCGGCCCTCGCGGTAGCTCTCGACGCGGCTCATCTCGCTGCCGCCGAGGCGACCGGCGCAGCGCACGCGGATGCCCTTGGCGCCGAACTTCATGGCGGTGCTGACGGCCTTCTTCATGGCGCGGCGGAAGGCGATGCGGCGCTCGAGCTGCGTGGCGATGTTCTCGGCCACGAGCTGCGCGTTGGTCTCCGCTTTGCGGACCTCTTGGACGTCGATGAACACCTCGTTGTCGGTGAACTTCGCGACCCCGGGGAAGACTTGCTCACCCTTCTGCGCCGTGCCGACGTTGCCGCTCTTCAGGATCTCGATGCCCTTGCCGCCCTTGCCGATGACCATGCCGGGGCGAGCGGTGTAGACGATGACCTTCGCGCGGTTCGCGGCGCGTTCGATCTCGACGCCTGCGATGTTGGCGTTGAACAGGTACTGCTTGATCGCGCGCTTGATGCGCAGATCTTGGTGGAGCCACTTCTGGTACGCGTTACCGTCTTCGTACCACTTGCTGCTCCACGTCTTGATGACGCCAACGCGGAAGCCGATCGGATGCGTTTTCTGTCCCATGGTTCTTCTTGGCTCTCAGCTCAACCGCGGTTGTCGAGCTCGATGGTGATGTGGCTGACGCCCTTGGTGACGCGGGTGGCGCGGCCCATGGCGCGCGGCCTCCAGCGGCGGGTGAAGCGGTTGGGGCCCTTGTCGACCGTGGCTCGGGAGACGAACAGACGATCGACGTCGGCGCCCGCGCGTTGCGCGTTGGCGACGGCGCTCTCGATCAGCTTCTTGATCACCGGCGCGCCGGCCTTGGGCGTGAACGAAAGCAGCTGAATCGCCTCGGCCGCGTTCTTGCCGCGGACGAAGTCGACGATCATGCGCGCCTTGCGGGGTGCGATCCGCGAAAACATCGCGCTGGCCTTGCTCATCATGGGAACCGTCTCCTGGGCTTGGATCGAGCTGATTGGGTCGGACGCGACCTGCACCGAGCGGCGCGGGCATGGTCGGGTGGCCAATCGCACCGGCAGACCTGCCGCCGGGCTTGTCAGACTTGCGGGGGGCCGTCGTACGCTTCGAGCAGTCGATCTGGCGGGTGAGCGCGAGCCCTGATCGCGTTGCTTGCGAACCGCAGGCTCGCAGGCCAAGGACGCCGGGGGGTGGCCCGCGGCGGCCGATCAGGCAGACCGACTTCGAGGCGCCGTTACGGGCCCGAAGTAAGGGACGGGCTTGATAGCAACGCGCCTACATCTGCGCAAGCATTATCTATGGGTCGGGCTGAAACGGCTTGAACTCGAGGCCGCCTCGGGTTTCACTCCCCGGCGACGTGAGCGCCCTGGCCCCCCAGCCCCCCGAGCCCGCTTCCAAGGCAGGCTGCGGCCAGCATCGTACGCAGCTCTTGGCGTCCATCTTCCTGACTGCGCTCTCGGCCTGCGTTCCCGTCGCGGGCGCAGCGCGAGCGGGCGGCGCCAAGGGCCCTTCGTACGTCGTCGAGGTGACGGAGCCCGACGCGACCGTGGGCGCCGCACTGACGCCCCTGGTGCTGTCGGCCGGCCCCGCCAAACTGTTCGTGCCCAGCTCGCAGGTCCGCTGCCCTTCGGAGATGGCCCTGGTGGCCGAGCGCGTGTGCGTGGACCGCTGGGAGGCATCCATCGTGCTGCTCGGGCCCGAGGCCCAAGCCAGCCACTCTCCGTTTCAGCCGGTCGACCACGTCGACGCCGATATCCGCGCGGTGTCGCAGGCCGGGGTGAAGCCGCAGGGCTACATCAGCGGTCGCCAGGCCGAGCAAGCGTGTCGCGCTGCTGGCAAGCGGCTGTGCACCGCGCCGGAGTGGGAGCTCGGCTGCCGCGGCCCCAAGGACACCACCTTCCCCTATGGGGCAGACCGACGCGCGCAAGTGTGCAACGACGACGTGCGCGAGCGGCACCCAGTGATCGAAGCCGCCAAACGTGAGGGCGTGTTCGGCGAGAAGGTGTGGGCGGACGGCATGAACCTGGCCGCCATCAATCAGCTGCCCGACACGCTGCTGCCGACCGGCGCGCGCGCCGAGTGCGTCACGGGCGAGGGGCTGTTCGACATGGTGGGCAACCTTCACGAGTGGGTGGCCGACCCCGACGGCACCTTCCGTGGCGGCTTCTACATGGACACGTCCCACAACGGCGACGGTTGCAGCTACCAGACGACAGCGCACGATTTCGAGTACCATGACTACTCGACGGGCTTCCGCTGCTGCGCGGATCCCGAACCGATCGAATGACCCTGCCCAAGCCGCGCGGCCCGCGCGCTCCCCGAACTCGAGTCGCCTCCTTCGCTGCAGCCGCGACCTGCGCGTTGGTCTCGGCTGCCTGCAGCGGCAAGGAGCAGAAGGAGCCCCCGGTCAACCCGCCCTCGTTGCCCGGCAACACGACGCAGCTCGACATTGGCACCAAGGTCGGGAATGGGCGCGTGATCGACGTGGCTGGTGTGGACGTGTCCACCTCGACCAAGTGGACGCGGGTCCTCCCGCTCGACAAGGACCGACTGGTGCTCGCCGGGGATGTGGGCGGCGAGTCGTTCGCGTTCACCACCAGCGACCGCGGCAAGTCGTGGCAGGCCATCAACACCAAAGCCGATGGCATCGTGACCTGGTCGGCGGGCACCGACGGCACTCTGGTGATGACCTCCGCCAAGCGCTTGATCCCGAAGACCGCGCCCCCGCCCGGGACGGTGCTCCCGATCGACACGCTCAACTTCTTTTTTGCTGCCCCTGGTCAGAACAAGGTGTCCACCGGGTCCCTCCTGCTCGAGCCGGACATCACGGGCAAGAACGAGACATACACGGTGCCGAGAGGCAACGGGCTGCCGGCGGTCTTGGGGCCGTCGCTCGCGTCCGTGGTGGTGCAAACGAAGGCCAAGCCCGCCACGTTCGCCGTGGCCTACGCTCCTGGGCCCGGCGAGTCGCTGCCCCCGATCACCGAGCTTCCCAAGGACGAGGTGCCCGTGCACGCGCCGTACGGTCACCCGCCTCTCCTGGTCACCATCAAAGAAAAGGAGAAGCTGGTGCTCACCCGTCCCTGGCCGAAGCCGGGCGAGAAGCTGGCCGACCCCAAGACGATCGACAAAGTCGGCATCACCAAAGCGTTGCTCGACGAGCTGTCTCAGGGCCCCGAGTGCGAATGGGGCGCCTGGAGCTTCAAGCGCGTCATGCAGCCCAAAGACAAGACCTTCTTGATCGGCATCTCGGCTGAGCGGTCGGTCTACTTCGAGCTCCCGGCGACGATCGTGAACACGAGCCCGATCGCGTGCAGCAACGACCGCGTGCTGGTGGAGGCGATCAATCCCGAGAAGCTGCCCGCCTTGGTGCCGTGCACCCTCGACGGCGCTTGCACGCCGCCGGAGAACCGACCGTTCTTGAAGCCGTGGGCGGAGCAACACGAGCGCAAGCTGTTCACCGCCCTCACCCAAGGCGGCGTGATCGCGGTGCAGCAACTGCGATCCAAGGTGAAGTGGGGCATCTTCGTCTCCGAGTCGGTCGATGGCGGCAAGATCTACAACTTGCAGCGCCCCGTCGGAGAGGGTGAGGGGAACCCGGAAGATGGCTATGACGTGGGCGCCCTCGTTGGCTTCGGCGACAGGACGCTCATGATCCTGTCCGCGAAGATCAGCAAGACCACCCGCCGCTCCTGGTACGCGATGGCCACTGACGACGGCGGCTCGACCTGGGTCTTGCCCTAAGCCCGGCGCATTCGCCCAAAACGAGAAGAGCCGCCCCCCCGATCAGGAGGGACGGCCGATCCGTCTGCGGCAGGGCCAAGTTGGCCCGCCTCAGTCGCTCACTTCTTCTTCTTGAGGATGGGGCCGGGCGCAGTCTGGCGTGCGCGCACGCTGGCCTGGTCCGCCGTACGTGCGTCGCCGGCGTAGCGCGCGAAGCGGCGATCGCCACCCTGGAAGACCCGCTTCTGTGCCTTCAGCTCTTTGAGCGCGGCCGCGACACGAGACTGCGGCGCATTGGCGGCGCGGGCGATCTCGCTGGCGCTCAACCCGTTCGAACCCTTGACCACGCGCTCGACGGTGCCAAGCAACTCACCTTTGCCCGCAGCCGCCGGTTTGCCAGCTTTGACGGCGGGTTTGCCCTTCGCAATGCGGACCGGAGCGGGTGCCGGACGCGGGGCGGCCTTGACCGGCGCCTTGGCGACCGGCTTGGGCGCCGGCGGCTTGGGAAGCGGCTTCGCCACTGCCTTCGCGATGGGCGGCTTCGGGGCCGGGGGCGGCGCGGCCTTGGGCGGCGCGGCCTTGGGCGGCGCGGCTTTGGGCGCGGCCTTGGGCGGCGCAGCCTTGGGCGCGGGCGCAGCCTTGGGCGCGGGTGCCTTCTTCGGCGCGGGCTTCTTGGCGGCTGCCTTGGGCGCGGGCTTGGGCGCCACTTTGGCGACTGCCACCTCGCTGGCAGCGGCGACGCCGCCGAGCTGGTTCTTTACCAGCGCGAGGATGGCTTCGTCCGACATGTTGCGGACGAGCTTGACGATTTCTTTGCTGAACGAATCCATGGCCATTGTTCTCCTCGCTCCGATAACCGGATCGGCGCAATGCTCACTGAGTATTCGCCCAGGGCCCTCGCGGTCAAGCGCTAATGCGGTGTTGCGCTTGATTTCAAGGCCGCCGTCATTGCGACAGACTGCGGCCCCGAGCGGGAGAAACCGCTGCAAGAGCCGCCGCGGATCGGATACACCCGGAGCATGTTCTGTCGATCCAACGAGGGCACGCGTGCTCCCTCTGGGCTCGTCACTGCGCTCGGCGCGCTGAGCTGGGCAGCGCTCGGTTCGGTCGCGTGTTCGGAGCCTCATGGTGCGAGCAGCTCCTCGTCTGGCCGCGCAATCGCAGCGAGTGGCGGAGCCAGCGCGCCCCCGGCCAGCGCCAGCTCCGTCGCGCAATCGACCGCCGACGCCAAGGCGTCGCCTCTGGCGGGAGAATGGAGCGGCCGCTTCGAGTCCAAGAAGAAGGCGCCCACGCTCGACCCTGGCGTCAAGGAGCGAAGCTGGACGAAGGACGACGGCAAGCAGATGGCAGGGCCGGGCCAGGTTTCCCTGCGGGTGGCACCAGACGGCGGCGTGAGCGGGACGATCAGCGGTGCACTAGGGCAAGGACAGATCACCGGCAGCGCAGAGGGGGCCACGATCAGCGCGACCGTCACACCGTCGGAGGAGAGCGAGACCGCAATGGCGGGGGTGCTCGTGCTGACGCTCGAGGGCAACACGCTCAATGGCGAGCTCAACGCGTCGTCGGCAGATGCCACGGTCGTGCGCAGCGCCCCCCTCGGCCTCACTCGCAGCGGGAAGTAGCTGGGGCCCGCTCACGCGGGCTCGAACGGACGGAGGGGGCCTAGATGCGGCGTGAGCGCGGCGGATCTTGCGACGGCTCCCACACTCTGGCCTGAATGAAGATCCCCAGCAGGTCAGCGTCGATGTGCTGGTCCTTCACTTCGAGGTGGAGAATGTCGAGCGCCCGCTCGATTGGCACCGCGCGCTTGTAGGGGCGGTCCGCCGCGGTGAGGGCATCGAAGATGTCCGAGATGCTCATCATCTTCGACTGCAACGGGATCTCCTCGGCGTGGAGGCGGTTGGGGTACCCCGTGCCGTTCAAGCGTTCGTGATGGGCCCCGGCGATATGGGCCACGCGCCGGAACTGTTTGCCCCACGGAATCTGGGAGAGAAACTCGTACGTGTGGGTCACGTGGCTGCGAATCTCGTCGATCTCCGAGGGTGTGAGCGAGCCGCGAGCGACGCTGAGGCAACGCACCTCGTCGGCCGACAAGAGCGAGCGCGTCTCGCCGTCGATGCTGGTGAAGGTCTCGCGCGCGATGGCCTCGATGCGCGCGAAGTCGCCCCCCTTGAGCACGGTCGGCTCGTTGGCAGCCAAGATCGCCTGGAACGCCGACTCGATCTCGGCCTTGCGCAGCGCAAGCTCCTCGTCGAGCTGCTGGATCTCCGCGGCCGGAGCGGCCCGCTCGAGCATGTGCAGCTTGCGGCGGAGCACGTCCGCCTCCACGCTGCGAATGGCAAAATCGAAGCGCAATCGGATGTTCTCGAGCTCGTGCGAGAAGAGCTTCTTGGCCTTGATCAGCACCTCTTCGCGCACACCGATCTTGCCGAAGTCGTGCAGCAGCGAGGCGTACTCGAGCTCGCGCAGGTCGTCCTTGGTCCAGCGCACTTGCCGGTAAGGCCCCGCATCTTGGCGCTCGACCGCGCGCGCAAGCCCCACGGTGAGGTCGGCGACGCGGCGGCTGTGCCCGCTGGTGGTGGGGTCGCGTTGCTCGATCGCCTCGACGCTGGCGCGCACGAAGCCCTCCAGCATGTGGTTGATCTCGGCGTACAAGATGGCGTTCTCGAGCGCGATGCCGGCCTGCGACGCCAAGGTCATGAGCAGCTCCTCGCTGCGCTCGTCGAACGGCACCACCAGCTCGTCGGTGTCTGCTGCGTTGAGCAGCTTGCGCTCCACGTCGCGCTTCTTGTTGATCAGCTGGATCACGCCGATGACGTCGCCGGAGCGCGACAGGAGCGGCGCGCACAGCATGCTCTTGGTGCGGTAGCCGATCTTGGCGTCGAAGCTGGGGTCGAAGCCGAAGGGCGAGCGCGGCGGCAGCTCGTACACGTCGGCGATGTTGAGCGACGACTTGTGCAACGCCACGTAGCCCGACATGCTGCGCGAGCTGACCGGCACCGAGAACTCTCGCCAATCGAACGAGATCGAGTCGTTCTGCGTGAGCTTGAAGCGCAACGTGCGACGCAGCGGATCGGGGTCATCGCCCTCGATCACGTAGAAGCTGCCGGCGTCAGCGCCCGTGATGAAGCGGCTCTTCTCCAGGATCAGGTCGAGCAGCTTGTCGATCTCGCGCTCCGTCGAGATGGCCTTGGCGATCTCGATCAGCTCGCCGAGCTCGTAGCGGTAGCGGCTCAACCAGCGACCTCGGCTCTCGGCGCGGGAGCGTGCGTCGATCAGCTCGAAGGCGTTCGAGACGGCGACGAACAGCTCGTCGGCGCTCGGGTCCTTGGGCAGCAAGCTGGCCAGACCTCGCTCGATCACGCCTGCCAGGTTGGGCTCGCGCGGGCAGCCCACCAACACCAGCGCGGCACTGCCATCGGCGAGCTTGCCCGCGAACGGCTTGAGCAAAGGACGGGCTTCATCCCACAGCTCGAAGGGAGCCACCACCACGACGGCGTTTTCCTTGCGGATCGCGATCAACAGCGGGTGTGGCCGAACGACCACCCGGGAAGACAGTCGCGAGTCTGCCCGCAGCCGCTCGAACAAGCCATCTACGGGTGAGCTCCTCGGCGCGGGTGTGGCGGCGGTGGTCATGGTCTCTGGTGGCCCACGGGGCGGGTGAGCTCTGGGCACCGTACCATCCGGACACGGTCCGCGCGCCGCCCAACGGCCCCTCCGTCGCGCGCGGGGCTTGACCTGTGGCCAGGGGGGGTGCGAGCGTCGCATCGGACACGTCGGCTCAGGGAAAGCCCGCGAGTGGCGCGACCTTGCAGTACCCCCGATTCCTCGAGCTCGGGAGCTCCCCCTGCGATGTTGAAGACGAGACTCATTTCCGTCGGATCGATCGTTGCGCTGTCGACGGTCACGCGTGTGGCTGCGGCCCAACCTGCCCCCGGAGAGCCCGCCAAGCCGGCGGATCCGGTCAGCCCCACGGGCAGCTCGGCGCTCACTCCGCCAGAGACTCCCCCGTCTCCGCCGGCGGCCGGCGGCGCCAAAGACGGCACCACCGTCCCTCCGATCCCCAAGGCGTTCGCGGATGAGGCCGCGCTGGCGCTGCGCGATGGTGGCGGGGAGCCGGTCGCAGGCTGGCATGGGTTCTTCTTCTTGCGTGAGCCGGAGGGCAACTTCCGCATCTCGCCGAGCGGCGATCTCATGCTCGACTTCAACGCCTGGGCGGGCCCCGGCGTCAGCACCTTGCCGAACAGCAAGGGCGGCCAGGGCCTGACGCCGCGCTTCTTCGCGCGTCGGTTGCGCTTCGGCGTGCATGGGGACTTCCTCAAGCGCTGGAGCTTCGCCGCCGCGTTCGACGTAAGCCAGGGCATCTCCAACGCCTCTGGCACCGACGAGATCGCGGCGGCGCCGCCAGCGGTCGATCCCACCGGCGACAGCGCCCGCTTCCGCCCCACCCAAGGCGTGGATGGCGGCGTGGGCTTGCGCGACATCTGGGTCAACTACTCGCTCTGCCCGTGCCTCAACTTCCAGGTGGGACAATTCCAGCCGCCGGTCTCCATGGAGTCACGGACCAGCGACACGGCCACTCCGCTGATGAGCCGCAGCCTGGCGACGACCGGGCTGGTGATGCCAGGCCAACGCGAGGCGGGGCTGATGTTGTGGGGTGACTTCGGCGACGACGTGTTCACCTACGAGCTCGCCGTGCTCGGCGGAGACGGCCAGAACCGCTTCAGCGTGGATGTGGCGGCGGATTTCGTGGGGAGGTTGCTGGTGGCGCCGCTGAAGAGCGTGAAGCTCCTGAAGGACGCTCGCATCGGCGTGTCGGCACGCCACGGTCAGCGCGACGCGGAGGCGGTGGGCTACGACGTGGTGCCGTTCATGACCAACGGGGGCTTCGTGTTGTGGGACTCGGTCTACCGAGACTCGTTCGACCGCCGCACGCACGTCATCCCCTCGGGGGCGCAAAACCTCATCGGCGGCGAGCTCTATCTGCCCATCGGCCCGGTCGATATCGCTACCCAGGGCTACTACGCGGCGTACCACACGCGCGAGGCGATCGAGGGCTACCAGCTCGCGCGCGAAGGCCACACCGAGCGACTGGGTGCGCTCACCGGCGTGGCGTTGACCAGCTGGGTGACGTGGTGGGCGTTTGGCGACGAGCGCATCGGCGCGGCGGTCGGCCGGCAGAAGCCCTCGAAGCTCAACCTGAAGAAGAAGGCGGATCTGAAGCGAGGCCTGGAGGTGACGGCGCTGTTTTCGGCCATCTTGGGTGGCTACGACGGCAACTCGCGCGGCGGCGAGGACGACCCCGCCACGCCTGGCTCGGCGGGCAACCCCGCCACGGATCTCGACGTCTTCCAGTTCGCGGGAGCGCTGTCCTATTGGCACACGCGCGGTGTGCGTCTGAGCTTCAACTACGGCGCATACTTCACCCCTGGCAGCGGCAGCGACGAGAACCTGGCAGGCGTGGCAGGGAACCTGGGCGACGAGGCCAGCCCGGACAACCACCTCATGCACGAGTTCGCCACCCGCGTTCAGCTCGCTTACTGAAGTCGACGCGCCGCCCGCTTACTTGGCCAGAGCCGCGCGCAGCGGCTAGTCGGCGGGGATGCGACCTTGGGCTCTGGTGCTCGCGGCCGTCGCCGTCGTGGCAGCGACATTGCCATTCGTGCGCGACGACGTGCCCGGCTTGAAGCTTGGCCTGGCGAAGCTCGCGTTCGGCAACGATCAGGGGCCCAAGGGCACGACCACGCGCAAGGTCAGCCCCGCCCCGCTCTCGAAGATCGATCTCGCTCGCATCGATGTGCGCGAGGAGGTTGCCACCGCGCCCGGCTACGGCGAGCGCGTGGCCGAGCTCACCGTCGTCCCCAAGTACCAGCGCTCCGCGAATCGCCTGTTGCGCGACGGCGCCGTGGCCGAGGGCGCGATCGTGATGACCGACGTCAAGACCGGCCGGGTGCTGGTGTGGGCCAACTACTCCGAGGAGGCGCCGCTCCGGGATCTGGCGCGCGAGGCCTTCGCTCCGAGCGCCAGTATCTTCAAGATCGTGACGGGGGCGGCGCTGGTCGAAAATGGCCTCGGGCCGAGCACACGCGAGTGCTACCGCGGCGGACGTAGCAAGGTGGACGACGGGGAGCTGGTGCGCGACGAGCGCCGCGACAAGTACTGCGCGACGCTCGGCGAGGCCATGGGTCGCTCGCTCAACGTGGTGTTCGCCAGGCTCGCGCTGGACCACCTCGAGAAGGACGAGCTCGACAGCATCGGCAAGCGGCTGGGGTGGGATCGGGAGATCCCGTTCGACGTGCCGATCGAGAAGAGCCGCATGGACCTCCCCGACGAGCCCAACGAGCTCGCCCGCACGGCGGCAGGTTTCTGGCACACCACGCTATCGCCGTTCCAAGGCGCGAATTTGGCCACGACCATCGCCAACGACGGCGAGATGATCCAGCTCCACATCGTGAACAAGGTCCGCGATGCCGAAGGCGAGATGTACGCCGGCCCCAGCGAGCGGCACGTGTTGGGTCGCGTGATCGAGGAGAAGACGGCCCGCGCCGTGACCGACATGATGGAGAGCACGGTCACGGGCGGAACCAGCTTCCAGACGTTCCACGATCGCGCGGGCCGCAGCTACCTGCCGGACATCCGCGTCGCCGGCAAAACTGGCACGCTCGAAGGCAAGGGCTACTTGTTCACCTGGTGGGTCGGCTTCGCCCCCGCAGACAAACCCGAGGTGGCGCTCAGCGTCCTGGTCGCGAATCGCGGCGACTGGAAGGTCAAGGGCACGCAGGTCGCGTCCGACATGTTGCGCGTCTACTTCGCCGACCAAGGCCGCAAAGGTGTCATCGACCCGCTGGCCAAGAAGAACTAGCCAGTCTCGGTTCGAGCGCCCGGGCAACGCTCGGAACGCCCGCTTTCACGAGCTCGGCTTCACGACTTCGCGCGACTCGAAGCAACCCCTGCAGCGCGCCTCGTACGAGTCCGTGCCGCCGACGAGCACGGTCCCGGATTCGGCGATCAGGCGTTGCGACCGACTCGCTTCGGCGCCGCACTGGGTGCAGACCGCGTGCACCTTGGTGACCTGCTCGGCTACGGCCAACAGCTCGGGCATGGGGTAGAACGGCCGCCCGAGGTAGTCCTGGTCCAAGCCGGCGACGATCACGCGCACACCGCGGTCGGCGAGGCGTTGCGCGACATCGACGATGCCGCGATCGAAGAACTGCGCCTCGTCGATCGCGACCACCTGAGTCTCGTCGTCGACGCGCTGCTCGAGGCTCTCGCTCGTGGCGACGGCGACGGCATCGATCAGCGCGCCGCTGCTCTCGCTGACCGCGGAGTGGCTGACGATGCGGGTGTCGTCGTAGCGGTTGTCGATACGCGGCTTGAACGCTTGGATGCGTTGCTTGGCGAAGCGGGCGCGCTTCACGCGGCGAATGAGCTCTTCTGTCTTGCCGCTGAACATCGACCCAGTGATGACCTCGATGGATCCTGCCGGGCCCGACCGCACGCTCATGGCGGTTGGGGTTAGCGGCCGATCGCTCCGCGCGGCAAGTGCCAACCGTTTGACACCACACAGTGTGGGCGCAGTCGGCCGGGGGCGGGCGAAGGATTTCTGTGCGAGAGGCGGAGCCGTGCTAACCTCGGAACGTGCAGGTGGTGCTGCGGAAGCTGGGTCGCGGATCGAGGGCCGTCATCGGACGGCTGGTCCGGGCTCCACGCAAAGGCTCCGTCGTGGTGATCGAGTTCTCCGACGGCATGCACGAGTACGTCACCACCCCGGTCAAGCGCGTGCTCCGGATCGCGGGCAAAGAGATCTTCTACATCGAGACCGTGAACTCGCGGTACCGCCTCGAAGTGCGCGGTCGCGAGGTGACGCTCGACGGCGCCGCCAGCAGCGACCGCTGAGCCAAGAGCTTGCGTCGTAGGGTCGCCCGTGAGACGAAGCGCGCCCCGTTCAGCAGCAAGCTGACCAAGACGCTCGAGCAGCGTCCGAGGAGCTCGTCATGGCCAAAGGTGATCGCCGTAGATCGATGAAGATGCGCCGCCGCAAGGCGCAGGTGAAGAAGAAGGAGCGTCTCAAGCGCAACCGCAAGGCCGCGCGCAAGGCACCTGCCGGCAAGGCCTCGAAGAAGTAGCGTCAGTCCGCGGTGGCCGCTGCGCCCTCGGTTGCGGCGGCCACCTTCTTCGGCTTGGCTTCGATCTCCGGGACGGCCTCTCGAATCAGGCCCTGATCCCCACCGGCGATCTCTTCCTTCATGATCGTCCAGCGCTTCTCGCCGAGACGCCAGGTCTGCTTGAGCGAGGTGTTCCGCAGCATGGACTCGTCCACGCGCTGCCAGGCCACGCTCATCAGCACGACCGCGCGGTCCGAGGTCACCAGCCTGGCACCGCCGTATTCGATGTCGAGGATGCGGATCTTGCCGCCCCACTCGGCGTGCGCCTCGATGAAGGCCTCGCGATGCGGGCCGTCGACCGAGTCGAACACGATGTCCATGCGCCCGAAACGCGCGGCCATCACCACCTCGTGTGCTGTGTCGGACAGCTTCTCGGCGGGGAGCTGCGGCGGCATGCAGCCCGCGGCGACACAGAACAGGACCGACCAGCCGAACGCGGAGCGACGCATCAGCGGGCCATAGACCGCTCGCTGACGGCGGGCCAACTTCGCAGCTCAGAACGCCGAGCTGCTGATCACGTACACCTGGCCGTACTCGAGCGCAGCGTCACCGAAGCCGTAGGCGTAGCCGAGGCGCAGGTTGGTGTCGACGCGGTGGGCGAGGGTGAAGTTCGCCCAGGCTTCGATGCCGACCGCGCTGTGCAGGTCGGGCGAGTACAGGAGCTCGCCGTCCTTGAAGAAGGCAAAACGTTCGAGCTCCAGCTCGTCGAACGCCCCGCCCCAGTCCGCGAACACCGAGGCGTCGATGCGGCGCAAGAAGATGGGCATGCTGGAGGGGCCCCAGTTGGGGGTGACGATCGGCGCGCGGTACTCGATCGAGCTCAGCAGGTAGGCGCTGCCCGCGAACGAGCCGGCGGGGTAGCCGCGCAGCACGAAGGCGCCGTCATACGCGCCCTCGATCAGAGTCTCGAGCGGCCCGTTGCTGTCGAGATCGTAGCCGCCTACGAAAAACGCTCCTCGCGTGGCGTAGCGGCCACCCGCGATCCCGCCCGACGCGCGCATGGCCAGCGTGTGGTGACCGGGCCACGGCATCGGAAGGTACGCCGAGGCGGAGGCGTCGAACTGGTACAGCGCCGTGGTCGAGCCAGTGTTCTCGTCGGCCAGCGACGCGCCCACACGGAAGGTGCCGCCCGCGTGTGTGCCCCCCGCGGCGCGTGTCGACGAGTCGAAGCTCGAGAGCGCGTAGTCGAAGCGGAACTGGCTGAGCAACCCCTCGTCAGGCCTGGTGGTGATGGTCTCGAACGGGTCGAGCTTGGGAGGCAACCGCAGCGTGCTCTGGTAGGCCGTGGCGGAGTACGAGAGCGACAGCGCCTGCGACACGAACGGGTGGCGCAGCGACGCGCTCACGCTGGTGCGCACGCTGGTCTGGGTCTCGTCGAAAGGCACGTCGAGGCCGCTCACGCGAAAGCCGAACGGCCGGGGCACCACCTGCCGCGACATCGAAAGGCTGAGGTCCACCGGCAATCCGCCGTAGCTGTAGCCCAGCGACACGCGTGGCTCGGGCGCGCCAGGGTCGAAGCGGATGGTCGCGTCGAGCCCGTGATGGCCGACCAAATCCGCGCCGCTCGCCGTGAACGTGACCGCGGTGGAGCTGTAGTTGCCCGGTCCGACCTCCAGGAAATACGACTGCGGACGCAGCGTGGAGAGCGGGTTGTAGCGACGCTTCTCCATCTTGACCGCGGGCGGCTCGGGTTGGGGCCGCGGGCGATCTTCTGGCGCGGCTGGCGCCGCCAGGAAGCGCGCCGGGTCGAGCTTCATCGCGAACACGTCGAAGCCTTCGTGGGTGTAGCCCAGATAGAGCAGCGTCTTTCCGTCGCTGCTGACCGCTGGCGCCAAGGCGGCCCCCACGACGTTGGTGACCATCTTGGTCTCGCCCGTGGCGAGGGTCATCGCGTAGACGTTGAAGATCCCCGTGCGGTCCGAGCTGAAGTAGATCGTGGAGCCGTCGGACGACCACGTCGGCTGCATGTCGAGCGAGCGATCCCGGGTGAGGTCTCTCACCTTGCCGTTCGCGAGGTCGACCAGCCGAATGTCGCGGAAGCCCCCCGCCGACCACGCGCTGAACACCACGTGTTTGCCATCCGGCGAGAACCGCGGCGTGTAGGCCTGGTCGAACGTCTTGCCCCGGACCAGGGTCCGCACCCGGGTGAGCGCCCCCTCGGCGTCGCGGTCCGCGATCGAAAGCGTGGTCGTGCCCGCGTGGTTGACCGTAAAGACCACCTTGCGCCCATCGGGGCTCACGTCGGGGTGGTGAGCGCGCAGGCCTTTGGTGAGGCGTTTGCGCGTGAGCTCGGTGCCCGTGGTGCCGCTCTCGCCTCGGGGCAGCTGGAACAAGTCCAGCCGCGCGTAGGTGTTCTTGAAGAAGTCGACGTTGGCGAACAGAAGCTCGCCGTCGGGCGCGAACGCTGGTGCACCTTCGGTGCTGGTGCGTACGAACAGCTCCTCGTCACGCGGCTCGGCGCTGGCGAGGTCACCGAGCGCGAAGCGGTAGAAGCCGATGCGGGAGGAGTAGTCATCGCGGAAGTAGATCACCTCTTCTCGCGCAGGATCTTGGCGCTGCGCGGGAGGAACGAAGCGCGGGTAGCTCGAGCCGTGGCCTCCGAACGTGACGCGAGTACCCTCGCGCCGACCGCGGCGATCCACCTCTTTCACCTGCGCGCCGTAGTGCGCCTTGAGGTGCAGCACCCACGCGCCGTAGAGATCTTCGTAGGTGCGGCCCGTCACGCGGCGGATCGCGCGGTTGATGCCCCAAGGCACGGTCGCAGCCCCATAGTCCGCGGACACGGCGGGCATGGTGTCTGGGCCGTAGATGTCCGTGACCCATCGCAGGAAGCGGCTCCCATACAGGTAGAACAAGTTGCCGTAGGGCCAACGCTCTGCGCCGCTCGAGATCTGATCCAGACGCGCGACGTTGTCCGCGAGCACGTCCGCACGCAAATAGGCGTCGAACAACGACGAGCGCACCCGCCCTCCGCTCGTGTACTCGCTCTCGAGCACCACCGCCAAGCCCTCGATCACCCAGCGCGGTTGCGCCGAGTTGGGGGCGAGCGTGCGCCCGATGATGCGGTTGGCCACGCTGGCGAGGCCGCTGATGTTCCCCGTGTGCAGGATGTGCGTGTACTCGTGCGTGATCAGCCCGAGCAGCCAGTCGTCGTAGTCCCCGAGCGTGGAGATGTCTCCCGGCGCGGTGACGTACAGTCGGATGGTGTCATAGGGGATCGGCGTCGCCGATCCGTTTGCGCCATCGGTGTCGTCGGTGAGGACGATGTGCGTCTTGTCCTCCGGGGTGTAGGCCATGCCCTCGGTGAGGCGGCCGTGAATGGACTCCGACAGCGTGGCCACCCGTCGCGCGACGGGCTCGAGCGTGTGCGGGAACGTGACCCGGAAGTGCGCCGTCTCGAGCGTCCACCACGTCAACGTCGGGTCGTCCGCCGCGCGCGCGTTCGTCACCCACGACACGAGCGTGAACAGCAGTGCCCCCAACAGCTGAGGCCAGGCTCTCCTCCGCGCAGGAGCGAGCCTGGCTCGTCGGCGCGTCACAGGTCGTCGTAGAACATGGGCTCGCGGTTGCGCGTGTAGCGATACACGAGCTGGCGCCCCTCGGGCGTGATTTGCGTGAAACGCGCACCAAAGCCCGGATCCGTGCCGTCGCCCCCAGAAGGCTCACGAATCCACTGCACCGTCCCGGTCGCCTGGAACTCGTAGTCGCCGGGGAGCAGCACGCGCAAGTTCACCTGCGCACCCATCTTGGGGATCTTGTAGGTGGCCACGAACAAGCCACCGTGCTCGATCACGTCGTTGCCGCCGAGGCCCTTGTAGAAGTTCGACACGCTGTGGGTGCCGAGCTCGACCACGACGTTGCCGCTTTGGCTCGCCGCTGGCTTCGGGGCCGCAGGTCGCGCGCTCGTGGCCGCCGGAGCTTGCTGGGGCAGCGGGTCGGTGGGGGCCGCGAAGCCCGGGGCCGGTCTCGACTGCTGCGGCTGAGACTGCGGTTGCGGCTGCGGCTGCGGCTGGGCTTGCGCCTGCGCCTGCGCCTGCGCAACCGCCGGAATCTGGTTGGCGTTCATGCGCACGGTCTGGTTCGGCGCTGGGAACGCCTGCACCGGCGCAGCCGGCTGCGGCAAAGGCTGGGTCGGGAACGCGGCTGGCGCCGCCGGCGCGACGGGTGGCGCCGGTTGGATCGGCACGGTCGCCATGGGTGCACGTGGCACCGGCGCCATCACGTGGGTGCCGCCGATCGCTTCAGGCACGTGGACCGGCGCCACGGGCTGCGCAGGAGCGAGCGGCTGAGGCGGGGGGATGTGCGCCATGATGCCGGTTCCCCCGGGAGCGACCCCGGGGGCGGTGGGCACGATCGGCGCCATGCCGGCGTGTGGCGCGGGCGCCGCGGCGACGGGGGCTGGCGCGGGTGCGACCGCGGCGCTCATGCGCGAGAGCTGATGTGCGGTCGCCAGACACCCGGCCACCTGCTCCATCACCGCGTCGATCGCCGGGTGGCTCACGCTCATGCCCTGGAGCGTGCTGAGCGCCCCCCGGATGTTGGCCAGCACTTGCTCGCGCCCCGTCAGGTCTTGGCCCTTCGAGCGCTCGATGCGGTGCAGGATGCCCATGGTTTGGGCGATCGGCTCGGCCAAATCCAGGAGCTCCACCGGGGAGTCGTTGCCGTCTTGTAGAGCGTTCAGCGCGAGAGCCAGCTTTTCGCGAGCCGACTTCGCCAGTGCGTCGGGGGTGACCAAGGCTTTCCTCCCAGGTTCGAGCGTCGGGAGGGTACCACGACCCGAAAGCAGTGACGGAGTTTGAACCGGGTGCGAGCCGAACGAGATCGTCATCCTGGGGATGAGCGGATCCGCACGGCCTCCGGTTTAGGTCGCAAACAGCTGCGAAACCTGTGCGGCTGTCAGCGGGTGGCCTTCTCGCTCCGCCGCGAGCACCTCGACGGCCCCGTCCGCGGCCCGGATCAGCACGCGCCCAGCCTCGACCATGGCTTCGCCCGGCGCCTCGAGCAACCGAGGAGCTGCGACCACCCGCACGCGAGTGAGCACGATCGGATCGTCGCCCACGAACGTGGCCGCGCCCGGCGAAGGCGAGAGCGCCCTCACGAAGCGCTCGACCTCCGCGGCGCTCCGGGACCAGTCGATCGCGGTCTCGTCAGGCTCGAGGAAGGGCGCCTCGGTCGCGAGCGACTCCTCTTGGGGGGCCGCGCTCGGAGCATCTCCCCGTGCGAAACGAGCGCACACCTCGCGCAACAGCGCCAGGCTCGGGCGATCCAGCGCGCGCGCGAGCTGCCACGAGGTCCACGTTGGTTGCACGGCGATCGTGCGCGAAGCGAGGATGGCACCCGTGTCGTACTCCGGGGCGATCAGGTGAGCCGTCACGCCCGCCTGCGCGTCGCCACGAAGAATGGTCCACGTGGTGGGGTCGGGGCCGCGATGTCGCGGCAGCAACGAGGGGTGCACGCCAAACGCCCCTAGCGGCGCCAGCCGCACGACCGCGGGTGGGATCTTCTGGGTCCAGAACCAGCTCACCACCAGGTCGGGCCGCAGGTCCGAGAGCCGCGCGACGAAGGCTGCGTCCAAACGCGGTCGGGCGAGCACGCGATCGTCGCCCAGCAGTGCCCGCACGCGCCGACCGCCAGGCGCGCCCTTGCGGCTCAGGCTCGCGAGCACCAGCTCGTGCCCATCGAGCGTGAGCAAGTACGCGGCGAGCGGCAATCCGAAGAACGCGATCTTCACGCGCTGTCGTGATACGCGCCTGCCGAAAAGTTTTCCAGGTTCGAGGCCGCTGCTATTCGCGAATCGATGGCTGGCTCCCCGACGCAAGGCTCCTTCCGGCATCAAGCTCTGCGCACCGGACACCGCTACGACCCTTCGGCGGCCTCGCGGCCGATCTTGGTGTTCGAAGGGGTATACAAGTCGTACCGCGCGGATCAGCCGGTGCTGCGCGGCATGTCCCTGGTGATCGAGCGCGGCGAGTTCGTGTTCGTCACCGGCCCGTCGGGCTCGGGCAAGAGCACGTTGCTCCGGCTGATTCACCGCACCGAGCAGGTGGACGACGGCCGCATCCTGTTCTTGGGCCGCGACGTGGCGCGCTTGCCCGACTCGGCCATCCCCGCCCTGCGCCGCAACATCGGCGTGGTGTTCCAGGACTTCCGCCTGGTTCCGAGCTGGACGGTGTTCGACAACGTGGCCATCGCGCTCGAGGTGATCGGCCTGCCAGCGCGCCTGATCCGCACCCGCGTCGGCGAAGCGCTCGAGCGCGTAGGTCTGGCTGGGCGCGGCTCGGATGCGGCGCGCGTGCTCTCTGGCGGCGAGCAACAACGCGTGGCGATCGCGCGCGCACTGGTGCACGAGCCCGCGCTGATCTTGGCCGACGAGCCCACCGGCAACCTGGATCCTCAGCTGGCGATCGACATCCTGGGGCTGTTCGAGGACATCCACGAGACCGGCACCACCGTGCTGTTCGCCACGCACGACCGCTCGCTGCTCGACGTGCGGCCGCGGCGCATCGTGATCCTGGACGAGGGCAAGGCCACCGACGTGCCCCCCGACTTCGGCGCGGACGACGACGACGGCGACGACGACCTGGACGACGACTTCTCGGACGTGGACGTCGAAGCAGCCTGAGCGCGGACGGAGTAGAACCATGCAATCGTTCGGAAATGGCGGCGGTTTCGGCACTTGGCGCGCGGGGCGCAGCGACTGGCGCCTGCAAGTGCTGAGCGTGTTCTCGCTCTCGGTGGCGTTCATCTGCTTGGCTTCTTCCCTCCTGGTCGTGACCAACGTCGAGTCGTTGCGCGACCGCTGGTCGCGCGCGGGGCGCGCCACCGTCTACCTGAAGGACCACGCCAAGGACGCCGACATCGCCGCGCTGTCGCAGGCGCTCGAGCAAACCGAAGGTGTGTCACGCGTGCGACGGGTGTCACCGGACGAGGCTCGCCGCGAGGTGGTGGCCAGCGACGAAGCCCTGGCCGCCCTGCCCAAAGAGGCGTTTCCGGGCTCGATCGAGGTGGCCTTCGACGACTCGATCAGCGACGAGCAGCTCAAGACCATCGCGCTCAAGCTGCGAGCGTTGCCCGCGGTCGAGACCGTGGAGACCTATGAGCGCTGGACCGAGCGCCTGTCGTCGCTGCTCGGAGGTGGCGTGACCGCGGCAGCCTGCCTCGCGCTGATCGTGCTCGCGGCGGTCGTCAGCGTGGTCGGCTCGACCATGCGGCTCCTGCTGCAACGCCGAAAGATCGAGGTCGAGGTGCTGCGCCTGGTGGGCGCCACCGACGGCTTCGTGCGCAGACCGTTCGTGCTCGAGGGCGCCTCGCAGGGCGCGATGGGCGCGGCCCTGGCGTTGGGCATGCTGGGGGTCTTGTTCCTGATCGTGAAGGATCGCTTCGACCAGCAGCTGGCCAACCTGCTCGGCATCACGCCCAGCTTCCTGCCCTGGCACATCGCCGCGGGCATGGTCGCGCTGGGCGGCGTGCTGGGCGCAGCCACCGCCTTCTTCAGTCTCCGCAAGTTGGCGAGCGTGTGACATGAAGCGCGCGCTCTCGACGACCTTCGCGACGCTGGTGGTGCTGCTCGGCGGCGTCGCCTTCGGTGTCACCTCGTCTCCGACCAGCGCGCTCGACGCCCTCTCGCGACCCAAGGGCGGACGCGCCGAGCCCCGACCCCCGCAGAAGATCCCCACCACGGCGCTGGAGGTGGACCTGGCCCTCAAGGCGCTCTCGAGCGAACGAGCGGAGCTCGACGCCGAGGCGCAGGCGATCGACGACGAGCTGATCCAGCTCGACGCGCGCCTGCTCGCGCGCGGCCGCACCTACTACAAACACGTGCGCGCCGGCCTCTTGCCTGCGGGCGGCGGCTTCGACGAGCTGGTCGACCACGCGGCGCGGGTCGAGCGCCATCGCCTCTCGCTCACGCGGGATCTCGAGGCGTCCAAAAAGCTGCGCGCGCAGCGCGACAGCATCACGGAGCGCCTGTCGCGCATCGCCGCCGACACGGCGCCGCTCGAAGCGCAGAAGAAGGCGTTCGACAGCGCCAAGAACGTGATGCGTCTCGCGGGAGAGCGCCAAGAGGCGTTCGACCGCGCGTTCGAGACCTCCACCGGTCCCTCCGACGCGGTCGCCATTTACGGCGCCGATCTCGGCCCCAGCGACAGCTCGGCCAGCTCGGCATTTGCGTCACTCAAGGGTCACCTGCCCTTCCCGCTCGCGGGTCGCGCAGAGGTGCGCAAGCTGGCCGGATCGATGAGCGCGCCACCCGCGCTCGAGCTGCGCGCCGCCCCGGGCGCCAGCGCACGAGCCGTCGCCGCCGGCCGCGTGGTGTTCGCAGACAAGTACGAGCGCGAGCTGCTCACGGTGATCGTGGATCACGGTGCGCGCTACTTCACCGTGTACGGCAACCTGACCGCCGTCGAGGTCAAGACCGGCGAGGACGTGCAGCGCGGCGCGTCGCTGGGCTCGGTGGTCGCGAGGCGCGGAGAATCGGTGTTGTACTTCGAGCTGCGCGAAGAGGGGCGGCCGGTCGACCCCTCGCCTTGGCTCGGGTTGTAGCGAGCGCTGCGCCCGAGCTCTGGCCGGCGCTGCGTCGTTCGGTATACTCGCGCTGAACTCGTGGCTCGAGACGCGGACGAATTGCCGGTCGGAACGGTGCTCGATGCCAAGTGGCGCATCGAGCGAGTGCTCGGCGCGGGCGGCATGGGCAAGGTGTACGCCGCCCGCCACAACCGCAACGGGCGCGAGGCGGCCATCAAGCTGCTGCATCCCACGCTGGCAGCCGATCGCGACGCGCGCGAGCGCTTCTTGCACGAAGGGTACGCCGCGAACCAGGTGGCCCACCCCGGGACCGTCCAGATCCTCGACGACGGGACGGCGCCGGAAGGTGCCTACCTGGTCATGGAGCTCCTGCATGGGACGCCGGTGGATGCGCTCGCGGACCGCGCGGGTGGCAAGCTCCCCCTGGCGCAAGTGCTGGCGATCGTGGACGCAGCGCTCGCGGTGCTGGAGAGCGCGCACGCGAAGGGGATCCTTCATCGCGATCTCAAGCCCGAGAACTTGTTCCTGACCGCAGAGGGCCAGCTCAAGTTGCTCGACTTTGGGCTGGCGCGGGTGAAGCAGACCGAGGGAGGCGCTCGGTTGACCGCGACCGGCGTGCCCATGGGCACCCCCGCTTTCATGCCGCCCGAGCAGGCGCTCGCCCGTTGGGACGAGGTGGACACTCGCAGCGACGTGTTCGCGCTCGGCGCCACCGCGTACACGTTGCTCACCAGCGAGCTCGTCCACGAAGCGCGCTCGGTGCCCGAGCTCTTGGTGTTCGCATCGACGCGGCAGGCCGCGCCGATCCAGTCTCGCTTGTCGACGGTTCCGACGCCCATCGCACTGGTGATCGATCGCGCGCTCGCCTTCCACCGCCAGGCGCGTTGGCAAGATGCAGGTGCCATGCGCGCTGCGTTGGCGCACGCCATGCGGACCTGCGGGCTGCGCGTTTCGGCCCTCAAGGCAGTGCTCGAGAACGTGCCGCAAGAGCCGATGGGGAGCGCGGGACCCCGGGCAGCAGCGACGGTCGCTCCCATCACCAGCGATAGCGCAGCGCAACGGCGCCGAAGCTCCCGCATCGCGATGGCGTTGCTGGGTCTTGCGGCGCTCACGGGAGCCCTGGCAGGCATTTTTCTCTATCAACGCCAACTCGGCTCTCCGAACGTTGAGACGGCCGTCGAGCCAACGCCCACGCCAGCCGCGTCCGAGCCAGGCGCCGTTGCGCCCCCGCCCAGTCCGCCAGACCGACCCGCGTCTGCAGAGGTGACCGCCGCAAGCGCCACTGCGTCTGCCTCTTCCTCTGCTGCCGCCGCGAGCGCGAGCGCAAACAAGACTGCAGTCGTGCGCCCGACAGGCCCGAAGCCGTCCGCGACCGTCAAAGCCCCGTGCGATCCCCGAACTGACTACCACCGCTGCCAGAAGAAACCGCGCTGATCGCAGAGGCAGAACCGCATGAGGCCTTGCCTTGGCGGAGAAGAAGCATCGTGCGACCATCGCCCTGTGCGTCGTTTCGCCTACCCGCTGCTCTTTGCAACCGTCACGGCGGGGTGCGTGCTGCTCCACACCGGCACAGACGGAAACGGCGGAGATGCCGGCAACGCCTCGACCAGCACCGCGCAGGGCGCCGCAAGCGCAGGAGGCTCAGGTGGCGCGACTGGCGGCAGCGGAGGCGCGGGGGGGGGCTGCGATCAGGTGGTGGCGTGGCCACCGGGGGGCAATTGCCCCAATGACTTCGACTTCTTCGCGTTCGGCACGGACGCCAACATCACGATCGATCTCGGCGTGGTGTCGACCGTCAGCGGCAGGACAACACTGGTAGGGTCGCATGACGCACCTTTCACCGTGCCCATGGGGGGGCCGACGTTCGACTACGTGGCAACCTACAAGAACTATTTCATCCTCCCGCTGAACGCGAGTGGCGCGCCGCAAGCGGGATACTCGGTGCGGATCGGCTTCAACCAAGGAGCGACCCACGTCGTGGCCACAAGCGACGGCGGCGTGGTGGTGGCGTTCCGTGGGGCGGCGTTTCGCCTCGACGGTGCCCCGTCGGACATCCCAGGACTGAACGATAGCAATCAGGACGACGCGCTGCTCGTGAAGCTCAGCGCAACAGGCTCCTACGAATGGCATCTGCAGCTCGAGGGCAGCTCTAACTCCATGTCAATCGACCTGCTCCAGCTGGACTTGGACGGAAACCTACTCGTGGGATGCAGCGTCGCAAGTGGAGTCTTGCTGTTGAAGCGCGACAACAGCGGGGGCGAGAGTTTCTCCTTCCCTGGGCCGAGGATGTACCTGCTGACCTACGACATCGGGGGCACCCGGACGGGCCTGGATAGCTGGCTCGGCGACGCCAAGCTCGGAGGAGCCGGCGAAGTCGACGGGTTTCGATACTTGGTTGGCTCCTACGCAGGCCCCTTCCCCGAGTTCGGCATTTCGTCACCACCCGAAGAAGCCACGATCCCGCAGCTGTTCGCCGTGCAACTGAACGGCGCGGGCGAAGTGGCGGAGCATCGAGCCTTCGGCTTCAGCGCGCGCGAGAACACGGTGCTGGGCATGGTGGACACCGACAATGGTCTGGCACTCATCGCGCAAGCCGAGCAAGGCTCGTTGGTCTCCCAGTTCAACGGCGCAAGCACAGCGCTGCGTCTCCGTCCGAACGAGGGATCCTCCTACGTCGTTCGCCTCACGGACACCTTGGAGGTCGAGTGGATTCAGGCCAACGTGCTCACCGGAACGGCGAAAGCCACCGCAGGGTTCATCCCACAAACCGGTGGACTCGCAACGGCCCACGTCCTGTCGGACCCCGGCGCCGTGAGCTTTGACGGTTCGATGCTTCAGAGCCCGCCCACCCAGTCATTGTTCGTGAAGCTTGATGGTTGCGGTGTGCCGGCGGGCAGCGCCGAAGTGCAGCCGCCCGCGGCAGCTCTTGCGGCGGTGACTGCGTCCAGCACAGCGTGTGGCGATCTGGCTTTTGGCACGCACGCTGGGCCCGAGTTTATGCTGTTTGACGGGACAATCCCTACCAGCCCAGCCTTGAGGACGCAGGGAATCGTGCTGTTCCGTACGGCGGGCATCCCGTTTGAGTGACGGCTAGAACGACCCGAACACGCGCACGCCCGCGCTCGTCCCGTCCAGCCAGCCCAGCGCACCCACACTCGGCCCCGGGGGAGCGACAGACGCCTCGTCACCGCTGGTGGCATCCACGATGAGCAGGGTCGCGCCGACGCCGCTGAGCAACGGCGCGGCAACCCACAAGGCGAGATTGGCCTCCGCGAAGCCACCCCCGAAGGCGTTCTCCGGGCACTCGAACGGCGCTTCGCAGCGAGTCATGTATACGGCGCTCGTCGCGATCGTGGCGACCCACGCGGCACCACCGACGCCCAGCAGGATCCAACCGGGAAGGGCCAAATCGGCTCCGGAGGACGGTGCCACCAGCCCCGGTGGCTTTGGTGCGGCGGAAAGGAGCTCGACCTCCAGCACGCCTTGCGTCGCGGTGACGTTCTTCTCTTCGACTTCGTTCCCGAGCTTGGCACGGACCCGGTGATCTCCGGGGTCCACGATGAACGGCTCACCCGCCGTGATGACCTCGCCATCGACGTCGACCGCCGCGCCTTGCGCACGCGCCGGCAAGCGAACCACGAGCTTGGGGAGCTTGGC
Source organism: uncultured Polyangiaceae bacterium (assembly GCA_964641275.1). Taxonomy (GTDB): domain Bacteria; phylum Myxococcota_A; class Polyangia; order Polyangiales; family Polyangiaceae; genus Xiheicaenibacterium. Next base: position 60,936 of record CAZXMG010000013.1, read on the forward strand.
ATCGAGGTCTTTCGCCGCGGTCTCCGCGAGGAGCTGCCCTGGAGCGTCCGACTGCACCTTGGCCAGGCTGGCCGCGGCGCGCCAAGCTTTCAGCGCTGCACGAAGCTGGCCTCGCCCTTCCTCGCAGCGCGCCAAGTGGATGAGCGGATTGAGCAGCTCCTCTGCGGCGAAGCTGCGCGCAAAGCGATCGCAGGCTTGATCGAAGAGCGCGCGGTCCTTGGTCCGTTCGGCGCTCTCGAGCAAGGTGAGGCCCTCCTTGAAAAGGACCTCCCCTTGAGATGGCTGCGCCGAAACCGGCGTGGGCTCGAGCAGACCCGAGGCCACCCCAGCCAGCAACGGGAGCACGAACACGCAGCGAAGGCGCACGGCCGCGAAGGTTACCGGAGCCATCCCGAAAACACGAGCGCCGCTCGTCGACCGGCCGCGCTCGGTCGATGCCTCTGTCGCGCTTCGGCTGCGCGGTACGCGCGCGGCGACCAAGAGGCACGCTGCCTCTGCGCACCAACGAGGGCGACGTACGCGGCGCCCAAGTCGAAGCCGATCCACCCGGCCGGCCCGCTCTTCGCTCACGCGGAGAAGCGCAACACCAACACCCAGACGCTCACCGCGACGATCAGCGTCCAGGTGACCGCCGTGCCGGTGAAGCGGAAGAAGTTGGGCGCCTTGCGTGGCATGCCGATGAAGTGAAAGACCCGCGCCACCAGCAGTGAGCCGCCGGCCACGTGCAGCCACACGCTGGAGCCGCCCATCAGCTCGGCGATCAGCAACATGATCAGCGCGAGCGGCACGAACTCGGCGTTGTTGCCGTGGATGCGAGCGGCCAGCTCCAGCTCTTTGTTGTCACCAAGGCCGACGGCGACCTTGTTCTTCATGCGACTGGTGCTGACGCGGTTGGCGAGGAAGATGTTGAAGATCGCGTTCAGCGCGCCGTAGAGCGCCACCACCGGGACGGCCATGTTTCACATGCTGGAGCTGGTGAGGGCCCGCGGACAACTTTCGGTTCAGGGCGCCGGAAGGCCGCGCAGCGCACGCTCGTGGAACATCAACATCTCCACGGCGCCGGGGCCGCGATTCCACAGGTAGTCGTGGGGGCCGAGCGTAACGATGAGCTGGTGCTCGATCGATCGCGCCGTGAGCGCCTTGGACAGCGCGATGGTCGGCTCCCGGAACGGGTCCTCTTCGCTGGTGACGAGGTGGATGGCCTGCGCGCCGTGCTTGGCCTTGCACTCGGCGGCGCGGCTCGCGAACGAGTCGGCGTCGCCCTCGCGGATGGCGGGCTGCAGCGCGCCCACGGCGCCGAAGGTGGCCCCCAGCTCGAAGCCCAGCTCCAGCGCGTAACGACCGCCCATGCTGACGCCATCGATGCCGACCGCGCTGCGCGGCCTGGCTGGCGGAACACGCGCGAGCAGATCGGTGCTGACGAAGCGGCCGAACGATCGAGCGGAGTCCGTGCCGGGGATGGGCGTGTAGGGGCAGACCAACACCAAGCCGGCGAACGAGTGTTTGGCGAGCGAGGCCTTGTGCGCATCGAGGCGCGGCCCCTCGAGCAAGTCTTTCGCGTCTGCGCTGGTGAGCTCACCTTTCGCCAGGCGAGCTCGCACCAGATCGAGATCGTAGTCGTCGCGCCAGCCAGCAGCCCCCGCGCGGAGCCCCCGCCCTGCCTCGCCGCGACCATGGAGCGCGATCAGGATCGGCCAGTCGTCCGACTCGGGGGGCGCGAACACCAGCGCGTGTTGCCCTTCGGGCTGGAGCGCGCTGGGCTCGAACACCTCTTCGCGCCAACCCTCGCCCGCAGCTGGGCGCGCACTGGGTTGGCTGTTCGAGCCACCTCCGGAGCAACCCGCCGACAGCGCACCGAGCGCGCCGAGACAGGCGCGGCGCGTGAGGATGTCAGATGCCATCGGGGTTGTGCCCCGCGTCGCGCGAGCCCGCGTCTCCCGCGTCGGCGCTGCCTGCGTCGGCGCCTGCATCGGAGCTGCCCCCATCGGCCGCGCTTCCGGGACTGTTCGCGATCAGCTTGCCGTCCTTGTCGGGGGGCCAGCGAAACACTTGGATGTCGCCCGTGGCGCGATCGACCAGGCGCACCAGCGCGGCGCGAGGTTGGTCGGCCATGCGCGCGAACAGCTTGGTGTTCACCTTGAAGACGGGCCGCTTTTTGCCGGGCTGGTCGGGCTCGGGAGGGCCGTCCCCCCCGAGCGGCACGTCGAAGCGGACGCGATCGAGCAGCTCCTTGCCGACGTACAGCTCGATGGCGTAGCGGCCCATCACGCGCGGCGTCGGCTCGGGCTTCTTGAGCGTGACCTCGCTCACCTTCACGATGCTGGGCACGCTGTCTTTGACACGCACCTCGAACACCCACTGCTTCTCGGCCGGGACCGGGGGCGGATCCGGCGGCCATCCTTCTCGCGGTGGGCTGGCCGCAGCGTCGCTGCCGAGCACGGCGCCGACGACCAGGCCGAGCCCGACCGACAAGCCCAACCCGAGCAGCGCGGCGCGCGCGAGCTGGATCACGGAAGAGTGGGCGCGAGCTCTCGGGCGCATGAGGCGGAGAGGTCATCCCACGCTCCCGGCGCGCCGTCGAGGGTCTGCCACGCTGAAAGCAGCGCAGCTGGGATGGGCGCACGCACTTGTTCGCGCGGCGGGAACGGCAGCTCGAGCCGCAGCGCCACCGCGTGCAGGAGCACGCGGTCGAGGGCGTGCACTCGCCCTTCCGCGTCACACAACGTGGAGGGCCCGCCATACTTGCGGTCGCCAAAGATGGGGGCGCCGCTGCGCGCGCAGTGGATGCGGAGCTGATGGGTGCGTCCCGTCTCTGGCAGGAGCAGCACCAGCTCGGCGCCGCGTGCCCGCGCCACACGCACGTAGCGAGAGCGCGCGGGTTTGCCCGCGACAGGCGCGCTAAACACCCCCGCGTCGCCCGCGAGCGCGCCTGCCACGATCGCCACGTACGCGCGACGGAGCCGCCCCTCGGCGCGCGCCGGGCCGAGCTCCCGAGCGGCGCGGGCGCTGAGCACGAACGTCACCGCGCCGCTCACGTTGGTGTCGAGCCGCGACGCCGCGTGCGGGGCGCGACGCTGAGCGCTCGGTCCGAGCAGCCGCGCCACCCGATCCAACAAACTCTCGCTCTTCTGCTGATCGGGCTCGGTGGAGATGCCGGCCGGCTTGTCCACGACGAGCACGTCGTCCGAGCGAAACAGCACGACGAGCTCGGGCTCGGCCACGCTCACGGAGGAGTTGCTTCTGCGGGTGTGGTGAGCGACCGCGCCTCGGGCGGGCTGTCGAGCTTCTCCACGACGCCCCGGTCACCGTCGACGCGCAAGCGCTCGCCCGTGCGCACCGAACACGTGGCGCCGTCGACGTTGACCACACACGGCACGTTGTACTCGCGCGCCACGATCGCGGCGTGCGACAGCGGCCCGCCGAGCTCGGTGACCACCCCCGCCGCCACCAGGAACAGCGGCGACATGCCGATGTCGGTGGTCCGCGCGACCAGGATCTCTCCGGGGCGCAAGGAGCTCGCCGGGTCTGCGCCAGGACCCACCACACGCGCAGGCCCTTCGACCACACCCGGGCTGGCCGCCAAACCATCCAGGCGGCGCGACGCGCTAGGGGGCAACGAGACAGGAGGTGGCCGCCCCACGAAGGTCGAGGGCGGGTCGGGCCGGGCGGCGTCGCGCAAGTGCTCGGCGCGGCGCAGCCGGATGATGTGCGCCACGTCTGCGCGCCCAGTCTTGAGCGCGGCCACGAGCTCCTCGTAGGTGCAGAAGAACACGCTGTGTGGCAGCAGGCTCGGCTCCAGGTGGCGCAAGCGCCGATCGATGTCGAGCGCCACCATGCGGATGAACCCGAGCGCGCGCGTGACCCAGGCCCGCATGCGCTCGCGCAGGCGGGTGTGCTCCTGCGTCTTTTGCACCAGCGCGCGGAGGACCGCGATCTGCGCGCGACCCGCGATCGTCTCCAGGCGTGCCAGCTCGCGATCGGCCAGCGCACGCGCGCGCGCCGGCCCGGCCTCGGGGTCGATCTCGGGGCCGCGCAGCGCCGCTGCCAGCATGGTGAGCACGCTGGTCGGATCCTCGCGCCAGCGCGGCGTCATCAGCTCGGCCTCGCGCACGGCGCGATCACCGAACGCCTCCAGGAACTCGAGCAGCGCCGCGCGCGTGGGCCCCGAAGGGAGATCGTCGAGCGAACGAACTCCGCCGCCCTGGAGCAGCTCGAGCGCTTCGGGATCGCGGCGCGCCATCTTGGCTACGCGCAGGAGCGCCAGGCCCGGGTTGGCGCTCTCGAGCTCGGCGATGCCCCCGCTCAGCGCTTGGCCGATGCGCGCGGCCTCCCGCCGGACGTCTTGCGCTTGGCCTTGTCCCGCGCGGGCTTCACCGCCGCTGAGCGTGCGCGTGAGCCAGGTGGTGAGCGCGAGGTGCGACGCCAGCGAGGCCGAGGCGCAGGTCAACATCAGCTCGCCCGCGCCGAACAGCAGGTTCGAAGCGGCGCGCAGCGTCTGCGCGAGCGCGTCGTCGGGGAGCAGCTCGAGGTCCAGATCTGCGAGCTTTTGGCGCATGCGCACTGCCTCGAGCTCCCACTGCTCCACCTCGCGCCCCAGGCGGAGGCCTCGCATGATCACCTTGGGCATGGTGAACGGCGCGCGCAGCAAGAAGCCCGTGTGCGAGGTCTCCACGTGACGCGAGAGCTCGGCGATCAGCCCGTCTGGAGCGCCGCCGCTCTGTTCGAGCAGCGCGCGCGGCGTGAGGCCGGGCACCTGGCCGGCAATGTCCATGAACACGGAGAGATTCAGGTAAAAGCGGCCGTACACGTTCGAGATCAGCACGGCCTCTTTCGGCACGCGGCAGCCCAGCGCCGCGAACGCAGCGCGAAAGCCGGCTTCGCTGAAGCCGCGCGCGACCGACCAGGTGAGCGGCGTCGCTGCGCCGGGCAAGGCCTCGCCCACGTTGGCGCGCGACCACACCGTGTGCTCGTCGCCCCCTTCTGGGAAGAGCCCCCCCGTCACGGGGCGCGCCTGCAGGATCACCACACGCTCGCCTGTGCCCCGTCGATCCACGGCGAACTCGACATCGAGCGCGACGCCGCCGCGATCCTTGGTGAGCCGCGTGGCGATCTCCGAAAGCTCGCGCAGCACGTTGGGCGAGAGCGCGGCGGCGTTGGCTCTCTCCGACTCGACGTCGCACGCGACCAAGCCGCCGTCGGCGATCACGAGCTCGCGGCCCTTCTCCGCGATCACTTGCTCGATCAACGCGCCCGCCGCGCTCAGGCGATAGGTGTCGACCGCGCTCGCGCCATCGACCACGGGCGCGCCGAGCCCGAGCGTCGCGTGCACCACGCGCTCGCCGGGGCGCCAGCGCTCGCCGGCCAGCCCAGCCGGGGGCTCGGTGAACAGGACGCCCGCCGCGACGGCCTGCACCACCGGCATGATGAGCACCGGCATGGCTACGCTCTTGATGCCCCAGCGGTGGAGGTAGAGCAGCGTGCGCGGCAGATACAAGCTGGCCCACACCTGGCGCACGGCCTCGGCCAACGGCTCGCTCCCGCGCACGCCGAGGATCGAGGTCGCGAGGCCCGCGAGCGACGAGCCGCGCGCGTCCTCGCAGGTGGCGCTCGATCGCACGCTCAACCCCCAGGGCGCGAGCTCGGTCGTGCGTTGGCTGAGCTCGGCGAGCGCGAGCGCGAGCTCGTCTGGCAGCGGCTCGGCGAGAATACGGTCGCGGGCGCGCGCGGCGCGATCCGTGCCCTCTCGGGTGCCTGCCTGCTTGATCAGCGACGCCACGTCGTGCCCCTTGGGCAACGCTCGGTCGACCAGACGCTCGAACGTCTCGGCGTCGATCACCCAGCCTGCCGGCACCTCGTAGCCTGCGAGCGAGAGCTCTGCCAGCGTCGCCGCCTTGCCTCCGAAACGCGCCGCGAGCGATGAGCCGCGCTTCTTCCCGCCGCGCAGCCCGGTGAGCGGCGAGAGCAACGCGTTCGCTTGCTCGCTGAGCACCACTTTGCTCGCTGCTTCGGCCGGGGCCACGGAACAGTCGGTACCACACGCTCCAGCAAGTCGTTGATGGATTCAACTGGCTTGCCCGTTGAATCAGAGAGCAAAATTCTCCCGTTCCCCCCGAAGAAGCAGCACCGCTGGTTCCACCAAGTGCCAACTGGCACGGGAGAATTTTCCCGGAAGGTCCTACGCTAGCGGCATGAAGATCGGGCGCAGCTGGGTGGGTCCTCTCGCCGTTTGGCCTTTGCTGGTCGTGGCCTGGTCCTGCGCAGACGACACCGGCGCCGGGGGCAGCGGGGGCAGCGGGGCGAGCACCTCGAGCGACGACTGTGGGGAGTGCTTCCGTGCGGTCGAGTGCGTGGAGATGTGTGGCGGGGAGGTGCTGCAGAGCGGTTGCTGCGCATGCCCGAGCGGCACGTTCGACAACATCGACTGCCCCAGCGCGGGCGGCGCGGGCGGCGCGGGCGGCGCGGGGGTGTGCAACGTGCCGCAATGCGAGATGGCCATCAACTGCGTCGAGAGCTGCGGTGGGCCCGTGGTATCGTTCTCTTGCTGCCCATGTGAAGGCGCGCTGATCGACGAAGCGACCTGCGGCGGCGGGGGCGCGGGTGGCCAGTAGGCGCTGGCCGCTGCTTGCGTCCTTGGCGCTCTTGGCCTGCTCCCAAGCAGCGCCGGATCGTGGCGCGGCGCCGGGGTCGGCGGTCTCCTCGACCGGCTCTCCGCCCGCGGCCCAGTCTGCCTCGAACGGCGCCGCGACCTCGGCGGCTGCGGCCGTGGTCGTGCCCCCCACGGCGAAGCGCAGCGAGGCAAAGCTCCCCTTGTTGGTCGCGTTGCATGGCTACGGAGGCAGCGGCGCCTCGTTCGCGCGGTTCTTGCGGCTGCGACAACAGTCCATCAAGCGCGGCTTCGTGTTCATCGCGCCGGACGGCCACTCGGGCGCCGACGGCAAGCGTTTCTGGAACGCGAGCCCCGCGTGCTGCGACTTCGACGGCTCGGGGGTCGATCACGTGGCCGAGCTCGGCAAGCTCATCACGGAGGCGCAGCGATCGGAGCACGTCGATCCCACGCGCGTGGTGGTGCTCGGCTACTCCAATGGCGGTTTCATGGCCCATCGTTTGGCCTGCGACTTGCCGGGCATCAGCGCCATCGCCAGCATCGCCGGCGCAGGCGTGACCCAGGCCAACGCGTGCGCGCACGCGCCCGCCCGCATCCTCGAGGTGCACGGCGACGTGGATCAGGTGGTGCCGTTCGCAGGCGGCCGCGTGTTGGGCAAGACCGGCATCCCGGCGTTTCCAGGTGCGCTCGAAACCATGACCGCGTGGGCCAAGAAGCGCGGCTGCGACGCCGCGCCGTCGGCTCCGACGAAGCTCGACCTGGACCCCGCCCTGCCGGGCAGCGAGACCGCACAGATCGGCTGGAGCTGCGCGCCAGGGCTCGCGTTGTGGCGGGTCGAGGGAGGCACGCACTCGCTTGCCACGGGCTCCTCCGAGCTGGATGTGATCCTGGACGAGCTCTTGAAGAACTGAGCTCTGGTCCGCCCGAAGGGCGGCCAAAGAATCGGGGGGGCGAGACCAGGCGGGTCCCGTGGCGCGGTGTTCGTCACGACCTCCACTTGCGAGCGTGAGCGAGGGTCGTGATGAACACTGCGACAAGAACTAGGAACGCCCTGCCTAGCTCGCCTCGAACAAGGCGCCGATCACCGAGAACACTCCCTCCAGCGCCGCCTCGACGCCGATTTCAACCGCCACTTCCTGGGCGGTGCTGGCCACCGCGTCGGGCACCACCACCGCCGCCGGGCGATAGGGTGATTGGCTCGCCGCGACGGCCACCGCGCTGGCCGCAGCCACGCCGCCGGCGATGGCGAGCGGCTTGCCCCAGTTGGTGCTCTTGATCGCGGCGGTCACGCGCTCGATCTCGTGCTTGTCGTAGAACGTGCCGTGACGATCACAAACATCCAGGTCGACCCCTGCCTTCTCCGCGCGCAGGCGTGTCATGGTGCGCTGACATAGGGGGCAGACCAACCACGGGTCCGTGCTGCCCGCAGACTTGGCCTCCACCGCGCGCGCTTGGCTCCAGCGGATCGCCTCTTCCGGGAGCGCCGACGCGAGCTTCTGCGCACACGCTTGCGCCAGCAGCACGCCGCCGCAGTGCACGCAGCCGTACATGGCCATGCCCGCGACGTCGTGACGAACCAAACGCTCCACGCGTCCGTGGGAGGCGCAGCGAGGACAAGACACTGCTTCCTGGGTCATCTCGTGGGATTGTAGGCGCGTGCGTAGTGACCGCCAACGTGAGTTGGGCTACGCCTAAGGGGCGGAGGTTCGCATGAAGAGCTTGGTCCTTTCTTGTGTGGCGGTCTTGGCGCTGGCCTGTGGAGACAGCGGCACGGGCGGAAGCGGAGGAAGCGGCGCTGGCAACAGCGACGGCGGCAACGGCACCGGAGCCGACGGCACGGGCGGCAACCCGAGCTCCGGCGGCAACAACACGGGCGGCAACCCGAGCTCCGGCGGCAACAACACGGGCGGCGCTGGCGGCGGAGTGACCTGCACGGACGATCCCGGCGACACCGCCTGCATCGCCTGCGGCAAGGACAACTGCTGCACGGCCACGACCGCGTGCCTGGCCAGCACCAGCTGCACTGCCTGCGTGGCCTGCATCGAGACCGCGGCGGATCCGTCCGATTGCATCGGCGACCCGTGCGACCTCGCCGACATGACCACCGCAGACACGTACAACTGCACCGCGGCCTCGTGCGCCACCGAGTGCTACAACGACTTCGATGCCTGCGCGGCCAGCGCGGGAGACACGGCCTGCACCACCTGTGCGAAGACCAACTGCTGCGCCGAGGTACAGGCATGCGCCGGCTCCGCGAGCTGCCTGTTGTGCCTGGATTGCGTGGGGTCTGCGGCCGATCCGCTGAGCTGCCTCGGCAACCAGTGCGACATCGCCTTCGATCCGCCCACGCAGGGGCTGTTCCAATGCGTGCAGATGGACTGCGACATCTGCATCCCCTGATGGCCGCGCGTTGCTGCCGCTGATCGCGAACATCCTGCACCAAGACACGATCCGCCGTCTCTCCGGAGACGGCGCGTTCGAGCGAGGCAGAGCCTACTTTCAGCAGGGCCGCGTCGAGGAGCTCGCGCGCAAGGAGGGCTCGGTGCAAGCGCGCGTGCGCGGCGCGGAGACGTACGACGTGCGCATCTGGATGAAGGACGAGAAGCTGGCGTACGCGTGCAGCTGCCCGCAGGGCCAAGACCAAGCCTTCTGCAAACACGCCGTCGCGGTGGCGCTGGCCTTCGTGGGTGGAGCGCCCGCCAAGCGCGACGATCAAGAGGCCGAACCGGCGCCGTCTCCTGTGACGCCCCTGGTGCGCCCGAAGGTGATCGCCGCCCCCGGCCCCGGCGTGCCCGACTCGACGACCCCTCCTCGCCCGTCACTCGCCGACTCGCTGCGCGCGCTCAGCCACGAGCAGCTGGTCGTCCTCGTGCTCGAGGCTGCGCTCGACGACGGCGCCTTCCGTGAGCGCCTCACGCAGCGGCTCTCGCGTTAGCTCCGCTTGATCGGCATGGGCCCAGCGTCCGTCCAGCGGTAGAAGCCCTCGCCGGTCTTCTTGCCGAGCTTGCCTGCACGCACCATCTGCCGCAGCAGCGGCGGCGGACGGAACTGCTCGCCGAGCTCGCGGTGAAGATGCTCCAGGATGCCGAGCCGCACGTCCAGGCCGACCAGGTCTCCCAGCTTGAGCGGGCCCATCGGGTGGCGGTAGCCGAGCTCCATGCCGCGATCGATGTCCTCGGCGGAGGCCACGCCGGCCTCGAGCATGCGGATGGCCTCGCAGCCGACGATCACACCCAACCGACTGGTGGCGAAGCCCGGGCTGTCGTTCACCACGATCGGTGTTTTGCCGAGCTGCTTCGCCAGCGTCAGGCTGGCCTCGACCACCGGCTCGGCGGTGGATAGGCCGCGCACGACTTCGAGCAGCTCCATCACAGGCGGTGGGTTGAAGAAATGGAGCCCAATCGTGCGCTCACCGGCCCCCAGTCGTGCGCCGATCTCGGTGATCGACAAGCTCGAGGTGTTGCTGCCGATCACCGCGTCGGGCGCGACCGCGCGCACGTCGCCGAGCACGCTCACCTTGAGATCCATCTTCTCGGGGATCGCCTCGATGCACAGGCCGACGCCCTTGGCTCCTTCTGCCAGGCTCGTGACTGGCACCAGCCGCCCGAGCAACGCGTCACGCGCGTCGCTGTTGAGCTTGCCCTTTTCCACGGAGCGAGCCGTGACCTTCTTGATGGCCTCGATCGCCTGCGAGACCTTGTTGCCATCGGCGTCGAACAGGCGCGCCTCGAGCCCCGCCGCGGCCACCACTTGCGCGATGCCCTGGCCCATGGTGCCGGTGCCGAGCACCAGCACGCGATCGAAGGACGGGAGCGCGAGGCTCACGGCGCCGCCGAGGGCCTGGGTTGTGGCCCGGCCGGTTGGCCGGCCGGAGGCTGGCCCGCCGAGGGCTGCACGGGCGGCGCGACCGCGCCCGACTTCACGTTGCGCAGCAGGCGCTTCTTCTGCTCGTCCAGCATCTCTTTGCGTTTGGCCGGGTCTTGCGGAGGAGTGGGCCGAGCCGCCGAGCCCGTCGCACGCGCGGGCGCCGAGACCGAAGCCGCAGCCGACGCGACCGCCGCCGCAGGCGACGCGTCCGAGAAGCGCACCAGGAAGGTCACGCCACCCACCAGGAACAAACACGCGCCGAGCACAGGGATCCAAGCTGGCGTCGACGGCTCGTCGGGGGCCTTCTCCGTCGGCGGCTCCGGATCGAACGCGTGTGCGTGATCGTGGCCGTGGCCGTGGCCGTCGTCGTCGTGATCGTGGTCGTGGCTGCCGCTCATCAGGGCGCCGTTAAACCACGAAGCCGGCCGGAAAGGAACGCCTCGCTAGCGTCACCCCGAGCGCGTAGCGCGAAGCGCTAGCGCGGCCCCGAGCGCGTAGCGCGAAGCGCTAGCGCTCGAAGCCGCTGGTGTCGCCAGGTCGTCGGCTCGGAGCTCTCGCTCAGAAGCCGCCGCGCCAGCCACCGCCGCCGCCGTTCACCGGCACCAGGCGCGAGGTGAAGAACACGTTCATGCTGCCCGCGGTCACCCGCGATCCGGTCAGCGTGAAAGGCACCTTGCGCGCCTCTCCACCAGGGAAGGTGAAGGTGAGCTCACCGGAGATGGGCGTGCTGGACTTGTCGCCCTTGGCCCGCACAATCTCGACCGCGAAGGTCCCGCTGTTGAGTCCGGAGAAGGCCAGCGTCTCGGTGCTGGTGCTGGTGGCGTTGTTGGCGAACACGTTCACGTTGGCCAGCGTGGAGCCGAGCCACGAGAGGCGCTTGCCGTTCTTGTCGACGATGGCGAGGTCGAGGTCCACAGGGCTGTTCCAGGTGGCCGTCACCCGCACGTCGCCGAGCAAGCTGGGCACGTCGTTGAGCTTGAGCGTGCGAGATGAGGTCTCGATCTTGTCGCGCAGGTCGCTGCGAACGCTGGCGAGCATGGTCTGCGACACGTTGCTGAGACCCTGGTCTTGGGCGCAGCGCACGGCCGAGGCCACCGCGCTGACGTCGTCCGGAGTGAGGTCGGCCAGCGACAGGCGATGCTGGCAGGCCATGTCGGGCAGGCCCATCTGCACGAACGCGTTGGTGAGCCGCTTCTGCACGGTCTTGTCGCCGGGGCGGACGTCCGCCAAGCCCGACAGGATGCGCATGGCGCGCTCGCGGTCGCCGTTCATGGCCGCGAGGTCGGCGCGAGCGAGCAGGGCGTCCGGATCCAGCGCGTCACGTTGGCTCCAGCGAGCGGTCAGCTCCAGCGCCTCACCCACGCGGCCCGAGGCCATCAGCGCCTTGTACAGGGCGACCGTCTTGTCGCGACTGTCGGGCGAAGACTTGCTCGCCGTCTCCGCGTCCGCCAGGCTGGTAGCCACCTGGCTGGCGAGCAGGTTCTGCGTGGAGAACGAGGCCTTGCGCTCGAAGATGCGGCGCATCGGGATCATGTTCGGCGGGCGACGCGGGCGGCTCGCCGGCTGCTGGTTCCAGCCGGGGCTGAACGGGTCGCTCGGATCGAAGTTGGAGGGCTTCTTGGCGGGGGCCATCGGGGCGGACTCCGCTGCCTTGGGGCCAGCGGTCGCCGCAGGCGGCGGCGCCGCGAAGCCACCACTGTCTTTGGAAGCGCGACCGCTGCCACCACCCGCCAGACTGGGCTCGTTGGGAGCATCGAACAGGCTGTCCGGCGAGGGGAAGCCCTGGTCGCGTGCCTTGCCCTTCTTGTCGTTCTTGCCCTCTTCGGCGCGCTCCTTCTCGTCGTCGGCCCCGGCGGACTCTTCGCCGTCCACGTCGGCGCTCTGACTGTCGGCGCGATCCTCGCCGGTGAAGCCAGTCTTGATGCCGTTCTTCTCCAGGCCGAACGCCTTGAACATGGCCTCGCTCTCCAGCACGAGCAGCGAGGTGTGACGGCTCGCCACGTTGAACTGCTTGGATAGCGCCACGATCCGCTCGCGGTCGTCGGCAGCGCCGATCTGCTCGAGCTCGGAGATCTTGGCGGCAGCGAACAGCCGCGGCACGAAGGCGTTGCCGCCCGACGAGCTGGCCACGACCTTGGCCGGGTACTTCTGCTCGAAGCGCTCGCTGCCGATGCGCCCGCGCAGGATGAAGTCGCCCTCGACTTGCTTGCCGTTGGTCATGCGCGCGAGCACGAACGACTCGCCCCCGGCCGGGATCGGATCCAGGCGCTTGGGCGTGACCTCCGCGAGGCCCGCCGGCATCACCACCTCGACGTCGCTGAGGATCGAACCGTAGGCGGCGGCGAGCACGTCGACCGCTGCAGCGTTCACGCGCTGGCCGGGCACGTAGGGCACCACGACACCGTTGCCGCCGCGAGCCATGGCCGCGAGCGAGGTGGTATCTGCGTCGGCGCCGAGCGCCACCGCCACCACCGAGCCCAGGCCGTTCGGCAGCTCGTGTCGCACGGCCGACTCGAGCGTGGCCATCTTGGTGGGACCCACCGTGGGCGTCCCGTCACCCAAGTACAGGATGCGAAGCTCGCGGTTCTGGCCACCAGCCACGGCGCGCGCGGCCTTGACCGCGGTCAGCAAGTTGGAGCCACCGTCGGGCTCGATCGAGCCGAGGAAGCTCTCGACCTGCCCCGCAGCCTCGGCGCTCGGCTCGCTGGGCAGCGGCAGGCTGCGGCTCGCGTCGGTGCCCATGGCCTGACAGGTGACGTCGCAGGCCAGCACCATGAACTGATCGCGACGATCCATCTCGCGCACGATGCCGGCGGCGAGGTGCGTGGCGCGCGAGAAGCGCTCCCCCACCATCGATCTGCTGGAGTCGACCACGATCACGTGCAGGCGTTCCTTGCCCTCCGGGAAGCGCGGAAGTTTCGGGCGCACCGCGAACGCGACGTAGGCCGAGCCGTCGTCGACCAAGGCCTTGGCCTCGAGCGCGGCGTCCTTCTCCTTCTGTTTCGCATCGCGCTTGCCGCCCTGCGCCAGGTTGGACGGCGTGGCGATGCTCGGCGCCGCGCCACCGGCCGGCGTGGCCTGGGTGGTGGTCTTGGAGACCGAAGCGGGCATGTCGTACGCCCACGAGGTGAGCTCGCTGTTGCGGTTGGGCAGGGCGTACTCGATGCTCAGATCACCGGCCGGGACGAAGTTCTTCTCGTCGAGCGTGAAGCGTTTGCCGCCCGAGGAGTTGCCCGAGCCCATCGTGCCTTCGACCTCTTTCAGCGCGTAGCCGCGCTGCTCGATGCCGAAGCTCGGGTCTGCGCCCAAGATCTGCACGTCGACGCTGAAGTCGTCGATCTTGGTGCTGCCGCTGGCGTCGTGCGCGAGCGGGTAGGTGAAGCGGCGCACGCCGCCGCTCTGCGGCACCGGCTGCGTGTAGGTGAGCTTCACGCGACGCGAGCCCTTGGCGGGGATCGGGAAGATGCGCAGCTCGAAGCGGCCGCCGCGCTGCCATTCGAGCAGCGCCGGATCCTTCCAGGGACCGGCCACCCACACGATCTCTTCGCGCGGCTTGGGCGCCTTGGGCGCAGCGTTCTGGATCGCACCGCGCCAGATGGCGGCGCCGCGATCACGGTCGACGAAGGCGCCGTCGAGCATCTGGCCATCGACCTCGAGCGCGAGGTTCTCGATCTGTGCACCAGGCGGGAGCGGGAAGCGGAAGATGCCCTCGAGCACGTCCCCGGTCTGGTTGGTGAAGGTCTCGTCGATCTCGGTGCGGGCGATCACATCGACCACGCGCACCTTGACCGAGTGTTTGGTGAGCTTCACCGCGCCGGTGAGCTCCTCGGTCTTGCCGGGCTTCTTGGCGCGCAGCTCGCCCACGCCCTTGAGCGCCGGGGCGTCGACGTTGTCGGCGCTCTCCGAGCTCCACTCGAGCACGTCGCTCATGGTGGACTTCGACGCGACCACGGCCTCGCCCTGCTCGGCGATGGTGGCCTCTTCACCGGCCCGCACCTTGGAGACGGTGCCGGCTTGGCTCGCGACCTCGGCCTCGCCGCGCACCACCTCGACCGCGCTGCGGCGCTCGGTCACGGTGAACGCGACCTTGGTGTCGGACACCGACACCTCCCCGTGCGGCAGCAGGATCTTGGCCGGCTGCGCGCCGTCGACCGGCTTCACGTCGGCCACGATCATGCCGCGGGTCAGCTTGGCCTGGCGGGTCGTACCCGCGGGCAGTGTGAGCTCCGTGTTGCGGTCGAGCGCGATCCAAGTCTCGTCGGCCAACTTCACCCGAGCGCGCGTCTTCGCGTCGGTCTTCAGCGTCGAGCCGGCCTCGATCGCCACACCTTGCGCGCCAGGCTGGCAGGTCTCCTTGCACACCTCGAAGCCGACGCCACCGTCGCTCGAAGCACGCGCGACCGACAGCACCGAGCCGGTCCAGGCGCCCTCGTTGGTCGCGACCTGTTGCTCGCTCGGCCCCTTGCCCTTGATCAAGAAGCCGCCCACCGCAGCAGCGGCGGCCATGCCGCCGGCGAGCGCGGCGATGAAGCCCTTGCGCCGGAACAGCGAGCGCACGTTGGACGTCGGTGCAGCCGCCGTGGCGGAGCGCTTGTGGCTGACCAGCTGCGGCTCACGCGCCGTGGAGGGCTGCGCCGAAGGCTCGGTGGCGCGCGCCGGCGCGGAGCCAGTGTCGTTCACCGTGCCGCGCGGGCCCGTGTTGTTGCGGCCGGTGGTGGCCTCGACCACGGCTGGCGCGCTGCTCTCCGGACGCAACACGGCGGAGAGGGGCACGGTCTTGTGCGTGGGCACGAACGGATCGGCGATGGTCTCCGGGGCCTGCGCGGCGCGCCCCTGTTCGATCTCGCTCGGAGGCGGCGGGTCGGGCAGCGGCGCCGGCTTGGGCGACTCCCCCACGTCTTCGAAGCGCGGCGGCTCGAGGATGGTGGCGTGGCTGTCGATGACACGGTCGGTCGTAGGCGCAAACTCGGTCGGCGCGTTCACCATCTCGGCGCGGCTCGGCGACTCGGCGCGTGCAGCCTGCGCGCCCGGCGACACGGCGGTCACCGTGCTGGTGCGCGGCAAGATCGAGCTCTGCGACATCGACGGCTGCGGGCCTTCGGGGCGCTGCTCGAGCACCAAGCCCACCAGACGCTCGGCGAAGCCGGCCGTCGGGTGGAAGTCCGCGCCGGTCGCTTCGACGGCGAGCGCAGCTTGCTCGGCCTCGTATTTGAGGTCGCGGCAGTGGTCGCAATCGGAGATGTGCTCGACCAGCCGCGCGGGCGCGTTGCCCTCGAGCACGTCGGCGATCGACTCCTCGACCTCCAAGCACGTTTCGCCCTTCGTGAAGCTCATGACGACATTCCTCCAGCCAGACCCAACCTCGACACAGAAACCCTCTCGAGCGACGCCGCGTCAGACATCGACCAGCGTCTCCCTCAGCCGCATCAGCGCGCGGCTCACTCGCTTGCGCGCAGCCGCCTCGTCGACGCCACACGCCTCGGCCACCTCGCGGAAGCTCAGGCCTGCGTCGTAGCGGAGCACCACCGCCTCGCGCTCGCTCGGCTTGAGCGAGGCCAGCGCCGCACGCGCCTTGATCGCCCGCTCGCGCTCGATCGCCAGCTCGCCGGCGTCGGCGCCGCGCCCCGTGTCGTGCACCAAGCGCAGGCGAGCTTGCCGGCGGTTCTTGATCTCGTTGTGGCGCCCGCAGATGCGACGCGCGATGCCGTACAGCCAGGATCGCACCGAGCCCTCGAAGCGGAACGACGGGAACGCGTCGTACGCCGCGAGCAGCGTCTCCTGCGCCAGCTCTTCTGCCTCGGCCTGAGAGCCGGTCAACGCCATGCACAGGCGGCCGAGCGGAGCAGCGTAGGCCTTGGCGCAGCGCTCGAGCGCTGGGCGGTACTGGCCTTCCGCAATCAACCTCCCAATCGCTTCGGCTTCGTCCGTGGCAGTGTCGGAGCGCGCGAGCGCTTTGACCATGGGTTCCTCTTTCTCGGTCATGTGACTTCGTCTGCCCCTTTCGTGACCACCGGCTCCCTGGGAGCCTCGACGGCCGTGACAGCTGGTTGGGTCCACGAAACTCTCCCGTGCCAGGCGGCTAGTGAAAGGCCCCTGCGGGGCTGCTGTTCAGAGGGCCCGGGAGAATTTGCGCTTTGGTTCGAGTGGCAAGCCAGTTGAACTCTCCCGAGGCCGCTTTGCTTACGCTCAGGCTGGGACCCGCACGTATGGTCAGCGCCAGAGGCCACGAGCGAGGCCCCATCGGAAAAGTTCGGCCCGACCCTTGCACCCTGTCCCGCGCACCGACACCTTATCTCCCGGTCCTTGGCCAAGGAGCCCCCCGATGCGCAGCGAAGTTCGTGCCCCTTCTTCCCGATCGTCTACGGCAGGCTACACGCACACAGTGAACGGCCGTCAACAGGCGCGACGTGCCCTGGGGCTGGTGGCCGCACTGGTGGTGGTGTTGGGGGCTGGTACGGCCATGGCCCAGGGGGCGCCCAAGGATGCCCCGGCCAAGCCCGCCCCTCCCAAGCTCACGCTCAAGGTGAAGCCGAAGTCCGCTGTGGCGGAGGTGATCGAGCCGGTCGCGCAAGAGGCCCCCGAGGTGAAGGCCCAGAAGGGCATCGTCGTGATCCAGCGCGCGGGTCAGGCGTTGGGGCTGGGGACTGTGTTGGCCAAAGATGGGCGCATCCTCACCGCGCTCTCGCCGCTCGGCGCAGGCAACGACTTGGAAGCCAAGTTCCCCGACGACAGCGTGCAGAAGCTCAAGCTCGGCCACCACGATCGCGCGTGGGATCTGGCTCTGCTCGTGCCCCAAGGCGGCAAGTGGAAGGACGGCCTCAGCGCATCGAGCGTCGATCCGCTGCGCGAGGACGCCACCATCCGCTCGTTCTCGGTGGCCAACAAGGCCAAGCCCGTCGCCAGCGAGGTCGAGCTGCGCGCCAAACGAGCGCTGCTCGGCGGCGACGATCGCACCTTGAACAACGCGCTCGAGCTCGGCACGCGCGTGAACGGCAAAGACATCGGCTCGCCGCTGATCGACGAGAAGGGGCGCGTGGTCGGCGTGCTCGGGCGCGCATGTTTGCCGATCGAGGGCAAACCGTGCGCGCCCGTCGCGTACGGCGTGCCCGTCGCTGCGATCAAGTCGTTCCTCAAGAGTGTGCCCCCGGACGCGGTGCCCCCGGCCGCTTGGTTGGGCATCCAAGGTGTGCCCGAGACCTCACCGGTGGTGAAGGGCGTGCGCGTGCTCTCGGTCGCCAAGAGCAGCCCCGCCGCAGAGGCCAAGCTCAAGGGCGGCGAGAAGGGCGAGGGCGACATGATCGTGGCGGTTGGCGGCAAGCCGGTGACCACGCCCGAGGAGCTCGCCTCGGCGATCAAGGCGCGGTCGGTCGGCGACAAGGTGCCCCTGACCGTGTTCAGCAAGGGCGCGTACAAGACCGTCGACGTGGTGCTGAAGGCGCCGCCGGAGCAAGCCAAGCCCGCCGCCTCGGTGCTCCCCCCACCGGAAGAGGAGTCGCGCTTCGCCACCCCGCCGCCGCCGCAGAAGTCGCGCAAGGCGCAAAAGCCCATGAAGGTGGCTGAGCCCAAGAAGCCCGCCAAGGCGGCGCCCCCCGCCAAGACCAAGAAGGCGGCGCCGGTCGAAGAAGAAGAAGAAGAAGACATGTTCGACCAGCCGCTCTGAGCCGCAAGGCTCGGGTGGAAGAGGGCGCATCTCTCACGGGATGCGCCCTTCGTCGTTGTTTCGCCAGGCGCCGCGGCCGCAAGCCTCGAAGCGGAGGTGGCGGTCGCGACGGTCGGCCTGCGAGTCCGCCACCTCCGTCACGCGCGGCCAACACCGGGCCGCCTTTGCCAAAGGTCGCCGCCACTTGGCTCCGCTCCGCCGCTGCCCGCGAGCTGCCGCGGCGGTCCGCCGCGAGCGGAAGGTCCAGCCGCGGACCGTTCGCCGTCGAATCAACCGTAGTTGGGCCGCACAGCCCGGTGGCAGACTTGGTGCGCGACGTGCGGGAACGCTACTGCGTCCAGCGCACCAGGATGCAAGTCACGTTGTCGGGGCCGCCGTTCTCGTTGGCGCGCTCGATCAGCTTGGAGGCGGCGGTCTTCATGTCGGCATACTGGCCGAGGATCTCCGCGATCTCTTGGTCGGTGACGGGGCCGGAGAGGCCGTCCGAGCAGAGCAAGAAGGTGTCGTTCTGCTGGGGCACCTCGAAGCGCGTGTCGACCTTGACCGTGTCCTTCATGCCCAGGGCGCGCACGATCACGTTCTTGTGCGGGAAGTTGGCGATCTCTTCCTCGGTGAGGCGCTTCATCTTGATGTAGTCGTTGAGCAGCGAGTGATCGTCGGTGAGCTGCTCGAGCTTGCCTTGACGGAAGCGGTAGACGCGGCTGTCGCCCACGTGCGCGACGTACACGCCGTCGTTGGCTGCGAAGATGCCCACGACGGTGGTGCCCATGTTGCGCTTCTTGAGCTCGCGCTGGCCCGTCTCGTAGATGCGGAGGTTGGCGAGCTTGATGCCCGTGATGAGCCGGTTCTCCTCGTAGCCCTTGGAGCGGTCCATCTTGTAGGGCCACGTGCGCTCGGGATCGTCTTGCGTCGACGAGAAGAACTCGCGCAGCGAGTCGAGCGCCATCTGCGAGGCGACCTCGCCGGAGGCGTGCCCTCCCATCCCGTCGGCGACCACGAACAGGCCGTAATCCGGCATGATCGAGAAGTTGTCCTCGTTGTGGTTGCGCTTGCGACCGATGTTGGTCTCGCCAGCCACCTCGATCCGAAACTGGGAGTGGATGCTTCCGTGCGGGTTCATGAGCTCGGGAGACGATGAGGTTATAGAGCAGCGCCCTCGTGTCAACGGCTTGGGGGCCGTGCCGTCGGGCAGCCGGCGCAAATGTAGTGGACTTCCTCTTTCCTGGTAGCATCCGCGACGTGGCGGACGAAAAAGAGGGCGGCGGCTCGGACGGCGAAGCGCCGGCGGGCTCGACAAGACCAGCGCGCACGTTGCTTGGCCATTCGCCGCTCGAGGGCGACAAGCCGCGCGACTCGCCGATCCCGAAGGTGCCACCCGTACCGGCTGGCTCCGAACCAGGAGCCAGCCCCGGCGCGCCGCCGCGCTTGAAGCCGCCGCGGATCGGGCAATGGGCGGGGGCCAAACCCGGTGACCTGCCGGGAAAGACTGCGCCCGGGCTGCCCCGCGTCGGGCCACCGCCGATGCGCAAGCCCACGCCGCCACCACTCGCGCGCGTGGGAAGCCCGCCAGGGGCTGGTGCGGCCGGACGCACCATCATGGGCCTCAACAAGGACGATCTTCCGCCGCTCGCGCCTCCCAGTGTCCCCGCACCTGCACCTGCGCCGACCGAAGAGGAGGGCGAAGAGATCGAGGCCGAGCTCGCCGACGACACCAGCTGGGACGCCATCGCAGCGCCCGAGCCGGAGGAGCGCGCGACCGACGTGGGCACGCCCACCGCACCCGGTCCTCCGATCGACGACGAGCACACCGAGATCACGAAGGGCGCGGCGCCCGAGAACGCCTCGGCCAGCGCCAACCCTTCTCAGCGCCCGCGCACACCAGGCTCCTACAGCATGACTGCGACGGTCGAGCGTGTGCGGCCGCCGAGCTCGTTCAACGTTCCAGCCGCCACCGCCAGCCCGATCCCTGGAGAGGTCGCTGACAAGCCGCCGACGGTGGCCACCAACCTGTCGATGGCCACGGTGGCCGCCGCTCCGCCTGCGCGCTCCGAGCCGCCGCCCCCCAGCACCAACGTCAGCCCGCTGGACAAGGACCTCAAGGCCCGCGCCGACCGCCTGAAGAAGGAAGATCCCGTCGCGGCGGCGCGCGCCAACCTGGAGCTCGGTCTGTTGAGCGAGTGGATCTCCTTCGACCGGCCGCGCGCGAAGAAGCACTACGACGGCGCTCGCGAGCTGGTGGCGACGCTGCAGCCAGCGCTCACCCGGGCGCGCCGACTCGGCGCCCAGCCGGGGGCCGCAGCCAGCGAGATCTCCAGCGAGGTGCTGGTCGTGCTGGATCACGAGATCGACGTGGCCGACACCGACGAGCTGCGCGCGGATCTGCACGCCGCGCGCGCCCGTGCCCTCGACTCGATCAAGAAACCCGACGACGCCCGCAGCGCCTACCAAGCCGCGCTGCGCCTGGTGCCGCGCCACGCCGGCGCGCTGCGCGGGCTCGAAGTGACGCTGCGCCAAGAGATCACGGAAGCGCACAAGCCGCTGCACAAAGAGCTGGCAGAGCACCTGGGGCAGGTCGCCGAGACGTTCTTGCCCGACGGCAACGACGGTGACGCGGCGCTGGGCGCCTGGGTGTGCGTGGAGCGTGCAGAGATCCTGGAGCGCAACCTGAAGGACATTCCCGCCGCGCGCGAGGCGCTGAAGAAGGGGGTGGCCTTGGCGCCCAACCCTGGCCCGGTGCGAACGGCGCTGGTGCGGCACCTCAGCCGCCACGACCGCGACGCGGGCCTGGCCGAGGCGCTGCGCGTGGAGGCCGAGCGCGAGGCGGATCACGATCGCGCGGCACGGCTGTTCTACGCCAGTGCGCGCATCGCGCTCGATCGGGTCCACGCGCGCGGCGATGCCATCACGTCCCTCACGCGCGGCGAGGCGCGGGCACCGCACGGCGGCACCACGCAAGAGCGGCTGTTCAACGAACTGTTGCACCAGCTGGAGATCGACGGCGACCAGGCCCGCATGGTGGAGCTCCGGGTCAAGCGCCTGAGCCTCTTGACCAAGCCCGAGGTGCTGGCCCACGAGTACGTGCGTCTGGCCGACGCCTACGGTCGCTTGGGTCGCGCCGACCTCTCGGCCGACGCGGCCGCGCGAGCGCTCACGCAAGATCCGTCAAACCGCGCCATTCGCGAGGCGCTCGACCAATCACTGCAACGGCTCGGGCGCCACGCCGACCGCGTGCGCGCGTGGCTGCTCGAGGCCAACGCCGAGCGCACCCAACGCGACCGGGTACGCGCGTTCTTGCGGGCCGCCGACATCGCCGTCCGGCACCTGAACAACGTCGACCAGGCGATCGACGCGCTGCGTGGCGCGTGGATGCTCGATCCTGGCAACGGGGCGGTGTTCGATCAGCTGAGCTCGCTGCTGCGCGCGGGCGCCGCGAAAAGCGACGACGCCAAGAAGAACGCGGAGCAGCGCATCGATCTCTACCTGCAAGCGGCGTCACAGGAGAACGAGAAAGAGCGCAAGATCGGTCTGCTCGAGAAGGTGCTCGGGCTGTGGGAGGACGAGCTCGATCGCGCCGACCAAGCGATCGATGTAGCCGAGCAAATCTTGAAGCTCGATCCCAAGCGCCGCAGCGCGATCGTCGCACTGGAGCGCACCGCGCGCCGCGCCGGCGACACGGAGCGGCTGCTCGGCTCACTGCTCGACGAGGCCAAACAAGCCCATGACCCCAAGCTCAAGGCGCGGCTTCTGCTCGAAGCTGCAGAGCTCACGGAGAAGAAGCTCGACCGCGACAAGGCGCTCACGCTGATCGACGGCGCGCTCAGCGCCAAGCCCGGCGACGTGGACGCGACGCGTATGCGAGCCGCGTTGCTCCGGCGCATGAACCGGCTGGACGAAGCGCGCAAAACGCTCGTGCAGCTGGTGGAGCACGATCCGAGCGAAGCGTTCGAGACCTGGCTCGAGATCGCCGACCTCGACGAGTCCTTCCGCAAAGCTCCGCTCGATGCGGTCGAGGCGTACCGCGCCGCACACAAGGCTCGCCCCGAGCACCCGCTGCCGGGCCTCGCGTTGATGCGGCTCCTGCGCGCGACCAAGAACTACAAGCGCCTGGTCTCCGAGCTGAAGACGTTGGCCAAGAGCGAGACCGACGCGAGGGCCCTGGCGCAGCTGCTCACGACGGCCGCCGAGGTCGAGGAGCTCTGCCTGGGCGACGACGACGCCGCGCTCAAGAGCCTCGAGGCCGCTGACGAAGCGCTGCTCACCGTCGGCTGGGACGCGAACGCCTTCGAGTGGATGGAGCGCATCTTGTTCCGCGCCGGCGATGACGAGGGCCTGATGCGCCTGTACGCGCGGTGGCTGGAGCGCAAGCCGTCCGCTGCGGTCGATCACGGGCTGCGCATCGGCTTGGCGGGAGCGCTGGAGAAGTCGAGCCCGGCACAGTCGATCGAGGTGCTCGAGGCGCTCGTGGGGGTGGTGCCCAACCACACCGCGGCGCTCCGGCGGCTCGAGCACCTGCACCGCGCGAGACACAGCCACCAGCAGCTGGCCAGCACCCTGCTGACACAATCGGGCGTGTTTGGCTCGCGGGTCGCGCGCATCGGCGCGCTGTGGGAGATCGTCGCCATGGAGGAGCGCGTCGGCGCTGCCGCGACGCTCGACGCGCTGGCGCGCATCACGCGCGAGAACCCCTCCGACATCGGTGCGCTGGATTCCGTGATCCGCGTGGCCAGCCGACTGGTGTGCAACGTCGGCGTACCGCACCCGGCGTTGTTGGCGGCGCGCACGCAGCTGCTTGCGGCGCTGTCCGCGCGTCGCGAGCTCACCGTCGATCCGTTGGCGCGCGCCGCCTACCAGATCGAGGAGGCGATCCTGTACGAGAGCAGCGAGGTAGAGCCCAACCCGCGCGCCGCGCTCGAGGGCTACCGCGAAGCGCTGACGCTGTGGCCAGATTCCATGTTGGCAGCTCGCGGCCTCGAGCGGTTGGGCAGCCACCTGAACGATCACAACGCCGTGATCACCAGCCAGCTGGCGCTGGCGAAGCTGGCCGACACGCCCATCGCCAAAGCCGAGCACTTGGTCCGGGCGGCCGCGCTCACCGCGTCGCACCTGCGCGACGAGCGCACCGCGCTCGAGCTGTACGAGGTGGCGCTCGAGAGCGATCCCGAGAACCGCGAGGCGGCCAAGGCGCTATGCAAGATGCTCGCGCCAGACCCCAGGCGCCTGATTGAACGGCTGCGGCCGGCGCTGGATCGCGCCTCGACGCAGGTGCAAGCCACGCTGCTGGGCGGCGAGATCGCCCAAGCTTACTTGCGCATCCACCACCAAGAGGGCGAGGCCGCACGCCTCGACTATGGGCCCGGCATCCAGGCCATCAAGCGGGCGATGCGCGCCACGCCCGACGACATCCCCTCGCTGTTCTTGCTGGCTCGCTTGTACGGGGCGCAAAAGACCTGGGCAGAGTCGCGCGACACGCTGAGCCGCATCGTGGAGCTCGCGCCGGCCACCGAGACCAAGCTCAAGCACACGGCGCTGTTCGGCTTGGTGGATTTGTACGAGGGGCCGCTGGCCGATCCGACCATGGCGGAGAGCACGCTGGTGAGCGTCTTGTCCGTGGACCCGTCGAACAAGCCCGCCCTGGAGCGGCTGTACACGCTGGGCACGAAGAACGGTGACAAGAAGCTGGCGCGCTCGAGCTTGGAGCGACTGGCAGAGTACGAGACCGACCTGGCGCAGCGCACCGAGTACCAGATGCGCGTGGCCGAAGCGTGCCGCGAGGCGAACGACGGAGCCGGCATGTTGCGCGCGCTCAGCGACGCAGTCGTGTCGACGCCCCAAGACCTGCGCCCATTCGCCCTGCTGGCTCGGCTCTATCGCTCCGAGACCCAAGAGGGGGCCGCCGGCTTGGGCCACGCGCTCGAGCAAATCATCGAGATGGCCAAGGCCAGGCGCAGGCCGATCGAGCCGCGTTGGCTGGTGACGCTGGGCTTGCTCGAGGTGAACGTGCTCAAGCGGCTGAACGAGGGCCTGACGCACCTGCAAGCTGCGCTCGGCGCCGCTTCGACTCCCGGCAGCCCCTCGCCTCACCCCGAGCTGCGCGCCGCGCTGGGCTCGGGCCTGTTGTCTGCGGGCCGCCCGAAGGAGGCTAGCCAGGTGCTGCGCGAGCTGTGCACCACGGACGCCGAGACCATGTTGCGCCTGAACGAGCAGAGCACGTTCAACCACGTGCGCAGCGCCTGCGTCGCGGCCACCGGCACGGTGCTGTCTGCGGTGCTGAGCTGCTTGGACGCGGCGCTCGCGACCGAGGGCCGCAGTGACGAGCGGCTCGCGGTCGAAGAGGTGCGCGCGGCCATGGGCGACGTGCCCAAGGAGCGCGTCGCCAAGCTGCGCTCGCGTCGGCTCGAGCCCGAAGCGCCATATGCCAACAGCCTCGCCGCCAGCGAGCTGGTGCGCACGCTGCTGCCCGAGGCGCGCACGCCCTTCATCGACGTGGCGATCGCCATCCAGCCGGTCGTCGCCAAGGTGCTGCGCTTCGAGCTCGGTCAGCTCGGTGTCTCTTCGCGCGAGCGCATCGGCTCGCGTGACGGTCACCCCACACGCGCGCTCGCCGACCGAGTGGCGCGTTGCTTGGGGGTGCCCGAGTTCGAGCTGTATCTGTCGCCTGGCTACAACGGCCCGCTGCGCTCCTTCCCCGGAGATCCGTCCGCGATCCTGGGCGGGCTCGGCTTCGCCGAGCTGCCGGAAACGGAGCAGGCCTTCGCGTTGGGGCGCGCCATCACCCGCATCGCGCTCGGCGTCACGTGGGTCGAGGACGTGCCCGCGGAGGTCGCCGACGCGATCTTGATGAGCGCGGTGCGCAGCGTGCTGCCGCAGTGGGGCTTGGGCGAAATCACTCCGCAACGCGAGCACGCCCTGAACAACGTCATCGCCGCGATGAAGAGCGCCATCGGACGCCGCCAGCGCAAGTCGATCGAAGAGCTGGGCCCCACGCTCAGCGGCAACTTCGACATCCGCGGCTTCGTCAACGGCATCCGCCGAAGCGAGTACCGCACCGCCTACGTCGTCTCGGGCGACCTCCTCGGTGGGCTCGACACCATGCGCCGCACCGACGCCGAGCTGTCGCGCGCAGGCGACAATCCGCGCTCGCTGCTGCAACACCCGCTGTCCAGCGAGCTCATCCGCTTCGCGCTCTCGGCCGAGTCGTACGCGGAGCGGCGCCGAGTGGGCACGGTGTGGGGCCCGGCGGTCTGAGCCCGCCGGGCTGGCACGCGGACCGGGTTGGACCTACGTTTCGCCCATGAGCGGCATCCCGTCGAACCTGGAGCAGGCCATCGTCGACCTGAAGCGCGAGCGCAACGCGGTGCTGCTCGCCCACTACTACCAAGACGACGAGATCCAGGATCTTGCCGACTTCCTGGGCGACTCTCTCCAACTCGCGCAGGCCGCCAAGAAGACGGAAGCCGACGTGATCCTGTTCGCCGGCGTGCACTTCATGGCCGAAACCGCCAAGATCCTGAACCCCGAGCGCGTGGTGGTGGTGCCGGACATGAACGCGGGCTGCTCCCTGGCCGATGGCTGCCCCGGTGACCGCTTCCGGGCCTGGCGCGCCAAGTACCCCGACGCAGTGTCGATCTCGTACATCAACTGCAACGCCGAGGTGAAGGCCGCCAGCGACTACATCTGCACCTCGTCCAACGCAGAGAAGATCGTGCGCTCGATCCCTGCGGACAAGGAGATCCTGTTCGCGCCCGACAAGAACCTGGGTCGCTGGCTCGCGGAAAAGACAGGCCGCAAGATGCGCCTGTGGCAGGGCAGCTGCGTGGTCCACGAGACCTTCAGCGAACGCAAGCTGACCGAGCTCCGCGAACGCCACCCGGACGCCAAGATCATCGCCCACCCCGAGTGCGAAGAGCCCATCCTGCGCGTCGCGGACTTCGTCGGCTCCACGACCGCGCTGCTCAAGTTCACCATCAGCGACCCACACGAAAAGTTCATCGTGCTGACCGAGGACGGCATCCTGCACCAGATGAAGAAGGCCTCGCCCGGCAAGGAGTTCATCTCCGGGCCCCCGCAGGCCAACTGCGCGTGCAACGAGTGCCCCTTCATGAAGCTGAACAATCTCGAGAAGGTGTACCTGGCGCTCCGCGACCTGGCCCCACGCATCGAGATGGACCCCACGCTCCGCGAGCAGGCCCGCGTGCCGATCGATCGCATGCTGGCGCTGTCCTGAGCGGCACGCTCAGCGCGTGACCACCAGCCGCAGCAGCGCGAGCGGCTTCGTCTCCGGCCGTCGTGCTGGTGACCCTGGCGCTCGCGCTCGCCGTCGGGCCCGGCGCGGCCGCTCCCGCAAAGCCGACGCGAACATCAGCGCTGCGAGCGATCAGCGGTAGCGCCGGTCGTGGGAGCCGTTCACGGCCTGTGCGAGCCAAGCCTAGGCGCAGAGGCCTCGCACAATCTGGCGGCCGATCTCCGCGACGACTTGGCGTATCCTCCCGCGTCCCCAGGGAGGAACCATGTCCAGCGAGTCGATCACGAGCGTTCAGAAGGAAGGCCGTCGCTTCGAGCCGAGCGCGGAGTTCTCGAGCGGTGCTCGGGTGAAGTCACGCGCCGACTACGACCGGCTGTACCGCGAGAGCCTGGACTCTCCGGACTCGTTCTGGAAGCGCGAGGCCGCAGATCTGGTCCTGCGCGAGCCCTGGTCGGTGGTGAGCCGAACGAAGGGCGGCTCCTCGCCCGCGAGCTTCCCGTTCTGCGAGTGGTTCGTGGGCTCGAAGCTGAACGTGACCGAGAGCTGCCTCGATCGGCACCTCACGACGCACCGGCGCAACAAGGCCGCGATCTTGTGGGAAGGGGAGCTCGGCGGCAGCCGCACGGTCACGTACGCCGAGCTGCACCGCGAGACGGTCAAGCTCGCGACCGCGCTGGCAGAGCTCGGGGTGCAGAAGGGCGACCGGGTCGCGATCTACATGGGCATGGTGCCAGAGGTCGCGGTGGCGATGTTGGCCTGCGCGCGGCTCGGCGCGATCCACACCGTGGTGTTCGGAGGCTTCGCCGCCGACGCGCTGCGCGACCGCATCGCGGACTGCCAAGCCAAGGTGGTGATCACGCAAGACGCCGGCTACCGCCGCGGGCAGATCCTGCCGCTCAAAGAGGTGGTCGACCGCGCAGTCGCCCAGCCCGAGGCCAAGAGTGTGGAGAAGGTGATCGTGTACCGCCACCTGGGCGATCGCGGCCCGAACATCCACATGAAGGAGGGCCGCGATCTGTGGTGGCACGAGACGGTTCACGACCGCGCCGACGGCCCGGGCAAAGAGGCCACCATCGTCGACGCGGAGCACCCGCTCTTCATCCTCTACACCTCGGGCTCCACCGGCAAGCCGAAGGGCGTGTTGCACACCAGCGCGGGGTACTTGGTGGGCACCCACGTCACCTTCAAGTACGTGTTCGATCATCGCGACGAGGACGTGTACTGGTGCACCGCCGACGTCGGCTGGGTCACCGGCCACAGCTACTTGGTGTACGGGCCGCTCTCCAACGGCGCGACGTGCCTGATGTACGAGGGCGCTCCCAACTACCCTGATTGGGGTCGCTTTTGGAACATCGTCGAGAAGTGGCGCGTGAACGTGCTCTACACGGCCCCCACGGCCATCCGCGCGTTCATTCGACAAGGTGACGAGTGGCCGGCCAAGGCCGACTTGTCGAGCCTGCGCCTCTTGGGATCCGTGGGCGAGCCGATCAACCCGGAGGCGTGGATTTGGTACCACCAGGTGATCGGCAAGGGGCGCTGCCCGATCGTCGACACTTGGTGGCAGACCGAGACGGGCGCGATCATGATGAGCACGCTGCCTGGAGCCTCGTTCTCCAAGCCTGGCGCGACCGGCCTGCCCATGTTCGGCGTCGAACCGGCGGTGGTGTCCAAGGAGCCCTCGGAGAAGGTCGGCTACCGTCAGGTGCCCGCGGGCAGCGGCGGCCTGCTGATCCTGAAGCGGCCTTGGCCGAGCATGTTGCGCACGGTGTGGGGCGACGACGAGCGCTTCAAGAAGCAGTATTTTTCGGAGATCGATGGCGTCTACTTCACGGGCGACGGGGCGCGCGCGGACGAGGATGGCTACCACTGGGTGGTCGGACGCATCGACGACGTGCTCAACGTGGCGGGGCATCGCATCGGCACCGCCGAGATCGAGAGTGCGCTGGTATCCCACCCCGCTGTGGCCGAGGCGGCCGCGGTGGGTCGCCCCGACGATCTCAAGGGCCAAGCGCTGGTGGTGTTCGTCACCGTGAAGCCCGGTCAGACACCGGGCGACGATCTCGCGCGCAGACTGGGCGAGCATGTCGGCAACGAGATCGGGAAATTCGCGCGTCCAGACCAGATCCGCTTCGCGGACGCGCTGCCCAAGACGCGCAGCGGCAAGATCATGCGCCGGCTGTTGAAGGACGTCGCCGCAGGACGCGAGTCCACTGGTGATACGTCCACCTTGGAAGACCTGAACGTGCTGGCGAAGCTGCGGGGAGACGAGGAGTGAGGCACCTTTCTTTCGGCTCTGCGGCCCGGTAGGCTGGCGGCATGATGCGCAAGCCTGCTCGCTGGTGCGCTTTTGCCGCCGCCTGGGTGGTCACTTCGTTGTCCACCGTCGCGCTCGCTCAGCCCAAGCCTGATCCGGCCAAGCTGGAGCAAGCCAAGCAACACATGGCGGCGGGTAGCGCCTTCTACAACGATCCCTCCGGCCACAAGTGCGAAGAAGCCGTCCGTGAGTTCTCCAAGGCTTACGAGCTCTCCGGCTCCTGGAAGGCGCTCCGCGCGCAGGCCATCTGCGAGCTGCAGCTCGAACGCGACGGTGCGGCGATCGACCACTACGAGGAGGTGCTGCGGCTCGCGGGCTCCCAGCTCGACGCCGGTGACAAGGCACAGATCGAGAACGATCTCCGCGCGCTGAAGAGCGCCGTCGCCACGTTCGTGGTGCGCAGCAACCAACCGGGCGCCAAGCTCGTGACCACGCGCCAGCCCTCGCAAGGCTTGCCGATCACCAACAGCTACGAGGTGCCTGCCGCGGGCGTGACGATTCGCATTCATCCGGGCGCGTACACCTTCACCGCCACCAAAGAGGGCTTCGCCGATCTCACCTGGAAGGGAGACGTCTCGAACGGCTCGAGGACGGAGAAGACGCTGGAGTTCCAGGTCGTCCAGGTGCAGGACCCGAACAAGCCCCCGCCCCCCAAGACCGTGGAGATGGATCGGCCCGTGCCCGTGACGGTGTGGATCTTCGCGGGCCTGACCGGTGCCTCCGCGATCACCATGGGCACGTTCATGGGCCTCGCGAAGGTGGCCAAAGACGACTACGACGCGCAGAACGGCACCGGCGTGGCGAGCACCGAGCTCGAAGACATGCGCTCGGACGTGGTCACCAAGAACATCGTCGCCGACGTGTTCATCGGCGTCACCGCGGCCTCGCTCGGCGCCACGCTCATCTTCTACTTCACGAGGCCCGAGGTGCCAGTCGGCCAAGAGGCTGCCTTCACCATCCTTCCTCAGGCCGGCCCGGACTTCGCCGGCGCGACCCTCGTCGGTTCGTTCTAGGAGCGGCGTTGGAGCTCGAGGCCGGAGCCGTCGTCGCACAGCGCTACCGCGTCCTGCGCCAGCTGGGGCGAGGCGGCATGGGCGAGGTGTTCGCGGCGGAGAACGTGCGCACGGGGCGCACCGTCGCGGTGAAGGTGCTGCGCGCGGACTCCAAGCAGAAGAGCTCCGCGGTCGAGCGTTTCCGACGCGAGGCGCGCGCCGCAGGCGCCATCAGCAGCGACTACGTCACCCAGGTGCTCGACGTCGAGGACGATCCCGAGCACGGCATCATCATCGTGTTCGAGCTGCTCGAGGGCGAGTCGCTGATCGATCGGCTGAAGCGCACCGGGCCGATGACGTTCGAGGAGCTGTTCCCGGTGGTCGAGCAGGTGTGGATGGGCCTCGCGGACGCGCACAAGTCCGGCGTCATCCACCGTGATCTGAAGCCGTCCAACGTGTTCCTCGAG
The DNA here is from genome assembly GCA_964641275.1 of uncultured Polyangiaceae bacterium. Taxonomy (GTDB): domain Bacteria; phylum Myxococcota_A; class Polyangia; order Polyangiales; family Polyangiaceae; genus Xiheicaenibacterium. The sequence continues at coordinate 91,082 of CAZXMG010000013.1, forward strand.
CGCCGCCCCGACGGCAAGCCGCGCGTGAAGATCCTCGATTTCGGCATCTCGAAGCTGCCGCGAGAGGTGGGCGGCGAGACGCTGACGGAGATGGGGCAGAGCTTGGGCACGTTCTCGTTCATGCCGCCCGAGCAGATCGGCAAAGCCAAGACGGTCGACCATCGGGCGGACATCTACGCTTGTGCGACGCTCATCTACCAGGCCATGAGCGGCCAGCTGCCCTACGGCGCCAAGAACATCCTGCAGATGGTCGACCTCAAGACCAAGAGCGAGCCACGCGCGCTGGCCTCGGTGCTGGACGGCCCGGTGGATCCGCGGCTCGAGGCGTTCTTGGCCAAAGGTTTGGCGCGCGATCCGGGCGCACGCTTCCAGTCCGCCGCGGAAGCCCTCGAGGTCTGGCGCTCCCTCCGCATCGCCGACCCAGCCTCGCAGGGACCGTCATCGATTCCGCGCTACCAAGGGGCGGCAGCGCCCGCGCAAGCCGCGCCTCAAGCGCAGGTCGTTCCGCCGGCCAATCGCGCACCTGCCACCGTGATGATGGCCGACCCACGGATGATGAGCGGCTCGCCTTTGCCCGTGCAGAACCCTGCGAGCTACGGCGGGCAGCAGCAGCCTCGACCTGGCTTTGGCACCGTGGCGATCCAGAACCCCGGATCCAAGGCTGGCGCGATCAACGTCCCCGTGATGAACGACACGTCGAGTGAAGGAGCAGGGGATCAAGTCGCGACCATCGCCATGCCCATGCGCAACGTCGCCGCAGCATTGGCTGGTGCGGGCATCGCCCCCAAGGGGCCCACCCCCAACAGCGGCCTCGGTAGCTCCGGGCTGCCGCGCATGCACGACGACTCTTCGACGGGCAGCCCGATGGGTGGCACTCAGCTCATGAGCCACGCCTCCCTGCGCCAAGCGGGCGTGCCCATCCCCCAACGCATGGGGCCGCCCACGCCGATGCCCGGTGGGCAGTACCAACCCGCGTCCTCCCCGCAGCCGAGCAGCGCCAACCCCTCCCACGGCAGCGGCCCGCACACCATGAACCCCGCGCTTCAAGCGCAGATCGCCGCGCAGAACGCCCAGCCGCAGGGCGGCGAGGGGGCCGACCTGACCACCGTCTATCGACGAGACAAGTCCGCGGCCTCGACCAGCGGCTCGCAGCCCATCCCCCCCACCGAGCGGGGCGGCGGCCGCAGTGTGGGTATGGTCTTGGGCGTGATCGCGTTCGCTCTGGTGGGGTTCGGCATCGCCGCCGTGGTGATCCGCTACCTGCAGACCGGCCAGTTCATCTGGCAATGATCGCGCCGGTTCACCAGAACGCGTAGCCGATGTGCACGCGCGGCCCGGCCATGGGCAAGATGCGGTTGGCGTAGGGCTTCTCGACGTTGGTGGCCGCCTGTTCGCCCGCGAACACCTCGTCGTTCATGCCTTTGGTGCCGGACAGGTACAGCGCCGCAGACGCAGCGATCAGCACGCCATCGAAGTCCACCTCGAGCCCCGCTTCGGTCATGGCGAAGAAGTCCACGCCGTTGGTGGAGCACGTCTCTTGGGCCTCCGGGCAGAGCGGATTCGACGGCTGCTCTCGCAGATCCTCATAGCCCATGATGTGCACCGCCAGGCCGCCGCCGACCGTACCGACGAAGCGCACCATGTCGCCAGGGCTCATCAGGCGCAACGTGGGCCCGAGCCGCACGGACGTGAGCGAGTAGGTCGCCTCGCCTGCGCCGTTCGCTGGGCCCTCGACGTTGCCGACCTCCAACATGCCCTCGAACGCCGCATAGGTGTGCACGCGATAACCGGCGCGGCCACCGATGTAGCCGCCGCTCGAGACGGCGCCGTCCTCGAAGCCCTCGAGCCTGCGCGGGTGGTAGAACGGGAACAGCACCGCTCCGTTGACATGCCCGAAGAAGCCCCTCACGGGCTTGTCCTGGGCGGGTGCGTCGCTCGGGAGGGGCGGCAACGCACCCACACCCTTGCTGGGCTCGAGCTCCACCAGCTTCTCGGCCACCACCACCACCGTGCCCGTGCCGGTCTCGCCCACCAACCGCACGCGGTGAGGCCCGGGCGCGACCTGCGACTGGAATGACCCCTTGCCGACGATCTTGCCGTCGAGCTCGATCGGCGTGTCACTGCTCATGGCGGTGATACGCAGCTCCCCCAGCGCGGGCGCGAGCGTCAGCCGCACCGTCGTGCGATCGCTCGACACCACGCGCACGCGGGTGGTCTCGTCCAAGTAGCCCGCGAGCGCAGCGCGGACGTCGTGTTCGCCCGGACCCACCGGTACCGCGTCGAGCTGCTCGACCGACTCTCCGTCGACCCAGACCTGAGCTCCTTTCGGGCTGACCTCGATGGTCAAGAAAGCCAGCAGCGCACGGGCTTCATCGCGCGTCCTGGTCGCCGCCGCGCGATCCTCTTCGCTGAGCTCGCTCTGATGGAGCGAGAGCGCACGCTCGAGCCGGTCGACCACCTTGGGGTAGTTCGAGAGCTGCCGGTAACACAGCGCCTGGTTGATCAGCGGGCTGGCCTTGGGCAGGGCGCGATAGGCTGCCTCGAACTCGGTGAGCGCGGTCTTGAAGTCGTTCGAGTTGAACAGCCGCACGCCGTTCTGCATGTGTTGCGAGTAGGCCTGCTCGGCGCTGGCGACGGGCGCGTCGGGCGTGGCCTGCGCCAGCGCGGTCTCGGCGCCGAGGCAGGAGAGCAGCACGAGCAGCTGCAGGAGCCGACCGCAGCTCATTGCGTCTTGAGCTTGAGACCGTCGCCGATGCCGCCTTTGCCCCCGCTGTCGATGGGCTTCAGTGCGGACGCTGGCGCGGTCGCCGAGCCGGCCGCGCTGCGGACCGAGAGCTGCTTGGTGCGCACGCGGCCGGAGTCCGTGGTGTCGGGCGCGGGCAGGGCCGCGGCGCTCGCCGACGCGAGCGCGACGGTGGGAGTCAACGAAGGCAGCGCGGTGGCGGGCGGCGTGGGGGCGCTGGCGCTCGGGTTGGTCTGCAGCACGATCACCTGCGGCGCGTTGGGCGCGCTCGCGGGCGAGCTCGACCCGCGGCCCCACCAAACACCACCGGCGATGCCACCCACCGCGAGCGCGGCGGCCGCGACGGCCACCACCACGCGCGACTGCGCGGCGCTCCGTGTCGCGCTCGCCGAGATCTGGGGCGTCACCGCCACTGTCGACACCGCGCCCAAGGTCGCAGCCCCCGCGCCATCGGGGGGGCGCACCACCGCGCGCTTGAGCGAGTCGCTCTTGAGCGAGGCAGGCAGCTGCCCGTCGGACTCCTTCACCAAAGCGTCCAACATCTCGCGTGCGCTCTGGAAGCGTTGCGCGCGCTCACGCGCGAGCGCCTTGGACAGTACCTTGGCCAGCCCCTCGGGCACCTCTGGGTTGTGGAGACGAATGTCCTCCGCGTCCTTGGTGCAGATGGTCACGATCACCGACTCGTAGGTGGGCCCGGCGTGTGGTGGGCGACCGGCCAGGCACTCGTACAAGATGGCCCCTACTGCCCACAAATCCGTGCGCCCATCGACATCCGGATGCGCCTGCGCCTGCTCGGGCGACATGTACACGGGGGTACCCAGCACCACACCTTCGCGCGTGATGGTCTTGGTCGTACCGCCCGCACGTTGGATCTTGGACACGCCAAAATCGAGCAGCTTCGCGAAGCAGGGATCGTCGTCGCGCTCGACCAGGAACACATTGTCGGGCTTGAGGTCGCGGTGCACGATGCCCGCGTCGTGGGCGCGCGCGAGCCCGCGCAGCACGTGCGCCGTGATGCGGAGCGCGTCTGGCAGATCGAGGCGGCCCAAACGCCGGATGCGGTGGCCGAGATCTTCGCCCCGCAGGAGCTCCATCACGATGTAGGGGTGACCATCCTCGCTCCCCCCGACGTCGAAGATCTCGACGATGTGGGGGCTGTCCACCGCGCTCGCCGCCTCCGCCTCGCGCTGGAAGCGCGCGAGCGCCTCGGGGGCGACGCTCGCGCGATCGATGAACTTGAGCGCGAACCGCTTGCCCAGCGAGGCGTGGGTGCCCTCATAGACGCGCCCCATGCCGCCCACGCCCAAGAGGCGTGTGAGCGTGTACTTGCCCACGGTTCGACCCAACAGGTCGTCCTCTTCGGAGGGCGGCGCGGAGTCAGGCCCCATGGCAGGGACGAGACTAGCCCTTCTTCTGGCGCTTCGCGCTGTGTTTTGGCGGCGGAGGTGCCGCTCTCTGCGCCTGCCAGCTCACTTTCTGCGTGCGCCGCCCGCCCCTGAGCGATTCCGCAAAGGGACTCATGCAGCCCCCTCCAACGCTTTGCGTCTTCACCCCAACGCCGCTTCGCGCGGGGCCCCAACCCCGCTTGCACTTGCAACCTGACTCGCCTCGGATTCTTTCGCTTGATGGGGGTCTGGCACCCTCCGCATGCGGCGCCGCCTCAGAACTGCAGCGCGGGATCACCCGCTTGCGGCTCGCGCGCGAGCTTGCCGTCGAGCTCGCCGCGGCGGTCGAGCGCCGAGATGTCGCTGTAGCCGCCCAGCGACTCACCGTTGACGAACACCTGCGGCACCGTGCCTTGACCGCTCTTTTGGCGCAGGAAGGCGCGCAGGTCCGGGCGGTTCTCCACGAGCACCTCGCGAAATTGGACGCCCTTGTCGGACAGGAGGTCCTTGGCCATGTGGCAGTACGGGCAATAACCCGTGGTGTAGATCACGACGTCGGCCGGCACGCTCCCGAGTATGCGGAACGGCAGGCGAACGAACAAGCACCGCGCATCGAGACTTTGGTACACACGGAAGATGCCCAGCAGGTCCGCGGCGGAAGGGGCGTTCCTCGAGAGCGCGCTGCGCATCGCCCAAGCGCTGCCTGGGGTGACCGACGCTCGCACGCTCGAGGACGATCTCGGCTTGACGCTGAGCCACGACGGTCGACGCGTCGAGCTCGGCCTGTCCAAGCTGTTCGAGGAGCTCGCTCCGCTCTCTCAGGAGGATCGTGAGACCTCGTTGGCGCTCACGCTCGCCGGCGCGCTGGGCTCGGCGCGCGTGGAGCTCTCCGTGGACGAAGCGCTGGCCGCGCTCGAGCCCGTGCTGTGCCCCGCGGTGTACGGCGAGGTCGGCTTGGCTCCGCTGGTGCGCTTCCCGTTCTTGCCCCACTTGTTCGCGTACGTCGTGATCGACGGCGACCGACAGATGCGGCTGCTCCTGGCCGAAGAGGCGCAACGTCTGTCGAAATCCCACCGCGAGCTGTTGTTCACCGCGCTGCGAAACCTGGCGGCGAAGGACCACACGATCCGCGAGCTCAGTCACTCGCCCGGAGTTTGGGAGCTCGCCTGCGACGACGGCTTCGCCGCGTCTCGCCTGCTCCTGCCCGGCTTCATCGCGGCCCTCGCGGGGGAGCTAGGCGGGCCGGTGCTGGTGGCGGTGCCCGATCCCAGCACGCTGCAATGTGCGCGCCGAGATCACGAAGGCGCGGTGCGGGCACTGCTCGAGCTCGCGGAGCACGCCTGGAAGCAGAGCGAACGCGGCGTCTCACCGATGTTGTACGAGGACGCCGACGGCGAGGTCGCGCCCTTCTCCCCGCCCAGCGAAGACCCGCTCGCGGACGGCGTGCAGCGCGCGAGGGCGCTCTTGTTGGTGCACGCTCACAGCGAGCAGCGCGAGGCCCTGGAGCGAGCGGCCGAAGCAGAGGGCGCCCCACTGGCGATCGAGCGCTGCGGCGCCACCCATCACCCTGCGCTCGGCGTTTGCACCACCACGCGCTGGCAACCCGGCGAGGAGACGCTGCTACCCGAGACCGATCTGGTGTTGCTCGCCTTCGCGGAGGACGAGGTCGAGCAGCTGCTGGTGGTCGCACGCGACGACCTGCACCACGTCGTGGGGACGCGGCTCGTGCCACTGCCCGACAGCGATCCGCCGCTATGGCTGGCGGCAGGCTTCCCCAACGAGGAAGAGCGAGCCCGGCTTGCGGCCGTCGCACTGGCGAGCCTGAGCTCCGCTCCGACGTGAGCCAACCGCAGCTTCTCGGGTTGAGCTTCGCGCACGAGAGTGCTCCGATGAGGCGTGCGTTTCTGCTTGTGCTTCACGCTCGTGCTCGCGGGCTGCGCGGAGATCCAATACGCGGCGTCCGGCGGCGGAGGCGGTGATCAGGGCGGAGGCGCGGGAACGGGATCCGGCGCGAACGGGGGCATGGGTGGGGCGCAAGGTGGCGCCGGCGGTTCGGGTGGCGCCGGCGGCGGACCGTGCGACCCCACCGAGATCGAGGTCTGCGACGGCGTCGACAACGACTGCAACGGCGTCGCCGACGATCCTCCCGGCGGCACGGGCCAGCTGTGTGGGGAGTGCACCTGGCTGACCCACGCGGGCAAGCTGTACGTGGCGTGCGCGGCGAACATGGCGCACATCGACTCGCTCGAGTGCCCAGCGGGGACCGAGCTGGTGGTGCTGCAAGACGCGGCTGAACAGACAGCGCTGGACCCGCTGATCCCCGGCGCCATGGAGGGGGGCTACGTGAACCTGCGCCAGACGGACCTCGCGCCACACCTCGTCTCGAGCTGGTCGTGGCTGGATCGCGAGGGCATGCCACCGAGCTGGGCGAACGGTGAGCCCGACGACTACGACGAGCTCGAGCCGGTCGGCATCGAGAACGACCAGGAGCAGTGCGCCGCCCTCTATCGCTTCGGCGGCAACGTCGGCTTGGCAGACGTGCCCTGCGACAACTTCGCAGAGTACTTCCTGTGCGAACAGAGCGCGCCGTCTTGCATCGCAGGCGCGCAGTGCGCTCGCAGCGAGGGCTGTCGCGGCGTGTTCGACTGCAACTTACCCGAAGGTGCGCAGTGTGTGCCGTCGCCAGCCGGCGAGACGTGCAACGGCCTGGACGACGACTGCAACGGCACCGTCGACGACAGCTCGTGCAGCTGCGTGCCCTTCAACGGGCCCTTGGGCCAGAGCTACAAGCGTTGCTTGTTCACCACCCAGCTCGTGAACGCGCAGTGCGGACCGGGGTACCGGCTGGCGTTCCCCAACGACGCGGCCGAGCTGACCCTGCTCACCGGCAACCTGGGTGGCGCGAACCGTTGGTGGAGCGCGTTCCAGCCGACGGACCAGCTCACGTTGCTCGGAGGCTGGGTCGGCTTCGACGGCACCCCGGTGCCACCCGCCACCTGGAATGCCGGGCAGCCGAGCGATGGGGCAGACAACCTGGAGAATGGCGAGCAACAGTGCGCACGGATGACGAGCAACGGCGCCGCCGACACGGAGTGCACCGACACCTACGGCTACTTGTGCGAAGAGCTGTGATCGCCTGCTAGGCTCTGCCGGCCATGGCCGACAAGACGCTCGAGCTCCAGAACTACACCCACGACGCGCGCCAGGTCGTCGCCGGCGCCCAAGCGCTGGCCGACGAGCAGAAGCACGGAGAGGTCACGCCGTTGCACTTGCTGGTGCGCCTGCTCGACCGCGATCGCGGCGTGGTGGAGATCTTTCGCAAGGCCGGGGCCGACCCGACGGAGGTGCGCGAGCTAGCGGAGCTGCAGCTGCGCAAGCTGCCCAAGGCGGGCGGCAACGTTTCGTACGTGAGCGCACGCATGCTCGATCTGCTCGCGCGCGCCGAGCGCGAGGCCCAGCGAGACAAGGCGGAGTCGGTGGGCGTCGAGCAGCTGCTGCACTCGTTGGCCCAAGAGATCCGCGGGCCCGCGGGCGACATCCTCAGCGCGCAGGGCATCGGCCCTGGGGCGTTTCGCCCGCACGTCTCCGTGCTGGAGCAAGCCGCCAAACAGGCCGACCGCACCAGCGCCAGCACCGGCGCTGGCAAAGAAGAGTTCCTGCGCGATCTGGTGGCCGAGGCGAGGGCGGGCAAGTTCGACCCCGTGATCGGTCGCGACGTGGAGGTTCGCCGCCTGCTGCAGATCCTGGAGAGGCGCTTCAAGAACCACCCGCTGCTCGTGGGCGAGCCGGGGGTGGGCAAGACGGCGGTGATCCGCTCGTTGGCCGAGCGCATCGCGAGTGGCGACGTGCCCTCCAACCTGGCAGGCGCCAAGCTGTACGAGCTCGACACGGGCGCGCTCGTGGCCGGAGCCAAGCTGCGCGGCGAGATCGAGGCGCGCTTGAAGGCCATCGTCGACAAGCTCCGCGCGATCCCCGACGCCGAGGTGATCCTCACCGTCGAGGACGTCGACTCGCTCTTCGGCCAAGGTGTGCAGGGCGCCGGCGTGGGCGACCTGCTCAAGCCCCTGCTCGCGCGCAGTGAGATCCGGCTGCTCGCCACCACCACCCAGGAGGGGGCCAAGCGCATGCAAGAGCGCGACGCCTCCGTGCTGCGACGCTTCTCGCTGGTCACGCTCGACCCGCCCACGACCGATCAGGCGATGGAGATCATCCGAGGGGTCGCCGAGCGTTACGAGCGCCACCACCGGGTGCAGATCACCGAGGGAGCCATCGTCGCCGCGGTGGTGTTGGCCAAGCGCTACGTGTCGGATCGCGCCCTGCCCGACACGGCGGTCGATCTTCTGGACGAGACCTCCTCGCGCAAGCGCGTGGAGTTCGACGGCGTGCCGGCCGAGACGGACGCGCTCCTGCGCCGCGCCGAGGCGCTCAAAGCCCAGATCGCGAGCCTCACCGGCGATGACGACAAGCAGAGCGTGAAGGCGCGCGAGCGGCTGGAGAAGGAGTACAAAGAGCTCGAGCCCAAGGTGAGCGGGCTCAAGGAGCAGATCGCCTCGCGGCGCGGTGTGGTCGCTGCGGTGCAGTCGCTGCGCAAGGAGCTGAGCGACTCGGAGTCGAGCTACGAGCAAGCCAAGCGGGACAAGAACTTCGCGCGTATCGGCGAGCTCGAGCACGTCACCATCCCCGAGATCAAGAAGCGGCTCACCGCGGCGGAGGACGCGGCGCAGAAGGCGGGCGTCTCGCTCACCTCGAACCGCGTCACCGAAAACGACATCGCCGGCACCCTCGCCGACTGGACCGGCATCCCCGTGGCTAAAATGCTCGAGGGCGAGGCCGAGAAGCTGCTCAAGATGGAGGAGCGCCTGAGCCAGCGCGTGGTGGGCCAAGACGAGCCCGTGCGCGCGATCGCCAAGGCGGTGCGGCGCGGGCGTGTGGGCCTGCGTGATCCGGGCAAGCCGATCGGCTCGTTCTTGTTCTTGGGCCCGTCCGGCGTGGGCAAGACCGAGCTGGCGAAGGCGCTGGCCGAGTTCCTGTTCGACGACGAACAAGCGCTCACGCGGCTCGACATGAGCGAGTTCATGGAGCGGCACATGGCGCAGCGACTCATCGGCGCGCCCCCTGGCTACGCCGACAGCGAGCAAGGCGGCTTCTTGACCGAGGCTGCCCGCCGCAAGCCCTACAGCGTGCTGCTCTTCGACGAGGTGGAGAAGGCCCACCAGGACGTGTTCAACCTGCTCCTGCAGGTGCTCGACGACGGTCGCCTCACCGACGGTCGCGGCCGCACCGCCGACTTCTCCAACACCGTCGTGATCATGACCAGCAACATCGGCAGCAAGCGCATCTTGGACACCGACGCCAAGCTGTTCGAGAGCGAGGACGGTCGCGAGGCGATCAAAGACGTCATGTTCGAGGAGCTGCGCGCCTTCTTCCGGCCTGAGTTCCTGAACCGCATCGACGACATCGTGGTGTTCAAGGCGCTCAGCAAGACCGACCTGCTCGGCATCGTCGACATCCAGCTCAAGCGCCTCGAGCGGCTGCTCTCGGACCGCGAGATCAAGCTCAAGCTCAGCGACAGCGCCAAGAAGCGCCTTGTCGATCTCGGCTACGAGCCGCAGCTCGGCGCGCGCCCGCTCAAGCGCGCCATCTTACGCGAGCTGCAGAACCCGCTGGCCGAGACCATCCTGGCGGGCGGCTTCGGGCCCGGCAAGGTGGTCGAGGTCGACGTGAAAGACGAGCAGTTCACGTTCAGCTGAGCGCTCAGGGCACCCTCGCGTAGGTGCAGTCGAGGTCGTCCTCGATCGTCGTCGCCCCTGGAGTCAATGTGGACGGGAATGGGTCTTCTTCCGGCTTCGGCTCGGCGTCGGGGTGAAGCAGCAAGGTGGGGCCTAGCCGCTCGAACGTGCCGGCGCGCTTCACCGCACCGGCCGGCACGCGGTCTTCGGCCACGAACTTCCCGGCCGAGATCGTCAGCACACGCTCGTAGGGACGGTTCGGGCAGCTCGGGCTCAGCCACGTCCCCGTGACCTCTACGCGCGAAGCAGCGCCCGCGTCCGGGACCTGGGCCGGCGGCGCCGCGCGCTCGCCACTGCACCCGCACAGCCACAACCAGGCGAAGAGCCAACGCGTCATGGTCACCACGCTACCAGACGGGGCGTTCCGGACAGCGCGCTCAACCGGCGTGCAACAGCATCACTCGCTCTGTGAGCGCCGCGCGTAGAACTCCTGGAATCGCTCTTGGCGCACCCGCCTCGCGGCAGGAAAGCCCGGCCCCGGCCCGGCGTAGAGCTCACGCGGATCGAGGGCCTCGCCGGTCTCGGCGTCCACCACTGCTGGGCGCACGCGCCGACCCGTGCGCCGATCGAACAGCTGGATCGGCTCGCGATCCTGCGGGAACGTCCAGCGCTCACCGAATGGCATCATCGCCAGCAGCACCAAGGCCGCGTCGTACCCCTTGTCGGTCAGTACGTACTCGTAGCGCGGCGGGTGCTCGCTGTACCGCCGACGTTCGAGCACGCCCTGGTCGACCAGCAGCGAGAGGCGACGCGCGAGGATGTTGCGCCCGATGCCCAGCCAACGCGTCATGTCGTCGAACTTGGTCACGCCGTACAAGCACTCCCGGATGATCAACGGCGCCCACCAGTCGCCGATCACGTCGAGCGAGCGCGCGATCGAGCATGGCGCATCGGCGAAAGTCTTGCGCTCCACGAAAAGACATTAGTGCATTTCATTTTGAAACTCAATACCGGCGAGTGCGTAACATGATGCAACCTAAGTAGGAGTGCTTCAATGAAGTGGTGGCTGTTGGGGCCGCTGATGGCGCTGTTGCCCATGCTGGTCGTCTCGATCGCCGGGTGCGCCGTCGCGCGCCCGTTCGCGACGACCGGGGCCGACCGCCTGGAACAGGAGCAGAGGGTGCTCGTGGTGGTGACCCACGCGGTGATCCACCCTGAGCGCAGGGGCGCGTTCGACGAGTACGTCGATCGCCTCGTGGACGTGATGGATGCGTCGAAGGTGGACGGGTTGATCGGCTTCTCGATCCGCAAGCAACTGCTCGGCAACGAGGTTTGGACCCTGACCGTGTGGCGCGACGAGGTGGCGCTGGCAGCTTTCATGCGCAGCGGTTTGCATCGCGAGGCCGTGCAACGAGCGGGCGACGCGGTGGCGTCGCTGCGCTCGCACCATTTTCAGATCGACGGCGCTTCGTCGCCGCCTTCGTGGACGTCGGCGCTTTCGGCGTTGGAAGCAAAGTACCAGCAGAGCGCGCGCACGGCGGCGGAGACCGACCGGCGTCCGTGAGCTGAACCCTCGGCAATTGCAAAAAAGGAGCGTAAGCATGGGAACGAAGCGAACGGTGTTCGTGGTTGCAGCGGTGTGCCTGATCGCCGGCTGTGGTGATGACGAGACCTCTTCTGGCGGGGGACCTGTCGGCGGAGCCAGCTCCGGCGGAGAAGGTCCCGGAGGGGCCGGAGCAAGCGGCGGCGGCGGCGAAGGTGCCGGTGGCGGCGGAGCCGGAGGTGATGGAGGAGGAGGCGCCGCGGCGGAGACGGCCTCGGTGCGCGTAGCGCACCTGTCACCCGACGCGCCTGCGGTCGACTTCTGCTTGTTGCCCGAGTCGGGCGCTCCGATCGGCCCAGTGTTGGAGAACCTGGCCGGCACCCCGGAGGGGGTCGCGTACCCGAGCGTCACCGCGTACCTCCCTGTTGCGCCAGGCAACTACGGCGTGCGAGTCATCGCGCCGTCAGCGACGACGTGTGACGCAGGCCTGCTGCCTGACATCCCCGGGTTGTCGTTCGCCGCAAATCAGTCCTACACGGCTGCAGCTATCGGGATGCTGTTCCCCGCGGCGGGGGATGCTGCGTTCGAGCTCATCGTGATCGACGACGACAACAGCATCGAGCCCGGCAAGGTGCGCATGCGGTTCATCCACACGTCGCCCGACGTGCCTCCCGTCGACGTCGGCATCGGATCGGGGGCGGCGTTCACCCCGGTTTGGACCAACGTCGCTTACCCCAACATCGGCTTGGTCATGGGCCAGCCGTACGTCTCGGTCGACCCGCCGACGAACGCGCAGATCAGCGCGCGTGCGACGGGCACGACCACCGACGCGCTGGTGATCGACAACGTGACGATTCCGCCGGATCAGGTCGTGACCACGTTCGCGATCGGCAACTTGGACGGCGCCCCGGCGCCGCTGAAGGTGCTCGCGTGCCTCGACGTGGCGGGGTTCTGTCTCGAGCTGCCGGAGGGCTGACTCATGCGCCCTAGTCAAGCTCGCGTCGCGCTCACGTTTCTGCTCGCGGCGCCCTGTGCGCTGGGCTGTGGCGACGATGGTGTCGGTGGCAGCGGTGGCAGTCCACAAGGGGGCGCGCCCGTCGGCGGCAGCGGTGGCGGCAGCGAGAGCGGCGGAGCTGGGGCCGGCGGCGATCCCGGCGGCGGTGCGGCAGCGGGTGGCGCTCCGCCCGCGATGTTCAGCTGCGACGCGCCCACCGGCACGTTGCCCGAGCTCGCTGCGATCGATCTCGGCTTGGCGATCGAAGAGCCGGTGCAGGTGCGATCGCCGCCAGGACGGCCCGACACGCTGTTCGTGGTCGAGCGCACCGGCGCCGTTCGAGTGATCGAAGACGATGCCTTGCTCTCGCAGCCGTTCCTGGATCTCAGTCAGCAGATCCGCATCGGCCCGGAGGAAGGCGTGCTCGGGCTCGTCTTCCACCCCGAGTACGAGGCCAATGGGCGCCTGTTCATCCATTACAGCAAGGCGATCACCGGCGCCTCGACCGTAGAGGAGTACGCACGCAGCGCGAACGACGCCGACCGCGCCGACCCCGGCGCCGTTGGCTTGGTGCTGAGCGAGCCGACCGCACAGCCCAACCACAATGGAGGCGCGCTGGAGTTTGGACCCGATGGCCAGCTCTACATTTCGCTCGGCGACGGCGGTGGCGCCAACGACCCCGAGTGCGACGCGCAGAGCACGAGCAACCTGCTGGGCAAGATCTTGCGCGTCGATGTCGAAGCGGCCGGCTACCCGGCCGCCACGGGAAACCCGGGCGAGAGCAAGATCTTCCACCTGGGCCTGCGCAACCCGTGGCGCATCTCGTTCGATCCTTGCAACGGAGACCTGTACATGGGGGACGTCGGGCAGGGCGCGTGGGAGGAGATCGACGTCGCGACCTCGGCCGACGGACCCCTCAACTTCGGCTGGCCGCTGTACGAAGGGGACGCGCCCTTCGCCAACGACTGCCTCCCTGTGAAGGCAACGCTGGAGCCGCCGATCGCGACCTATGATCACGGCGCAGGTTGCTCGGTGACCGGGGGGGTCGTGTATCGAGGCAACGAGCTACCGGCGCTTCGCGGCGCATACCTGTACGGTGACTTCTGCACCGGCGCGATATGGATGCTACGTGCGGTGGATGGCATGCTGGTCGACGCACCGCAGTTCACCGGCGTGACCGTCGACAGCTTGGTGGCATTCGGCGAGGACGGCCGCGGCGAGGTGTTCATGGCCAGCCTCTCCGGAGGGGTCTTCCGCCTAGGTGCAGCACGATGAGCGCCGATTGGCAGCACAGTCCGCTCAGCCTGTGCGCCATCAACGGCGGTCAGCGGGTCGCAACGGACGGTTCCCCTCGCACCCAACGAGCCACCGACGCCGGATCGCGAGCTCGCGCGCCGGGCGGGCGTGACCCCTGCTGCCCCCTACCACCACTTCGCCGACAAACACGCGGTCCTCGACGAGATCGGCAAAGCGGGTTTCGCGGGGCTGCTTGCTCAGCTCGACGACGCCGAGCGAACGAACGCTGACCCCACAGCGCAGCTCGCTGCGATGGTCGAAGCGTATCTGCGCTTCTCCGTCGCCCACGCCGCCCACTACCAGCTCATGTTTCCTCCGGGACTCGGACGCGAAGCGGCACACGAAGAGCTGCGCGTCGTCGCGGAGCGGGCGTTCGCGCGGCTCGTGGCGGCCGTTGCGCGCGTTCGTCCCGATGCGGCGGCGGAGCAACAGGCCTTCCTTGCGCTCGCCCTGTGGGCGATGAGCCATGGCTTCGTGAGCCTCGCGCGCGATGGCTTGCTCGAGGGTGCCCCTGGAGCTGAGCGCTTCGACTCGCTCGTCGCGCGAATCTCCGAGCTCGCGGCCCTCATCGTGCGACCCGTTCCTCCACCGTGAGGTTCTCCGTCAGTCGCAGCCAGTTCAAGTACCGCCCGCCCGTTCGGGGCGGCACGCTGCGAGCTCGCGAGCACGTTGCACAGCCACCAGCCATCTCGAACCTGCTGGCGGCATTGTTGCCGAGGACGATCAACTCCGTTCCACATGACGACCTTGTTACCCTGGCGTGCACAGTTACTCATGCCAGCACCATGACCGACCTGTTCTCCCCGTTCACCCTCGGCTCGTTGTCTCTGAAGAACCGCGCCGTGATGTCGCCGATGACGCGCTCTCGCTCGATCGGCAACGTGCCGGGCGAGATCGTCGCCACGTACTACGCGCAGCGCGCCGGCGCCGGCTTGATCATCACCGAGGGCACCGCGCCGTCCCCCAACGCGCTCGGCTACCCGCGCATCCCGGGCCTCTTCTCCAAGGAGCAGGTCGACGGTTGGCGGGCCGTAACCAAGGCTGTGCACGACAAGGGGGGGGCGATCTTCGCGCAGCTGATGCACACCGGTCGGGTCGGTCACCCGCTCAACATGCCGGCCGGCGCCCGGCTGGTGGCGCCCTCGGCGATCGCCGTGAGCGGCAAGATGTACACCGACCAAGAGGGCCCGCTGGAGCACCCGGCGCCGATCGCGATGAGCGCCGCGGACATTCGCGAGGCGGTGGCAGAGTTCGCGAGCGCGTCCAAGAACGCGATCGAGGCTGGCTTCGATGGGGTCGAGCTACACGGCGCCAACGGCTACCTGATCGAGCAGTTCCTGTGCGCCAAGTCCAACACGCGCACGGACGAGTACGGTGGCTCGGTCGAGAACCGCGTCCGCTTTGCAGTCGAGGTCGCGCGCGCAGCCTCGGACGCGATCGGCGCGAAGCGCGTGGGCATCCGCCTGTCGCCCTACGGCGTCTTCAACGACACCGGCCCCGACGAGCACACCGACGCGGTGTACACGCGTCTGGCGGAGGAGCTCGGCAAGCTCGGCCTCGCGTACGTCCACCTCGTCGATCACGCCGCCATGGGCGCGCCGCCGGTGAAGCCCGAGATCAAGGCCGCCATCCGCAAGGCGTTCGGTGGCCCGATCATCCTCTCGGGGGGCTACGACCTCGCGCGCGCCAACGCCGACTTGGCCGAGGGCAAGGGCGAGCTGGTGGCGTTCGGCCGCCCGTTCCTGGCCAACCCCGACCTGGTCGACAAGCTCAAGTCGGGCGCCGCGCTCAAGCAGCCCGACATGTCGACCTTCTACACGCCCGGGGAAAAGGGCTACACCGACTATTGACCGCCTCACGGCTGTGCAGTGGCGAAGCATTCCCTTGATCGCAGACCCCGTCTGAGTATATTCAGCGCCCCTTTCGGGAAGGACAGAAGCAGGACGCCATGTACGCAGTGATCAAGACGGGCGGTAAGCAGTACCGCGTGGTGGAGGGGCAGAAGCTCCGCGTGGAGAAGCTCCCCGGCAACGAGGGCGACAGCATCACCTTCTCCGAGGTGCTCATGCTCGGCGGCGACACGCCCAAGATCGGCCAGCCGGTCGTCTCTGGCGCCAAGGTGTCCGCCAAGATCACCCAGCACGCGCGTGACAAGAAGATCGTCATCTTCAAGTTCCGTCGTCGCAAGAACTACCGCCGCAAGAACGGCCACCGTCAGCCCTTCACCGAGCTGCTCATCACCGGCATCAGCGGCTGAGCAGGCCCCACCTTTTCCAGAGGACTTCACCATGGCTCACAAAAAAGGCGGCGGCTCTTCACGCAACGGCCGCGACTCCAAAGCTCAGCGGCGCGGCACCAAGGTCTACGGCGGCGAGTCCGTGACCGCAGGCAGCATCCTCGTGCGGCAGGTCGGCTCCTCGATCCACGCCGGCAAGAACGTGGGCGTCGGCAGCGATTACACGCTCTTCTCGCTGGTCGACGGCGTCGTCAAATACGAGTGGCGCACCAACACGCAGAAGAAGGTCTCGGTCTACCCCGCGACCGCCTGACTTCGACCGCAGCACGCTCGAGCCCGATTGCCCACGCAGTCGGGCTCGTTTGCTTTTGTGCGCGCTGGTCGCCTGCGGCGACTACGCGCGCGAAGGCTAAGCTCGGGTACTCTGCCACGATGGTGTCAGCCGACGACGCACCCGAGCTTTCGAGCTACGAAGTGTGGGGGAGCATCGGCGAAGGCGGGATGAGCCGTGTGTGGCTGGCGCGCCACAAGGTGCTGGCCGTGCCGGTGATCGTGAAGACCCTGCTGGCGGGCTTCGAAAGTGACCCTTCGGGCAACGCGCGCGTGACCTCGGAGGCCAAGCTGATGGCCCGCATCCCCAGCCCGCGGGTCGTGCGCGCGCTCGACGCCGGCGTCAGCGGAGGGCGCCCCTACCTGGTGGAGGAGTACGTCGACGGCATCGATCTCGCGGAGCTGGATCGGCGGCGGCGCGACGCTCTGGGCGTGGGGCTACCGCTCTGGTTTGTGTGCGAGGTGATGCAGGCAGCGTGCGAGGCGCTCTACTTCGCGCACCAGACCGGCGTCATCCACCGCGATCTCAAGCCCTCCAACCTGTTCGGCTCGCCACAGACGGGCATTCGGCTCGGCGACTTCGGCATCGCCGCGATGGCCAACCGCGAGTCGCCCTCGGAAATCAGCGGGACGATCAAGTTCATGGCGCCCGAGGCGCTGCGCGGCTGCGAGCCGGATCCGCGCGTCGACGTGTGGGGCGCGGCCGCCACCGCCTTCGATCTGCGCTACGGCAGGGCGCCCTTCACCTGCGCCGAGGAAGTGCTCGACCCCCGCAGAGAGCCGCCCTTCCCCACGCCAGCAAGCCCCGCCGAGGCGTACTTTCAGCAGACGTTGCGCGGCATGCTGGCGCGCGACCCAAGAGAGCGAACACGCGGCGTGCTCGAGCCGATGCGCCAGTTCGGCACCCTCGCCTCCAAGCTGTGCGAGCGCCGCCGGCACGGCAGCATCGTGGCGCTCGACCGCTCCACCTTCCGCGTGCACGACTGTGTCGTGCGCATGCGCGAGGGAGATCTGACCAGCGCGACGACGGACGCCATCGTGTCGAGCGCGAACGAGACGATGGCGATGCGCTCGGGGCTGGGCGACGCGCTTCGCCTGCGCGGTGGGGACGTGATCGAAGAGGAGGCGCTGGCCCACGGCCGCCAGCCGCTGGGCAGCTGCGTCGCCACCTCGGGGGGGCAGCTCCACAGCAAGAACGTGCTGCACGCGGTCAGCGCGTGGAAAGAGGCGTCGTGCGTCGGGCGAGCGATGCAACGCGCGTTGCTCCTGGCGGACGAGATGGGGCACCGATCGATTGCGTGCGCCGCGCTCGGCACCGGCGCGGCGAAGGTCAGCGTCGAGACCTGCGCCAGCTCGATGATGACGGCGCTCCGCCATCACCTCGAGCTGGGCGCCAGCCACCTTCGCGAGGTCGAGGTGGTCCTGTTCGATGGATCCATCACCAGCACGTTCCGGGACGTGGCGGCCGAAGCGCTGTTCGGCTCCGTGGACGGCGGATGGCATGACGTCGGGCTGCCAGCGGGGGACAGCGCGACCGCGAGCGGTGCCGGGACGTGGGTGGACCCCGCAGTGCGCTCCCGCACATCGTAACCCAGCCGCCTTCCAGTTTATCCTCCTCTCCGCCGACGAGCGCGGACGACCTCAAGTGCGTCGCGGCAAACGTGGATTGCTTCGTCGATAGGGGGGCTCGTTGCACCCATGGCTTGGTCGACTACAGCACCGGCGTATGCTTGACCCGCTAGAGATGGGTCCCGGAGCGCTATGTTCACAGGCTTGAGAAATCGCTTCGCGCTGGGCGCCTTCGGCGGCGTGGTCTCGATCGTCAGCGCTCTCAGCTGTTCGGGTCGCCCCGCCGCTCCAGTCGCCACCCCGAAGGAGGGCGCGACGTCCGTGGCGGCGGCGCCGCCGGGACAGGCCCGAGCCCCCGCGCCGGTCGCGGCTTTGGACCTCCCACCGCTCGGCGTCGACTGCGCCAAGGCGATCCCGAAGCCATCGATCGCCAAGCACCTCCCGAACACGACGATCGAGGCCAAAGCGCCGTTCGTCCCGCCTGACGAAGAGAACGTCTTCACGATCTGCTCGTTGGTCCACGACGAAGACGGTCGGCGGATCGCCGACAGAAGTCGCCGGCCTGAAGTCTGCTCCGCCCATCGCGAAAAGCGCCGCCAACGCCTACAAACACAGCGCGAAGCGCAAGAGGAGGGGCTAGAGCGACAGCTTTGCGAGGAAGCCGTCGTCGTCTGCGACGCTGACAAGCGGACCGCCGCCGAAGTCGACCTCGACGTAGAAGTGACCGCCAACGAACACATCGCCGGCGGCGTTCGCGGCGACGGCAAGGCCAATTTGATGTCCCGTCGCGCCGAACCGGTGACTCCACTTGTGGTTGCCCATCGCATCGAGCTTCGCCACCAAACAGTCGAGTGCTCCTGCGCTCACGAGTGGGCCACCTCCAAGATCGATTGTCAGGTCGAACGCGCCTGCGATCGTGATGTCCTCGTTCGGGTCGACCACAACGTCGAACACAACGGCAGTGTTCCCAGAGCTGAAGGCATGGCTCCATTGGTGGCTCCCATCGCCATCAATCTTTGCGACGTAGCTCGCCCAATCCGCGCCGAGGGCCATGAGTGGTCCACCGCCAAAGTCGATCGTCCCGTCAAAATTTCCCACGAGCACGATTTCACCTGCTGTGGTGACGGCCAGGTCGTGGAGGCCCTGATAGAGCACGTCACCGAAGCGCTGACTCCACAGGTGATCCCCGTTCGAGTCGAACTTGGCGAGAAAGGCGTCATCGTCGAGCGCGCCTCCGGCGGCCTGGAGCGGGCCGCCTCCCAGATCGAGGGTACCCTGGAAGAATCCGCCGACGGCAACGTTGCCACTGGCATCAACTGCCAATCCACTCGCTCCTTGGAACCCAGTCCCATCGAAGGCTTTGCTCCAGATGTGACTGCCGTCCGGCGCGAACTTGGCAATGAACATTGCACCGAGGCCGGTCAACGTGCCCCCGCCGAAGTTGACGCCATAGTCGAACGCACCCGAAACAACGACGTTACCGTTCGAGTCGGCGACGATTTCGCTCGCGTAGTCGGCTCCGATGTTTCCGAACTTCTTGCTCCAGAGGTGATTGCCTGCCGGATCGAATTTGATGAGAAACATGTCGTCGCTTGGGGCTGTCAGGGCGGCGCCGCCGAAGTTGAGCGTGCCGGTGAACCGACCACCCACGAACACGTTGCCTAGTGGGTCTGTCGCCACGGCTAGTGCTTCCTGTGGCGAATTGTTGCCGAAGCGTTTGCTCCAAAGGTGATTGCCGGTGGGGTCGAGCTTGGCGATGAAGATGTCGTCCTGGCCGACGGCAGGCAGCGGCCCCCCTCCGAAGTCGAGGTCCCCCCGGGCGCGGCCGACCACCACAACGTTGCCGCTCGCATCCACAGCGACGTCGTTTGCCCATTCCGTTCCAGTACCGCCAAAGCGCTTGCTCCAGAGGTGGTCGCCGCCAGGGCAAAGCGGCTGCACAGACCCGTCGCAGTCGTCATCTGCCGCCGTGGAGCAATGGTCAGGGCTTGGAATCACCTCGCCGACACACGGACTGAAGCCCATGCCATCAGCGTCGCAGACTTGCGTTCCTGCGGTGCAAGGGCCAATCCCCTGGGTACCGGGTGGACCGGAGTAGCACGGAATGATGCTGTTCGGGGGGCACACACAGTTCGCGTCATCGTCGTCAGTATCGCCGTCACAGTCGTCGTCCTCCGCCGTCAGACAAGACTCAGCCGTGGGTGTGACCTCCCCGACACACGGCCCAAAGCCTGTCCCCTCGGTGTTGCAGACCTGGAGGCCGGGCACGCACAGCCCGACGTTTTCTGTTGCGGGGTCGGCGGAGTAGCAGGGGACCTCCCATCCTGGAACGCAGAAGCAATCGATGCCGTCCTCGTTGGTCTCGCCGTCGCAATCCTCATCGCCTGGGTTGGAGCACGTCTCCAGTGAGGGCACGGTCTCGTTCTCGCATGCACCGAACCCAGTGCCGTCTGCCAGGCAGGTTTGCGTGCCCGGCATACACAGGCCGACGAGCTCAGTTCCCGCAGGTCCGGAGTAGCAGGGCTGCACGGTCTCCGGCGAGCAAGCCTCCCCGGGGACCGTGCCACCGCCACCACTCTGCATCTGGCCCCCGGTCGGCCCCGCCCCGAGGGGTTCACCACCGTGGCCAGCGTGAGCGCCGGCCGCAGCGTCCCCACATGCTCCTGATAGGAATGCGAGGCCAAGAACAAAGCTCCGAATTACAGACTGAATCGTAGCGATGCGCCCCAGAATAGCAACGTGATCGATCTTGCTCCACCTGCTGTGCTCATGAGCTCCCGGTCTGCCTTCTGCGCGGGCCGTCGCAGACCCATCAGCTCAGCGTGGATTTCGCGTGTCGAACTCGCGACAGGGCAGCTCGGCGCCCAGAATCGTGTCGGTCTCGGCGACGGGGGCAAGAATCGGGTGATAGCTGGGTCGTCCGCGGTAGCGGGGATTGGGAGCCCGCAATCCGCCCTCGTGCTCGCCGAACAGCGGCGTGACGTGTCGACGTCGAGGTGCACAACCTTCGCCGAGCACGACCGCACCAGCGCCGCGCCATGCGACGCCATCTTGCATCGAACCGGGCGAGGTCGCGGCAGAGCCTGTCGAGGCCCGGACAAGCGCCGCCGGCACGGCAGCATCGTGGCGCTCGACCGCTCCACCGTCCGCGTGCACGACTGTGTCGTGCACATGCGCGAGGGGGATCTGACCAGCGCGACGACGGACGCCATCGTGTCGAGCGCGAACGAGACGATGGCGATGCGCTCGGGGCTGGGCGACGCGCTTCGCCTGCGCGGTGGGGACGTGATCGAAGAGGAGGCGCTGGCCCACGGCCGCCAGCCGCTGGGCAGCTGCGTCGCCACCTCGGGGGGGCAGCTCCACAGCAAGAACGTGCTGCACGCGGTCAGCGCGTGGAAAGAGGCGTCGTGCGTCGGGCGAGCGATGCAACGCGCGTTGCTCCTGGCGGACGAGATGGGGCACCGATCGATTGCGTGCGCCGCGCTCGGCACCGGCGCGGCGAAGGTCAGCGTCGAGACCTGCGCCAGCTCGATGATGACGGCGCTCCGCCATCACCTCGAGCTGGGCGCCAGCCACCTTCGCGAGGTCGAGGTGGTCCTGTTCGATGGATCCATCACCAGCACGTTCCGGGACGTGGCGGCCGAAGCGCTGTTCGGCTCCGTGGACGGCGGATGGCATGACGTCGGGCTGCCAGCGGGGGACAGCGCGACTGCGAGCGGTGCCGGGACGTGGGTGGACCCCGCAGTGCGCTCCCGCTCATCGTAACCCAGGCGGAGCCTCGGTGGACCCAGCTGCTCGGCGAGCTCGAAGCGGCGCTTGACCAGCCGCTCGCGCGCTGAGCGGAAGCTACCACCGGGGTTCTTTGATCCGAACGTGCGCCGCGGCCGGTCGCATGTCGTCCCAGACCTTCTTCGCCTCGACCTCGCCGCCGCGAGCGTCACCGGCGCAGTTCTCGCTCAGGTCGACGCTCTCGATGCGGCTGTCGGCGAGCGCACGCAGGAGGAGATAGAGGCCGTACGCGCCGACGTTGCCGCCCGAGAGGTCGAGGTGCGTGAGCGTCGGGAACCAGGGCGCCTTGACGAGCGACTTCACCTCGCGATCGCCCACGAGGTACCGAAGCCCGAGTCGCTTCACGAACGGGCCGTCATGCGCGCACAGCGCGCGAAACGCGAGGTTCGGGCGGTCCGCGTCGAGCGCGGAGGGGCTTCCTTCGAGGGAGCCGGCGAGCCCGAGCGAGTCGAGCCCGTCGAAGAACGGAAGCCTCAGCAGGGCGTCGATCGCCTTGTCGTCGAGTCGCGGGAAGACGTGCTCGAGGCCGAGGTGGCGGAGGGATCGGGGCCCCGCGCTCGCGAGGATGCCGATCAGCGCGTTCCCGGATCCGCCGGCGATGGTGTCTCTCAAGAGCAGCGTCTCGAGCGCGCCCAGCGCTGGCTTCGCGAGCAGCTCGGCGAGATCCGAGAGCGCGATGGGCGAGCTGATCAGCTCGAGGTGCCGCACCTCTGCCAAGCGCGGCCAATGCAAGAGCGTATGCAGCTCCGGCGACCCCTCCAGGAACTGGTCTTCGACGGAGAGCCGGGCGTCGGTCAAACGCTCCCCCAGCCTCGCCGCAAACTCGGGCTCGAACGTCGCGTTGCCACGCGTCTCGACGGTTGCCTCGGGCCAGGCGGCCGCCAAGGCTTCGAGCGCTGCCGCCTCGATCCGGTTGTACGAGACGTCGAGGTGCCGGAGCTCTCGAGCCCGAAGCGTCACGATGGCACGAGCGGCTGCATCGCCTAGCTCGTTCGAGCGAAGACCGAGGTGCTCGAGCCGTGCGAACGGTCCAGCCTGCGCGATCGTGAGCGCGCCCTCGTCACCCAGCCCGGTGCGTCCGAGCTCCAGCCCGCGGCACTCCACGAGCCCGGGCCACGCGGTGAGCATGCTCGCCCCGTCGGGCCCCAGAGATCGGTTGCTCGCCAGATCGAGCCAGTCGACCTTGCAGAGGACCGCCAGAAGGCTCGCGAGCCCGTCGCGGGAGAGCCCGACGCCGTCGAGCACGAGCACCTCGAGCTCGGGAGCGCTCGCGTGGCTCGCGATCGCCGACGCTCCTGCGTCGCCCATCGCGAGCCCCGAGACTTCGAGACGACGCAGCCCACCGCCGACCTGCTCGAGAAAGGCCACGAACGCCGCCGCC
Source organism: uncultured Polyangiaceae bacterium (assembly GCA_964641275.1). Classification (GTDB taxonomy): domain Bacteria; phylum Myxococcota_A; class Polyangia; order Polyangiales; family Polyangiaceae; genus Xiheicaenibacterium. Next base: position 114,077 of record CAZXMG010000013.1, read on the forward strand.
GTCACCTGGTTGCAGGCCGCGTTTGCGCTCAGCCGCAGCCGCTCGAGCTCGGCCACGAACGGGGACCGTCCGAGCACCGCCCGGCAGGCGTCGTCCATGAAATGCAGGTACGCCGTGAGCTCACGGACGCGCGACGCATCCCTCGAAGCCAAGTGCCGTTCGAGCGCCTCCGCCGTCAGCGCGCCCTCGCTGTCGTAGAGATCGATCGAGGCCAAGGAGCCGTCCCCCATGAGGACCGTGTACCAGCTCCTTGCAGTGCGCGAACCCCCACTGTACGCCCACGCGAGCGGAGGGAATCCATGGCCACCAAGAAGGTCGAGTTCTGCGGGAAGACCTACAAGAAGTCCGAACAGATGGTGTTCGTCGACGGCGCGCCCGTCACCGACGTCGCGCCCCTCGCCGAGCTCACCAGCCTCTGTAGCCTCGTGCTCAAGGACTGTGCCCAGCTCGAAGACATCAGCCCGCTCGCCAAATGCAAGAAGCTCAACGAGCTCGTCCTCGAGGGTTCCAAGATCGAGGACATCTCCGCGCTCGCGTCCATGCGTGAGATGCACACGCTCAGCCTCACCAACACCTTGGTCGAGGATCTCGCCCCCCTCGCCGGGATGAGCCAGCTCACCTACCTCTACCTCGACGGCTCACGCGTCACCGATCTGCGGCCCCTCCGCACAGCGTCCAGCCTGCGATCGATCACCCTCGACAACACGCCCGTCAAAGACGTCTCGGCGCTGAAAGACATCGCCAGCTTGGGAGAGATCCGCCTCAAGGGCACCGCCGTCGGCGATGCGGACATCGAGTCGTTCAAGTCCGCCCGGCCCGATTGCCGGATCGAGCGCTGAGTCCCCCGCAGGTTCGAGCTTCGAGGAGCTGCCGACCCCGGAGGGACGCTCCCCCGCGCCCCGGTCAACGAGCGCCGAGCCAAGCGGCCAAATCGGCGCCAAGCTCGCGCGGCGCACCGACGGTCACGGAGTGGCCCGACTCGTAGGTCGGGAAGCGCACCCGAAGCTCCTGATCCTGCGAGCTGAGCACGAGCTCCCCTGGCCGCGCCGCCCCGAGCGGCGCGGCGACGTCGACGGACGCGTCGTACCCCATCAGCTCGAACAGCGCGGGCAAGGCCTCCGTGTAGGTGACGGAGTCCCAGCGCGCGTTGGTGATGAACGTACGGGTCCGCGGCAGGATCTCGAGCAGCGCTCGAGCGCTGCCTTCGTCGCCGAGCAGGCCCTGACAGGCCGGTTGCAGAGGTAGCCAATACGCATCCGTCGCCGGCAGCTCACCGAGCAGCTCGCGCAGGCTCCGTTCGGCCGCCGCGATCTGCGAAAGATCGTAGCCCTCCAGCAGGCGGGCGGCGTCGGTGCGCTCGCCGCTCGCGAGCCGCGGGATCGCCAGCGGCGACACGCCGAGCATGGTCTCGAGCGCGACCGGATCGTGCAGCGTGATCTGCGTGCGGGTGTTGAGGCTGTCTGCAAAGGTCGGCGGCTTGCGGACGTCGAAGCGATCGTAGCTGCCCTCCTCGGCCAGGAATGCGTCGAAGTCAGGGTCGTCTTGGATCAACGTCTCCTGGAGCGCGAACTGCGTGCTGCCGAAGAAGTTAGGCTGAATCAGAACCAGCTCGCCGAACTGCGACGCCACCTCTTCCGGAGACCGGTCTTCTCCCGCGCGCTCTGGCTCGGCGAGGTCGAAATGGGCCTGCACACGCTCGCGCAGCCAGGGCACTCGCGAGTGTAGGTCCGGGAGCCCAAGGGCCGCGGGCTCCGCGCCGACGGCGTAGTGGTGGAGCATGTGCAGCATCACCGGCGCGCGCGTCCCGCCATAACTCTCGCCGACCAACACCACACGCCTGCCCACGAGCTCTGGGCGGCCATCGAGGAACTCGAGCAACGCGAACAGATAGTCGGCTGCGTCCTCGACGTAGCCGGCCGGCCCCTCCAGGCAATCCGCGATGGGAGCGACGCCGTACGAAAAGCCAGCCTGCCGCTCGTCGACGAAGAGCAGGTTCGCGAAGCGCGTGTAGGGCTCGGGGTTCGGGGCTGGCTTGGCGCCGAGCGAGGCGTCCGGATCGAGCGTGAACGGTCCGGTGCCGTAGACCATCAACGTGCCGGACGTCGCCGCCCCGGGCCCACCATTGAAGAACAGGAGCAGCGGCGCGTCCTCCGCGCCGGCCTCGGCGGGCTGGAACGAATAGAAGACGCGCGCTGCGTACGGCGGGCCGACGACGGTCGCGGGCGGAACCTCGATGAAGCCCGCCTCGGCCCTCGGCTCGGCGCCACCTGCACCGCCCGTCCCGGCTCCACCCGGTCCGGTGGACTCGTCTGGCCCGCACCCGAGGGCGGCGGCGGCGACCACGCAGGCGCAAGCCGCCTGCCGCGTCCGGACCCACGCGGGAGCAAACATCGGCTCCAGCCTACCCGACACGAGCCCCGGCGTCCGCCGCGGCCAGGGCGAGCTCAGCGCGCGGGTGCCTTCAGAACGCCGGATGAGCCTCGAGCAGCTGCTCGATCTCTTGCAGGTCGGCGTCGCTGCCGCCCACATTCGCGGCCTGCACCCGCGCGTGCGCAGCGTGCAGGTCGGCCGAAAGCCCGGAGCGCAGCGCGTCTGCGTACGCGGCGATGGCCTTGCCCTTGGGCATGAACAGCGTGGGCGAGCCGAGCAGCTCAGCGACGGTCGTCTCGAGCGTCACGCTGTTCGGCTCGTGTGTGATGGGGGTGTTCCAAGAGGCCTCGATGCTGACCGGATCGCTGCCCACGAGCAGCGTCGGGTCGCAGGCCTTGAGCGTCTGCAGCAAGACCATCGTGTCGCCTGGTGCGAGGTGTTGCGGCTTCACCTCGGCCGGGTTCTCGGAGTACTCCTCCCCGTAGAACTTCTGCATCTGGAAATACCAGGGAACCGTCAGCTCCAGGCGCACCGCACGCGCAGAGACCTCCATCACCTCGTCGAAGCGATCGGCCAAGATCGCCTGCGCCTCCTCGGGCTCGTCCAGGTAGATGTACGCGCCGCGACCCTTGTCCGTGACGAAGTCCATCAGCTCGTCGTTGTAGGCACCCGCAGGACCCGTGCCGATGCCCACCAGGTAGATGCCCTCGTCGTCGCCCAGCTCCGAGCTCATGGCGATCACGTCCGCGGCCGTCACGCCCACGTTGGCCACGCCGTCGCTGATCACGACCAAGCGATTCAGCCGCTCGATGTCGTAGCTCTGCTCGGCGAGCTCGTAGCCCCTGATCAAGCCAGCATCCAGATCCGTGCCCCCGTTGGGCGCGAGGCCTTGCGCCATGGCGACCACCGCCGAATCGTTGGGGCCCGTCGCGACATGGTTCGCGAGCACCACCTGCTGGTCCACCGACCAAGTGACGGCGTTCACGATGTCGCCCGCTTGCAGCTTGCTTGCGAGCGCGAGGATGGCGGCGCGCTCACGCTCGATGCCGTGCCCCTCCATGGATCCCGAGGTGTCGAGCACGAACGTGATGGTCATGTCTCGTCGCGTCGCGTCCGGATCCGGAGAGCGCACCGCGAACTGCAGATCGATCGACCCAGGGGTGCTCCCCTCGACTGCCTCGGCGAACAGGTTGAGCTGCCCTCGCGTCGGCGCCGGGTAGTCGAAGCGGTAGTAGTTGAAGAACTCGTACGTCCGCACGCTGCCGAACGCGCTGCTGCCTGCGCGGAGCGCTTCTCGCGCGCGCACCGGAGAGGCCATCGAGTTGGAGTCGTCCGCCGACACGTACAAAACGAGCGGAGCGCTGGGATCCAAGCCCTCACAGCCCATCGGCGGCTCGGGCGGCGCCGGGATGGGGGAAGGCGGGGGAGGTCCGCCATCGTTGCCGCCAAAGGATCCACCGCCGTACCCGTACGATCCCCCCGAGCTCCAGCCGCCGCTGCCGTTGCCGCCGGAGCTCGCGCCGCCGAAGTCACCCGCGCCGCTGCCAAGCTGTGCCGCATCATCCCCACAAGCCAACAACGTCGTGCCAACGACCCCGAGCCAGGCACCCAAGACACGTGAATTCATAAGGCGACCCTCCAAAGCAAAGAACCAAGCGGCGACGAAGAAGCACGTTGCGTGCCGCGGAGGGTGGACCCGATCTCGATCTATCGCGCCGATGCGCCCGCTTGCCGGGCGCGCGCCAGCGCCAACGCCAGCTGCTCTAGCTCGGCGCGACGCTCCAGATCGCTCACCCAGTCGCCGGGCAGCGCGCGCGACCCCACGCGCGCTCCCACGAGCGCGCCCGCCAGCGTGGCGATGCTGTCGCTGTCACCCGGCGTGTTCGCGCCCTCCAAGATCGCCGCGCGCACATCTTCGGGGTGACGAGCCAGAATGAAGGTGGCGGCGGCGATGGCGTCGTGCGCTGCCCAGCCAAGGTACCGCTCGAACACTTGCTCCGGGGCCGTGCCCAGCTCAGCTGCGGACCGCGCCGCTGCGATCATCTCTCCGGTCTCGCTGCTGTAGCGAGCGGCCGCGCGCTCCATCAGCGACAACACCTCGCTCACGGGGCGCTTCACCACACACGCGGCGACGCCCACCGCCATCGCTGCGCACGCGGCCTTGGCGATCGGGTCCCCGTGCGTGAGCAGCGAGTGCTGCACCGCGAGCGACTCGGCGCGCGCGAGATCGTCGTAGTACGCCAGCCCGAACGGGAACGCGCGCATCACCGACCCGCAGCCACCTGCGTCGGGCGCGCCCGCGCGATCCCAGGCCGCGCCGAGATCCAGCTGGTAGCAGCCGCGCAGACAGGCGTTCCCCGGCGCGCGGTGCCCGCCCCGCGGTTGAAAGGCCCACGACACGAAGCCCCGCGCCATGCGGGCCATGAGGCCCGTGTCGCTGTCCTCCGCCGCCAGCGCGCCCACCAGCGCCCTCATCACGGCCTCGGCCATCTGCGTGTCGTCGGTGAAAGGCGCGAACCTCTGCCCGTCCCGCTCCCAGTACAGGGCGTAGCCCTCGACGCCGCGCGGCCCGAAGCGCGCGCGGAGCTTGTCCATCGATCCGACGAACTCGGTCGGGTGGCCCATGGCGTCACCGATCGCCGCGCCCAGCGTCGCGCCCACGAACGCGGACTCGATCTCACTGTGGATCGAGCCCAACGCCAGCTGGGACGGGCGCTCCAACGGGTGCTCGGCCAGCGCACGACCGAACGCGCGCACGAACTCTCGTTGTTCCTCCTTCTCCGGGCAGCTCGGCCCTCGCGCCGCCACCAGCGTCTGGAACACCTGTTCGATCGGCTCGCCGAGCGCGAGCAGCGTGCACCCTCCGATCGTGCCAGCCCGCCCGAGCCCACCCCGGCAGTGGATGATCACGCGATCCCCCAGGTCCAGGCGCTCGACGATCCCGTCGACGAGTCTGCGCGTATCCGCTGCGTCGCTCGGTGCCGTGTAGTCCACGATCGGGAAGCGCAGCACGTCGAAGCCGTGGTTGCGCGCCTCGCTCACGAGATCGGGGATGCCGAGCGTCCTCAGCTCGTGATCCTCGATCAGGCTCACCAGTACGTTCGCCCCGAGCTCGTCGCGCAGCCTGGTCAGATCGGCTCGCAAGCTGCGCGCCCAAGGGAAGCCGAATTTGGACGTGGCGTTTTTGCCCGGAGCAAAGGTGAGCCCGAGCCGCCCGGCCACGAGCCAACCGACCTCGATCGGGTGCGTTTCACTGGTGCGGGCTTCCATCGCGCCAAAGCGTACCGCGAGTCGGCTTGGGGTTGGCGCGCCTCCCGATCCAGGCGAAGAGCGCCCCATGTCCAAGAAGCCCACCAAGGAAGAGCTCGCGCGCTTCGCCGAGGCCGTACGCAAAGAGCTGAACGTGGCCCGCCAGAGCGACGTGTTCCGCGCCGCGGTCGAAGCGGGCTACCTGACCGCGACCACCGATCACAAGCTCGACGACAGCGAGCGCAAGGCGATCGTCACCGCCGTGGAAATCTTGTCCCAAGGCCACGTGATCGAGTGGGAAGCCGACGCCTTGGTCGACGACTGCGCCAAGGCCAGCGGCAGCGCGGAGGAGCGCGCCAAGGCACTCGGCGCCAAGCTCAAGGAGCTCGGCCAGCCCGAGGCTGGGCTGCTGTTCGGCGCCTACGTCGCGCAAGCCACCGCCGGCATCGACAAGAAGGAGGAGAAGGTCCTCAAAACCATCGGCAAGGCAGCAGGCATCGCCGACAAGCGGGTGCGTGAGCTCCTGAAGACCGTCGGCGCGGAAGCGGCGGAGTGACCGTGTCCACGACACCCCTCAAGATCGTCGGCTTCTCTGGCAGCTTGCGCCAGAAGAGCCTCAACTCGGCACTGCTGCGCGCAGCCCTCGAGCTCCTACCCGAGGGTGTCACGCTCGAGATCGCGGATCTGTCGGACGTGCCGCTCTACAACCAAGACCTGATGATCCCGGGCGATCCGCCTGGTTACCCCGCGCCGGTCGAGCGTTTCCGCAACCAGCTGGCGAGCGCCCAGGCGCTCTTGGTGGTGTCACCCGAGTACAACTTCTCCATGCCCGCGGTGACCAAGAACGCGATCGACTGGGCCAGCCGCTCACCCAACGTGCTCGACGGCAAAGCCGTCGCGTTCGCGGGCGCGAGCCCTGGCGGCTTCGGCACGATCCGTGGCCAGATGGCGCTGCGCCACGTGTGCGTGTTCACGAACATGCACGCCATCAACAAGCCCGAGCTGTTCGTGTCCAAGGCCACCGACAAATTCGACGCCTCGGGTCGCCTCACGGACGAGCCCACGCGCGAGACCCTGGGCAAGCTGCTTGGCTCGCTCGCTGCTTTCGCGCGCAAGCTTCAGGCGTGAGCCGCCCAGTGAGCCCGCGCGCCGTCCTCGCGGCCTTGCTTCTCGCGGCCACGGTCGCGGGCTGCGCCAGCAAGAAAGAGAAGCGGCGCGCCTCGGACGACGAGGACGACGACGAGCCGCGAGCCGAGAGGAGCTCTGCGTCTGCGGCTCTGACCAGCAGCGCTTCGAGCGGCCCCACCAGCGCGCGGGTGGCGCTGCCGCTCCCGCCTGCGGATCGGGTGTGGACCGGGCAAGACTATGCCGCGGCGGCCAAGGTGTTGACGAGCGCAGATCAACGATCGCTGCCGCGTCGCGACGCTCCCGTGTTCAAGCGCATGATCTCGAGCGAAAACTATGCGTTCATCGGCAAGCCGAACGCGCCGCTCGCGGATCTCCTGCCGGCGTTCGAGCTCCTCGCAGGGCTCGGACAGGTCACCCAGGTGTACGTGAGCGCGCTTCAGCGTGGCACTCCCGTCGCTCGAGAGTTGCTCGAGATCAGCGTCGCGACCACCTGCATGGCCGCCAAGCTCATGCCCGCCGCCGAGCGCTTGGCCGACTCGATCGATCCCGCCGCGCCCGACGCGGAAGCGCGCAAGGGTGGGCTCGTGAGGATGCGCGAGGGCATCGGTAAAATCGCCGGCGGCGCGGTGCTCACGCTCTCGGAGCGCAGCACGTACACCGTGACTGATCGGGCCTGGTACGCCGGCACGGTGTTGCCCTGCGTGGGCGAGCTGCTCGGCTTCGTGCCCGAGGCATCGCGCCTGAGCGTGCTGTCGACGCTGTCGACCACGGCCAGCAACGAGACCAACGCTGACATCCTCGCGGCCATGCGCGCGCTCGAGAAGCAGGAAGCCGGTCGGCCCCGGCAAACGCCACGCTGAGCATCCATCAAGTTGACCCGCAAAGGCCACGCGGCGACGCTTGCATGCCATGCTGGTCGAGCTCGCCGAGCGCGGAAACTTCTTCATCACCTGGCTCGTTCTGACAGTGCTCGCCTTCGGCATGACGTTGGCCATGTCGGGCACGCTGTTCGCCATCTACTACTTTCGCCCCACATTCGAGCGTTGGCAGCGCAAGTCGAACCCGGCCTTCCCCAAGCCGACGATGGTCCGACGCGAGGTGCTGCAGATGCTGAAGGGCATCTACACCGCGACGCTGTGCCCTGCGCTGGCGCTGCACTTGGTGGAGTCGGGCTGGTCCAAGGCGTACGGCGGGCTCGGCGGCTACGGCGTGGGCTACCTGGTGCTGACGTTCTTCGTGGCCTGGATTGGGTCCGACTTGTACGAGTTCTTGTACCACCGGCTCGGCCACACGCGCGCGTTCTGGTGGAAGCAGCACAAGTCGCACCACGTCTTCTTCAACCCGTCGCCTTTCGCCGTCATCGCCGACGACCACGTCGACCAGCTCATCCGCTCGGCACCGCTGTTGATCATCCCGATGTTGATGCCGATCAACATGGACCTGTTGTTCCTGACGTACGGCGCCTTCTTCTACGGCTACGGCGTGTACCTGCACTGGGGCTTCGAGCTCTCCTGGCCGAACGCGCACCACCGTTGGATCAACACCAGCTTCCAGCACTACGTGCACCACGCCAAGTCCACGCTCCACAAGCCCATGCACACCGGCTTCTTCTTCAAGATCTGGGACCAGATCGCGAAGAGCGAGTACCGCGCCGGACCGGAGGAGTGCGTGTGCGCGAGCTGCTCCACCGCGCGGGGCGAACGCAGCCGAGAGGCCTTCGCGGCGCTCGACAAGCCCGACTATTCACCGCTCCTGTCCCCGTCGTTCTGGCTGTTCGGCGAGAAGCGACCGACTGGCGCTGCGACCGCTGCGTCACCTCCGGATCGCGTCGCCGGCACCTGAGCGGGGGGGCGTCGGTGCGTGCCGAGTGGCTTGGTCCGAGCCCTTGGACGACGCGCCCCGAGAGCGCGTAGGCTTCGCGACCATGTCGAGCTCGAACCGCATCCTGCCCTTCCTCTCCTTGGTCCTCGCCTCTGCGTGCAACTCCCCGAGCGGCGGCGATTCGTCGGCCACTGCCGCCGCCAGCGGCAAGCCCGACAGCAGCGCGCCCAAGCCCAGCGCGAGCGCCAGCGGCAGCTCGGCAGCGGCCGCGGCGCCTGCAGGGTCGAGCGCCGCCCCTGCAGCCGCACCGCCCAAGCCTGAGAGCTTCGGTCCGAACGTGACCAAGGAGGTGGTCGAGGCGGTGATGGCGTCCGACGCGTACGACACGAACTTGCCGGCGTACGCCCTCGACGGCAAGCCGACCACCTCGTGGAGCTCGAAGCCCGACGGCGCGTGGCTCGAGGTCGGCCTCTACCCAGGCGCCAAGGTGGACGGCATCGAGCTCGCGGGCCAACGCACAGGCAAGACCGCGGGTGGCGACGAACGCTGGGACGCGAACGGCGTGCTCAAGAAGATCAAGGTGGAGTGGGACGGCGGCTCGGCCGAGCTCGGCTTCGATCGCGCGACCGACAAGGGCGTGCGCAAGCGCCTAGGGATCGGCGCGCCCACCCGCAAGATCCGCATCACCGTGCTCGAGTCGGACAAGGGCTCGAAGAGCGGTGACATCGATATCGACGAGCTCTCCATCTTCGGTACGGCCGGTGCGACGAAGGCGCCCGACAAGACCGGTCTCACCAGCCTGTGCAAGGCCGACGCGGTCGCGGTCAGGTTCAAGGACGGTGCGCTGTTCGGCGGCGAATTCATGCCGCCGGTCGACAGCCCGCTCCGCGCCGTCAAGTGGGACTTTCCCGGTACCTCGGTGCGCGTGGACGACGGCGAGTGGCACCTGCTCGGCCTCAAGTACAACGACAACGCGTCGGTCAACGATCTCAACGGCGAGAAGATCCCGGCCGACGTGAAAGCGCTGGGCAAGATCTTCCGGTTCCGCGTGAGCGGCGAGACCTTCGAGGCCGAGATTGAGGGCAAGCCAGTGCCGGGCAAATGCGGCGTGACGATGACCGGCAAGTCGCAGTAGGACCCAAGCCCAAACGTATTCTGCGCCTGCGTGCCCAGGGGTCCCTTCGCTTCAGCCACAGACCTCCACACCACCTCGCCTCTCTTGGCTCGGGTGCGCCGTCGCGTGTGGAGAGCCCGCCCAAGCGCGACGCTCTTGCGCCAGCGGGTGCCCCCAAGCGCCGGACCATGCTCCGAAGCGCGGGACCATGCTCCGAAGCGCGGGACCATGCTCCGAACCACGGGACCATGCTCCGAACCGCGGGCCCATGCTCCGAAGCGCGGGACCATGCTCCGAACCGCGGGCCCATCATGCGTCTCACCAGCATGGCTCGGGCATCGTTCTCACGACAGAGGAGAGGCGCGAGCTTGAGGCGCTGGCAGCGCGACGCTCCGCTCACGCGGGTCATGTTCGGCGAGCACGAGTCGTGCTGCTGAGCGCTGATGGTGTTCCCGGCGCCCAGATCGCGCTGCGGATCGGCCTGTCCCAGGAGCAGGTGTCGCGCATTCGTCGGCGCTTCGTGGCCCACCGCGTCGCTGGCCTCGCCGAGCTGCCGAAGGCTGGTCGCAAGGACCACGCTGTCGCGGCGGCCACAGTCGAGCAGATTGTTCAAACGGCGCTCGGGCCTCCCCCGGCCGGGCGCACACGCTGGACGACGCACCTTCTCGGCAAAGAGTTCGGCTTGACCAGTGCGACGACCGCGAAAGTACTTCGCGCCAACGGACTGAAGCCGCGCCTGACGCGCACGTACAAGGTCAGCCGCGACCCAGAGTTTGCAGCGAAGGTCCGCGACGTCGTGGGCCCTCATGACGCAGGTTGCAATGCGGCGAATGGCACAACCGGTGCCGGGGGGGCAATTGGGCAAGCTTCACGACCGTCTAGATTGGGCTGAGGTTCTTCAGGTGGCCCGCGCCTCGTCATTCAGGATCCCAGAAGCCACCTGGGTAGAGGTCGGCGCGCTCCGCGACGCTCTTGAACCTGATCAGGCCCTGACGTCGGAGCTCCTTGTCGGTATGGCCAGGCACCTCATAGACAAGAAGTTGCGGGGCGGTTCTGCCGGGCGGCGGATAAGCTCTGTGCGGCGATTACGACATGGGCGTGCGCAGAGTGCGCGTCCGCGAAGCAGTGCGCAGCTGGGCCATAGCGTCCATCAAGGAGCCGACGGCTCGGGCGGCGCGAAGTCGCCGGCGATGCCGGCGCCCTGATCCGAGGGCGGCACCAGCGTGGATTGGCCCGCGCCCACCACCACGAAGCCAACGTTGTCGTCACGCGTGGTCTCGGTGTTGCGCGTGGGATCGTAGATGGTGGTGCGCGAGCCGGCGTAGCCGTTGGGAGAGGTGAACAGGTAGAAGCGGCCGCCATAACGGGCGAAGGCCCACGCGGCCACGTGCCCCAGCTTGAAGGTGTGGATGGGGCTGAGCTCGTAGCTCCGTCGATCCACCTCGCTCAGCTTGGCACCGTCCGACTGGAACAAGAACAACTTGCCGTCACCGCCACCAGTGAGCTCCGCAGGTCGCGAGAGCTTGCCCGTCTTGTTCACCGAGAAGTTGGGCAGGCCGATGGTCGCCAGGCCGAACTCGGGGCTGATGATGTAGAGGTCTTCCTGCTGCGAGCCGGGGCCGACCGAGGTGAAGCCCATGCCCAGCTGGTAGTGGAAGCTGGGATGTTTGTAGTTGGTGGACTCGCACGAGGCGTCCTTGGTGCTCACCCGGTAGAGCTGCCGCGAGTCGAAGAAGACCCACGCGGTGCCCTGTCGATCGATCGACATGGACTGCGGGTTGCCGCCGCCCTTGCAGTTGAGCTTGCCGATGCGCCGGTAGGCGCCGAGGCCTGGCTGCGTGGGGTTGAACGCGTACAGGTGGTGGTCGACCGTGACCAAGAAGATGAGCTTGGCCACGTCTGGCGCGTACGGCTCGAGCGGATCCTCGTCGCTCTCGAGCGATCGTGCCTCGCCCATCGCGCGGCGCCGCTCCTCTTCTTTCTGCGCCTCCGACGAGCAGCCGGCGAGCAGAAGGATCAGGGTGAACAGGGGGGTCAGCCAACGCACGTGAGCCGCACTACCTTGACAGCTCCGAGGCGAAACGCACGCCATCGCGCGGCTCAGAAGCCAGGGTTGGTGACGCCGCCGTGGGCGTTCTTCTTCTTCTTCGGGGGCGCGGCCGAGCCACGCGGGGCGCTGGTGGGCGCGACGGTGGGGAGGTCTTTGGCGTCGATCACGGTGACGTTCGAGCCGCTCGCCGCGGGCGTGGCCGGCAGCCCGCTCTCGGTGGCGACGGGAGAGGTCGCCCGCTTCTCGCCCTCGCCTGCGCGCAGGCTGGCGTCGAGCCGAGACTTGGCCTCGTCGAGCACGATCATCGAGTGGGTGGCCACGCCGGCCACGGGCGGCGCAGATCGCGCCACGGCCACCGCGCCGATCGAGATCACCGCGGTCACGAACACTGCCGCGCTGGCCCACACGAACAGCGGCGCGGTGCGCTTGGGCAGCGGCACCTCGACCCACGTCTCCGTCGGCGTGGGGCTCGCCGCGAGCGGCGGTCGCATCGAGGGCGTGGTGCGCGGCCGGTAGTTCATGCCCGGGTAGGGCGTGCCCGTGATGCGCGATGCAATGTTCTCGAGGTGGTCGGCCAGCTCGTTGGCCGAGGCGATGCGACGGTCGGGGTGCTTCTCGAGCGCGCGATCGATCAGATCCGAGAAATCTTGCGGGATGAGCGGGTTCAGCTCGATCGCTGGTTTGTGCTTCTGGGTGATGATGTTCACCATCAGCTGGTTGTAGTTGCTGCCGTCGAACGGCGAGCGACCGGTCAACGACTCGTACAAGATCACACCGAGCGACCACACGTCCGAGCGCGCGTCGATGTCCTCGTCTCCGCGCGCTTGCTCCGGGCTCATGTACGCGGGCGAGCCGAGCACGGCGCCGGTGTTGGTGCGCACGAACTTGGGATCCGCGGCGGCGGTCGCCTTGGACACTCCGAAGTCGAGCACCTTCGGCACCACCTCGCCGCGATCATCGACGCCGAAGAACACGTTCGCGGGCTTCAGGTCGCGGTGCACCAGGCCGCGCACGTGCGCCTCTGCCAAGCCGCGCGCAATGAACGAGACGAACGCAGCTGCTTCTCCTGGGCGGAAGACGCCGGTGCGGCTGAGGCGAGCATCCAGCCCCTCGCCCTCCATGAGCTCCATCACCAGGTAGGGCGTGCCGTCCTCGGCTTGACCCATGTCGTACACGGCGACCACCGCCGGGTGCTTGATCTGCCCGCACGCGCGCGCTTCGAGGAAGAAGCGATCGAGCGCCTCGCGGTTCTTGGCCAGCTCCGGCAACAAGAACTTGATGGCGAAGTCGCGATCCGTGAGCTCGTTCCGCGCCGCCCAGACGGATCCCATCCCTCCCCGGCCGAGTTGGCGGAGCAGACGGTACTTGGAGGAGATCAGGTCGCCAGGCTGCACGACGGAAGGTACGGGCCTCGCATTTGTTTGCGATGCCGACAACACATCACGATCACTTACCTCGAAGAATGCGTCAACGCCCTGCGCCACCCGCACGAGGCTTCGGATGCGGCGCGTCATTCGGGACGTCATCAACGCGACCAACTAGTCACGTTGCCTCCGCAGATCGACCGGGCCGTCCAGCCGCGGACGCTGCATGCGGCCGAGCTCGGCCCAGCGCGCGTCGTCGCGGCCGATCAAGCGAGGCGCGCTCGATCCGCGCAGCGTGCCGACGGTCGTCACCAGCGGCGCGAGTGGCGCGAGCAAATCGGACGCCCGCGACACGTCTCGCGCCGCCAGCACCGACAGCGCGCGCGCGGCGGGCGGTACGAGCAGCGACGTGGGCTGTTCATCGACCGCGAGCGAGTGGTCGCGGCCCTCGACCAGCTCGCCCGTCGCGCGAGCCACCTCGCGAAACTGGGCGAGCTCGGTCGCGAGCGCTACGTCGAGGCGACCGCGCGGAATCCGCAGCGCGAGCTCCGAGAGCGCCACAGACAGCGCGCCCGCGAACGCCGACGCGCGCCCCGGCGCTCCGAGCACGAACGCCAAGCGGGGAGACAGGCAGCCCGCTTGGTCGAAGGGCACCACGTCCCGCGCGAGCGCTCGCGCGGCCGCGCCGAGGTCGTCGCCGGGCTCGATCAATGCCACGCCCAAACCGCTGCCGTGCGCTCGAAATCGAACACCGGGCGGGAGCGCGTGCTGGATCTCTTTCAGCGTCGCGTCCGCGCCGTACGCGAACACCACCTCTCCTTCGGCCACCTCGAGCTCGGCTTCGAGCTCGAGCGAGGCCCACGCCGAGCCGGCGAGCTCCCGAACCAAAAGCTCGGCCAGCACAGGGTCTCTTCGCGACGGCTTGACGCGTACGTGCGCGCTGCCCAGCGAAGCCAGCGCGATCGCGCGCAGCGCCGCGGTGGGCACATGCGCCGAGAGCACGACGTGCGCGCGGGCCGCTTCGATCACCTGGGCGGCGAGGCCGGCGCGATCCTCGAGCGACGCCTCGGTCTCGAGCGCTTCGCGCAAGATCAGATCGACGCCCTCGGGGCTGAGCGGAGAGGTCTCGCACAGGCGCGCGCGCGCCTCTTGGCCGAGCGGGTCCTCCGCCTCGGCCAGCCGTCGTGCCACAGCGAGCAACGCGTCGAGGCGTGCCTGAGCAGGCGCCGAGAGCATCACTCGCGCGCCTCGGCCCACAGCTCCTCGATCGTGAGCGAGCAGCCGCGTGCCTCGGCTCCCGGCAAGCGGCCGAAGAGCTTCACGTCTCCGTTCGGCAACACCACCACGCGGTCCTGCGTCTGGATCGCGATCGACGAGTCGACGTTGGCGAGGTCCACCAGCCGCGCGATGCCCTCTTTGCCCGGCGGCAACGGCTGCAACGTGTCGGGATCGACCGCGTCCACGAACATCCACGGTGGCGCGCGGTAGACCGAGGGCTCCAAGGTGCGGCCAACATCACGCGGCTCGTACAGCTGGCTCGACAGCTCGGTCATGCCGTACTCGCCGATCACATCCTCGGCCGGCAGGCCAAAGACCCGCCCGAGCCCTGCGCGCAGCTCGAGCTCCGGCACCTCGCGCGACCTGCCCTTGAAGCCACCCGTCAACATCAGTCGGCTGCCCGCGGGCACCGGCAGCCTCCGCTCCGCGAGCGCGTCGCACAGGTGAACGTACGCAAAGGCGGTGCCGAAGATCAGGATGGGCTCGCTGAGCGAGGTGAGCTCTTGCGCTGCCGCGTCGACGTCTACGCCGCGCTCGAGGTCGACCACGTGGCGCGCTCGCAGGCCGTGCGCGGCGACGAAAAGGTCGGCCATGAACGACAGCGACGACTCGGGCAGCCGCTGCGCGCTCGGCAAGAGAAGCAGCGCTCGGCGCGGCACGGGGTCGCGCAACAAGCTCAGCTTGGCCCAGGTGAGCGCGGCCAGCTCGTAGGTGGCGAGGGTGCGAAAGGCGTGGGCCCCGCGCGACGCGCGGCCCTGGCTGGTGCCGCTCGTCAGAAACTCGCAGACGTCGCGCTCCGAAGGGTGGGCCGCCACGCGCCGCAGCCGAAACACGTCGGTGGGCAAGGCTGGAATCTCGCTCACCGCGCACGGCGCGCGGCCGCCGAGGCGCGCGCGGCCGAGGCGCGCGACCGGCTCTACGTGACGCGCTTGGTACGACGCGATCCTGAGCGCGAGCGGCTCGGCCTCGGCGCGCGTGCCGGCGCGCGTGATGAACGCCCGCACCTCCTCGTGCAGGGCCTCACTCTCTCGCAGCACCTCCTCTGCGCTCACCTGGCCTCCGCGCACAGCTCCGCGAGCACAGGCACGACGCCGAACAGCACCTCGCGATCGATGGTGAGCGCGGGCGTGAGCACCAGCACCTCACCACTCGGGCCGCCCAGCGTGGTCACGTAGCCGCGCGCGAGCAGCGCGTTCCAGACACGCGCGGCGAGCTTCCCCGACGCGAGCTCGATGCCCACGATCAAGCCCCGACCACGCGCCTCGACGAAGCCCTGCGCCCCCGCGAGGATCACGCGCGCGTGCTCGCGCAGCTCGTCGCCTAGCCGTGTGGCGCGCGCCATCAGCGCACCGTCGTCGAGCGCCGACAGGGTCGCGAGCGCCGCCGCACAGCCCAGCGGAGCGCCTGCGTGGGTCGAGGTGTGGACCACCTCGCCGCCGCGGGCCCACGCGTCCATCACCGCGCCGGTGCCCACGCAGGCAGAGACGGGGAACGACGCGCCCAGCCCCTTGCCCACGCAGACCAGGTCCGGCTCCACACCGTCCGCGCGCGACGCGAGCAGCGCGCCCGAGCGCCCCACGCCGGTCCAGATCTCGTCGGCGACCAGCAGCGCGCCGTGCGACCGCGAGAGCTCCGCCAGCGCAGCCAGAAACCCAGGCGGGGGAACGCGCACGCCGCCGCGACCGAGCACCGGCTCCACCAACACCGCGCCGACGTCTCCAGCACGGAGCGCTTGTGCCGCCAGCGCGAGCGTCTCGTCCGCCTGCGCGCGCGGGTACGGCACGAAGCGCACGTGCGGATTGAGCTGCGCCGCAAACGGCTCGCGCAAGCTCGAGCGAAAGCCGCAGGCTGCGAGCGGACCGTAGGACAACCCGTGGTAGCTGCCGTCGAACGCGAGCACGCCCGGGCGACCCGTGGCGAGCGCCGCCGTCTTGAGCGCGATCGTCACCGCATCCGCCCCCGATTGCCCGAGCAGCACGCGCGCGCCCGTCCCGGGCAGCCACGCCGCCAGACGCTCGAGCAGCGCGACCTTCACCTCGGAGGGAAACAGATCGCCGAGCCCTTGCACGAGCTTGCCGATCTGCGCAGTCGCAGCCGCATGCGCAGGGCTCGGACCGTGCCCCAAGATCGCCGCGCCGAAGCCGGCGGCCAGGTCGACGTAGCGGTTGCCGTCGAGGTCGAACAGGTTTGCGCCGCGCCCACGTTCGAAACAGACCGGCACGAACGGATCGCCGCCCGCACGCGCCTGCCTGCGCTCGGCAAACGCCGGGCACTCGGTGGCGTGGAGGCGCTCGCCGCGCTCGCGCGAGCGCGGGCCGGGAGGCGGCACCACCATGTGGGGTGGTTGGTCCGGCTCGGCGGCGCCCGACGCGTGCGGGTCAGTAGCAGACGCGGTTTCGGCCGCCACGCTTGGCCTGGTAGAGCAGCTCGTCCGCCCGCTTGATCAGCTCGTTGGCCACCTTGTCGTTGTCCGTCAGCTGGGCGCAGCCCACGCTGATGGTGGCCTTGATCGTGTCTGCCTGGAACGCGAACACATGCTCCTCGACGCGCTGGCGCAGGGTCTCTCCCAGCGAGATCGCGCCATCGAGTGAGGTCTCCGGCAGGATCACCGCGAACTCCTCGCCGCCGTAGCGCGCGAAGATCTCGTCGCGGCGGATGCGCTGCTGGATCAGACGCGCGATCTCCTTGAGCACGAAGTCGCCTGCCAAGTGGCCGTGCACGTCGTTCACCCGCTTGAAGTGATCGATGTCGAACATGATCACGCTGAGGGGGCGCTCGTGCCGCCGCCCACGGATGATCTCGCGCTCGAGCGCCTCGTACAGGTAGCGCGCGTTGTAGGCCTGGGTCAGGCCGTCGATGATCGTGAGGCGATAGATCTCTTCGTGGTACTGCGCTTCGACGTCCGCGCCGGACAGGAACTTGAAGATGGTAGGCCCGACCTTGACGCGGTCACCGTTGCGCAGCTCCGTCTCCTTCTGGATCTGGTCGTCGTTGCAGTAGGTGCCGTTCGTGCTGCCCACGTCCGACACGAACCACTTGTCCCCGATGCGCTCGAACTGCGCATGGCGACGGGAGACGGAGTCCCCGTCGAGGACGATCTGGTTGTCTGCGCCGCGCCCTACGCGCGTGGGGTTGATCTCCAGCGGGAACCGCTTACCCAGCAAGGTGGGCGTCTTGGTGTAGATGACGACGATGCAGTCCGTGCCTTTTGGCTGCATCGGCTCGGCCTTGTTGGGGCCGACCGTCGTCACTCTTGTGGGCTCTTCGAAGTCAGTCACTGGAGGAGAATCTGGCGTTTGGGTGCTGAGCACCCTCCGGACCCGGGGCCATGGGGGCCCACGACCCGGACCGTAGCGAAGTCGCGCTCAAAAAAGACCCACTCAGGCTAGCGGGCCCAGTCTCTACGTCAAGGCAGGCCGCGCGGACTCAACTCGGCAGCGTCGAAAGCAATCGGCCCTGATCGAACACCCACATCGTCCCCGGCTCGCCGTGCGTCCAGGTCTCGTTGCAGGTCAGCGGCACCGTGCTGACCACGGCCACGCGATCGTTCGGGGTGGTGACGGTCGAGAAGTCGATGCTGACGTCCTCGTCGGCGAGCCGCGCTTGGCCGAAGGGGGCGCGCCGGATGATGTAGCAAAGCTTGGTCGCACAGCGGGCGTAGAGGTGGCGCGAGTCTCCGAGCAAGAAGTTGAACGAGCCGCGCTTGCCGATGCGGCCACCCACCTGGGCGATGGCCTCGAACAGCTGCGAGGGCGCACGCGGGTAGCTCGAGAAGCTCGAGCGCAGCGCCTCGAGCAGGTGGCAGTAGGCGTGCTCGCTGTCGGTGTTGCCGATCGGGCGGAAGCGCCCGAGCTTCAGCGCTCGCGCGCCGCGCACGGTGCCGTTGTGCGCGAACACCCAGTGTCGCCCCCACAGCTCACGCACGAACGGGTGCGTGTTGGCCAGATCCACCTTGCCGCGCGTCTTTTTGCGGATGTGGCCGATCGCCAAGAGCGTCTTGATCGGGTTCTCGGCCACGAAGCGGGCGAGCGGGCTGTTCGCGGCGGCGGCTGGCTCCAAGAAGCAGCGCGCAGCTCGGCCTTCGTACAAGGAGAGGCCCCAGCCGTCGCCGTGGTGCGCGGTCTTGCCGCCGCGCTGTCGCAAGCCAGTGAACGAGAACGCAATGTCCGTGGGGACGTTGCACTCCATGCCGAGCAGCTCACACATGAGGAGGTTCGCTCCAGCTTACAAAGGCGAGAGCAAGCGTTGGGCGGCTTCTTCGGCCTGCCGGACACAATCCGGGATGCCCACCCCGTCGAACGCCCCGCCTGCCACGAGCAATCCCGGGAACGCCTCGAGCGCGCGGCGCAGCGTCGCCAGGCGCTCGAGGTGCCCCACCACTGGCTGCGGCCGGCAGTCGTTCCAGCGAAACACCTCGCTGAACAGCGGCGGCGCGCGCAGACCGATCACTCGGCGCAGCGTGTCCTCTGCCATCCGCCGCAGGTCGTCGTCGCTCTGCTGCCGCACCTCGGGGTGGGCTTGGCCGCCGAAGAACACGCGCAACAGCGCCTTGCCCTCGGGCGCACGGCCCTCCCACTTGCTCGACATGAACGTCAACGCGCTCGCGTCGTAACCTTCACTCTTGGGGATGAGCACGCCGGCCGCATCCATCGGGTGATCGATGGCGCTTCGCTCGTAGGCGAGCAAACAGGTCGCCGTCGACACGTGCGGGATCGCGCGCGCGATCTGCGCGGCCTGCTCGGACAGCGGCGCGAGCAGGCGCGCGGCAGGCTGCGCCGGCAGCGCGAGCAGCAGGCGGTCGCAGGTGACCTCGCCGCCGTTGGTCAAAGCGAGCTTGTAGCCAGACCCCGCCGGCGACACGCTCTGGAGCGCAACCCCCCGCTGGATCTGCCCGCCGAGCTCGGTCACGCGCGCGGCCAACGTCTCGATCAGCTCGCCCATGCCGCCTCGCAGGGCGAGGAACGCGCTCGGTGCCGCGCCAGCGCCGGGCTTTGGGGCGCGCTGCCGCATGGCGATGGCGCCCTTGACCAAGCTGCCGTGTTGCCGTTCGAGCTCGAGCAGCTGCGGAAACGTGGCGCGGATGCTGAGTCGCGCGGGGTCGCCCGAGTAGATGCCGCCGAGCAGCGGCTCGCCCAGCACGTCGACCGCCTCGCGGCCGAGCCTGCGCGAGAGGAACGAGGCGATCGACTCGTCCTCGGCGCTCGCGCGCCTCGGGATCACCAGGTCGAGGCCCATCCGAGCCACGCCGAGCAGGCTGAAGATCGGGCTCTTCGCCAGCGGCAAGAAGCGCGTGGGGACCGCGAGCACCATACCCTCGGGCAGCTTGCTCAACCTTCCATGCCGCAAGAAGTAGACGTGGCGGCTCTCGGGTCGCGTGCCTTGAAGACGATCCGAGAGCCCGAGATCCACACACAGCTTCTTGGCTTGCGGCTTCTGCGCCACGAAGGCGTCAGGCCCGCCCTCGAACAAGAAGCCCTGCTTGTGCACCGTGAGCAGACTGCCGCCCAAGCGCTCGCCTGCCTCGAGCAACGTCACGCGCGCAGAGGCGCCCGCAGACAACAAGCGAAACGCGGCGGTGAGGCCGGTGATCCCCCCCCCCGCGACGACGACGTGCATGGTCACCCCTTGCGGATGCGCGCGGAGGTCTCGTGCACGTGGTCGACCATCGCCTTCACGTGATCGACCGGCACCTCGGGGATGATGCCGTGGCCCAGGTTGAAGATGTGGCCAGCACGCGTACCCACCGACTCCAGGATCGCGGTCGCGCGCTTCTTGGCGACCTCGACCGGAGCGCACAAGAGCAGCGGGTCGAGGTTGCCTTGCACGGCGCGATCGAAGCCGATGCGCTGCCAGGCCTCCATGAGGGGGGTGCGATGATCGACGCCAATCACCGTGCCGCCAGCGTCACGCATGTGCGTGAGCAACGAACCGGTGTTGGTGCCGAAGTGGATCACGGGCACGCCCGTCTCCTCCACCGAGCGCAAGATGCCCTTCACGTGCGGCACCACATGCTCGATGTAATCCTCGGGGGTCAACGCGCCGACCCACGAGTCGAACAGCTGGATGGCCTGCGCGCCCGCCTTCACCTGCGCGAGCAGGTAGCGCCGCACCACCTCCGAGATCTTGCCCATGAGCAAGGAGAACGACTCGGGATCGCTCCACATCATGTTCTTGGTCAGCCGGTAGTCCGAGCTCTTGCCGCCCTCGACGAGGTAGCTCGCGACCGTGAACGGGCTGCCCGCGAAGCCGATCAGTGGCGTCTTGCCGTCGAGCTCCTTGCGCAGCAGTCGGACCGCCTCGAGCACGTGTGGCAGCCCCTCTTCGGGCTCGAACACGCGCAGCTTCTCGATCGCCGCGCGGTCGCGCACCGGCTCGTGCACCACGGGGCCCTCGCCCTTGGCGAACTCGAACGGCGCCCCCATCGGCTCGAGCGGCAGCAGGATGTCGGCGAACAAGATCGCCGCGTCCATGCCCAGGCGCAGCGGCTGCAACGTGACCTCGACGGCGAGCTCGGGCCGCTTGCAGATCTCGAGCAGCGTCCACTTCTGGCGCAGCGCTCGGTACTCGGCCATGTAGCGGCCCGCCTGTCGCATGAACCAGACCGGGGTGACGTCGACGGGCTCGCGCCGACAAGCGCGCAGGAAGAGATCGCTCACAGCCACGTACGGTAGCCCAAAAGGGCGGTGGCCGTGCGCGCGTATCGCGGGCTCGTGCGGGTCAGCCTTTCTCGCCGGCCTCGAGCTCCTTGACCAGCGCGGTGGCGCCCACCACTCCGAACGGCAACGCGAGCAAGAAGCCGCACGGGATCAGGGCGACGAGCGCGAGGCCCGCGGCAAAACCGAACACCGAGCGCAGATTCCGGAACACGAACGCCACGCGGGCGCCGAGCGGCACCCCGCGCACGCTCATCGGGTAGTCGATCACGTCCCAGGCCAAGAAGAACGAGGCAGCGACGACCTTGAGCGGGACGGTGATCAGCACGGCGCCGGGGATGAGCCCGAGCAGCGTGAGCAGCACGAGCGCCGAGAGCCCCCCGCCCATGCCGATCGCGGCCGAGCCCATCGAGCGGAGCACGTCGGTGCTGAATGGCGTGGGCGGGCGCTCCGGCAGCCCGAGCTGCTTCTCGGTGTGCCGCACGATGCCCTCCAGCGCAGGCCCCGCCGCGGGCTGCGCCAGGCCCAAGCCGAGCAAGGCGCTGAAGAGCAGGTACACGATGGTGGCGAAGACCTGCAGCAGCGTGGTCCAGAAGCCCCCTCCACCCATCCACTGCTCGATCAGGTCGGGGATGAAGAAGGCCGCGATCGACGCGATGCCGGTCGTGATCACCACCGCTGCGACGATCGGCACCACCGCCAGCCCGTAGGCCTGCGGCATCCGCGCGAGCAGCGAGAACCCGCGCAGATACGAGCGCGCGCCCAACAGGAACCCTCCGGGGCGGGGTGGCTGGGCGAGCGGCGCGGCGGGGGAACGGACCGGGAGGGTGATGGCGGCAGGGTAGCGCGGAACCTGTGCGAGCCAAGGGTGTCACTGGCTTGGGCGCTCACTGCACCGGGAGGCCGCGTGACCCATTCCGTCTTCTCGTCCGCGCGGGCGTTCCTGCACGCGCAGCGCGGTCTTTTGTTCAGTCTGATGGCCGCTTGCTCGAGCGCGGAACCGCCCTCGTCTGCCGCAGAAGCGGGCCCCGTGGCCGCCACCGCGCTGTGGGCGTGTGCGCCCGAGCCGCAGCGGATCGACCTCGGCCCCGAGCCGATCGGTCCGGAATTGCCGATGATCGTGGAGCCGGCGCGGGGCTTGGGCTTGATGACGGCCCGGGTGCCGGGCACTCAGGAGGTCGTCGGCGGGGTGCGGCTGGCACGCCACGACGTGCGGGTGACGATCCGAGACGGGGTAGCTCACACCGAGGTCGAGGAGGTGTTCCACAACGAGAGCGGGCGGGTGCTCGAGGGGCGCCTGGTGTTCCCGCTGCCGTCCGACGCCACGCTCGCGCGGCTCGCGCTGTGGGTGGAGGGCCACCTGATCGAGGGCGAGGTGGTCGAGCGGATGCGCGCCGATCGCATCTTCCGCGGCATCGTCGACGACACGGTGCGCCCACGTGACCCCGCGTTGCTCGACATGCTCTCGGGCGGCAAGGTGTCGCTGCGCATCTTCCCGATCCCGGCCAAGAGCTCGCGCAAGGTGCTGTTCAGCTACGATCAGGTGCTCAACAAGCAAGACGGGGAGCTCCGCTACGTCTACCCGCTCTCGCTGGGCCAGGATCGGGCGACGCCGGTCGACGCGCTGACGGTGACCGTCAACGGGACCCTCGCGCTCGACGTGGAGCGGGCCACCTCGCTCGAGGACTTCGTGCACGTCGTCGACGAGGAGCCGCCGCTCTTCAGCGTCCACGAGGTGGCCCACGGACCGAGCACGCTCTTGATCCGCACCGAGGTGGACCGCGACTTCGCCGAGCCCACGTTTCACGGTGACGTGGCGCTCGTGCTGGACGTCTCGCAAGGCCAGTCCCCCGAGACACTGGCGGCGCAGGTCCATGTGGCCGACGCGATCTTGAGCGATCTGGAGGAGGACGAGTCGTTCGCGCTGCTCGCGTGCGACAGCGCGTGCACCAGCTTCCCGGAGGGTGGCGTGACCCCGCGCACGAACAGCTCGCACGCCTTGGCCCGCGAGTTCCTGCTCGCGCTCACGCCGCGAGGTCCCTCGGATCCCGCGGGGGCGCTGCGCGCAGCCAGCACGCGGCTGGCGCCCAGTCGACCGGGGCAAATTCTGCTGTTTTCGGACGGCGCCGCCACCGCCGGCGAGCTGTCCGTCGCGAGCCAGCTCGCGCACGCTGCCCCCTTGGTTCAAGCCTTCGATGTGCGCGTGGTGGGGGTGGGCCGCGCCGTCGATGACCGCAGCTTGGCCGCGCTGGCCCAAGGCCTGACCGCCACCTACGACCGCTTCGCGACCGGCGCCTCGTTCGCGGCACGCGTCGAGGCGTTGGCCTCGATGCGGCGGGCGCCCGTCGTACGCCAGCCTCAGGTCGAGCTGCCGCCAGGGTTCACCGCCACATTTCCGCGCGTCGCACCAGCGACTCGAGCGGGCGAAGAGTTGGTGCTGCTCGCTAGAAGTGATGGCCCCTCGCTCGATGCCGAGGAGCAGCTCACCCCAACCGAGGCGCCGCTGCCACGGCTCTGGGCGCGCGAGCGCATCGCGGAGCTCGAGACGTTGGGCGACCAGGCCAACGCCGAGATCACCAAGCTCGCCATCGAGCACCACCTGCTCGCGCGCACGACCTCGCTGATCGTGCTGGAGAACGACGCGATGTTCGCGCAGTACGGCATCCCCCGCACGCAGCCCGCGCACCTGTCCGCGACGCAGGGTGACGACGTTGCGGCCTCTGGCCGCGCGGCGCCACCCCGGGTGCGCACGGGCTACACGATGGTCAGCGGCCGCCTCCCGCCCGAGTCGGTCCAGCGCGTCGTGCGACTGAACCTGGGCCGCGCTCGCGCCTGTTACCAGGCTGGCTTGCTGCGAACACCAGCGCTGGCTGGACGCGTCGTGACCACGTTCGTCATCGGCCGCGACGGCTCGGTGCAGTCGATCAAGAACGTGAGCTCCGCGCTCGACGCGGAGACCACCAAATGCATCACGCGCTCCTTCTACGCCCTGGCGTTCCCGCAGCCGGAAGGTGGCGTGGTGGAGGTGACCTACCCGCTCGTGTTCGGACCGAGCGACGACGCGGACGACGCC
The DNA here is from genome assembly GCA_964641275.1 of uncultured Polyangiaceae bacterium. Lineage (GTDB taxonomy): Bacteria > Myxococcota_A > Polyangia > Polyangiales > Polyangiaceae > Xiheicaenibacterium. Next base: position 138,177 of record CAZXMG010000013.1, read on the forward strand.
GACAAGCAGAAGCCTCTGGCATCGGAGCTCAAGCTGCCCAAGACCAGTCACTACAGCAATGCCTCACTGTGGCCGCACAACTCCTCGTACAAGCCCAAGCCGTGGGAGCCGCCTCCCTTGGTGCCGCCCTCGGCCGTGCACCGCAAGGGCGACGATCTGTGGTTGCCCAAGAGCGACGCGCTCGGCCCGCATGTCGCCTCGCTGATGGCGCGCGTGCGCCGAGATCCCTCGAGGCGCTCCGCGCACGTCGATCTCGCCCGCGGGCTCTTGGTGGCCGGTAGGCTCGACGCCGCGCACGGCAGTGCGGGACACTTGGTCGAGCTCGATCCGGAGTACGCCGCGGGCTACGAGCTCTTGGCGGAGACCTCGGCCGCGACCGGCTCTCCCGAGGACGCCGCTCGTGCGTTGGCCCACGCCTCGGCGCTCGACCCACGATCGCGCGCGAGGCAGCTCGCCGCGGCACGCGCGGCCATGGCGCTGGGCGACAAGACCCGCGCCTGCGCCCACCTGCGTGCCCTCGGCGAGCTCTCCCCGAAGGAGCACGCCACGCGCGCCGAGTCGTGCCGCACCCGTGGCACGGCCACTCTGCCCGAGCTCAAGAGCGGTGGCTTCCAGCTCGACGTCTCCTGCGCTGGCCCAACCTGTGACCAGCCGCCCGCGGTCGTCACGATCACGCCGCAGGGCAGAGTGGTGTCGCCGTGGACCAGCGGGGGGGGCGAGGCGGGCTCGGCGCGCGGCGCCGCGACCGAGGGCACGTATCGCACACTGCTGGTCGCCGGCTCACGCGCGGGCAAGGTCACCGTAGACGCGCTGGGCTCGCGCTTGACCGTCGATCTCGGCGCCGGCGACAGCAAGACGGCCGTGATCTCCCAACTGAAGTTCCCCAAGCGCTACCGCCGGCCGCGCGTGGCGTTCTGAGCCCCTCGTCGGGGGGCGCTCGTCGGCTACACTGGCGGCGATGCGTCGGGAGCACCTCAGCAGCTTGATCGGCTGGAGCGCGGCCACGTGGCTGCTGGTCGTAGCGTGCGGCGAAGGCAGCGGCTCCTCCGGCAACTCCGGCGGCGGCTACCAAGGCCCGTGCAGCAAGTACGACGACTGCGTGAGCTGCGCCGATGCCAGCGAGGGCTGCGATTGGTGCGCGGGCGAGTGCATCGCCGCCCCCGGGTATGACAGCGAAGAAACGCCGGGCGCGAGCTGCGAGTGGGGCTTCGCGGCCTCGAGCTACATCTGCACCGATTACGGCGGCGTGCGCATCCAGCCCACCACGCTCGAGCTCGACTGCCGCGCGATCGCGAATCAGGAGAACCCGCTCTGCCGCCACCCGAGCGAGTCCACCCCGGGATCGATCGGCGGTGGCCCCGCGTTCCCGCTCGACGGACGCTTGTATGGCGGCTTCGCCGACGCAGGCGCGAACCAGCTCGTGATCGGCGCGCAGACCAACGACGGCGTGAGCTACGGCGCGGTGCTCATGGTGGATCTCGCAAGCGGGGCCAGGGCGCTCGTCTCGGGCGCGATCATCGATCCAATCCAAGGCGAGATCACGCGCGGCAGCGGCCCGGCGCTGGGCCTGAACGTGATCGACGTGGCCCCCCTGCCCGACGGCGCCTGGGTCGCCTGGACGAACGAGAATTCGAGCACCAAGGTGCTGCGAGTGGACCCTAGCAGCGGCAACCGCACCCTCATGTACGAGGACGGCGACACGGCGCCCTGCGCGCACGCGGGCTTCAACTATCGCTTCGGTGCGCTGTACAGCTCGAGCGACCCGTTCTCGATCGCGGTCTCGCCGAACGGCACGATCTATTTGCCGTTGGGTGAGGCCGAGGATCAGAGCACCGGGGACGTGGGTGTGGCCGCCCTGTCTCCGAGCGGCGCTTGCTCGGTGGTCAGCCTGGGCAGCACCGATGCAGGTCGCCGGTTGGGCAGCGGTCCCCAGGCCGACTCGCGTTACGCAGGGGTCGCGCTCGACGGCGGCACACTGTACGCGCTGTCGCGCGCAGGGCAGCTGCACGCCATCGATCTCGCCAGCGGCAACCGCACGCTGCTCAGCGAGGACGGCATCCTGGGCGAGGGCCCGGCGGTCAAGACCGACCTGGTCGAGCTCGTCGACGGCGTACTGTGGACCACCGGCGACGGCTCGTCGAGCTCGAGCGGCGTGCGCGTCGACGTCGACCCTGCGACCGGCGCACGCACGCCGCGCTTCAGCATCGGCGGCTCCATGGCAAGCTCCGCGGATCTGGCGGTGTTTCAGGTGGCGCACCCGACGTTGCCCGGGATCGCCATCGTCGCCTTGGAGAACGCCGTGACGCTGTTCGACGCAGTCAGCGGCAACAACGTCCTGCTCTCGTACTGAGCGACCCAGTCCTTGGACGCCCCCTGGTAGACTCGCCGCGTGCTCGACGTCGTCGTGATCGGGGCTGGCAGCGCGGGCGCGCACGTCGCGCTCGCCTTCGCGCAAGCTGGCCGCAGCGTGGCCTTGATCGACAAGCGCCCCCGCGGCAAGACCGGCGCGCGCTGGGTCAACATGGTCCCGCGCCGCCTGTTCGACCAAGCGCGCCTGCCCGCGCCCGGCCCCAGCGAGCTGGTCCACGTCCGAGCGGGGACGTTCGTGATGATCCCGCCGGGGGGCGAGCACACGGTGCGCGGCAAGAGCGACGGCCGCTTCCTGCACGTGGACATGCGGCGCCTGATCGATCGCTTGCTCGGCGCCGCGAGCGATCGAGGGGTCGAGCTCCGTCAGGCGCAGCTCACGCGTGTCTTCGAAGAGCGCGGGCGCGTCTCCGGCGTCGAGATCGAAGAGCGCGGCCGACGCGAGACGTTGCGCGCCAGGCTGGTGGTCGACGCCTCGGGTATCGGCGGTGCCGTGCGCGCGCGCGTCACGGCGCGCGCGTGGCCGGCGCCCGCGCCAGAGGATCGCTGCCTGGCCGCGGAGTTTCAGTTCCGCGTGAAGGACGCAGGCGCGCTCTCGCGCTTGCTCGCCCGGTACGGCGCGGAGCCGGGCGACGACCTCGCCTTCACCAGCACCCACGGTGGCTACTCCACGCTCACCTTCTTCACGACCCACGACCTCCAACAGGTCGGCGTGCTCGCCGGGTCCATTCCAGCCATGGGCGCCATCAGCGGCGCCCGCATGGTGGAGCAGACCCGCTTGGAGCACCCCTTCATCGGCGAGCCCATGTTCGGAGGCCGCGGCGCGATCCCGTTGCGCCTGCCCTACGCGGAGCTCAGCCAGGCGGGCTTGGCGCTGGTGGGCGACGCGGCCTGTCAGGTGTACGCGTCGCACGGCAGCGGCGTCGGCATCGGGCTGGTCGCCGGCCGTGTGCTTGCCGACGCCGTGGCCCACACCGACGACCCAGGCGATCCGCGCGCGCTCTGCCGCTACGATCACATGTTCCACCGCCAGCACGGCGGTCTGCTCGCGGCCTCCGATGCGTTTCGCCGCTACTCCCAGCGCCTGCTGCCCGAGCACACAGCCGAGCTGGTGGCGTCGGGGTTGATCGACCCGGAGATGTTCTTGCGCGTGATGGAGCAGCGGCCCAACCGGCCCTCGCCCCACGAGCTGGCCCGCATCGCGCGCGGCGTCCGCCGCTCCCCGCGCGTCGCTGCGCGCTTCGCGCCCATGGCCGCGCGCAGCCTGCTGCTCGATCGCTTCGGCCCGTGGCTGTCGCGCCCTCGGCTTCGCGGCGCGCTCGAGTGGCTCGTCGGTCCGACGCCTCCGCCGGTCGCCCAGCACACCAGCGACGAGCCCGACGAGCCCGACGAGCACCACACGCGAGTTGGGCCTTCCCCGAGCTAAGGGGGTGTCCCCAGTTCGGCTCGAGGCGCGCCCGGCCCTCGCCGACGCTCGCAAGTGAAGGCCGGGCGAGCCCCGAGCTAACCCAACATGCGCTCGGCGCCGTGGTCCCGCACGATCACGAGCCTGGGCTCGAGGGTGGCAGCGAGCTCCGCCTCGCGCATACCCAGCACCGCATGCACCCGTGACGCGTCCAGCTTGCTGATCTCCACGCCGACCTCTTCGCTCATGGTCGGGCCCTCGAGCTCGACCTGGCCGCTCACGCGCAGCACGGAGCGGACCACCTTGCCCTGCTCCCACCAACGCACGCCGAATGCTTGGAAGGGCTCATCCGCGATGCCGACCAAGACGCGGCCCAAACGCGCGCTCAGCCCCGCGATGATCCTGCTCTCGCTCCACCAGCTGCGTCCAGGGTCGAGGCAGAGTACGCCCTCGGTCAGCTGACAGAGACCGAGGACGTGCACCACGCGCCCCATCCGATCCGAGACCTCTCGCGCTTGCCTCAGCTCTTCCAAGCTGCTGTGCGACAGATCCTGGATCACCTCGGCGTCGGTCAGACCAACACAGAGGGCCTCCAGGAACGCGCTCGTCGAGCGGACGCCAGCACGCACCAACGCGCAACAAGACAGGAAGGGCACGTCGGGCTCGTCGATCGAGCCCCCACCCCCCGCGGCTTTGCGGTACGGGTCCACGCGCTCATGGTAGCGCTACCCCCCGGGGCGGCGTTTGCCGGTGAGCGCACACAGCGGCGAGAGCACCTCGTTCGGAGCGAGGAGGTCGGCCAGCGACGTCTCGCGGAAGGCGCGCTCCACGTGCTCGAGCGCGTCGTCCAGACGGCGATGCAGCGGGCAGAGCGCACCGGCGTGCGCGGCGAGGCCGAGCGGGCAGCGATCGATGCGCTGGATCGGCTCCACCGCAGTGAGCACGTCCAGGATCGAGATCTCACGGGGTGCGCGCGAGAGCGCGAACCCGCCGCCGACGCCGCGCTTGCTGCTCACGAGCCCCGCACGCGACAGCCCCTGCAGCACCTTGGAGAGGTAGCTCGCCGGCACCTTCGTCCCCGCGGCGATCTGCCCCGTGGTCTGACCGGCCTCGCGACTCGCCAACCACACCGCCGCGCGAAGCGCGTACTCCACCGTCTGCGGCAGCAACATGATCCCAATTATGGACCTTGACATCCAATTTAGTCGAGCCCATCTTGATCTCATTCATCCCAGGAGGTCTGCCGTGCCATCCACCGCCCTCACGGTCGGCGAGCTCGTCGCCGAGCAACCCAGTCGCAGCCGTGTCTTCAGCCAACTCGGCATCGACTTCTGCTGCGGCGGCAAGCAGACCTTGGCCGAGGCGTGCCTGCGCCACGGCTTGGACGTAGCTGAGGTGCAGCAGCTGCTGGTCGCCCAGCCCCGGGCGCCACGAGACGTCGACTGGCGCACCCGCCCCACGACCGAGCTGGTCGCCCACATCGAGCGCACTCACCACACCTTCACGAAGAGCGAGCTGCCCCGGCTCGCACAGCTCGTGCACAAGGTGGCGCGCGTACACGGGGAGCGGCACCCGGCGATGATCGAGGTGGCCGAGCTTTTCCAGTGTTTCGCAGACGAGCTCCTGGCCCACCTCGAGAAAGAGGAGCGCGTGCTCTTTCCCTCCATCCGCGCGGGCGCCGGCAGCACGATGGCCCGCCCCATCACGGTCATGTTGCAAGACCACGACGCCGCGGGCGAGCAGATGCACCGCCTGCGAGATCTCACCGCGGGCTTCACGCCGCCCGAGGGCGCGTGCAACACGTTCCGCGCTGCGCTCACCGGTTTGGCCGAGCTGGAGGCCGATCTGCACGTGCATGTTCACCTGGAGAACAACGTGCTCTTTCCGCGGGTGCTCGCAGAGGTGGCGTGAGCACCACGGCCCCAGCGCCCGCCGCACCGCAGGCGAGGCGGTCACCGCAACGCGCGCGTTCGTTCTTGTGGCCGCGCGAGCACGGCGCCTACGGGCAGCTCGGTTTGCCGCTGGTCACCGCGTTGTTGTCGGGCTCGCCCTCCGTCGGCACGCTGATGCTCGTCGTCGCGGCGGTCTCGGCCTTCTTGGCGCACGAGCCGCTGCTCGTGCTCTTGGGCACGCGCGGCACGCGCGCCAAGCGAGAGCTGGGGGCGTCTGCGCGTCGTTGGACGCTGGGGCTCTCGAGCCTCGCGCTCGCCAGCGGTTCGCTCGCCCTCACGCTCGGAGACGACCAGCTGTTGTTGGCGTGCCTCGTGCCGCTCGGCTGGCTGGCCGTGCTCGCGCCCTTCGTGTGGCACGGTCGCGAGAAGACCACCCTCGGTGAGCTGGTCGCCGCCGCCGCGCTCAGCGCTGGCGGGCTCCCCGTCGCCGTCTCCGGCGGCCTCGCGCTGGAGCGCGCAGCGCTGGTCTGGGCCGTGTGGTGGATCGCGTTCGCGGTGAGCACCGTCAGCGTCCGCTCGGTCATTGCCGCCGGGCGCGGCGAGCCTGTCGATTGGGGGTTGTGGGGGGTCGGTCCAGCAGCGCTGCTCGCTGCAGCTTGGCTCACACACCACAGCTGGGTGGGTCTGGCAACGGCACCGATGCTGCTCGTGAGCGTGTGGCTCGTGCTCCGGCCCCCGCCGCCCCGCGACCTGCGCAAGGTGGGCTGGACGCTGATGGCCTCCTCCTTGTTGACCGCCACGCTGCTGGTCACGCTCGAGCGCACGCTGCATTGAGCGGCGGCAGCGAGGCAACAGCACCCCGACGCGCGCCGATCAGCGAGGATCACGGCTTACCGAGGACGCCCTCAGCCAGTCGATCGACCGCCTTGTCGATGGCGTCGCGCGCCTCCTTCGTCTTGCCCTTCACACCCTCGACCAAGAACGAGAAGGCCAACACCGGGGCTCCATCCGGGCCGAGCACGTAGCCGCTCAGCGCGACCACGCTGGAGAGCGTGCCGGTCTTGGCCCGGATGGCGCGGCGATGCTCCCAACGCGAGAGGCGGTTCTTCATGGTTCCATCGACGCCCGCGATCGCCAGGTGCGCGATCAGCTCATGGGCGATGCGCGGGTCGCGAGCGCCTGCAGCGAGCAGCTGCGCGAGGCTGCGCGCGGTGTAGCGGTTGGCGTCGAACAGACCCGAGCCGTTCTTGACCACCGTGCCCGGATCGAGCGCCTGGCGCGCCGTGAGCTCGGCCTCGATCAGCTTGGCGCCCCCAGCAAAGGTGGCCTCGCCCTTCTTGGCGGCCAGCGCCAGCAGCAACATCTCGGCGGTGAAGTTGTCGCTGTCCTTCCCGAGGCGGTGCACGAGCTCGCCGAGCGGGGCCGAGCGCGTGATGGCGAGCAGAGCTCGCTGTTTCGAGGCCGCCACGGTCAGCTTGTCTCCGACGGTGAGGCCCTGCTCGCGCAACACGGCGCGCAGCGCGTAGCCCGCGAGGGCGCGCGGGTCATCTGCCCGCTTCACGATCGGCACCAGGCGATCGCCGACGGGCACCGAGCCACGCAGGGTGGCCACCAGGCGCTCCCCCTGGGGCGCGAGCTCGAGCTCGAGCTTCTCCGGCGAGTCGGCTGCGCCCGTGCGGATCGCGCCCGAGATTTCCACGAACCCCGGCGGATCCACCGTTATCAGCGCGGCGTCCTTCGCCTTGTCACCGGGCTTGATCCAAAGCGTGATCACGTTGCGGTCCAGGCTCACCGGCGCCACCGAGGCGCGGAACGCCGCCCACTCGCCCGGCTGCTGCTCGAACGCTGGGGGCAGCCACTCGCTGAACGCGGACTGGTCGACGGTGATGCTCTCCACCTTGGTGATGCCGCGGGCGCGCAACGTGCGCACCAGACCGCGCACGTCCTCGGTCGAAAACCCTGGATCCCCACGACCGCGCAGCACAAGCTCCGGCACCGTCGCGCCGTCTTGCCTGCCGAACAGGCCCGTGTCGAAGCGATGCTCCGGTCCGAGCGCGGTCAACGCGGCGATCGCCGTGGGGATCTTGGCGTTGGAGGCTGGGTTGCGAGGGACGTTGGCGTCGTGACTGGCGACCAGCTTGCCGTCGCCCACCGTGATGACCGCCGCTCCCAGCTTGCCACCGAGCTTGTCGATGCGCTCGCGCAGCTCGGCGACGGCGACGGCGCCGTCTGGTTTGGCCGGGACCGCCGGAGGCGCGAGCTGGGCCAGGGCTGGAGGCGCCGCTGGCGCCGCGGCCCCCACGAACGCGAGCAACCCCACGAGCAACGCGCAGGCTCCGCGCGTGCGCCAGCGCCGCGAGCCAATTCGGTGGGGTCGCGCGTCCAACCAAGGAGCAACCGTTGCGCGCTTCACTCCGCCCGGGGATAGCACAGTCCTCGGTAGCCCACAGGGGTGTGGCTTGGTATGGTCCGACCGTCCGAAGGCTGGAGGCACGCTCGTGCACAAATATTCTGGTTCCACCACCACCCCGCTCGCGAGCGCGCTCGCCGTCACCCTGGTCGCCTGTGCCAGCGCGCAGCAACCAGACGATGACGAGATCTCCATCCCCCTGACCTCCTCGACGATCGAGGCCAAGGCACCGCCTCCCATGCCGGCCGAGAACGAGGACGAGCTCGACGCCGACACCAAGCAGCAGATCAAGGACGCGCTCAAGCGCGGCGGCGAGGCTGCCGCGCAGTGCAACTTCGTCGCGAAGACGAACATCCAGGGCGAAGGCCAGGTCGACGTGGTGATCGACGGCTCGGTGGGCAAGTTCGTGGACGCGACCATGGGCCCGCCCTTCGCCGGCACCCCGGTGGAGGACTGTATCAAGCAGGCCTTCACGCAAGAGTACGCGCTCAAGTTCAAAGGCAAGCTCACGCTGCCCTACTCGGTGAAGCTGGTCCCCGCCAAAGAGGCGGTCGATCCCAAGAAGAAGGGCCCGAAGAAGAAGTGAAGTCGCTCTCGGGCCTCCTGCTGGTTCTTGCGCTGAGCTCGGCGCCTGCCAGCGCGTTCGCCGCGGACGACCCACCGGCCAAGCCCCAATCGGCAGCGCCCGACGACGAGGTCATCGTGCGCTACCCGCCACCGTCCGCGCGGTGGAAGGTGATCCTCACCGGCTCTGCCATGACCGCGCTCTCCTACGGTGGCATGGCGATCATGGGCGCAGTGTGGGACACGGTGCCCGGCGCAGACATGTTGTTCATCCCCGTGGCCGGTCCCTGGATCGCGCTCGGCCAAAGCGGGTGCGCCCCAGAAGAGGAGACCTCGCCTGGCGAGGGCGACTGCGAGGCCATGATCGGCGTGCGCGCAGCCATTTTCATCGTCGACGCGCTGGTGCAGGCCGGCGGTCTCGCGGTGATCGGGGAGGGCATCTTCATGACCACTGCCGAGCCAGACGCGCCCGCAAAAGCCACGGTGCTGCCCATGCCCATCGTCACGGAGCACGCGATCGGTCTCGGCGTGGTCGGCACCTTCTGAGCAGCGTCACCGATCACGGCAACCGAGCGCCGTGCCCGTCGGCCTTGCACGCGAGCGCGGCCGAGCGCTTTCGTGCCGCAGTTGCGGTCGTGGACCGGGGCGCTTCGCCCCAGCGGCGCAGCACCGCGCGGTACGCGTCGCACGCCTTCGGAAGGTCGCCCTTCGCCTCGTAGGTCGCGCCCAGCTCGAGGTACGCCCTGACGTGGGCCATGGGGTAGAGCAGCACCGTGCAGCTCTGCTGCGCCGCCAACAACAGCTCGAGCGCTCTGTCCGAGTCGCCGGCGAGGCCGTGGGCGCGGCCGAGCGCGTCCCATCCGAGAGCACCCAGGTGGGGCGCGGTGTCGTCGTGGAGCTGCCACTTGTGAAAGCCAGTGGGCCTCGCGGCGAACGCTTGCTCGGCCTCTCCTTTCGAAGACACGCCAGCCACCCGCGCTTGAAACCAGACCGGACCCGCATCGAAGCCGACCTTGCGCTGCGCCGCCTCCCACGACGCGAGCTTGCGCTCGAGATCAGCGCTGGGCATGCGGTTGCGATCGGCGAGCGCGCGCCACAACAGCGGCGTCGGATCCTCGGTCGGCACCTCGCCGAACCCGCGCTCTGCCGATGGCCGCGCCTCGAGAAAGCGCTCGGCACGCTTGGCGAAGCCGTCTTCGTCCCCAAGCTCGAGCATGATGGCCGTGCCGAGCCCCGTCAGCGCCGCCTTGTCCTCCAAGCCGGTCGCGTGCTCGAACATGGGCTCGAGCTGCCTGTCCGCGTCGGCAAACTTGCCCTCGAGCATCGCCAAGCGCACCTGCGCGAGCTTTCCCAGCAGCTGGGCCCGCGGCGCCTGCGCCTGGTCCCGCGCCTTCGCGAGGAACGGCTCGGCCGCGGCGACTGGGTCCCCTTGAGCGAGGACGGCGGACGCCGCGTAGAGCCACTGCACCGTGCCGCGAGCACCCATGCTCTCCATCAGCTTGGCGTCAGCGATGACCTCGGAACACTGACCGAGCCGGGCGCGCATCCGCAGCCGGTCCTGCACGCAGTCGACGCTGCGCAGCTCCACGCAATCGTCGAAGGTCTGCCGCGCCTCTTCGACCCTCCCTTTGCGCAGCTGCAGGCGTCCGACGATCTGCAGCGCGTCGGCGAACTGGGGATCGAGCCCGATCGCCGCCTGGGCTTGCTCCAGCGCTTGGTCGAGCTTGAACACACGCTGCTGCGTCGCCGCGACCATGAAGTGGAGCTCCGCGTCGCCGGGCCACTTGCGGCTGGCTTCCTCGAAGCGCTGCACCGCGAGCTGGTAGTCGGCTGGCTCGCTCATGTGCATCGCCTCGACCCCGCGGAGCCAGGCGCGGTCGCGCTCGCTCAGCTCGGCCTCGCGATCGGCGACCGCCCGTAGACGTTCGCGCGCTCGTTTCAGCTCGCCGAAGACGCTCTCGATGTGCGCGAGCCGCATCTGCGCCTGCAAAAATCGAGGATCGTGCTTCACCGCTTGATCCAGCAGCACCCTCGCGCGGCCCCAGTCGGCGCGGCGCAAGCTGGAGAGCGCCTGCTCGTAGGCGAGGCGCGCTTCGTCGTCAGGCTGCCCCGTGATCGGCAGCGACGTGATCGCGGTCGGCGTGGCGAGAGACGCCGGGGCTGGGACCAATGCGCTCGACGCGGCCGACCCCGCCGCGGGCTCACTCGCCGTGGGGCGCATCGAGAGCCATGCCAGCGCGCCCGCCGCGGCACAACCGATCGCGGACGCCGCGATCCACGGCCTGTAGCTGCGTGGTACCAGGCGCTGCGTCGCGCTGGCGCTCTGGCTCGACGCCGACGGCGCTGCGGCAGCCGCGCCAGCGGCCGTGCCGAGCGCCACGGTCGGCTGCGCCTCGAGCTCGCGCAGGGCGGACGTCAAGCTGCGGAGTTGTTCGCTCAAGTGCAACGCGGTCGGCCGGCCCTGTGCTTGCTTGTCGAGACATTGGTGGACGAGCGCGGTCACGACGTTGGGCAGCGAAACGTGCTCCCCCAGCGAGGAGGCTTCGTCGCGCGTCACCGCGATCGCCGCCTCGATCATCCCGGCGCCCGCGAAGGGGCGGCGACCGCTCAAGAGCTCGTACAGCACCACCCCGAGCGCAAACACGTCGGTGGGCGGCCCGACCCGCTGGCCGAGCGCCTGCTCCGGCGACATGTAACCCGGCGTGCCCATCATCGCCCCGTCGCGGGTGAGTGCGTCATTCGTCTGGCCGCCGGGAGCCGGATCCGAGTCATCGGGCCTGCGCGCCAGCCCGAAGTCCAAGACCTTCACCCTGCCGTCGTCAGTGATCAGGATGTTCTCGGGCTTGATGTCGCGGTGCACGATTCCGGCCGCGTGGGCAGCGCCCAAGGCCGAGGCGACGTCTGCCGCGATTTCCAGCGCGCGCGGCGGCGGGATCGAGCCGACCAACGCCCGCAACGAACGGCCCTTGATCAGCTCCATCGCGATGTAGAGGCGTTCGCGGTCCTCCCCGATCTCGTACACCACCGCGACACAGGGGTGCTGCACAGCGGCGGCGGCTTTGCCTTCGCGCAAAAAGCGCGCGCGAAAAGTGTCGTCAAGGCTGCAGCGTGCGGAGATGAGCTTCAGTGCGACCTCACGCTCGAGCTTCTCGTCCCGCGCGCGAAACACCTCCCCCATCCCGCCCGCGCCCAGCGGGCCGAGCAAGCGAAAGTGGGCGATGCGTTGGTCTCGCGCGTCGTCTCCGCCCATCGCGTGGACGAGACCACGGATCGCAAGGGACGTGAAGCGCACGCGCCCCGATCGGGAGCCAATCACTCGCAGCGGATGAACACCTCGGGGCCGCCGAGCTTGTTCGGATGGTACAAGATGGTGGTCTTGTGAGCGGGGAGGTGCGCGCCCGTGATCGTCAGGTCAATATCACCGGACAGCGCCGACGAGCTGTCCCGTTCTGTGATCCCGAGCGCCCACTCGTCCACCGCAGCCGACGCACCCTGCTCGCTCGTGGCCCCGAAGGATTCGAGCTCGAGCGGGGTCAGCGCGCCGACGCCCAGCGACATCTTGCGTCGCGCGCGCACTTCGTAGTCGACGCTCACGGCGCCTGGACGCCGCTCCGACACGCTCGCCACGAGCTCGAGCTCCTGCACCGAGGTCTCGTCCGCGGACTCGAACAGACTGATCTCGAGAGGACTCTCCGGATCGGGCCCGTGACCAACCAGCTCCACCAGCGGCCCCGGCCCGTCAAAAGTCACGATCGCGCCGAAGTCGATGATCTGGACTTGAGGCTGCAGAAAGAAGGCGGCCGCCTCGAACGGGTACGTGGTGACCAGGTCGCCCGCCTTTCCTGCCTCGTAGTCCTTGCCGAAGAAGATGCGCGCTGTGAGCGAGCTCTCGCCCACCGAGGCGAGCGACATGGTGTGTTGCCCTGCCTCGAAGGCCATGGGCAGGGACAGCGCGTTGGCATCGGGCTCATAGGCCAGCGTCGACAACACGTCGACGAAGTCGCTCGAGAAGGTCTGGCCATGCTGGGCGGCCTCTTCGAGCGCGGCCAACGAACGCGCCAACTCCAGACTGAAACGCAGATCCTCCTCGATCGCTGCGACGTCGAGATCTCCCGAGCACGACGCGACATCGAGATCGAGGTGGGCGACCTCCGTGACGCAGTCGTCTGCGCAGCCGTCGAGCAACTCTCCTTCGTCGCACGCCGAATCGCCGCAGACCGGCCCGGCAGGTTCGGAGCTGGTTTCTTTGCAGCCGGAAGCCATCGACAGGCCGAGCGCAGCCACGACAGCGACGCCATGGGTGAGCAGGGGCCAACGAGCGTTGCATTGAAAATAAGCCATCGTGCGTGGCTCTCAAGCAACGTACGTGCCGCTTCGCCCGCCCGCTTGCTGAATTGCGTCGCCCTCACGATCCTGAGCGGCGACCTGCTCTTCCTCGCTCGTCAGCACGGCGTCGCGCCTGGCCGAGCTCCTCCTCGATGGGCTCCGGCGGTCTCGCGATGATCCACGCTTACAAGATGGGCGCATGGGACGGCGGCCCCGCCAATTCGATGTCGATCCCGAGACGACGGGCCCGAAACCTGGTTGCGCTATGCTGCTTCCCGCACGTGAGTCCCAGCCGACGCATCACCTCCGTCTCGGCGGTCGGAGCTGGTCTCCTGCTGGCCGGCTGCGAAGGCTCGCCAGCGCAGCGGTGGCTGGCTTCCAGCGGGCCCTCCTGCTCGGAGCGGGAGGAGCAGGCGCGCGAGATCATGGCGCGATCTGGCGACGCGGAGAATCGTTGTGAGAGCGACAGCGATTGCGAATTCGTTGCGGGTGGCCCGGCTTGCTGGCGCAGCTGCGGCAGCGTCATGTCGAAGGCGGACGTCGAGAGGTACTCCGCCCTCCGCAAGGAAGCCGACGAAGGTCCGTGCAAGGGCTTCTCCAGGCGCTGCCCGATGGCGGGACCGTCGTGCGCGCCGCCGCCGACGCCTGTGTGCAGAGACGGCAAGTGCTCATCCGGGCCTCCCGCGGCCGCCGTCGTCAAGTAGCTCGCGAAGGCTCCGAGGAGCGCGTCGGCGATACGAAATCGCCACGTCGCGGAATGCCTCCAACGCGATCTCGACGTTGCGCGCGAGGTCCGGCGTCGCCGATAGGATCGCCGGGGCGAGGCCGGTGAGGTCGAGCTCTTCACGCGGCACGTTCGGGGCGGCGGATCGAAGCGGCTGGATGACGTGCTGAAGGCGAGCCCCCGAGGTCCTCAGCCGAAGTGGTAGGCGGACAGTCGCATCTTGGCGAAGGTGCCCGAGTAGGCCAGCGTGCCCGCATCTGCTCCGGCCGCGCCCGCGATCACCATCAGCGGCAAGAGATGCTCCTCGCGCGGGTGGGCCTCGCGCGCCATCGGCGCCCTGGACCACTCGGTCAGCGCTTGGTCGCGCTCGGTTGCGGGGCGGGTCGCGGCCTCGCGCAGCCATGTGTCGAAGGTCTCGGCGACCGCGACAGAGGAGGCGTTGCGGAAGCCGCGCAGGTTGTGGAACGTCATGCCGCTGCCGACGATGAACACGCCCTCGTCACGCAGCGGCGCAAGCGCGCGGCCGATCGCCAAGTGCTGCGCGGGGTCGAGCCCCTCGACCAACGATAGCTGCAGCGTGGGCACGTCGGCGTCTGGATAGGTGAGCTTCAGCGGCACGAACGTGCCGTGATCGAAGCCTCGCCGCGCGTCGGTGCCGGTCTGAAAGCCCGCGCCCTCGAGCAGCGCGCGCACACGCTCGGCCACCTCGGGCGCGCCCGGCGCGGGCCACTGGATCGCGTAGGACTCGGCCGGAAACCCATAGTAGTCGTACAACATCGGCGGCGCCGCCGAGGTCATCACCGTGGGCACCTTCTCCTCCCAGTGGGCGCTGATCACGAGCACAGCGCGCGGCGCGACCTTGGGCAGCGAACGGACGGACTTCAGGTAGTCCGAGAGCTCCGTCTTCTCGCTGTCGGTGCCGAACGCCATCTCCACGAACGGCCACGGCCCACCGCCGTGCGGCAAGAACGCGACAGGCAACCGATCCGGGCTCGAGCTCTGGGTCATGGCTTGGGTTCCTTGGGCGCCGCTCGGCTCGCTCCCGCAGCTGGGCAACGCCGCCAGGCCGGTGGCCGCAGCGAGGCCGGCGACCAGATCGCGGCGGGGGATCTCGGACGAGCTCATGGGGTGAGCTTGGCACCCGCGGACGCTCGTCGAAAGGCCGCTTGGGCGCGCAAGGCAGTTGCTCGACCGGCAACACTGCGCACGTCCGCCGCCCAGCCAAGCTAACCTGGAGTGTGATGGTCGGTCGACGTGTGTGGGTTTGCTTGGTCTGGGCGGCCGCGTTTTCGGGGTGCTCCTGTGGCGACGACAGCTCGAGCGGTGGGGCCGGCGGGGGCGGAGCACAAGGCGGCGGGGCTGTCGGTGGCGCGCCGATGGGCGGCAGCGGCGGGGACGGTGGAGTCGGGGGCAGCGGCGGCGGCGCGGGAGGCAGCGGCGGCGCGGGAGGCGGCGGCGGCGCGGGGGGCGGCGGCGGCGCGGGCTTCGGAGCTTGCCACGGCGTGACGGACGACTTCAGCGCGTACGACCCCAACGCGAGCGCGGACTATTGGGCTCACGATGGGGACGCCAGCCTGACGCAGACCCCCGACGCAGCAGCGGTGCTGACCATTGGCGTTGGCCAGTCGTACGCGGGGTTGTACACCGCCACCGAGGCGCTGGCTGACGACTGCTTCGCCTCGATCCGGATCGAGCAAGGCGGCGCCGGTGGCCTGCTCGTGTTCCAGGTGGTGGAGGGCACGGGCTCCGGGCCGTTCGCGTCGGCCACGTTCACGGACAGCGGCTGGGCCGTCGATGAGATCATCGATGCCCAAGGCAACGGCGTGAACATCGCGACCGGCACCGAGACGGAGCCACGAGCCATCCGCGCTCGGCTCGTGGCGGGCGCGCTGGTGTTCGAAGCCAGCTTCAACGGCTCGTTCATCGAGCTCGGCACGCTCGACCCGGCGCCGGCCTGGGTCAGCGGACCGCTGGTGTTCGGCTTCGGTCAGACCAACGCCGAGGGCGCGCAGCTGGTCGTGGACGACTTCAACCTCGACGCGCCGTGAGGCCTCACTCCGGATCGCGACGAAGCACCGGCACGCCGCGCAGCGCCCCGATGTGATCCATCCCGAGCTCCACCTCGTCGTGCAGCTCCACCTGGAGCTCCGGAGCGGGCAACGGGCTCACACACACGACGTCACCGGCGGAGAGCGGGAAGTCGCGGCTGGCGAGCTCGAGCGCCGCGAGCAGATCCACTCCCACGCGCGACAGCGAGCCCAGCCCCGTGCTACTCGCGCCCACGCGCACGCTGAGCGCCGCGTGCGCGAGCCGCGCCACGCTCTCGCCCAGCACCAGCACGGGGCCCACCTGCAGCGCTCTTCCGCGCGTGGCGCGCTCGGCGCCGCGCCCGAACCAGTCGAGCGCGAGCGCCATGCCGAACAGCGCGCGCTCCGCCTGCTTGCGCGTCGCGCGCGCGAGATCCTCGCCCAGCATCAGCGCCACCCCCAGCTCCACGGCGGGCGCCGTGGCGTCGCCGGGCAACGCGACCAAGTCGTCTTGCCCGGTCACGTTGCGCCCGAACAGCACGCGCGTCGCCCGGAGCGCGAGATCGACCTGCACCACGCGCGCGCGCTCGGTGTCGAACGGCGCGAGCGGCGCGAAGTCGGAAAGGACGCGCGCCGTGCTTGGGCGCTCGCCTTTGAGCAGCCGCACATCGAGCTCGCGCAGGCCCGCCGCGCCCAAGGCCACCACCCGAGTGTGCAGGTCGAAGCGGTCGCCCGGAACGTCGATCGCAGCACCGAGCGCGTCTTCCAGGGCCTCGACGTCGTAGAGTGCGCCGTCGCGCTCCAGGGCCACACGGGGGCGCGCGGACGATCGCTGGGAGAGGCGCGCGATCCTCACGCAGGGCCGATCTTCATACCATCCATTCGCGCTCGAGGATACTCGCTCGATCGCGTTGACGCGACGTGGCGAACGCCTTTAGCTGAGCTTCGTCAGTCGGGCGTGCCCGGCCGCAGGTGTCGTCGTTCCATTCACGTTGCGGGGCTCCCATGGGCAAGCGGACGAAATATGTGTTCGTGACTGGTGGCGTAGTTTCCTCCATCGGCAAGGGCTTGGGCGCAGCGTCCATCGGCGCGCTGATGGAGGCTCGCGGCCTGAAGGTCACGCACCTCAAGCTCGACCCGTACATCAACGTCGATCCCGGGACGATGTCGCCGTACCAGCACGGCGAGGTGTTCGTCACCGACGATGGCGCGGAGACGGATCTCGACCTCGGGCACTACGAGCGCTTCACACGCGCGCGCATGACCCGCAGCAACAACTTCACCACCGGCCGCATC
>CAZXMG010000014.1:0-63368 GCA_964641275.1 uncultured Polyangiaceae bacterium
GGCCGAGGCCAAGGGCAAAGAGTCGAGCACCCGGGAGAACCTCGAGGGCGACAAGGCCGAGATGAACACGCTGTTCCTGAAGCTCCTGCAGGAGGACGCGCAGTCCGAGGGCATCAAGGTCAAGACCGCCGCCGGCGAGATCGACACCTACGTGATCAAGCCCCACATCGGCTTCATGGAGCCGGGCTTCTACACCTACGTGGTGAACAAGCCGAGCGAGACGATCATGCGCGTCAAGATCGAGGACAAGGACGGCAAGCTGATCGACGAGATCGAGATCAAGCACAGCTCCCCCGCGACCATGACCTCTCCCGCGGCCGGCAACCGCTACCGCTCCGACGCCAAGGCCATCGGCGAGATCATGGCCGACTACTTGATCAAGCGCACCAGCCCCGAGTGACGGCGCGCTGAGCCGACGACGCGGGAGCACGGGCCGAAAGGCTCGCCGCTCCCGCGGCTTCGTTTGTCTCGAAGCGCGCGGCGAGCCAGCTCGCAGAACACGCCGCACCGCGGCGACGTGGCGAGCGCAAGCGCCCTGGAGGGGCGCGTAGCGAGCCCCTCAGTTCGCGCTGAAGCAGGCGTTGGCGGCCATGTTCTCCGCGTCGCAGGTGTCGTCGCAGTCGAGCTCGCTGGCTGCGTTGCATTCACAGACTGGATCGTTCTCGACGATGCAGTCGATGGCTGCCTGGTGCAGATCCGCGCAGGGCTCCTTGCAGTTGCATTGATCGAAGGCGCAGGCGTAGCTCTCGAACACGGCCGCGAACGCCTCGCAGATGTCGGGGCAGCGCAAGGGCGCAGCGCCGCCCGCTCCGCCGCTGCTGTTCCCGCCGCTCGCCGCCGCGCCGCCGGCGCCGCCGTCCGCGGACGAGCCCCCCGCCGCAGCCCCGCCAGCGCTGGAGCCGCTGTCGCCACAAGCCATCATCGCTGAGACCAACACCCACCAGCCCGGCGCGATTCGCGTGCCCATCGGCGCTGCCTACCACCGCGCGAGCCGCCGGTCATCCGTCGAGACCAGGCGCGCGCGGCGATTGCGCGCGGGCGGAAAGGTTGCGCCTCGCCTTGCGAGCTGCAGGCGCGTGACGAGATAGGAGGTATGCCTGTGCACCTCCTCTACCTCTTCGTGCACCTCTTCAGCGGCGAGCCCGAGCGGCCCTCGGCGCCGGTCGCGCCGCTTTCGTTCGACATCGTCCGTGAGCACGCGTTCGCGCCGCCGCCGCTCGCCGCCGACCTGATGACGTCTCCGCCGGCGACGGAGCGCGGACCGCGGCCCTACGATCCCGCGCCGCTCTGGCTCGATCGACTGTCCGCGGCCTGGGGCGCGCGCGCCAACTATCTCGTCCGTGGCGGACCCCTCGATCGCGACGGCTGCGACAGTCGCGACATGCGCTGCGCGCGCTTCCACGACGATCTCGCGCGTGTCGACCCGCCCGACGCGAACGCGGCCATCACGGCGAGCGCCCTCGGCTCTGCGCTCGGGCTCCTGCTCGGGGGCGGAGATCGTCCGCTGCTCGACGACCTGCGCTTGCGCGGCAAAGCTCGCTTCGTCGGGCTGGTGGGCCAGTTCTGACGCACGCTCGGCGCCCCGGCCCGCGCGCTGGGGTCGCGAGTGCGCATCGACGGCTCGAGCTTGGGCTTGGCGCGCACGCGAGTTGCGGCGAGTCTCCGCGGCAGGCGCAGCCCGCCTCCGACGCGGCCGGTCTCAGATCTCCGAGCAAGCGAGCGGCAGCGCGCGCGGCTCCGCCAGCGAGGAGACCTCGGACGCCGTGAGCTCGAGGCCGACGCCGAACGAGATGCCGTCGCACACGAAGCGCGGATCCTGGCTGCCATCGCGCATCAAGTCGGCCGCCGCGCGCACTTGCCGGACGATGCCTTCCACGGCGGTGCCGTCACAGAACGAGGGGTCGATGCGCGCCATCCAGTCGCGCGCGGCTTGTTCGGCCTCCTCGGCGTCCAGCACGCCTGCCAGCACTCCGCGCACCGAGCCGTCGCTGATGCCGGAAAGCTCGACCGTCACGATCGGTCGGTGGACCCGCAGCACCAGCGGCGCGCCCGACACCAGCCAGGTGAGCTCGAGCACGCCTTCGCTGGCGCGCCCGACATACACCCCGTCGGAGACGTACGAGTCGGCGAAGCCCAGCTCTGCCGAGAGCAACGCCTGATCGAAGTCCTCCGTCTCGGGCTCGGACAGCGACTCGGGCGACACCGCCCAAGGCTGGTCTTCACTCGACTTGCGCAGGCCGTACCCGAAAGCAGAGATCGAGCCGTAGCTCGGCTGGTCGCCGAGATCGCGCAGGTGCACCAGGAGCCCGTCGGTACCGCCGGCGCCGAGCGTCGCGTTCAGCGCCTGCTCGAGCTCGCCGTCGGAGCCTTGGCGCTCGTTCGAGACGCCGCGGAGCAGGGGCAGCAGCGTCTTCCCGAACGCGTTGTCGACGCCGCCAAGACCATCTTCGTGCGCCACGGATGGGTCAGCGTCGAAGGCAGGCTCACAGTGCCCGTCGAAGCTCCCGTGCGTGATCACGCCATCGAGATCGTAGCCGTACGCCTGCCAGGCTTCGCTCGAGGTCTCGCCGTCGGGCGTGTGTGTGCCCACGCGGAGGCGGGTCAGCGCGAGCATGACACCGGCGCCATCCCCCGCAGGCGCACCGGCGACGGGCTCCGGCGGCTGCGCGCTCTGCTCGTCCTCGGGCTCGGGCCCTTGGGGCTCCGAGTCGCAGCCGAACAGGCCCAAAAAGAAGCATCCGAACGCACACCTGAGAAGCAAGCTCGTGGTCATATGGTCGGGACGCCAAGCAACAACAGGGCCACTCCGCAGCCGCGTGGCCGGTGTACCCTGCCCTCATGGCCAAGCTTCACACCCGCTTCGCAATCTCGTTGGTCTGGCTCCTCGCGTGCAGCGACGACTCGGGCAACCCGGGAGGGAGTGGCGCAGGGCCGGCGGGCGGCAACGGCACGGGCGGTGACGGTGGCGCGGGCGCGGCGGTGTTCGCCGGCGGTGGCGGCAGCGGCCCCTGTGCCGAGCCCTGCCCAGAGGGAACCACCTGCTGGGCGGGTGAGTGTTGCGCCAATCCCTGCGGCGGCTCGGGCACCCCCGAGGCTTGCTGCGGCACCGAGCAGGTGTGCTCGTTCCAGCAGTGCGTCACGCCGGGCGACGAGTGTGTGGACGCCAACGATTGCCCCGACGGGCACGTGTGCGACTACTCGCTCGGGCCCGCGCCGCAAGGCATGGGCGGCGGCGGCGGATCCGGCGGCACAGGAGGCATGTGTGGAGGTGGCTTCTCGCCGCAGACCGGCAAGTGTCTTCCGGCCCCACCGGAGTGTGCTCCCGGCCAAGACCCGGGCAACCCGCTCACCTGCTTGCCCGAGTGCGAGTACATCCCGCCTTCGCAGGACTTCTCGGTGACGCTCAAATACGCGTGGGGCGGCGACGTGGCGCTGCCGTCGGACACGGATGTGATGATGACGCCGATCGTCACGCAGCTCGACGACGACAACTGCAACGGCGTGGTCGACGCGAACGACATTCCCGAGATCGTGTTCAGCACCTTCTCCGGCGGCGCGTACTACAAACAGGGCACGCTGCACGCCATCTCGGTGATCGACGGCGTGGTGGTCGACAAGTGGAGCGCGCCGAACGCGGTGCAGCCGGGCAGCACCCCAGCATCCGCCGATCTGGACGGCGACGGCCTGCCCGAGGTGGTGGCGTGTTTGAACCCGGGGCCCAGCGGCAACTCGTGCTGCGACGCGCTGGCCCAGAACACCGGCGTGATCGCCTTTCGCGGAGACGGCAGCACGCTCTGGACCCAGACCGACACGAGCAAGGTGCACTGCGGCTACGAGTCCCCCGCGATCGCCGACCTGGATCAAGACGGCAACCCGGAGATCGTGGTCGGCCTGACCATCCTCGACGGCGTGACCGGCGCGATCGAGCGCGAGCTGGATCCGGCCACTTCGTGGGGCGTGACACTGAGCGGGATCGCGGACGTCGATGGCGATGGTTTGCTCGACGTGGTCACCGGACAGCGCGCCTACCGCGCCGACGGCAGCGTGATCTGGGATCTGCGCACGGGCCCACAGACGATCCCGTCGGGCTACCACGCCGTGGGCGACTTCGATCTCGACGGCTCGCCCGAGGTGGTCGTGATCTCGAGCTCGGGGCCACACACCATGTCGCTGGTGCGCTACGACGCGGGCAGCGCGAACGGCGCCGAAGTGATCCGCGTCGGCGTGGACATCAACAACGGCATCAGCACCGCGACGTTCTGCGGCGCGGCCTCCGAGTACGGCGGTGGCCCGCCGACCGTGGCCGACTTCAACGGCGACGGGGTGCCCGACGTGGGGGCCGCTGGCGCGGTGGGCTACATCGTGCTCGACGGCGCCAAGCTGATGGACCCGGCGTTCAGCAACTCCCAGCTCGCGGCCTGGTTCCAGACCACGCACGACTGCTCCTCGGCGGTCACCGGCTCGGCGGTGTTCGACTTCAACGGCGACGGCCAGGCCGAGGTCGTCTACTCCGACGAGTACCACCTGTGGATGTACGACGGCACCACAGGCACGAACCTGATCCCCAGCACGTGCAACACCACCGGCACGTTGTGGGAGTACCCGGTCGTGGCCGACGTGGACAACGACGGCCAGGCCGACATCGTGGTGGCCTCCAACGCCTACGGCATCACCTGCCCCGATGACGGCAGCAAGCAATCGGGCATCCGCGTGTTCGGCAGCGCGACCAACTCGTGGGTGCGCACGCGCCGCGTGTGGAACCAGCACAGCTACCACGTGACCAACATCAACGAGAATGGCAGCGTGCCCGTCGACGAGGTGGAGAACTGGCTGGCGACGGGGCTCAACAACTACCGCCAGAACCGCCAGCCTGGGTCTGAGTTCGCCGCGCCCGACGCGGTGGTCAGCGTGATCCCCAACTGCGTGGGCGAGTACGGGCTGGTCGCCACGGTGCGCAACCTGGGCTCGGCCGCGCTGCCAGACGGGCTCGTGGTGGGCATGTACGCGGGCACCGCGCCCGGCGGCACGCTGCTCGGCTCCGACGTGACCACCAAGGTGCTCTACCCCGCCGAGGCAGAGTCCATCCTGTTCCCGCTGCCCAACGCCGATCCAGGCATCCTCGACGGCTCGACGCCGGTGTACGCGGTGGTCGTCGACGGCGCGCCGCCTCCAGGCCTGTTCGAGTGCCGCACCGACAACAACACCTCGCCGCCCGCGAGCGGAGCCTGCGCCGTCCCTCAGTGAGCTGAGGTCTTGGGCCGCGCTGCGCGCCCCTCGCGGGGCGCTTACACGCGGCGATGACAGGGGTGGCAAGCCGCTCAGCGCGGGCGCCGGCGACGCAGCGCCGTGAGCCCGAGCAGGCCGAGCGCGAAGGACAGCGCGCCCGAGCCAGTGTCCTCTGCGCCAGCGGCCGACTTGCAGTCGCAGCCCGACTCCTCTCCGCCATCGGCGCCACCGCCGCCCGTGCCGTTGCCGCCCGTGCCGTTGCCGCCCGTGCCGTTGGCTCCGGCGCCGTTGCCTCCGGTGCCGTTGCCTCCGGCCGGGGAGCCGCCGACACCGCCGCCACCTTGCGCCGAGCCGCCAACGCCGCCGCCACCCTGCGCCGCGCCGCCGACACCGCCGCCGCCACCGCCCTGCGCCGAGCCACCGACGCCTGCGCCGCCATCGCCACCGGCGCCGCCCCCGCCACCGGCGCCGCCGGTGCCCATCGTCGCGTCGCACACGTCGCCAATGCCGTCGCCGTCCCCGTCCGCCTGGTCCGTGTTCGCGTCGTCGGGGCAGTTGTCCGTCGCGTCGGCCACCGTGTCTTGGTCGACGTCGCTGAAGCCCGGCGTGGGGACCATGCAGCCGAACCAGTTGGTGGCGCTGTTCTCGCTGGTCTCGTTGCGGCCAGCCAAGCCATTGCCACCGGCCATGGTCTGCCCCGCCTCGGCGAAGTCGAAGCGACAGATGACATCCACGTCACCATCGAAAATGGTGGCGTGGTTCGCGTCCACGTCGGCCGCGTCGGCCTGGTAGGTGGTCGCCATGTCGTTGGCGTCCACGCCGTCCACCATCACCCCGGTCTTGTCGACGGGCGCGTTGCCGGCCGCGTCGTCGGTACCGAAGATGACGTAGTCGAGGTCCACCACGAGATCCGAGCTCTGATCCCAGTAGAACAGCACGAGCATCTCGCCGTTGTTGCGGATGCCGCGAGACGAGCCCACCGCGCCGGTGAACGGCACGAGCATGTCGGGAACGGCCGCATCGGACGTGGTGTTGTCGAGGAAGATCTCGTAGGTGGGGTTGGCGCCGAAGCCAGTGAACGCACCCACGGTGCCGCAAGCGTTGTTGAAGCAGACGGCGCCGCCGACGGCGACGGTCTGGAAGCCGCCCGCAGGGATCGTCGCCCCCGCCGGAAATCGCACGACGAAGTCGCCGTTCTGACCGTTGGTGACCGGCGTGGTCAGCACCACGTTGTAGTAGCTGTGGAAGTCGGCCAAGTAGACGTTCGTCAGGTCGACGGCGGCGCCACCGGGGTTGTGGATCTCCACGAACTCCGCCTGCGTCGGCGCAGCGGTCACCTCGCTGAGCAAGAGCTTCTGTTGCGCTTGGGCGAGGTCGGGGAGTGAGAGCACGCTGAAGAAGGCAACGGGTCCGAGGAATCGCTTCATGACCTTGCCCCTACCCGAGCGCGGTCACGCCCGGTGCGACGATCTGGTGACGAGCTTGCGGCGAGCCGGCGACTCAGCCCAGCGTCAGGACGCCACGGGGGGTGACGATGGCGTCCTGGAGCGGCGCGACTGCCACCGCATGGGGCCACACCAGCACGCGCTCGAGCGCACCGCTTCCAGTGACGCGTGCGCCCGAGGCGACGACGCTGTCGACCAGCCGGACCTCGTCGGCCACCTCGGCCTGGGGGTCGACGTAGCTGTGCAGTCCACGCGCGGCGAGCCAGTCCAGGTTCGCCGCGAGCGCGGCCGCGGGGCTGCCTATGTCCGTGAACGGGACCTCGAGCCGGAACGTAGCGAGCCGCTCGCCACGCTCGAGCGCGGGCATGAAGCCGTCGCCGACCAGACACGACGGCGCGCTCAAGCGCGCGCGCAGCGCGGCCGACAAGAGCGCGATGCCCGCGTAGTCGGCGCTGTCCACCTCGCCTGGCCGCACGAGCGAGCGCAAGCGCGTCACGTTGCCGGCCGCGTCGAGCCCGACGGTGCCACGCTCCCCTGCGCGCGGCGCGATCACCAGCGTGGCCAGCGCGCCCGCGCGCGCGTGTGCCTCGTACAGCGCCTCCAGATCGAACAGCGCGACGATGTCGGCGTTGACCACCAGCACGTCGCCCGGCCCGAGCAGCGCGGCCGCATGGGCCACGCCTCCTCCCGTGCCCAAGATCTCCGGCTCGTGGGAGAGCTGGATCGCGAGCGGCTGCCGCGCGCGCCACGCAGCGTCGAAGCGCTCGGCCAGGTGGTGGGTGTTGATCACGGCCTCGCGGTGCCCCGCGTGCGCGAGCGTCTCGAGCACGTGGTCGATCTGCGGCTTGTTCCCCAGCCAACAGAGCGGCTTGGGCAGCTCGTCGGTCAGCGGCCGGAGCCGTGTGCCGAGCCCCGCCGCCAGCACCATCGCGCGCGGCAGCGTCACTCTTCTTCGACAGCCGCCACGAACGCGCAGGCCGACAGCGTCTCCGGGTTGCGCAGCGCCTCGCACGGCGTGAGCGCCTCTTGGCCCTCCACCATGGTCACGCCCTCACACTCGGCCATGGTCGCGACGCCGTTCGTCTGGCACGCGCCCAGCGCGACGATCGCCTCCTCGCAGGGCACCACGTCCTCTTCGCCTGGCTCAGCCTCCGTGTTCTCGATGCCGAGCAAGCAATGGTCGATGTAGAAGGCCTTGCAGTTGCGGATCTGCGCCTCGGTGGTGATGCCGAAGGCCTGATCGGTGCCTTCACAGGTCGGCGCCGCGTCGCAGCGCGCAGACTCGATGCGACGGCAAGCGTCGATGCCGACCGCCTCCGTGCTGCAGCCCCAGGACAGCAGCGTGACCGCGCCCAGCGCGCCCGCGAACGCCACGGACAAACGGATCCCGGAGGTCCTGTGCAGCATCCGCCGGAGCTAGCAGGCCCCGACACGGCTGGCCAAGTTCTCGGCTCGCTGCCCGTCCTGGCTGGGCGTCGAAGGGGTGCTCGTCCCTGCGCCGCTGCGTGCCCGTGCTCCACGGGTTGCTACGATGTCGGTCATGCTTTCTTCACGCGCTGAGCAGGCGCGCTTGCTCGGCCACTTCGCCAACGTACTTCACAGACTGCAGGCACGCGCACCGCGTGGTCTCACGCGGAGCCAGAGCCGTGCGCGGCGGGAGGTCGTCGACCAGCTCGCGCGCTACCGGGCCCGCGGCGTCTTCCCCACGAACAGGTTGTTCCGTGGGTTCAACCCGACATTCATCGACACCGATGGCACGCGCTGTGCCGTAGCGCACCTGCTCGATCGCACCGGCGAGGCCAGCCTGGCTCAGGAGATTGCACGCACGCACAACTTCGAGCGCGTGCGTTCGCTGCTCGTGTTCGATGAGCTCCGGAGCTGGGTCGAGCGCTCGGGGCTCTCGGCTGACGAAGCCGCGCTGATCCAGCCGAGCTATTGCCAGCGCGCATGGGATTGCGTGTGCGTGTCGGATCCCGAGACGCTGGGACTGTCGTTCGAGGGTGTCGTAGAGGCGACGGTGGTGTCGAGCAACGAGGTGCGTATCGACGGCATCCACGGGGAAGCGGGCGGGGCGGTCGTCGGTCAGGCCTACGAGTTCACCTCGCCATTCTTCGTGCCGGAGACAGGTCAGCGCATCGTCGGTCCGCTGCTCGACAGCTTCGTGGTGGTGCACTTGCTGGTGGGTCCGGACGGCGCGCCCGAGCTCCCTGACTATTGCCTGATCACGGAGTCTGATCTGGTGGCGACACCGTCGTCGATCCCGCTGGATGCCTACGTGAACGCCTTGCTCGCGGAGGACTGCGCGGCCACCCTCAGACAAGAGGACTTTCGGTGGGGCCTGGAAGACTGCAACTACGCGCTCGTGGAAGCTGATGCTGAGGGCTGCTCCGCCGCGGGCAACGCCGCGGCCGGCTCGTGGCTGCTCGCCGTGTCTGCGCTCGCGTCCGGCCTCTTGCTTGCGAGACTCGGGGGCAGACGCCGACCAGCATCGGGGTGCTGACCAGGACTCCCGCCAGGTCTGCGCCGCACACGTCGCGCACGGAGCACTGGGCGGCGCCGCTGCCTGGCTCGAGCTCGCCCTCTGAACGATCCGGCAGTTGTCGTGGATCCTCGGCGCCATGGGTGCTACTTCCCCTCGGGTGATGAGCCTTCGGAGCCGGCAGTCCGTGACGCGACGCTTCGGCGTGTCCGCGTTGCTCGTCGCCGCTTGGCCTACGGCCGCCTGCGTCGAGGACGACACCACCGAGTCGCCGAACACGCGCGAGACCGCGGTGGTGGTCGACCCGGAGCAATTCTTGGGCTCGTTTCCGTGCGGGGCCGTCGAGGGCGCGCCGCAGTCGTACCTGGCCTCGGTCATCGACCTGGAGTCGAACGCCGTGATTGGCACTTCGGCGCGCGTCGCCTGCGGCGCGTCGGTCGCGTTCACGGACATCGAGGACGGCCACCGCTACGCGGCGGACATCCAGGTGTTCGACCAGCCCCCCGGCGTCGCGGTGAACGGCCCCGCCTGGCAGACCTCGTGCGGCAAAGACGGCGTCGGCGCGGCAGAGGGCCGGCTGCTCGAGCAGGTGACGATCCGCGGCTGCGCTGCGCTGTCCGGGCCCGGCACGGCGGAGACCGGGGTGGTCGTGGACGGCACCGCGCTCGCAAGCGACCTAGGCTGCGTCGACGACGGCGGCGTCGTGGACACGCTGGTCGTGACCCCGGACGACGGCACGCTGCCGGAGCTCACCCTCGCGTGTGGGCAAGCTGCTGCGCGCTACCAAGTGGGAGTCGTCGAAGGCGAGTCCTACCGCTTCGCGGTGACTGCCCCGGACGACCTGGGTGAGACCGCGTACGGCGCGGTGTGCACGGCCACCGCACAAGCAGGCTTGGTGATGCCGGCGAGCTGCACCCCCCTCACGGACCGCGGCGCCCTCGAGCTGCCGGTCGCGGCCTTGCTGCTGGACGTGGACAGAGCTTGCGGCGAGACCGTGTCACAAGTCGAGATCTCGCTGGTGGCCGGAGCCGTGACGACGTCGGCGAAGAAGACGGCGTGCAACGTGGACTCGCGCCTCGACGGCTTGCCGCGAGGCCCCTACCTGGCGTCGGCGAGGCTGCTCGACGGCACCGCCGAAGTGGCGAGCTTTGCGTGCACGGGATCGGTGACGCCGGGAGCCGTCACGCCGCTGGTCTGCACCCGCGAAAACTAGCTGGCTTTCGTGTCCCGCAGCGCACGTCGCGGTTGAGCCACAGCGCTGGTTCGACTACTTCGGAGAGCGGACATTCGAGGCATGGAAGAGGCTCACAACATCCGCGACAAGGTGCCCGTCAGCATTCAGGACGAGCTTCGCACCAGCTATCTCGACTACGCGATGAGCGTCATCATCGGGCGAGCGATCCCCGACGTGCGCGACGGGCTCAAGCCCGTGCACCGGCGCATCCTGTTCTCGATGAGCGAGCAGAAGATCGGCCCGACCGGCGCGCACAAGAAGTGCGCGCGCGTGGTCGGCGACGTGCTCGGCAAGTACCACCCCCACGGCGACAGCGCCGTCTACGACGCGCTCGTGCGCATGGCGCAGACCTTCAGCCTGCGCTACCCGCTGATCGACGGGCAGGGCAACTTCGGCAGCGTCGACGGCGACTCCCCCGCCGCCATGCGTTACACCGAGTCACGCCTGAGCCGCATGAGCACCGAGCTGCTCAGCGACATCGACAAAGAGACCGTCGACTTCAACCCGAACTACGACGACACCGAGCAAGAGCCGACGGTCCTGCCGGCCAAGTTCCCGCAGCTCCTGGTGAATGGCTCGGGCGGCATCGCCGTGGGCATGGCCACCAACATCCCTCCCCACAACCTGGGCGAGGTGATCGACGCGACCGTCGCCCTGATCCGGAGCCCCGAGATCTCGATCGACGAGATCATGCGCATCATCCCTGGCCCCGACTTCCCCACCGGCGGGTTGATCTACGGCAAGAGCGGCATCGATCAGGCGCACCGCACCGGGCGCGGCTCGATCGTGATGCGCGGCAAGTCGCACGTGGAGAAGGCGGGCAAGGGCGAGCGCGAGCAGATCGTGATCTCCGAGATCCCGTACCAGGTGAACAAGGCGCGCATGGTGCAGAAGATCGCCGAGTGCATGCGCGAGAAGCGCATCGAGGGCATCAGCGAGGTGCGCGACGAGAGCGACCGCGAGGGCATGCGCGTGGTCGTCGAGCTCAAGAAAGACGTGTTCCCGCAGGTGATCCTGAACCAGCTGTTCCGGCTCACGGATCTGCAGACCACGTTCGGCGTGATCAACCTCAGCATCGCCGGCGGCCGCCCCGCGATCCTGAACCTGAAAGAGACGCTCGAGCATTTCGTGGAGCACCGGCGCGAGGTGGTCACGCGCCGCTGCCGCTTCGAGCTCAGGCAGGCCGAGGCGCAGCTCGAGCTGGTCGAGGGCCTGGGCGTCGCCACCAGCGACATCGACACGATCGTGAAGACGATCCGCGCCGCCAAGGACCCGGACGAGGCGCGCACCGCCCTGATGGCGCTGCCCCTCACCGGCCTGGCCGAGCTTTTGCGCCGCGCCGGACGCCCGGAGAACGAGGCGCTCGAGGCCGAAAAGAAGGGCCCCTACTTCCTCTCGGAGCGGCAAGCCAAGGCGATCTTGGAGATGCGCCTGGCCCGGCTCACCGGCCTCGAGCGAGACAAGCTGGCCAAGGAGTACGCCGAGCTCAGGAACGAGATCGACCGCCTGCGCGCGATCCTCGCCGACCCGCAGCTACTCATGAACGTGATCGTGATGGAGCTCGAGGACATCAAGGCGCGCTTCGCCGATGCTCGGCGCACCGAGATCGTCGCGGCCGAGGCCGAGATCGACGTGGAAGACCTGATCCAAGAAGAGGACATGGTCGTGACCATCTCCCACGGCGGCTACCTCAAGCGCACGCCGGTGAGCGAGTACCGCGCCCAGCGCCGCGGCGGCAAGGGCAAGGTCGCGATGGAGGCGCGCGACGAGGACTGGGTCAGCCAGCTGTTCGTCGCCAGCACGCACACCTTCGTCTTCTTCTTCAGCGAGCGCGGCAAGGTCTACGTCAAGAAGGTGTACGAGATCCCGCAGGCGCCCCGGAACGCAAAGGGTCGCGCCATCGTCAACTTCGTCGGCGTCGAGCCGGGCGAGAAGATCAGCGCGATCACGCCGGTGCCAGGCCTGGACCCTGGCCACTTCGTGGTGACCATCACCAAGAAGGGCCAGATCAAGAAGACGGCGATCGAGGAGTACGAGAACTACCGCGAGAAGGGCATCATCGGCGTCAAGATCGAGGACGGGGACGAGCTGCTCTCGGCCGCCATCACCGACGGCACCAAGGAGCTGGTGATCGCGACCAAGAAGGGCATGTCGATCCGCTTCCGCGAGGAGCAGGTGCGGCCCATGGGGCGCGCCACCGTGGGCGTGAAGGGCGTCGAGCTCGAGGACGACGTGGTGGTCGGCCTATGCGTGGCCTCGAGCGAAGAGGACCGCGTGCTCGCCGTGTGCGAGCGCGGCTACGGCAAGCAGACCCCGCTCGGAGAGTTCCGGCTGCAAAGCCGCGGCGGCAAGGGCGTGATCCTGATCGACGCCAGCGACCGCAACGGCCCCGTCGTGGGCATCGCCATCGTCGGCCCCGATCACGAGATGCTGTTGGTGACCGATCAGGGTCAGATGGTGCGCATCAAGGTGGCCGACATCCGCGAGACGGGTCGCAACGCCCAAGGCGTGCGGCTCATGACCGTGGCGGACAACGAGCGCATCGTGGCAATCGAGGTGCTCGACGCCACCGCCGAGCCCGGCTCCACCGCCTCGAACCCGCCGCCGTCCTCTCCCCCTGACAGTGGCGCCCCCCCCGACAGCGGCCACCCGCCCGACAGCGCGCCGCCGAACAGCTCCTCGAACGGCGAAGGGTCGTCGTGATCTCGGCGCGCTGCTGAAGTCTACCTACAGCGCAGGCTGGATGGGCCGACCGCTGGGCTGGATCTGCGTGGACGCGCTCGAAGGTGACGTACCGAGCGCCGCGAAGGCGCGATCGATGGCGGCGACCTGCGCTTCGATGCGGGCGCGTGTATCTCGGTTCTTGATCAACATCCCGTAGGCTTCGACCGAGTCCTTGTACTCCTCGCGTTTGGACACGCGTTGCGGCACGGGCCGCTCCACCGGTCGGCCCGCCGCGAGATCGAGCAGCGACTCCGCGATGAGCGCTCGCTCGTGCTCGGATTGGCCGCTCTTGCGCAGCTGCTTCTCCGCCTTGTCGATGCGGGTGCGCAGGAGCACGTCTTGATCCTTGAGCGCCTCGAGCGCCGTGACCAGCGTGAGCCGCTGCTGGCTCATGGCCACGATCGCGTCGGGCCGCGAGGCCGAGAGCGCGGCGGTGGCGTCGCGCAGCGCGGCCTCGTTGCGCTCGATCAGGGAGAGCAACCGCGGGTCGGTCTGCGCCGGGGCTGGCGGCGGAACATAGGGCATCATCTGCCGGCGGGGCGCGCAGCCCCCCGAGAGCGCCGCGAGCAGAACAGCCAAGAGCCAGGACGGGTGCTTCACGAGGGCCGAGCTTAGTCCAGATAGGCCGCACGGCGAGCCCACTTTTCCCCTGGCGACCGCGCGAGTAAGCCGGCTCGGGCATGCCGAGCGCTGGGGACCGTAAAGGCCGCTACCTGCTCCTCTCGCTGCTGGGGAGGGGCGGGATGGGCGAGGTGTACGAGGCCGAAGACACGGTGCTCAAGCGCAAGGTGGCGCTCAAGCTGATCGCCAAAGGCGGCGACCACGACTCCAAGGAGCGCATGCTGCGCGAGGCCCGCGCCGCGGCTGCCTTCGAGCACCCCAACGTCGTCACGGTGTTCGACGCCGGCGTGGCGGACGAAGGCACCGAAAACGAGCAGACCTTCCTGGCCATGGAGCTGGTGCGCGGTCGTTCGCTGCGCTCCTACGCCGGGGATCGCGGCACACCCCTGGGAGCCAAGGTGCGCTGGCTGGTGGACACCGCGCGCGCGCTCGCGGCGCTGCACCGCGCAGGGCTCGTGCACCGCGACATCAAGCCCGACAACCTGATGGTGCGCAGCGACGGGCGCTTGAAGGTGCTCGACTTCGGCATCGCCAAGAAGAACGCAGTGCCGTTCGACGCGAGCGCACCCACCGAGGCTCCCGGCGAGAGCGGGACGTTGACCGAGAAGGGCAGCTTCGTGGGCACGCCCAAGTACGCGGCCCCCGAGCAGCTCCGCGGCGAGGCCGTGGATGGTCGCACCGACCAATACGCGTGGGGCGTGACCGCGTACGAGCTGTTCAGCGGCGAGACCCCGTTCGACGCCGACAGCGGCGTGGCCCTGCTTTCGCGCATCCTCACCCAGGAGGCCAAGAAGCTCAGCGAACGCAACGTGGAGCTGCCCAAGGAGATCGACCGCGCGCTGATGCGGGCCCTGGAGAAGGACCCAGCTCGGCGCTTCGAGTCGATGGACGCGCTGGCCGACGTGCTCGAGCCGTTCGCGGATCGCCCACCGAACACCGACGCCGGGCAGATCACCAGCATCGCGCCGAAGGCTCCGCCCACGCGGCGCGTGCTGCGCGGCGCGGCGCGCGGCTTCTTCTGGCTCGCGGCGGCCATCGGCACGCTGATCATCGGCTTGATCGTGGTCGGAGCGATCACCGGCAACTTGCGCATCGACACCGGAGCCCCCAGCGCCGGCGCGAGCACGTCCTCCGAGCCGCTCGCGGCCGCCAGCGTGACGGGGCTCCGCTGCCGCCCGGCGCGGGTCGAGGGGGGCCCCGAGAGCATCGCCGCGGCTGTAGGCATCGGCGCTTGCACACGTTTGGCGATCGAGACGGGCCTGCCCTTTTCCCACGAACGCGCGCGTGACAAGGGCGTCGATCCTGGGAGCTTCGCGGAGGTCGACGTGCAGGCCGAGCTCGCCACCGGCAAACCTGCGCGCGTCACCGTGAGCGTGGCGGGCAAGAGCGCGAACGGGGAGAGCGCGCACCCGATGCAGGCGATGCAGCTCGCGGTGAAGGCGCTCGCGCCCGAGCTGCCCTCCCCCGCCTTGTCCGAGGCGGAGCGCGCCGCCTGGGGCGCGGACGACGACGCCAGCGCTCGCCGCATCGAGCGCACCTGGCGCAAGCTGGTGCTCGGTGATCTGGACAACGCCGAGGCCGCGGCTCGCGAGCTGGTCAAGACCGATCCGGGCTCGCCCTGGTCGCACACGGTAGTGACGTTGGTCGCCCCGCGCGGCAGCGCCGAGGGCAAACAGGCCGCAGCAGAGATCCTGAAGCGGCTCACCAAAGTGCCGCCAGGTCGCGCCAAGGCGCTCGAGGGTGTGGCCATCATCACCGGCGAGCCGGCGCGCTTGGAAGAGGCCATCAAGCTGTTTCGTCAGAGCTACCGTGACCACCCCGACGACGCCGACATCGCCGGCCTGTATGGCGCGATCGTGCTCGACTCCGCCGCTGAAGAGGGTCTGAGCGTGATCGAGCGCGTGGCGCAGGACTACCCGACGCGCTCGATCTTGCCGCTGACCAACGCGGTGACCGGCAGCCAGGTGCGCGACCCCGCCAACAACGCTCGCTTCATGGATTGGCTCAACGCCATCGTGCCCGAGAAGGCGTGCAGTTGGTTTCAGTTCAGCGAGCTGTTGATGGACGAGAAGATCGCGGAGGCGCGGGCGCGCCTCGCCACTTGCTCGGCGTTGTTCGGCAGCGAGAGCGAGTCGTTCTACGCCACGTTGGTCGCGGCGGAGATCGAGCTGGCTGCGCTCGAGCCCGACCTCGCCCACGAGCTGGCCAAGCAGCGCCAAGGAGACTCGCGCGACTACATGCGCACCGAGGCCATCCGCATCGTGATCGCCGCCCACCTGCTCGCTGGGCGCGTCGCCGAGGCGATGAACGCGCTCGAGGCCGAGGCCACGCGCCAGCGCGACCAGGAGAGCCCGCGCGGCGCGCTGCAGCGCGCGGTCACGTTGCTCAAGCTTCAGTTCCGGCTGGGCATCACGCCCAAGCCCGACCTGGTCGCGCTGATCCGCGAGCTCCAAGCTGCAGACGCTGGAGCGCCCAAGTCGCTCAAGTACCGCGTGGACTCCCAGCTCTTGTTGCTCGACGGCGCGAACGCCAAGGAGCGCGAGGAGACCGCCGCGGCGGTGCTCGGCTCGAAGAGCCCCAGCGACGCCTTCCTGGCGGTGCGCCTGCTGCGCAAAGTGAAGGGCGACAAGGCGGCCTGGGAAGCGATCCAGGCTCGGCCGCGTGTGGCGACCCGCACGCTGGTCGTGACGGCGCTCGAGGTGGCCGAGCTGATGGAGGCGGTGGGCGCCCCGCCAGCCGAGATCGAGGCCCGGTACCGCCTCGCGCTGGTGCCGATCGCGTTCGACGTGAGCGCCGTCGAGAAGATGGTCGCGCGCGAGCGGCTCGCCCGCTTGCGCGACAAGGCCGGCGACCCGACCGAGGCCGCGCGCCTGCGCGCCGAAATCGCCAAGGCCTGGAAGCGCCCCGACCCGCGCGCCACGCGTCTGCTCGAGTAGGCCGCCTAGAGGGCGGCGACGATCGCACCGGGCGAGGCCACACGCGCCGTGCCGGCGGCGCTCAGCCGCGCTCGACCGGGAGCTGCTGCTCGTTGTAGGCCAACATCCCCCCCTTCATGTTCATGACGCGGGTGAAGCCCATGCCGACCAGCGCCGCCGCGCCGCGGCCGCTGCGCGCGCCCGAGCGGCAGATCACGACGACCTCGCGATGTCTCGGCCAGGCCTGCGCGGCCTCGGTCAGCGTCGCGAGCGGCACCAGCCGCGCCCCCGGGATGTGCCCGAGCTCTCCGCTCCACTCGTGCGGCTCGCGCACGTCGACCAGCAGCGCGTCGCCCTTGGCGCGGGCGACAGCGCTGGGCTCGACGTCGCGGAAGCCGCCGGCGGCGGGCAACGCTTGTTGAAACATGACTTGGTTCATGGTCGGTCTCCGGGGCAGCTCAGGCCGGGTCGCCTTCGTCGGTGGTGGTCTGCTTCAGGTTGAGGGGGACGCGCAGGTAGCGCTTGCCGTTGGCGTGGGGCTTGGGCAAGCGACCGGCGTCGATGTTCACCTGCACGCTCGGGAACAGCAGGCGCGGCGCGGCCAGCGTGGCGTCTCGACGGTCGCGCGCGGCGACGAAGTCGAGCTTCGTGGTCGAGGCGCGCAGCTGGATGTTGCGCTCTTTGGAACGACCGATGGTGGTCTCCCAAGCCAGCTCGCGCCCGCCGGGCTGGTAGTCGTGGCCGACGAACACGCGCGTCGCCTCCGGCAGCGCGTAGAGCTTCTGGACCGAGTCGTACAGCGCCGCAGAGCTGCCCCGGGGAAAGTCGCAGCGGCCCGTGCCGTAGTCCTCCATGAACAACGCGTCGCCGGTGAAGACAGCGTCCCCGATCAGGTAGCTCACGCAGGCCGGCGTGTGCCCCGGCGTGGAGATCACCTTCACCGCGAGCGAACCGGCCGCGAGCGTCTCACCGTCGGCGAGCAGCCTGTCGAACTGGCTGCCGTCGGTCGCGAACGCAGAGTCCAGGTCGAACACCCCCTTGAACGTCTCCTGCACCTCGCGGATGCGCTCGCCGATCGCCACCTTGGCGCCGAAGTGCTTCTTCAGCCACTGCGAGGCCGAGAGGTGGTCCGCGTGCGCATGGGTCTCGAGCACGTAGTGCAAGGTGAGCTGCTCCTTGCGCAAGAACGCCGCGACGGACTCCACCGAGCGGGTGGAGGTGCTGGACCCGAGCGGGTCGTAGTCGAGCACCGGGTCGATCACGACGGCGTCGCGCGTCTTTTCGTCGAACACGACGAAGGTCAGGGTGAAGGTCACTGCGTCGTAGAACGGTTTGATTTCCATGGCAGGTTCTCCATGTTGGAGAGCTTCGCGGTCGTGGCGTGCTCGAGGAGCATCCCCGCCGTCATGGCCGCGACGAAAACGATGGCCGGAAACACCCCGGCCGCGAGCGAGACCAGGCCAGGCCCAGGGCAGAATCCGCCCAAGCCCCAGCCCACCCCGAACAGCGCTGCGCCGATCACCAAGCGGGCGTCGATGTCTCGGCGCGTGGGCAGGTGGAAGCGGGCGTCGAACAGCGGCGCCTTGCGCCGCGTGATCACGCGCAGGAGCACCAAGTGCACCGAGATCGCACCCACCATCACCAGCGCGAGGCTCGGGTTCCACGTTCCCGCGAAATCGAGGAAGCCGATGACCCGCTCCGGCAACGTCATCCCCGACAGAGCCAGGCCGAGGCCGAAAAGGGCTCCAGAAAAGAGCGTGACGAGGCGATTGCTCACGGCTCACCTCCGAGCCACTTGGTCGCGTGCACGGTCAGCGCGCCCGTGGCGATGAACGTCAACGTCGCGACCAGCGATCGGGGCGACAAACGCGAGAGCCCACATACCCCGTGGCCGCTGGTGCAGCCGCTGCCCAAACGCGTGCCGAAGCCGACGAGCAAGCCCGCGAGCGCCACCCACTCGAGCCGGTCTCCGAGCACCGAGCCGAACGCCGCTGGCCACACGATCCGCACGGCCAAGCCCGACAACAACAGTCCGGCGAGGAACCAGCCACGGAAGGTCGCATCCGTGAGCGGCGTGGAGAACAGTCCGCCGAAGATGCCAGAGATGCCGGTCACTCGCCCGTGGGCGAGCAACACGAGCGAGGCGCTGAGACCAATCAGCGCTCCGCCGAGGAGAGGAGGCAAGGGCTCGAAATGTTGGACGGAGAACATCTTGTTCTCCCTCGCGGTGCAGCGACCGTGCCAGCCTTGCGCGGCGCTTCTCACGCGGCTTTGCAACGACTTGAAACGGCGGCCGTTGCTCGCTGCATCGTCAGCCGACGGTCTCGTCGCTCAGCACCTGGTCCTCCGGCAGGGGCTCGCGGCGAGCGTTCGTGCGCAGCGTGATCACCGGCACGTCGGCGCTGCGCAGCACCTTCTCCGCCACGCTGCCGAGCAGGAAGTGGTCGAGGCCTTTGCGACCGTGGGTGCCCATCATGATCACGTCGCAAGACAGCTCGTCGGCCGCGCGCAGGATGCCCTGACACACGTCCCCCATGCGAGCGTGCGTCTCGACGACGACGCCACGCGCGCGCATCTTCTCGGCGATCACCGAGAGGCGCAGCTCCGCGTTTCCGAGCGCGAACTCGTCCACGCGCACGGGCTTTCCGTGGCCGGGCGGAGTGATCAGCGCCTCGGGCGCGAGCCCGTAGCCGATCTGAGACACGTGGAAGACCACCACCCGCGCAGACAGCGCGAGCGCGAGGTCGATGACGTCGGGCTCGATCCGGCCCGCGCAGTCAGAGAAGTCGTGAGCAAACAGGATGCGCTTCCACATGCGGAGCGCTCCTGCACGATGGGTACCAACCGGAATCCCGCACCCCTCAGCGGAGGCCCCCGCAGGATCTGCGTCAGTCGAGCCAGTCGATGTCGACCGTGCCCGTCTCGGTGCAGGGCGACCAACAACCGAACGGCGGCTGCGTGAGCAACGTCTCTTGGTAGAAGTAGGAGATGGTGCCCGCCGGGATCGACCCGTCGATGAAGTGATCGGCCTGCCACAAGCAGCCGTCCGGCCCGACGAACTGCGCCGTTCCGAACAGTGAAACGGTGCCGTTCGTGACGCTGCCACTGAACGAGATGCTGCCCAGCGTGGCGGTGACCATGCCGCCCTCGCAGGGGTAGTTGATGACGCCGGTCGAGCCCGCCTCGACCGGAAAATCGACGCAGCCCGGGCTGGACGGCACCGAGCCCGTGACCAACAACGTGGGCGAGCAGGAGCCGACATCGCAGTCCGAGTCGATCTCACCGTTGCAATTGTCGTCGACGCCGTTGCACGTCTCCAAGATGTCCGGGCCGAGCGTGCAGCCCGCGCAGGTCATCACGTCGTCGAAGCAGGAG
The DNA here is from genome assembly GCA_964641275.1 of uncultured Polyangiaceae bacterium. Lineage (GTDB taxonomy): Bacteria > Myxococcota_A > Polyangia > Polyangiales > Polyangiaceae > Xiheicaenibacterium. The sequence goes on from CAZXMG010000014.1 coordinate 20,020, forward strand.
TCGTTGTCGGGCCCGTCGCACGCCTCCCCGAGCCCGAAGCCGTTGTCGATCGCGCCGTCGCAGTCGTCGTCGAGCGTGTTGCACAGCTCGTCGACGGGCCCCACGTGGCCCTGACACGGCCCGAAGAAGCCATCTGCCTGGCAGAACTGCGTGCCCATCGAACACTCGCCGACGTCGGTGCCACAGGGCTGCTCGCGAAGCCCGTTGCAGGGCAGCTGGCCGCCCTCCCCGCCCTCGCCTCCTTCGCCGCCGAGCCCGGCGCCGCCGGCGGCCCCCGCCGCCTCCCCGCCGCTCGAGGCGCCCCCGACCTCGTCGGTGCCTGGCAGGCCACTGCGCGCCCCGCAAGCGAGAGCGACGGGGCCGAACAGCACAGCAAGCAAGGTGAAACGCATGCCTCGACGCTCGTACGTTCCTCGACGCGCGACAAGCGGAGCGAGCGCTTCCTTGATCACGTTTTAGGAGACTTCGCGGCGACGAACAGCTCGACCAAGTCGGCCAGGCGATCGAAGTACCAGCGGTCTTGCTCCGAGCCGGGCGCGTCCACCCCGAGGCTCGGCCAGTAGCCCTCACGCCCGAGCGCGTAGCCGTGCGTGGCGGCGAGCGAGAGCAACACCAGGAAGTCGACGTCCGCCCGCGGCAGCTGGGGCCCCTTGGGGTCGGCCGCCATGCGCGCCATGACGGCGTCCACCACGCGCTCCGCGCCACGCACGCGGCGCGAGAAGAAGTCCTCTTTCGTGATCATGCCGGAGAGAAAGCTCCAGGCCACCATGCGGGCGGTCTCTTTGCGGCTGGCCCAGGCGAAGAAGGCCTCGAGCCAAGCGCGAGGGCCAAGGTCCGGGCGGCTCTCGATCTGCTCGATGGCCAACGTGCGCTGCAGCTCGGCGTAGCGCTCGAGGGCCGCCTCGATCAGCGCGTCGATGCTGCCGAAGTAGTGCGAGACCAGGCCGTGGCTCACGCCTGCGCGACGAGCCACGTCGACCAAGCCCACCCCCTGCGGTCCGTGGTCGATCAACAGCCCCATACACGCGTCGAGGATCAGGGCGCGCGCCTCGTCCTTGGGGCGGCGCACGCGCGGCTTGGGCGGAGCTGCAGCCACCGCGCCCGACTTCTTGGCCGTCGCGCCGCGGCTGGCAGAGCGCGCGCGGCTCACTCGAATGGGCCCTCTGCGCGACCGTTGATGAACTGCTGAATCACCTCGTCTTGGGCAGCCTTGAAGTCGTCGGGCAAGCCCAACAGGCGCACGAACCCTTGGTAGAGCATGACGATGCGATCGGCGATCGTGAAGATCGAGATCAGGTCGTGGCTGACCACGATGCTGGTCACGCCCAACGTGTCGCTGAGCTCTCGGATCAGCCGATCGACGCGGCGCGCGCTCACCGGGTCGAGGCTGGTGGTGGGCTCGTCGAACAGCACGTACTTGGGATCCAGCGTGAGCGCCCGCGCGATCGCCACGCGCTTGCGCATGCCGTCGCCGAGCTCGGGCGGGTAGCGGTCGGCGAACTCGTGCATGCGCACCTGCTCGAGCCGCTTGCGCGCCTCGGAGATGGCCTCCTTGACCTTCAGGCCCTTGTGCTTGCGCAGCGGCAACGCCACGTTCTCGACGCAGGTCATGGAGTCGAACAGGGTCGAGTGCTGGAACACCATCGCGCACTTTTCCCGGATCGGGTACATGCGCTCCTCGTCGAACTTGCTGATCTCTTCCCCGTCCAGGAAGATCTCGCCCTCGTCCGGGTAGAGCAACCCGACCAGGTGTTTGATCAGCACGCTCTTGCCCACGCCAGAGCCGCCGATGATGAAGAACACCTCGCCGTCTTGGACGTCGAAGCTGACCCCCTTGAGCACCTGCTTGGGGCCAAACGACTTCTTGATGCCGCGAAACGAGATCACCCCGTGCTACCTTCCGGGCCCATGGCGAACGCGCGGTCGATCGAAGTCAAGGTCGGCATCTTCATCTTGACGGCCTTGGGTCTCCTCGGTGCGTTCATCCTGGTGATGGGCGGCATCAACTTCCAGCCGACGTACACGATCAACGTCGACTTCGACAACCCGGGCGGCCTGCAGACCGGCGCGCCGGTGAAGATCGCTGGCGTCAAGGTGGGCAAGATCGAGGAGATCCAGTTCCGAGGGGGAAAAGTGAATGACTCCACCGGAAAGCGGGAGCCGCTCGTGCGCATCAAGGTGCAGGTAGAGAAGAGATACCAGGACAGCATTTACGAGAACTCACTTTTCTACGTCACCACGCAGGGCGTCTTGGGCGAGCAGTTCATGGCGATCGAGCCGGGCTCGAGCGACCGGCCACGGCTCGAGGCGGGCTCTACGGTGCGCGGGCTGGATCCGCCTCGTCTCGACATGTTGCTCGCCGAAAGCTACGAGCTGCTCCACTCGACCGTGACCGCCGTGCGCGAGAATCGCAAGGAGTTGGCCGAGACGTTCGACGCGCTCCGCATCACGCTGAAGGCCACTGGCTCGCTGCTCGATCGCAACAAGGACAAGCTCGACAACATCGTCAGCAACGTCGAGGCCGCCTCGGCCGAGGGCAAGGACCTGGTCAAGAACGGCAACGAGCTGGTCAAGGGCGCCAACGACAAGTTCGTCAAGAACCCGCAGGTCGACCGCATCATGAACAACGTCGACACGGTCTCCGCCAACGTGGCCCGCGACACGCCCGTGCTGCTCGCCGACGCCAAGGACACGCTGCGCAACACCAAGCGCTTCAGCGAGTCGGTCGCCAGCGACGAGCAAGCCGCCAAGATCCGCAAAGTGATCGACGACACCTCCACCCTGCTCGGGAAGGCCAACGGCATCGCCAACGACGCGCAGTACGTGACGACGCAGATGCGCAAGGGCCGCGGCACGGTGGGCGCGCTGCTCATGGACGAGCAGCTGTTCGACGACCTGCAGGAGATGGTGCGCGATCTGAAGCACAACCCCTGGAAGTTCTTCTGGCGCGAGTGAGGCGGCCCTAGTAGTTTCGCGTCCCCATGGCGAAGGTCATCAAGGCCCACATCACCGGCACGGTCTGGAAGGTCGAAGTGAACGTCGGCGACACCGTCGAGGAGGGCACGGTCGTGGCCATCCTCGAGTCGATGAAGATGGAGATGCCCGTCGAGAGCGAAGACGCGGGGACCGTCAAGGAGATCCACGTCAAGCCGGAGCAGGCCGTCAGCGAGGGCGACCCGATCTGCACGCTGGACTGACCCCAGCGCTGGCTTGCAAAGATTCGGGGCCCGCAAAATTCTCGCGCCCAGACGTTGCAAGTCGAGCGTTGTTAGTGGAATATTCCAAGGGGTAGGCGTTCTCGTTTCAAAGGAGCCAAGCGCGATGTCGGAGCAGAAGGAAAGCTCGGTCCTGTTCTCCCTCAAGGAGCTGATGAGCCTGGAGGAGGACCGCATTCGCGGCGAGGAGGCGGACAAGGCCGCCAAAGTCCACGCCGAAGAAGAAGCTCGCCGCGCCGCCGAGCGTGCTGCGCGAGACGCCGAAGAGGCGCGCATCCGAGCCGAAGAGGAGCGCCGCCGCGCGGAAGAGCAGCGTGCCCGCGAGGAAGCCGCCCGGCTCGAGGCCATCCGTCAGGCCGAGGTCGAGAAGGCTCGGCTCGAGGCCGAGGGCCAGTCGCGCATCGCCGCGATGGCCGCCCAGCAGCAGCACGAACGCCAGCTCGCCGCGATCAACACCGACAAGAAGAACACGCGCTTCCGCAACATTCTGATCGGCACCGTGGCCGCAGTGCTTGCGATCGGCACCACCGCCGGCGTCCTGATCCACAACAAGAACCAGGCGACCGAGCGAGAGATTGCCGCCAAGAACAAGGAGATCGCGGAGGCCAAGGCCGAGGTCGAGAAGCTCGAGGCCCAGCGGCGCGAGCTCGAGAAGAAGGAGAAGGACCTGACCGCCGCCATCCAGACGGAGAAGGACGAGTCGAAGAAGAAGCTCCTGCAAGCCGAGCTCGACCGCGTGAAGGCGGACCAGACGGAGACCGACTCCAAGATCAACAAGGGCGGCGGACGCCTGCCCACAGGCGACAAGCCGCCCGCAGCCAAGGCCGTTTGCACCTGCAAGTCGACCGATCCGTTGTGTGATTGTCTCTGAGCTCTGAGACCGTCAGCGAGCCGGCTCGCCGGATGTTGTGTGCGGCGCTCGATCTTCCCGATCTGAGCGCCGCGCTCGCGTTCGCAGAGCGCGTGGCGCCCTTCGCCGGCACGCTCAAGGTGGGCCTGGAGCTGTTCGTGGCACACGGGCCGGAGGCGGTGCGGCAAGTCCAAGCGCTGGGCTGCAACGTGTTCCTGGACCTCAAGCTGCACGACATCCCCGAGACGGTGGGCCGCAGCAGCCGTCGCGCCGCCGATCTGGGGGTGGACCTGCTCACCGTGCACGCCTCGGGGGGCCCGGCCATGGTCCAAGCAGCCGTGCGCGGAGCCGAGGGCTCGTCCTTGAAGGTCATTGCGGTGACGGTGCTCACCTCGCTCGACTCGCTCGACCTCGCGCGCCTCGGCGTGGGTGAAGAGCTCGGAGCGCACAGCCAGCGCCTGGCGGACCTCGCGCTCGCCGCGGGGGCGGCCGGGTTGGTCAGCTCCCCTCACGAGGTGGGCGCGCTGCGAGCGGCGCACCCTTCGGCCACGCTCGTGACGCCAGGGATTCGGTTGGAGAGTGACGAAGCCGGAGATCAGAAGCGAGTGGCCAGCCCTCGCGCGGCGGTCGCTGCGGGCTCGAGCTTGTTGGTCGTGGGCCGCCCGCTGCGTGATGCCCCCGATCTGGCCGCAGCTGCTGGGCGGCTGCTCCACGACATCGATCGCGGGCGAGAGCAGGCAGGCGCTTGAGCCGCACGGTCTTCGGCATTCAGCCCGTGCGCGAGGTGTTGCGCGCCCACGGAGAGCACGCCCGGGTGTGGCTGGCCCAGCCGAGCTCTCCCAAGCTCGCGGGCCTGGAGCGTCTGGCCACCTCGCGGGGTGCCAGCTTGAGCTGGGTGCGCCGCGATGAGCTCGACCGGCGCACCAAAGGGGGCATGCACCAAGGCGCGCTCGCGGAGGCGCCCGAGCTGGTCTTGTTGGATCACGATCGCTTCATGAAGTCGGTCTTGGCCGAGCCCCACCCCACGGCCATGTTGCTCGACGGGATCATGGATCCCCAGAACTTCGGCGCCGTGGTCCGAGCAGCGGTCGCCCAAGGCGTGCCTCACCTGGTCTGGCCCGAGCACGGCTCGGCGCCGCTCACGCCCGCCACCTTCCGCGCCTCGGCCGGGGCGATCGAGCACGCGCGGCTCACGCGGGTGCCCTCGCTCATCCCCGTGATCCAAGACCTACGAGCGCGCGACTTCACCGTGGTGTTGCTCGACGGCAGCGGCGAGCTCCCGCTCGACCAGGTGGACCTGCGCGGCCGCGTGGCTGTCGTGCTGGGTGCGGAGGATCGCGGCGCCAAGCCTGCCGTGCGCCGCGCCGCCTCCGTGCGCGCGCACATCCCGATGGCCGGCGTCATCGACTCGCTGAACGCCTCCGTCGCGGCCGCCGTGGCGCTGTACGAGGTGGCCCGGCAGCGGCGCCACGCGGGTGCCAGTGGCGAAGACGATTCAGGTGCGATTATCAATAGTTAGTGGCCAACTCAGAGGTGAGCTCTCAGGCTCCTGAGTAGCCCCTGAACGCGCGCGTAGCCGACCGCCTTCTCGAATCCATTCAATGGATCGCGTGCACGGCTCGACGCTGCGCTGGGAAGCTTCGCTGTGTCGCACAGTTAGCGATCGACGATCAGGCTCTCGGCGAGACATCACGTGTTCGCTTCATGTAGCGCGAGAGCTTTCGCGCCCGCGCGCGAGCACGCGGCGAAACGCCTCGATCGCGACGTCGATCTCGCGCTCGGTCGTGCCGTCGCCGAGCGAGACACGGAGCGCGCTCTTGGCGCGTGCGCGACCGACCATCGCTTCGATCACGGGGGACGGATCCGCGGTGCCGGCGGAACAGGCGGAGCCGCTCGAGACCGCCACTCCCTCCAGGTCGAGCGCCGCGCACAGCTCCGGCCCGAGCCAGCCAGGGATCGAGAGGTTGCTGACGTGGGGCGCGCGCACGGCCGGGTCGCCGTTCCGTGCGGCCGTGGGCGCCAGATCGACCAGCGCGCGCTCGAGCCGATCCCGGAGCGGAGCGACAGCCGCGTAGCGGACCGGACCCAAAGCGGCTCGGTCGAGCGCCGCGCTGAAGCCGGCTGCAGTTGCCGCGTCTTGTGTGCCCGGACGAACGCCGCGCTCTTGCTCACCTCCGCGCAAGATCGCAGGCACCTTGACGCCGCACACGGTCGCGAGCGCGCCGATACCCTTCGGCCCGCGCAGCTTGTGCGCCGCGATCGTGACCAGATCCACTTCCCTGAGCGCTGAGCTGTCGACGCGACCGAGGCCTTGCACGGCGTCGCAGTGGACGAGCACGCCCCGGGCACGCGCGAGCGCCGCCACCTCGGCGACCGGCTGCACGATCCCGGTCTCGTGATTCACCAGCGCGAGCGTCACCATGCCCAGATCGGGCTCGTTGCACAGCGCCGCCTCCACGTCCCTGGGATCGATCCGACCGCTCGACGGCACCGGCAGCCAGCAGACCTTGGCGCCACGCGAAGCCAGGTGCTCTGCCATCCGCACGACGGAAGGGTGCTCCAGCCGCGAGAGCAGCAACGCGCGACGTGCAGGCAGCGCGCCGAGCGCCAAGTTGTTGGCCTCGGTGCCTCCCGAGGTCAGCACCACGTCGCGCGCGTCTTTGTAGGTCGCCCGCGCCACCGCCGCGCGCGCCGTCTCCACCACGCGCCGCGCCTCGCGCCCCGGACCGTGCACGCTCGCGGGATTGGCCCAGCTCCGCTCGAGCGCGGAAGCCATGGCTGTCACCACGTCGGGGTGGATCGGCGCGGTGGCGTTCCAGTCGAGGTAGACCATGCGTGAAGCTTGGACAAAAGGCCTGAGGTCGGCGCTCGGCATCCGCGCCAGCGCGGGCTCGTTGTAGCATGAGCCCGTGACCGCCTTCCCCCGCGCTGTGTGGCTGGCCGGGCTGGCCTCGGTCCTCGCGGGCTGCCAGCTCGTGTTCGGGCTGGATGGCTTCGAGACCGAGCCCGGCAGCGCGGCTGGCGGTGAGCAAGCCGGCGGCGCCGGGGCGGGGAGCGCCGCGGGCGGCGGCGGTGACAACGCGACCGGCGGCTCGGGCGCGGGCTGTGCCTGCGGTCTCGATCCCATCTGGCAGCTGGTCGAGCCGGTCGAGCAAGGTCTCGTCGCGCGGGGCGTTCCCGACAAGTGTGGGGACCAAAGCGACGCGCTGAACCTGCTTTGGGGTGAGGAGCCAGCGATGTGCTCCAGCTGTGGCTGCACCGCGTCGGGCTGCGAGGCGCCAGGCCTCACCTGTTACCAAGGCGCGTCGTGTCAGGGTGCTGGCACCACGCTGAACCCGAGCACAAGCTGCGGTGGCACTGGCACTGGCTACGAATCGTGTGAGCTCGCCGGATCGATCACCGGCAGCTGCGAGGTGAGCGGCGGTGAGCCCGTCCAGGTGGGGCCTCCGTATGCGAGCTTCGCGAGCTTCTGCCCTACCGGCGACTGCAACTGCCAGGCGCCCTGCATCGCCGCCTCTGGCGATCCTGCGGGTGGCTGCCCGAGCGGGTTCCCGCATCGCTACACCCTGCCCACCGCGGCGAGCATCGCGTGCGAGGCGTGCAGCTGCGACGCGAGCTGTGGCTCGGCCATCTACCGCGGAGGGGTGCTCGGCTGCGGAGACGTGAGCGTCTCGGGCCCTGGCTGCGTCGACGTCACGTCGGTCCTGGTCGCGATGTTCAACGTACGCTTCGCGGCCGCGCCCACCTGCACGACGAATCACGACGCGACCTTCGCCGGCTCCGTCGTGCCCGAAGCCCTGCACACGGTCTGCTGCCAGATGCCGCAAGCGGGCCTCCCCGGCCCTGACTGAGCCATGTCGCGCAAACGAGGTGCCATCGTCGCGTTGGTGATCGCAGCGGTCGTGTTGCTGATCGCGGTCGTCGCCAGCGTCGGAGTGATCGGCTACCGCCGCTTCGAGCAGCGTAAGCAGGAGCGCGAGCAGGCGCTCGAGGCGCTCGAGACGAAGGCCACCCCCAGCTCGACCGCCGATGCCACCGCCGACCTGGTCGACCCGGACTACCGCTTCACGCTCAAATGGCCGGGAGCTGGCTTCAAGATCCTGCACCCGGCAGAGGCGCGCCGCCTGTCCCCGAACGCGCTCGGTGCGGTCATGGGTGAGCCGGGGTGCCTGCTGATGGTGTCGGCCGAGCACGTCCCAGGCGGCGAGCTCGAGGCCGTCGCGCGATCGCTGCTCGACGCCGCCCCCGCGCAAGACAAGAAGGAGGAGGCGTTCGCGAGGACGACGCTCCAGAGCTTTCCCGCGCTGCGCTACGCCTACCGCGGCAAGTTGCAAGAGACGTCGTACAGCTTCGTCAGCACGGTCGTGGAGCGAGACGGTTGGTTCTTGCAGTTCGCGACTTGGCGGCCGGCGCAGCAGCAACCGTGCAGCAAGGACTTGCTGAGCTTCGTGTCGCTCACCCCTGGCGTCGTCGCTGGCAGACCGCTCGAGACAGTCGCCAAGGAGGAGCTCACCTCCACGCACCGCGTGTCTGACGGCGTGTTCGAGAGCGCGGTGCATCGGCTGCGCTTGAAGGTCCCCAGCGGAGCGACGCTGATGACGCGCGCCGAGACCTACGAGACGGATCCCGACGCGGCCGCGATCGTGTTCGAGGGCTCGAAGACCGTCGTGCTCAGCGCCCAGCCGCGGCACGGCCGCGACGCTGCCGCCGTCAGCAAGGGTCTGGTGAAGGCGCACGCAGATCTGCTGGCCGTGCCTCACCCTACGGCCGTGGCCCACACGAGCAGACATGGCGGGCAGACCTTGGAGCTGTACGAGCTCTTGGGGCCGGCGCCGTACCAGACCCTGTGTGGAGGCTTCGCGCACGGAAGCGACGTCATCTTCGTGCGCGTCGCGTTCCCGCCGGCGCTCCGAGCGCCCACGTTGGCTTTGCTCGAGCGCGTGCTCGAGCAGCTCACCTTGCTCGACGACGCACAAACGATCGAGCTGGCCGCTCGGCTGCCCAAGATCGATCCGCATCGCAGCGTGCGGGCCACGCGCGCGCTGCGGGGAGGCCGATACACCGACTTCTCGCACGGCATCGAGCTGACGTTGCCCCGTGAGCCTTCGGTGCCCTCCCTGGATCTGCAGCTGAGAGCTCCCGGCTGGACGTCGAACCTCACGCTCAAGCGCCCCACGCCCGACGTCACCACCGTGGTCGCCATCCGACGCGCGAGCGGAGAGCTCGCCGCAGAACAGAAGGAGCTGGCGCTCGCGCTGCTCGGCGTTGGGCCTGACGACATCCAGCCCGAGCCCGCGCTCTCGAGCCAGACGGGTGCGACCGCTCGATTTCGCTACCAGCTGCTGTCCGGCCCCGCAGGCCGGATCGAGGTCTCGACCAGGGTGTCGGGTGAGGCGCGCGCCCACGTGGCCACGTGGGGCTCCCGCGCCGCGGTGGAGTCGGCCGCGACAGGCACGTCGAGCCTGCTGGAGAGCATCACTTTCGCGAGCGCGGGGCTCGCAGAGGAGGAGTGGAAGTCGAACCAGCTGCGCCACCGCCGCTTCGGCTTCGAGCTGAGCTTGCCGCCTGGCGACTGGAAGAAGAGTGTGAGCCCGCTCGGAGCAGCGGCGACCGCCATCGGCGTCGGCTACTCGCTGGACCGAGCCAAAGACTCGGTCGGCGTGTTTGCGCTGCACGTCGACTCGGGCGGCATGGATCAGGATTTTTTGCTGGGGCTGATGGAGCAAGCCATCGCCTCCAAGGTGAGCGGCAACCTGGGCGCGCCGCGCCAGGTCGACGGCCAACTTGGGCAGCTGCGCGGTCGCTCGGTGACCTGGTCGGATCAGCTGTCCGCAGCGATCGCCCACGAGGGCGACACGTACTACTGCGTGTTCGTGGAGCGCGCCAAGGGCTCCACCTTGGACCCAGCCGAGGTGTTCAAGGGGTTCCGGCTCCTCGACTGAGCGGCGCGATCAGCGGAAGGAGCCAGATACCGAGAGGCCGCCGAGCGCGGGCCCAATCTGCACGCGGACGACGTCCGGATCGCTGGACGGCGCGGTGAGCACCACGACCAGGCCCGCGGCAGCCACGACGCCTCCGGCGATCAGCATGCCGTTGGCGACGTTGGCGAAGATGTTGGCTTCGGACAGCGCGTCCTTCGCCTCGGCGGTGGTGCAGCGCTGTGCGGGGCACAGATCGTCGAGCTCGCCCGAACGCTGGGCCGTCAGCCCCACGAACACGGCGCCCACCGCCAGGGAGGCGAGCCCGACGCCACCGACGATGAAGCCCGCCAAGCGCTGGTTGGGACCGCGCCGATCTGCTGGGCCAGGATCCACACCGGGAGGAGCGGGCGTCGGTGCCTCGATCTTGGGCTCATCCTCGCCGGGCGAGAGCGGATCGAGCACGAGCTCGACCGTCTTGCGCGCCTCGGCGTCGAAGGTCTGCGTGCGCGACTTGTGACCGGGCGCGCGCAGGACGAGCTCGTGCCGGCCGGGATCGACAGGCAGCTTGAGGCCCAAGGAGGCAGCGCTCAGCTCGACCCCGTCGCGAGTGATCGAGAGACCGGGCGGTGGGGCCTCCGCGCTCAGCACCACGTGGGCGAGCATGGGCTCGAGCTCCTTGGCCTGCCCCTCGGCGAACAGCGCGCGGCGCTCGTCGCCCTTGCGACGAAACGCGCGGCCCGCCTCCACGAATTGGCCCCAGCTGGTGGCGGTCTTGCCCTTGTGTCGGCTGCATGCCGCGAGGTTGAGCAAGGTTCCCGGTGCAGGATCGAGCCGGTAGCTCTCATCGAAGATGGGGCAGGCCTCGACGAGCTTGCCCTGTTCCATCAACGTGCGCGCCTTCTGGAACAACGCCTCGGCGGCGCCGGGATCGCTCGCCGGCTGCGCCGCAGCCCCGCTCGCGACCAGCAGGGCGACCAGCAGCACCGTGGGCCGGGCGAGCTTCATCCGTCGAGCTCCGCCGGGGCGCGCTGCGCGACGGACAAATAGAACGCGGCACCGCGCAAGCTCGCACCCTCGATCGTCTCCTGCGCCGGGCTCTTGGCGCGCAGCTCCCCGCCGAGCCCGCGGCCTGTGCGCCGCGCGATGGCCAAGCCCACACCCACGCCACCGAACTCCCGCGTGACCGAGCCATCCACTTGAAAGAACGGATCGAAGATGCGCTCGATGTGCGCCGGAGCGATGCCGGGCCCGCTGTCGGCGACGCACAGCTCGTAGCCAGCGTGGGTGCGTGACACGCGCACGCCGATGGTGCCGCCCTCGGGGGTGAACTTGTTGGCGTTCTCCAAGAGGTGCACAATCGCGCGCTGCAAGCGTTCGGGATCGCCGAACGCCGGCAGCGGCCCCCGGAGCAGCTCCTCGACCAGCGTCTGTTTTCGTTCCGCCACGCGGTCGGCCACGCTCGCCACCGCCCGCCGCGTGGTGTCCAGGAAGTCGTAGTCGCGGTGGGCGAAGCGCATGCGCCCGGTCTCGAGGCCTGTCACGTCGATCAGGTTGTCGAGCACGGCGCGCAGCCGCTTCACGCAGCCGTCCATCGCTACCATGGCCTTGTGTTGCCCTTTGGTGAGCGGCCCCAGATCCTCGTCGATGAGCAGCTTCATGTAGCCCACCACCGGGGTGAGCGGTGTCGCCAGCTCGTGCGAGATGTTGCGATAGAACTCGGTGCGCGCCGCCGAGAGCTCGCGTAGCCGCGCGTTGGCCGCGGACAGCTCCGCGATCTTCTCCTCCAGGTGGCCGACGATGCGCTGGCTCTGCTCGCGCAGCATGCGCTCCTCGAGATCTGCGCTGGACGGCATCTCGCGCGCGCCTCGCAGGTAACGCGCGATCAGGGAAGCAAAGGAACGCGCCTCGATCGGCTTCTGGATGAAGCCGGTACAACCCACGGCCAGACTTGTGTCGCGATCGCCCTCTGCGGTGATGGCGACGATCGGCACGCCCCTGAGCGACGCCTCGCCACGCAAGCGCAAGGTGACCTCGAAGCCGTTCAAGCCGGGGATGTTGAGATCCACGAGCACCAGATCGGGCTTGTTGGAGACGGCCAACCGCACGCCTTCCAAGCCATCGACTGCGTCGATCACCTCGTGACCAGCCGCCGCGAGTAGCTTTCGAACCAGGAGACGATTGGCAGCGTCGTCCTCGATGTGCAGGATGCGCGGCATGGATCGGGCCGAAGCCCTGAGGGGCAGCCTAATCGAAAGCGCGCGAGGGCAGAAGCGGGCTCTCACCGCGCTGCGGCTCACCAAGCCGGCCCTCGTGCTGCTGGCCAGCGCGCTGATCGCGCTCGCGGTCTCGACGCGCGCCCCCGCCTGGGTTTGCCTGTGCGCGCTCACGCCCCTCTTCGTGCTCGTGCGAGGCGCCGAAGCTCCGACCGCGTTCGGCTATGGGTTCGCGGTGTCGGCACTGGCCACTGCGCTCGCGCTCGTGTCCGTGCCGCAGGCGCTGGTGGGCGCGGCCGCCGTCGGCGAGCTCGAGGCGTGGTCGCTGTGGGCTGGTTACGCCAGCTATCGCGGGCTCTGGCTCGGCGCCGCAGCGGCGCTCGGCGCGCTGTGCTCGCGGCGCGCCTCCCAGGGCCTGGTCTGCGCGCTGGCGATCACGCTGCTGGAGCGCTACCTGCCGAGCGCGCTCCCCTTCCCGCTCGGCGCGCCGGCGATCGATCTACCGCTGGTCCCCGAGCTGGTCGACGTGTTCGGGGCCACCGGCCTGACCTTGCTCGCCGCGCTCACGGCAGCGTGCCTCGCCGAAGCGACGAGTCCTGCGGGCGCGCGCGATCGGACGCTGCTCGTGGCCACGCTGTCCCTGTGGCTCTGCGCGCTCGGCTACGGGCTCGTTCGACGCCCAACGCTCCAGGTCGAGCTCGCCGATGCGCCGGCGCTCTCGCTCGCCGTCGTGCACAGCGACCGATCCCCGGGGGAGCCTGCGACGGCGCCGCTCACCGCCTCCGCGTCGGTCGATCTCGTCGTGCAGCCCGAGAGCGCACTGAGCGGCGAGCTCAGCGAGGCGGATGCGACCGAGCTGGCCACGCGCTTGATCGCTGCGGGGGCGACGCCAACGCTGTTGGGCGCGACCGTGCGCGGCGACGGCGGCGCGCTGCGCAACGTGGCGCTCTTGCGCGACTCGACCGCGCCAGCTCGGCTCGTGTACGAGAAGCGACGGTTGGTCCCGCTGGCGGAGGGCAAGCTCGGCCCTTGGGCCACGGGCCGATATCGGTCCGGCCGCGTCCTCCCGCCGCTGACGTCGGGCGGTCACCCGCTGACGAGCAGCATCTGTTACGAGCTTCTGTTCGCAGAGGACGCGCGGAGAGAGCTTGAGCGCACAGGTGGCGAAGCGATCCTGAACCTGAGCAACGACGGCTGGCTCGCGCACACGCACGCGACGGATCAGCTGCTCGTGGCCGCGCGCTTGAGGGCGCTGGAGCTGCGTCGCTCGGTAGTCCGCGCTTCGAACGCTGGAGCGTCCGCGCTGATCGCGCCGAGCGGAGAGGTGCTCGCGGTCAGGCGAACGGTGGGCACGCTGGTCGGTGCCGTGCCCCTCACCCGCGTCGAGAGCGTGTACGCGCGCTGGGGGGATGGCCCGCTCTGGCTGCTCGCGCTGGCCTTGGTGGCGCTCGCGCGCCTCAGGGCAGCTTCAGCGCCTTCTTGAAGCGCTTGGCGTCGGCGAACATGTCCACGTTGGTGAACACGTAGGTCGTCTCTTCGTGCTCCGCCGCGCGCGCGAGCTCGGCCAACCGCTCGATGGCCGGGTCTTCGTAACGCGACTTGTGCCCAGCTGGCCCGTGAAGCCGGTAGTAAGCCTTCTTGAGCTTCGACACGCCGGTGAGCAGCGGGTCGCGGGACGCGAGCGCACCTGCCTCGAAGGCGAGCTCGTCGCACTCGTCCGGGTCCCAGCCGGCGCCCGGCTCGAACACCACGCGCTCGAAGCGCTTCTTCACGCTGACCAAGAACTCCTTGAGGATGCCCTTGTTCACGCGCGAGCTCACGAACTCGGGCGGCCCCACGAACACCGCGGTCTTGGCGTCGAGCTCGCCCCCGATGGACTCCAGGGTCTTGAGCGCGGTCTCGATCACCTTGCCGTCGCGAAAACCCTCTTGGCCAATCTCGCGCGGGCCGAGCATGGCAAACTTGAAGTCCTTAGGAGCTTCGCGCTTCCAGCGGCGCACAGTTCCGGGGCCCGGGGTGGAGACGTGCGTCTCCTGGACCTCCACGAACATGAACTCCTTGAAGTAGCGAGTCGCTGGGACGGGAAACCCCGCACACCCGACCGTGATCATCGAGCGCACCATACTTCACCTCGGCCGTGGCTACAAACGCCTCGCAGGGCCGGGCTTTCCTGCACGCTCTCGGCCCGGGAGCGCTTGGGCAGCCTTCTTGCGGAGCAGCCGAGCCTTGCGTCCGTCGCTCGCCGACAGCGGCTCGGCAGTGCCTCGGGCCAACAGCTCCAGCGCTTTGTCGTACGCGCGCGCGTGGTGCTCGTACAGCTTGCACAACGTGAGCCGCAGCTCGCTGTCCGTGCCGGCAAGCGCCTCGCTCGGCTCGCCGCCCTCCTCGAGCGCGCGCAACGCGGCCTCGTAGTCGGAGAGGGCGCGCGCCTTGTCTCCTCTCGCCTTCTGGATGTCTCCCCGCGCGCGATAGCCCGCGGCCCCCGCGCCGCGGGTAATGCTCGCGTCCGCCAGCTCCGCAGCGCGGCCCAGATCGCCGGCGCGGCGCGACACGCGGGCGGCGGCGGCCAGATCGGCGCCGGTGATCGGGCTCGCGGCAGCGCGCTCGTCCGCCCACGACTCGAGCGGCTCGCCATAGAGCCCCACCAACGCGAACATGCTGATCACGTCCAGCGAATTGTGCTCCACCACTGGCTCGAGCAACGCGACGTCGCGCGTGCGCACGTAGTGATGGTAGATGGCACAGATGTCTGCACCGGCCACGTCGCCTACGCGCGCGCGGCCGAGCACGTGCTCTTCGACGCTGGCGAGCGAGCACGACCGCAGCCGGTGCTTGTGGATGCGGCGTGCGACGTGCAGCAGGTCGAGGTGGGGTCGCTCCGGGAGCGGCGCGAGCCGGTTCATGGTCGCGCGCGCGCGCAGCAGCGGCATGTCGAACGACTTTCCGTTGAAGGTCACGATCACGCTGGCCGCCTCGAGCCGCTCGCGCACGTGCTCGAGCATCGCCGCCTCGTCGGCGAAGCGACGGAGCAACAGCTGCTCGACCACGAACGAGCGCTGCTCGTCTGCGAAGCCCAGACCGATCAGGAACGGGACGGTGCCGGTGCCACCCATCAGGCCGGTGGTCTCCGTGTCGAGGTAGAGCGCGCGGCCGAAGTCGCACGACGACAGCTCCGGCGCGATCGCGAGCAACGCCAAGAGCTCGGGCTGGGCCGAAAGCGCCGCCCAGATCGGCACGTGCCCCACGCGGTGACCAGGCCCTGCCGACTTGGCGGACAAGTAAAGCGGACCGGTGGCGCGCTCGTGCTCGACGAACGCGTGCTCGATCCAAGAGCTGGCGTCGCTCTCGCGCGCCCTCTGCGGCGCGAGGCGGGGCGCTGAGCGACCTTGGGCCATGATGGCCTGCATGCGCTCGCGCAGCTGATCGAGCGTGGGCGCTACGCGCTCCTCGGCGCGCACGTCGGCCGCCTTCGACGCTTTCGCGATCGGGGCGCCGAGACGCGCGAGCTTGTCTCCTAGCCGAGCCACGAGGATCGACGGAGAGACTGAAGCGATGTTCAGCTCACGTCAAGCGCGAGCCTGCACGGATGGCGAGCAGCACCTCGTCGGCGCGGCGCTGCAGCGCCTCCCAGTCGCCGTCGTTTTCGATCACGAAATCAGCCACTTTGCGCTTCGCATCGGCGCTCGACTGCGAGGCGATGCGCGCCCGCGCCTGCACCTCGTCCAGGCCATCACGCCGCATGAGCCGCTCGAGCTGGACAGGCTCGGGCGCGGTGACCACCACCACGGGTCGAAACAGCTCGCTCAACCCGTTCTCCACCAGCAGCGGCACTTCGTAGCAGACCAGCTCCACCCCTCGCTGCGCGAGCTCCGCGAACGCTCGCTGCGACAGCTCGGCCACGCGTGGGTGCACGATCGCGTTCAGCGCCGCGAGCTCCTCGGGATGGCCGAACACGCGCGCGCCGAGCTTCTTGCGCGACAGCTCGCCGTCTTCCAGCACCTCGGGGCCGAAACGCGCCACGATCGCAGCCAGGCCCGGCGAGCCCTTCTCCACCACTTTTCGCGCGAGCTCGTCGGCGAACACCACGGGGACGCCTTGGCTCTCGAAGCGCCGGGCGACGCTGGTCTTGCCCGACGCGATTCCGCCGGTGAGGCCGAACACTCTCACGTCGAGCTCGATAGCTCCGACATCGAGATCAGGCGCGCGCCCGCGCTCTTCATCTCTGCCACCGCTTGCGCGCTGCCCTCGGCCGTGATCCCGCGGATGGCTTCCTCCAACACCACCGTGTCGTAGCCACGCTCGCACAGGCCCAGCACCGCCGCGCGCACGCAGTAGTCGGTGGCCACGCCGAAGACGACGAACGTCGCCGGTCTGGCCAGCGCCTCCAGGAACGAGCGCAACAATGGTTCGGCGTTGGGGTTGGCGAACAAGCTGTACACCTCCTTCTCGAAGTAGAGGGCTTGGCTCTCGCCGCGCGCGAGCTCGAGCGCGAGCGCGCCAGGGTCGGTGAGCTGCGCCTCGGGTACGAAGCGGAAGCGGCCAGGCAGGGTGCCGTCCACCTTGAGCCAACCCCAGCTGCCCTTGACGCAATGATCCGGGAAGTTCGGCTTCTCGCCGTGCGGGCCCCGCCGATCGTTCGAGGCGAACTCCCAAGCGTCGAACGCGTGCGAGTCCACCGACCCGAGGATGGGAATTTGATCGCGCTGAGCGCGCCTCGTGAGCTCACAGTAGAGCTCGTTGGGGGACCCGGGCACCAGCAGCGCACCGCGCTCGTGGCAGAAGTCGTTCTGCACGTCCACGTCGACGAACACCCAGCCCATCAGCGTTCTCCTTCGTACACGAACTGGTCTCGCACCTGATCGCGCAGCGCCGCCAGCGCCGGCGACAAGCCGACCTCGTACCGCTCGCTGTCACTCTCGTGCGGCGTGAGCGGCCGCAGCCTAGCCGGCAAGCTCGCGAGCCCGGCGGCGACGTGGCTGCGCACATCGCCGAGCGGAGCGGCCGGTCGCACGCGACGCCCTGCCGCGAACGCGGGCGAGAGCAGCAGAGAAGTGCCGGCGGGGGCGGGCTCGTCCGCGAGCAAGATGGTGTCGAACGAGATCGCGCCATCGGGCGAGGCGCTGCGAGCCACTTGGTGCGAGCCGGGTAGCGTGCCTTTGCCGGCAGAAAATTTCGCGATCGCACGCTTCTGCTTGCCGTCGTCGAGCTCCACCAGCTTGTACACGCCGCCGAGGCTCGGCGCGTCCACGGAGCAGACCAGCTCGGTGCCGACGCCGAAGGTGTCGATCGGCGCGCCGTCCGCGAGCAGCTTCGCGATCGAGTGCTCGTTCAAGTCGCCGGAGGCCACGATCTTGGCCTGCGGAGCGCCTTGTTGGTCCAGGATCGCACGCACCTCGCGCGCCAGCGCGCCCAGGTCGCCCGAGTCGAGACGCACGCCGACGAGCTTGTCCTTGGCCACCTTGGCGGCTCGGCGCGCGCCGCGAGGCGTATCGTAGGTGTCGATCAGGAGGATGGTGCTGCCGGGGAAGACCTCGAAGTAGCTCTGGAACGCCTCCTCCTCCGAGCTGTGCGCCATCGTCCACATGTGCGCGGCCGTGCCGAGCACGGGGATGCCGTAGCGGCGCGCGGCCTCGACGTTGCTCGTGCCGGAGAAGCCACAGGCGTACGCCGCGCGTGTGGCGTCGAGCGCCGCCGCGGGGTGCGTGCGTCGGGTACCGAACTCGACCACGCCGCGCCCGGCGGCCGCCTGCACCACGCGAGCGGCCTTCGACGCGATCATGGTCGCGTGGTTGATCACGCTGAGCGCGAAGGTCTCGATGATCTGCGCCTCGATGATGGGCGCGCGCACGCGCAAGAGCGGCTCGTGCGCGAACACGATGGTGCCTTCGGCCACGCTGTCCACGTCGCCGCTGAAGCGGAATCGGCGCAAGTACTCAGCGAAGTCGTCGCTGATGGCGCCCGCGAGCGCAGGCACGCTGCGGAGGAAGCGGATGTCTTCCTCCTCGAAGCGCAGCGCCTCGAGGTAGTCCAGCACAAGGTCGATGCCCATCGCGACCAGGTAGCGGCGAGCCTGCGGCAAGCGACGCACGAACAGCTCGCAGGTGGCCACGTGCGCAGCGTGGCCGCGCGCGAAATAGCCGGCGGCCATGGTCAGCTGGTACAGGTCCGTCGCGAGGGGGCCGAGGGCGTGCATCGCGCCCGATGCTACGCGAGAACGCCGGCCTCAGGCGACGATGGGCATGGCCTCCACCGAGACCTGCTTGAGCGGCGCCATGCCCTCGGGTGGCGAGGCCAGCGCCGCCTGTTGCTCTCTGCTCGCCCACACCGTGATCGAGGCCGTCTTCTTGCTCACGGCGTCGTGCGACAGGTGCGCCGAGATCACGCCCGGTTGCTTGCGCAGCCAGGCCACGTAGGCCGTCGCTTGGGAGAGCTCGGCCTCGCTCGGCGCCTCGTGGCGGACGATTCGGCAGAACGCCTGCGGGCCGGCGCTCTTGTTGGCGGAGAGCGCGGCGTAGTGCGCCTCGTTCCACAACTTGCCGATGCGCACCAGCGGGTGGGCGCCTTCGACGCCGAAGTCCTCGGCCTCGATCGCTCGACCGCGCACCGTGAAGAAGCCCAGGTGCATATCGAACTCGTCGAACACCTTGTACTTGTTCTCGCCGGCCGGCTTCACCTGGTAGGCGCAGTCGTCGATCTTCACGCGGTCCCCGTCGACGCTGGTTTTTTCGGCCATGCGGCAGTGTAGCCGGGTTGCTCGACGGGTGCGCCTCGTCCTGCTGGTCGGGCATGGAGCCACGCTAGGCACCCGGCTAGAACCGCACGTTCACTCTCGGCCGGAGAAGCGTGCCGGGACGGTCGCCACAGAAGGATCCCAAGGTCCTGCGAACAGCACGACGCGAAATCCGTCAGGATCCGGGACCGTGATCGCCTTCCCGATCCAGTACGGGTTGGCGGGTGGGACCTCCTCGTGGCCGAGGGCCGCGAGCCGCGCGACCACGGCGTCGCGCGTCGGCGCGTCCTTGAAGTAGAACACCAGCAGGCTCTCGGGCGTCGCGACTGGCGGCTCGTGACGTCCGCCATCGTCGGTGAGCTCCAGGTGCCGATCAGGGCCCGGCAGGCCAATCATCACGCCGTCGTAGCCGTCATGCCCCTCGAACCCTCCGAGGACCGGCAGCCCCAAACCGTCGCGATAGAACCGCACGACCTCGTCGAGTCGGCGAGTCGACCTGGCGACGCGGACCTGCGCGATGGCGTCCACGTCGACCGCTGGCAGGTTCGGAGCGGGCATCGCGCAGCCATACGTCAGCCCCATCGTGATGGCGACGGCGGTCGCGCGGCTCATCGCGGCCTCCGGTCTCGGAGCGGCAGCGCCATCGGCCGCAGCGGTGCCGCGTCCGCGCCGCGCAGCTTGAGGGACGCACCGATGAAGGCAAACTCGTAGACGCGCTCACGAGAGAGCTCCTCGAGGTAGGCGAGCTCGATGATGGGGGTCCCGGCCTGCGCCAGGAGATAGGTGTGCACCGGGACGTAGTTGCCCTCGACCTCGGACGGAAACGCCTCGAAGCTCAGGTTGTCCGCTCCCACGATCATCGCGTGCCCTTCCTCCACCAGGTACTTCGCAGCCTCGAGGTCGAGGCCGGGAGGGTCCTTCATGTAGGCGCCGGCGTCGTCGTAGACCTGCATTCGCCCCGTACGAATCAGCACGACGTCCCCGCCCTCGAGCGCCACCTCCTGTTTCGCGAGCGCCGCCACCAGATCGCCGCGGGTGACGCGATAGGCGTCGGGCAGCATCTCCACGCCTTTTGCAGCCGCAACGTCGATCAGCACGCCGCGCGCGACGATGGGCGGGATCTTCTCGGCACCCGCCACGGTCCAGCCGCGATCACCCAGGTGCTTGCTCGCCTCGAAGCCGTTGTAGATCTTGCCGTTGAGCCCGAAGTGGCTGAGCGCGTCGATGTGCGTGCCCGTGTGGGTGTACATCGAGACAGCCGCACCCGAGTAGCTCACGTGCTCGTTCTGGCTCACGCCCGTCTTCATCGGGTCTGCCAGGACGTTGCCGTGTGGCGTGTGGGTCATCCACATTTGGTAGGGTGGGTCGCCTGCGGCCTGCCAGCTGGGCATTCCGACGAAGTAGTCGACGGACAAGTCGAACACGCGCCCGCCGCTGATGCGCGACAGCACCTCCGCGCGCGACTCCACGTCCATCAGGTTCAGCCGCCCGATCTCGTCCTTGGGTCCCCACGGGCTCGCACCCACCGACGCTCCCGCCGGAGCGTCTAGCAGGACGAGGCCCGCGACCGAGCCCGCCAGAATGACAAGCACACTCAGACCATGGCTTCGATTCATCTCGCACCTCCTTCTTCCACTCGAACGGTCGCTCCTCGCACCGCTCAACGCGCCGCGATGGCCTGGATCTCGACCATCAGCTCGGGAATCGCCAAGCGCGACACCTCCAGCAACACCCCGCCCGCGCGGCACTCCGCAGCGCCCATTCGCTGAGCCACGACGCCCCAGGCATCCATCAGCTGCTCCGCGCTCGTCGTGTAGTAGTCGATCCGCACGACGTGCCCGAGCGCGTACCCGCCTCGCCGCAGCACCTCCTCCAGGTTGTCGAACGCAGCAGCGAGCTGTCCGCGCATGTCGCCCGTGTGCAAGACCTTGCCACGTGCGTCGGTCGGCACTTGGCCTGCGCAATACAGCACCCGCTCGGCGCCGATCGTCTCGATCCCCCACGTCCAGCCCTGCGCTTGTTGCCACGTCCACGGATTGATGACTCGTCGTTGCATGTCTTCACCTCGCGTCGCAGCTTGCGTCCGCGATCGAGCGGGCAGAACGCGGCATCGCCGAAAGACACCGTTTCCGATCCGTGAATGCCGAGGACGCACGGCGTGCCCAAGAGCCGCTTCGTCTCGTAAGCTCCTCGGCGTGGACAAGCTCATGTCGATGCGTGTCTTTCGGCGCGTCGTGGAGCGCGCCAGCTTCGCCGCTGCCGCTCGGGATCTTCGTCTGTCCAACGCTGCCGTGAGCAAGCACGTAGCGGCGTTGGAGGAGTCACTGGGAACGAAGCTGCTCCACCGGACGACGCGGAAGGTGACGCCCACACCTGTCGGAGCCAGCTACGTCGAGCGATGCGCTCGAGTGCTCGACGAGATCGATGAGCTCGACCAGTCGGTCAGCCGCGCCGCCGCGACTCCAGTCGGCCTGCTCCGCGTCAACGTGCCCGTGTCCTTTGGGCTCTTGCACGTCACGCCGCTCCTCCCCGAGCTCCTCGATGAGCACCCGGGCCTCCGCCTCGAGATCAGCTACAGCGACCGCTTCGTGGACCTGCTCGAGGAGCAGGTGGACCTCGCCATCCGCGTCGCCCGCTCGCTCCCAGACTCGGCATCATTGGTCGCGCAGGCACTCGGCCGAACAGCCCACGTCGTGTGCGCCTCGCCGGCCTACGTCCAGCGCTTCGGATCGCCCGGGCAGCCGGAGGATCTAGCGGCTCATGCTTGCGTCACGTACGCGCTGAGCACCGCCCCGCACACCTGGAGCTTCGACGGCCCCCGCGGCACACAGCAGGTCGACGTCGGTGGACGCCTCGCGCTGGGGAACAGTCTCGCCGTCCGTGAGGTGGTGCTGGCGGGTGCCGGCATCGCGCTCCTGCCGGCGTTCTATGTGAGCGAAGAGGTTCGGCAAGGCCGTCTGCTCGCGTTGCTTCAGGGCTTCTCGCCCAGGCCTGCGACCGTGCACGCGAGCTATCCGCGCGCGAAGTTTGGCTCAGCCAAGGTGCGCGCGTTCGTCGACCACCTGCGTAAGCGCTTCGCGCGAGCCAGCTGGAACCTCCGCTAGCGAACCTCGGGGCGAGTCGCCCGCGGGCCCGACACGCTCAGACCAGCTGCGCGAACGGCCCGCGGATGGCCAGCGTGACGCCCGCGTTCTGCAGGTTGAGGAACAACGTGTCCCCGCGCGGCGACAGGCACACGCCCGCGATCTCGCCGGGCAGGCGGCTGACGCACAGGGTGAGCACGCGGCCGTCCTTGGTGAGCACCCGCACGCCATTCGGCTCGCTGCCGTCCTCGGCGATGAACAGCGTGCCATCCGGGCCGAAACAGATGTTGTCCGGCATGTCGAGATCGACGCCGTCGCGCGCGTCGGCGAGCACCTCGATCTCCCCGCCCTCTTTCGTGGGCCGCAGCGCGAACAGCTGGCCGCGACCTGCGGGCCCACCGCTCGTCGCGGTGAACACGATCAACGGCTTGCCGCCGTCCACACGCGCCGCGACCCCCTCCCCTCGCGCGAACGTGGAGGCGCCTGCCTTGCGCGCGCTCTCGCGCAGGCTCTTGTGCTGGGCGAGCACGTCGTCTCCCACCGGCGTCCAGCGCGCCTCGGCCTTGTCCCCCTGCTTCATGCGCTCCGTGCCCGCCTGGCCGACGACCACCAAGGCCTCGAGCTCGCACTTCGGAGGCCCGCTCGGGCCGCGCGGCTCGACGGCGCGCGCGCGATACAGGCAGCCGTCGGGTTGATCCTCGGTCTGGTAGACGTCGCTGGTGATCTCGTCGACCGCTGCGGCTTCCCGGCGGAAGCGACCCCACACGTCGACCTTGCGGAACGGCTGCGTGACACTGGCTTGGGGATCGCACAGGAACGCCCAGCCGTGCCCGGTGTCGGCGTCCTCCTCGCAGCTGATCCAGCCCCAGGGGCTGGTGCCGCCGGCGCAGTTGCGGCTCGTGCCCGCCAGCACCAGGTTCTGACTCAAGAGCGCGAGCTGGTCTTCGTGCACCACCAGGCGCGTCACCCCTCCGAAGCGATCCGTCGAGAACGCGCCCGCGGGCACCGCGTTGGGCGCATAGGCCGACAGCGTCTGTTGGCCGCTGGATAGCTCGTGGTTGCGCATGATCACCAGGCTGCGCGACGGGCCCTGGAACACACCCATGCCGTCCGGCATCCCCGGCGTCTTCAGCCCGTCGCTCATGGCGTCGCCGGTGCGGCTCAGCACCTTCACCTCGAAGCCGGGCAAGATCGACAGATGACCCGAAGGCTCGTCGACCAAGCCCTTGGGGACCGCCCGCTTGCGCGCCAACAACAGCGGGAGCGCGACGGCCAAGCCCAACGCCGCGAAGCCGCCCACCACGACACGCCGGCTCACGCCCGTGCGCGCCTCGGGCGCGGGCGACGTGCTCGGCGGCGGCGTCTCTTCTGCGCTCAGATCGCCTGCCCCCCCAAGCGCGCGTTGGCAGCCTTGAGCGTGTTCTCGAGCAGGCACGCGATGGTCATGGGCCCCACACCGCCCGGCACCGGGGTGATCGCCCTGGCGCGAGCGCTCACCGCGTCGAAGTCCACGTCGCCGCACAACTTGCCAGCCTCGTCGCGATTGATGCCCACGTCGATCACCACCGCGCCCTCGCGCACATGTTCGGCGCCGATCATCTTGGCGCGACCCACGGCGGCGACCAGCACGTCCGCCTCGCGGCACACCGCGGGCAGGTCGCGCGTGCGCGAGTGCGCGATGGTCACCGTGGCGTGCGCGCCGAGCAGCAAAAGCGCCATGGGTTTGCCCACGATGTTGCTGCGACCCACCACCACCGCGCGCGCCCCGCGCAGATCGACGGCAGCTTCTGCCAGCAAGCGCATGCAGCCGCTCGGGGTGCACGGCACCAGCGCCGGACGGCCCGACGAGAGGAGCCCGGCGTTCATCGGGTGGAAGCCGTCGACGTCCTTGGCCGGATCGATCGCGTCGAGCACCGCCTGCTCGCGGATGTGTTTGGGCAGTGGCAGCTGCACCAGGATGCCGTCGACCGCGGGGTCGTCGTTCAGGCGCCGGATCTGCGCGAGCAGGGCCGCTTCGCTGGTGTCCTCTGGCAAGCGGTGCAGCACGCCCCGCACCGAGGCCTCGAGCGCCGCCTTCTCCTTGTTGCGCGTGTACACCACGCTGGCCGGGTCTTCTCCGACGAGCACGACCTCGAGCCCGGGCGGCCGTCCGTGCCTCGCAGCGAAGCTCTCCGCGCCGGCCTTGACCTCTTCACGCACCCGCTTGGCGATCGCTTTTCCGTCGATGATCATGCTCGCGTTTCCGCTCCGAAGTAGCGTTGTTGGATGCGCTCTCGGTACGACACCAAGCGCGGCATCGCTCGCACGAAGTCTTGCACCGGCGAAGGCACGGGGAAAGTGAGGAGCGCCGTCAGGAACGCGAAGGCGCTCGCATCGAACGAGCTCGGCTCGTCGCCGAACAGGAACGGTCGCTCGCCGAGCGCGTCGGCCAGCGACGCAAAGTCTGCGTTGGCCATCGCGTGCACATCTTCTTCGCTCTGGCGACCAGTGCCTTGGGCCCACAGCTGCGAAAGGACCTGTCTGCGAATCATCGGCAGCACGAGCGCGCCAATCACCGGCGGCGCCATCGCGGCGAGCACGGGCTTGTACGCGCGCCAGCCCTCGTCGCTGCGCCAACGCAAGCTGACCAAGCAGAAGTAGGTGCCCTCCTCCAGCATCCGCCGCAGCGCGTGCCCGCGCGCCCGCGCGCTGGCTTCGAGCCGCCCGTCGAGCCCGCCGTACTTGGACTCGCAGTGCGAGACGATGCGCTGCGAGTCGGCCACGATCGTGCCCTCGTCGTCGATCCAGGGGATCTTCTTGCGCGGCCCTTTGCGCGGATCGCCGAACCGCGTGTCGAACGGGAGCCCCGCCATGCGCAGATAGGCCTCCACCTTGATGCAGAACGGCGAGACGCTGCTCGCCCCCCACGCCCCACCCATCTGGTAGAGATGAATCACGCCCCCTCTTAGCAGAGTGTATGCTCCGCTCGTGACTCGAGAAGGCGCCGCCGAGGCGACCCCGCCGGGAGACCTCGAGCTCGACAGCCTCTTTGCTGGGCGTTACCAGGTCGAGGCGCTGCTGGGCCGTGGCGGTATGGGCGTGGTCTACCGCGTGAAGGATCGCTTGGTGGACGAGCGCGTGGCGCTCAAGCTGCTCGACCTCTCCCGCTCCGACCAGAGCGACGCGGTGGACATGTTTCGGCGCGAGGTGCGGCTCGCCCGGCGCATCACCCACCCCAACGTGGTGCGCGTTCACGACTTGGACGAGCACAGCGGCCGCCTGTTCCTCACGATGGAGTACGTCACCGGCACCGACTTCCGGCGCGAGCTCGAGCGCGCGCCGGGACGCCTCCCTTATGCGCGCGCGGCCCGCGTCGGCCTGGAGATCGCGGACGCGCTGGCCGCCGCGCACGATCTCGGCATCGTGCACCGCGATCTGAAGCCCGAGAACGTGCTGGTCGAGCGCACGGGCCGGCTGGTGCTCACCGACTTCGGCATCGCCCACCTCCAAGATCCGCGCGCGAGCGCTCGGGGCGCCGAGGCGTTGATCGGCACGCCCGCGTACATGGCGCCAGAGCAGGTCGAGGGTGCCGCGAGCGGCCCGCGGGCGGACCTGTATGCCCTGGGCACGCTCCTGTTCGAGGCGCTCACCGGTCGCTTGCCGTTCGTGCGCGACGGCGTGCTCGCCATGCTGGTCGCGCGCGTGCAGGAGGCTCCGCCCGACATCGCCGAGCTGTGCGAGCTGCCACCGGCCTTTTCCAAGCTGGTCATGCGCTGCCTGGCGCGCGACGAGACGTCGCGACCGGCCAGCGCCGCCGACGTCGCCGCCGAGCTCGAGGCCATGCTGGCGCCGCTCGGCCCCGACAGCGGGCGGAGCGCCGGCCAATCGGACGAGAGCGGGCGCCCTCCGGCGCGC
This sequence comes from uncultured Polyangiaceae bacterium, assembly GCA_964641275.1. Classification (GTDB taxonomy): domain Bacteria; phylum Myxococcota_A; class Polyangia; order Polyangiales; family Polyangiaceae; genus Xiheicaenibacterium. The sequence continues at coordinate 45,926 of CAZXMG010000014.1, forward strand.
ACCACCCGGCCGACGCGCTCGCGCTCGGTCGCCATCCCTTTCGCGGGCGGCCGGCGCGCCATCGCGGTGATGCCCTTTCGCTTCCAGGGGCCAGCCGAGCACGACTACCTCGGGGAGGCGCTCGCAGGAGAGCTGATCGACACGCTGAGCCGCACCAAGGGCATGCGGGTGCTGGCCGCGGCCTCCGCCGCGCGCGCCGCAGACGCCAGCGATCCGCGCGTGATCGCCGAGCAGCTCGAGGTGGACTACCTGGCGCTTGGCACCGTGCAGCTCGCGGGCCCACGGCTGCGCGTCACGGTCCGACTGCTCGACGCGGGGGGCGAGCAGCTCACCAGCGATCGCTTCGACCTGGGCTTTCACGACCTGTTCGAGGTGCAAGAGCAGGTCGGCCGCCGGATCGCAGAGACGTTGCGGCTCGAGGTGAACACCCGAGCGCTCGGCGTGGCCGCCCCGCAGGAGGCGATCGATCTGTACCTGCGTGCGCGCACGACGCTGCGTCGGCAGCAGTACCAACACGCAGCGGGCGCCGTGGAGATGTTGGAGCGCGCGCTGGAGCTCGCGCCTGGGTTCACACCCGCCATCGCGGCGCTCGCGCTGGCGACGCTGCACGTGTGGTTCTTGCCATCGGGAGCCCCCGCGCGCGACTGGGCGGCCGCCGCGCGGAGAGCCGTCGCTCGCGCGGTGGAGGTAGCGCCTGATTTGAGCGAGTCGTTCGTGGCCGCCGCGCGGCTCGCATCTCACCAGGGCCAGCTCAAGGAGGCCGTGGACGCGCTGCGCCGCGCGATCGATCTGGCGCCCACCGCGCCCGAGCCGCAGTTCCTGCTCGGACAGCTCGAGTGCGAGACGGGCCGCCTGGATCAGGGGGTGGCGCGGCTCGCGCTCGCCTTCCAGGTCGAGACCGCGATCATCTACCCCTACGAGGCGGCGCGCGCCTGCGCGCTGGCGGGTGACCACGCCGGCTTCGACCGCTTCATGGCCATCGCCAAGAACCTCGACAACGGCCTCAGCGTGCTGCACCTCACGCTGCGCCAAGCGGCCTGGACGCGCGACCTGCGCCGCCTATCGGAGGTGGTGGATCGCGCCGCGGCGATGGGGCCGCCGTTCGCGCCCGTGTTCGACGTCGTGGCGAAGAGCTTTCTCGGCCTGAACGATCCCGCGCTGGTGGTGGCGCAGATGAGCCCGGTGCTCGGCCTGGTCAACCCGCGCTTCGGCGGCCTCTTGCGCCAAGTGTTGGTCGAGGTGTTCGCCCATCACGGCGACGTGGCGGGCGCGATCGAGTGGCTGGAGGAGACGCACGCCACCGTGCTCTACGACGTGGCATGGCTGGAGCGATGCCCACTCCTGATCCCGCTGCATCCACACCCCGCGTTCCGCAAGATCCTGCAGGCCGTGCGTGCGCGTTGCGACGGCGTGTGGGCGCGCTGAGCTCGGAGCGCCAAGGCGCGCGTCCACCCGCGCTCGGATCGGCGGCCCCACGGTCGACACTGGCAGCCGCGCGCTCTACCCTCGGACGATGAAATATGTGCTTGTCTTGGCGGGCCTCGCGCTCGCGACGGGGTGTGGCGACGAGGATCCTGGCGCGACCGGCGGCCAAGGCGGCGGGGAGCCCACGGCAGGCGCGGGCGGCGGGGAGCCCTGTGGCGACGTGTTGTGCGGCGCTGGCGAGTATTGTGGCTTCCCGCCCGGGGAGTGCAGCGGAGAACAAAGCTGTCAGACGTTTCCACAAGACTGCCCCGCCGAGGTCGCTTGCGGCTGCGACGGGGAAAACTACGAAGGGCCGTGCGTTGCGCTCAACGTCACCGGCGGCATCTCGGTCGACGGCCCCTGCGCGCCGCCAGCGGGCCAGTTCGTGTGCACCTACGAGTACCAGGTGCCGATCTACTGCGAGATCGGCGCCGAGTACTGCCAGGTCACGGCAGGAGGCAGCTCCTACACCCTGGCGTGCCTCGACCAGCCGAACGACTGCCCCGCCGAGCCTGTCGATTGCGAGTGCTTGGCGGACCCTTGCGCTGAGAACTACTGCGGCATCGATGAAGCGACGACGGGGTTGACGGTGCTCTGCCTGCCGCCGATGTGACCGCTCGTCACAGCACCATCGTGCGGCGGCCTTCCGTGATGACGCGCCGCTCGAGGTGCGCGCGCACCGCGCGGGCGAGCACCACGCGCTCCACGTCGCGGCCCACCCGCACCAGCTCGTCGGGCCCCATGGCGTGGCTCACGCGCGCCACGTCTTGCTCGATGATCGGACCTTGATCCAAGTCCTTGGTCGCGTAGTGCGCCGTCGCGCCAATGAGCTTCACGCCGCGCGCGTGGGCCTGGTGGTACGGCTTGGCGCCCTGGAACGCGGGCAAGAAGCCGTGGTGGATGTTGATCACCACCGGCGCGGCGCTCAAGAACGACTCGCTCAGCACCTGCATGTAGCGGGCAAGCACCACCAGATCCACGTGGTGACGCTTGAGCTCTTCGAGGATCAGCTGCTCCTGTGCGGGCTTGGTCTCCGGCGTCACGGGCAGCGCGACGAACGGGATGCGGAAGCTCTCGGCCACCGGCTCGAGCGTCGGGTGGTTGGAGATCACCAACGGGATTTCGCAGGGCAGCTCGCCGCTGCGCTGGCGCAGCACCAGATCGTAGAAGCAGGTCGGATCCTTGGTCACTAGCAGCGCGACACGCGGCGGCACGTCCGAGTAGCCGACGCTCCAGCTGGCCCCGAGCTGCTCTGCCAGCGTGGCGAAGCTCGTCTCGAGCGGCTTCTTGCCCGTGCTGCCCCCGAGCCGAGCCGCAGCGCCGGGCGAGCTCATGCCGGCCAGGCTCACCACCAGGCGCATGAAGAAGCGCGGCCCCCTCTCGGCGTGCAAATCCGTGTGGTTCGAGGCGTCGAGGATGTTGAGCCCGAGCTCGTAGAAGAAGCCTGAGAGGCGCGCGACGAGCCCGGCTTGGTCCGGGGCAGACACCAGGAAGGTGGCGGTGACGGGGGGTTGCACGGCGCGTCTCGTAGCGGCAGGCTGCCTCGCGCCGCAAGCGCGTTGTGCGCGGCTCGCTACTTGCTCTGGCCCGACACACCCTCCGCGAGCCGCCTCCACGCGAGCAGCTCCTCGCGGATCGGCTCCACGTCCCACCGGCGAACGCGCCGCAGCTTGGTGCGGGCAGGCGTGAAGAACGCGAGACAAGATCGCACGAAGGCGAGCGTCTCCGACGGGGAGCTCGGATGCACGAACAGGTTGTGCGCCAGGATGTGCGCTTGTTTGTCCGAGAAGTTGCTCGGCGAGCCAGGGTGGTAGCAGTAGCCGAACCACTGCTTGAAGCTCTTGTCCAGGATCGCTCGGTCGAACCCCGTCCCGAGGAACGCGCCGATCTGGCGGTCGAGCTTCTCGGCGGTCTTCACCGGCTTCGCCTCCAGCTTGGCCTTCGCCGTGGCGAAGCGATCGCGAAGCGCGCTCGTCGAAGCCGCGTCCAGCTTCCCGTCGACGAGCCAGCGATCCCAGGCGGAGGCCTCGGGATCCGCAGCCGCGATGGCCTTGGCCTTTGCTTCTCCTGCCACCCCACCGAGCATGGTGACCAGCCACAGGTCATCGAGCCACACCCCCTCGGCGGTCCTCGCGCGCCACGTCGCCGGATCGTCGTAGATGCCGCCCGCGATCGCTTCGCGGATCTCGATCTCCAGCTGCTCCCACGCCGACAGAAAGGGGATCTTCAAGCGCTCGAAGGCCTCGAGGAGCCGCGCGTGGGCGTGGCGAGGCTGGTCGTTGTACTGCTGCTTCCACGACGACTCGAGGCGGCCGAGCTCGTCGAGCAGCGCTGGGGCCTCCTTCGGGGCGAGGGGCTCACCCACGACGATGGTCTTGGTGGCGATGGGAAACCCGCGCTCCAGGATGATGAGCTGGCGCAGCGCCACGGCCTGGTCGGATTGCTCGAGGGAGGTCGCCATGAACCGGGGATTGTTGCACACCAACACCCTCCCACGCGGATCACGAGCTTGAGGCGCTCATGCGCCCGACACAGAATCGTCCGGTGCGCCCCCCCCTCCGAGCCGAGCACGCGTGCGCAATGACGAAGCTCGGGCCATTTCTGCTGACGTGGGCGCTCGGGTGCGGCGAGCCCGATCGGTTCCCTCCAAGCACCGAGTCGAGCGCCCCGGCGAACGCTCCTCCCTCCTCGCCAAGCTCGACCGCCGCCGCCCCTTTTGCTTCTGCCACCGAGCGCGAGGAGCCGTGGCTCGAGCGCACGCTGCGCGCCTCCGACCCGCGGTGGACTGCCTGGCTCGCACAAGCCGAGGCGATGCGGCTCCAGATCCTCGTGACGGTGGTGACCGAGACCGGCCCCTGGCAGACGCACGCGTTGCGGGTCGACGCCGAGTACTTTTACCCCGCGAGCGCGATCAAGACCTTCTTGGCCATCGCAGCCCTGAGGACGCTCTCGCGAAAGGCCGGCGAAGAGATCGCGCTCGGCTCGCGCATCCTCCGCTGCGCGGAGAAGAAGCCCGGCTGCCAACCGCCGAAGGAGGACGAGGATCCAGATCAGCCAGCGGAGGAGGACAAGCGCAAGCACAACCCCAAGCTCCGCGTGGGGGACGAGATCCGAAAGCTGCTCTCGTACTCGGACAACGACTCCTACAACCGCCTGTACGACATCGTCGGCCACGCGGAGCTCAACCAGGAGATGCGCGCGATGGGCTTCGACTCCGTTCGGTTCCACCACCGCATGAGCGCGCCTGCCGAGGAGTCCCGCCAGACGTTGCGCGTCGTCGTCCGCCCCCCGGGCAAGGCGGCCCTGGAGCTCGAGAAGCGAACCAGCACCGAGGCGCCGCCGCCCACACCTGCCAGAGCGCTCGAGGTCGGCACGGCCTATCGCGACCGGACCGGTCTGGTGGCAAAGCCGCTCGACTTCGCGAACAAGAACTTCGTGTCGCTGCGCGACTTGCAGCGCGTGAACGTCTCGCTGTTGTTCCCCGAGCGCCCCGAGGCGGCCCCCCTCGATCTCAGCGAGGCGCAGCGCGCGCACCTCGTCTCGAGCATGACGACGAGCTTCAAGAACCGCAAACACGCCGCCGAGCACTCGCCGCTCGCGCCGGGCGTCCTCGACACCATCGGCGACAAAGGCGTCCGCTACGTCGGCAAATCGGGACGCGCCTACGGCTTCCACCTGGAGAACGCGTTCCTCCAACACGAGGCCAGCCGGCGCGCGTTCTTCGTGACGGTCACCGTGTACTCGAATCCCGACGGCGTGATGAACGACGACGACTACGGCTACGACGAGGTCACGCGACCGCTGCTGGCGAGCTTGGGCGCCGCGTTGGCGAAAGAGCTGCTCGGACGCGGCGAGAAGTGAGCTCAGCCACCCCCAGCGACACACGCCGCGGGCACGGCAGCCGGCGGCTCGAGCACCATCACCTTCATCTCGCGGCCGCCCGAGATCTTCACCGCCTCGCCGCCCAGCAAGACGATGTTGCGCCCTTGAGCCGCCAACGCCTGCGCCCGCGCCGTCACGGCCGGAATGTCCGGCTCCGTCCAGGTCTCGACCACGCCGTCGACCGAGACCTTGGCCACGTAGCCCGAGCTCGACGTGCCCGGAAGGGTGGCGAGCCATTTGCTGCCCGCAGGGACCTGCCCTTCGGCACGCTGGCGACAAGCGTCATCGGGCTCGCCCTTCGCGCAGCGGACCGTGAAGATGCGCCCAACACCCTCGCTCGGCGGGCACGGCGCCGCGCTCGCTGCGCTGGTCGCTGCGAGCGTGGCGCTTCTGATCGGCGCGCTCTCTGGGGCGGCGCTCACGAGTGCAGCGCTCCGCGGCTCCGACTCGGCAGCCGGCTCGCTCGGCGCGGGAGGCTCACTGCCCCCGCACGCAGCCAGCACGAGCCACGCCGTCGACGCCGCCGCTCCACGCATCACGCCTCGGAGGGCGCACGCAGCGGCGGCACGTGGCCCGACGGCGCGAGGCGCCGGTGCAGCAAGAACGCGCCGGCGACCAGCGCGAGGCCGATCAGCTGCGAGGTGCTCAAGCCGAGCAGCGCGCCGCGATCATCGGCGCGGAAGAACTCCAGCGCGAAGCGGAGCAGCGCGTAGAGCACGATGAACCACACGAACACCTGGCCGTCGTACTTCTTGCGGCCGTGGATGTAGAAGAGACAGACGGCCGCGACCAAGAACGAGCCCGCGCTCTCCAAGAGCTGCGTCGGGTGGACGGGCAACGACCACATGCGAGAGCTCTGCAGTTGCCCGAGCTTGAACTGCGCCTCGGAGGCCGAGCTCCCAGGAGGGAAGCTCATCGCCCAAGCGCCTTGGCTGGGGCTCCCGAAGCAGCACCCAGCGAGCAAGCAGCCCAGTCGCCCAAAGCCCAGACCGATCGGGATGGCAAAGCCCGCCATGTCTGCGGCCTTCCAGAACGGAAAGCGATCTCGCTTGAGCAAGAACCACGCGCCCACCGAGGCGAAGATGAGCCCGCCGTAATAGGCGTACCCAGGCGTCCAGAATTTCGCCCAGGCGAAGCAGTCGGCCTCGCGCGGGTGGCACACCCCCTTGGCCGTGTCCCACACGCCCTCGTAGCGCGTCTCGCACAGCGCCCGCTCCACCTTCCAATCGACCAGCGACGGGTCCACGCAGCGGTTCACGTAGTCCATGAAGTAGCCGTCGGCGATGACGTGAAGCAGCTTGCCGCCGATGATGCCGAGGAGCAGCGCCGCGAGGCCGAGATCCACGACCACGTCCGGGTCTTGGCCGACCCTCCGGGCCCACGCCGTGCCCGCCGCGGTGGCGAACAGGAACCCCGTCAGGAGCATGATGAAGTAGGCAGAGCCCTGAACGTCGAAGAGCCGAAACAGCTCCGGACGCACCTCAGGCCTCTTCGCTCGAGGGCTCTGCCGTCTTGCTCTTCTTCTCTGCGGCCTTGGCGCGGAGCGCTGCAGGCGCGCCGGTGGGCAGCTTGCGGCGCGGCGTGAACATGTCGACCACCATCAGGCCCACACCAGCCACGATCCAGACGTCGGCGATGTTGAACGTGGGCCAGTGCGTCTCTTTGCCGCCGATCGTCACGTACCAGTCGATGAAGTCGATCACGTGTTGGTGTCGGATGCGATCGTGCAAGTTGCCCAACGCACCACCGAGCACCAGCGGCAGCGCCCACTTGAGCGCGGTCTGGCGGGGCTCGAGCTTGCGATAGAGCGAGACGATGAACACCACCGCGACCGCGCTGATCGCAAAGAAGAACGGCAGCCGAACGTTGTCTGGCTGATCGCCGAGCAAGCCCCAAGCGCCGCCTCGGTTCTTGGCGAGGTCGAAGTTCCAGAAGCCCTCGATCACGACGATCTTCTTGTCGTGCCCGCCCTCGAGCGCCTTGGCCGCCCAGGCCTTGCTCCACAGGTCGGCCACCAGAAACAGCAGCGAGAGCACCGCCAGGAAAATGTAGTTGGGCGCTGGTACGGGCTCGGCCGGCTCCTCCGCGCCCTCCTCGCGCAGGCGCGGTCGCTCCTCACCCCTGGCGCGTCGCGCGCGGCGGCGCTCGTGACTCGAGCCTTTGCCGCCCGCGTCAGCCTTGACCTCGGGCTCAGCGGCCTCGGGCTCGGCTGCGGGCTCGTCTTTCTTGTCGGGGTCTCGGTCGTCGCTCAAGGCTCGGGCTCCCTCCGGACCGTACTAGCCCGCCCTAGCGAATCGGGCAATCAGTGCGTGCGGCGCACCCGGAACATGGTGATGCCCATCAGCACCACCCCCACCACGATCCAAATGTCGGCCACGTTGAAGGTGGGCCAGTGCCGCTCACGTCCCCCCCAGGTGGCCGAGGCGCTCAGGAAGTCCACGACATAGCCGCGGCGCACGCGGTCGACCAGGTTGCCCACCGCGCCGCCGAGCGAGAGCGGCAAGCCCCATTTCATCGGCCAGTCGCGTCGATCCACCCGCTGGTAGAGCGACGTGATGAACACGCTCGCGGCGGTGGACACGATCAAGAAGAACGGGCGCCGCCAGATCTCGGGCAGGCTCCGCAGCATGCTCCAGGCGCCGCCTGGGTTCTGCGCGTACTGAAAGCTGAAGTAGCCCGGGATCACCACCATCTCGCGCAGGCCGCCTTTGATCGGCGCCGGACCCGCGAGCGTGTTGTGCGCCCATTCTTTGCTGGCCAAGTCGAGCGCCGCCGCGACCGCCGCCACGACCGCGAAAAACAGGTACGAAGCCGGCTGGGTGGGCTTCTCCGGCCACGGGACGAAGTCGTCCGCGGAGGCAGGGGCCGCCACAGGCGCGGACCCCTCCAGTGGGGTCGGCGCGGGGATGGCTTCGGGCAGCTCTTTGACGTCGGGTTCCACGGTGTACGGAGCATGCACGGCGAGCGCGCGGCGGGGTCGTAGCACGCCCTCTGCGCGCGCTCAGCTGACTTCGTCATTCCTTCAAGGTCTGCATCTCGGGGTCGAGCTTGACCACGGACGTCGCCTTGTTCACCGTGCCGGTCGCGCAAATCAGCGTGGTCTTGCCGCCCGGCTTGCCGTCCGCCTCCGCGCACGCCTGGAACCCGTCGGGCCCCGGGTCTTTCGCGCCGCGGTCGATCCCTTTGTAGCCGCTGCCGGCGGCGTAACTGAGCTGGAAGCCGAGCTTGCTCGAGGAGGTGAACCTCAGGCACTTCCAACCGGTCGTCTCGTCGCCACCCCAAGCGTCGGCGGCCACCTCCACCTTGGCACCGTCGCTCGGCACCTGTGCCGGGACCGGCTTGGCGCTCTTGCACAAGGCGTGGCCGATCGCAGCGTCGGGAGGAGCGTCGGGCAACACGCTCTCGCGCTCGTACGCCCCCACCGCGCCGCGCGAGATCGCACCCAACATGTTCTTGGCCTCGTCGATCTCCTTCTTGGAGAGCTTCGACTCTTCGGCCTCGTCCTGGTCGTCGGACTTCTTGTTGTCGTCCTTTTTGGCTTTGTCGCCGCAGCCAGCAAGCAGGGCGACTCCAACTGCGAAGAGGAGCGTGATCGAACGAGCTTGGGGCATGGGACCTCGGCTGGGCAAAGGCGAATCCTACGGCCCACGGGGTGCTGGTCAAAGCTCGACGTCCGCGCACGACGAAGCGCCGATCCGACCGGCGCCCTCATGCGTAGGCAGTCCATATTCGTTGCATACGTATGCAATCAATATGTACCCTGACCGGGCTCGCGCTCGGTCCCGAGCTCCACGGAGAACCCCATGCCGATGCACATCAAGCGCCCGTACGAGAAGCCCCCCCTCTCTGTCGTCGGTGACGAGGTCCGTCCCCTCGTCCAGGCTGGCACCCACGAGCTGTTCGAGCTCCTGGGGCCGGTGGGCAGCGGCCCACCGCCTCACGCCCACGACTGGAACGAGTCGTACGTCGTGCTCGCCGGGAAGCTGCTCGTCGTCGTCGACGGCGAAGAGCGCAGCCTCGACGTCGGCGACGTCGTGCAGATCGCGCCCGGCGTCACCCACTTCTACAAAATCCTCGAAGCCGGCACTCGCATCCTGGTCACGACCAGCGGCGACAAGGCGAGCGCGTTCTTCGCAGACGTGGACGCGAACGTCGCGCCAGGCATCCCGTCGCCCACCTCCCTCCCGGATCTGATCGCCGCCGCAAAGCGCAACGGCCTCACGAGCCCACTCTTCTGAGCCGATTGAACAAGCCCCCCAGGCGCGTCTACTCCAGCCCCACGCGGGACGCCGCCGCCGAGAAGACGCGCTCGGACATCCTCGAGGCCTTCGTCCGTCAGCTCGGCCGGCCTGGTGCCACCGACTTCTCGGTGGCGGAGGCCGCGCGCGCCGCGGGCGTGTCGGTCCGAACCGTGCACCACCACTTCCCCGACCGGCGCGCGCGCGTCGAGGCGCTCGCGGCATGGGCCGAGCGCGCGTTCGGGCCCCTCGCCGCGCCGCTCGACGAGCCTCGGGATCTGCCCGCGTTCGTGCGCGCCGCCTACGCGCGAGCGGGGAAGAACCTGGCGCTCACCAGGGCCATGTACGTCGCCGGCGTCGGCAACGAGATCCGCCTCGCGCGCCTGAAAGCCAGGCGGGCCCACATCCACGCGCTGCTCTCCACGCTCGGCGCGGCGCCCGCCGAGACTCGCCGCGCCGCCGCCGTCGTCGCCATGCTTGCGTCCTCCGAGGCTGGCGTTCCTCTCATCGACATGCACCACCTCTCCCTGCCGAGCGCCGGTCAGGCCGCTGCCGAGGCCGTCCAAGCGATCGTCGACCGCCTCAGCAGCGAGGGGCGCCAGAGGCGCGCCAGCGCCACCAAGCGCTGAGCTCGAGCGGTGCGCGCGGCCTTCTACAAGTGGCCGAGCGCGCGTAGGCTCCCCTCCATGTGGCGTTCCTGGCTGGAGAAGCGAGCGGTGAGCTCCGTCGCGGCGACGGCGCTGAGCCTCTTCGGGTGCGGTGAACCTCCCTGCAGCGAGGGCTCGAAGCAAGCCGAGCCAGCGGGGCTCTACGCCGAGATCGGCCTGCCCGAGGGCGGCGCCTTCTGCGAGGCCGATCCGCAGCCCTTCCTCAACTTCGTGGAGGTGAGCGAAGACGAAGCGATCGCGCGCTTCAGCAAGCAAATGAAGAGCAAAGGCTGGGACTCGGTGCCGCTCACCGAACGAGCGGCGCGCATGCAGTTCGAGGACGCGTTGGCGGGCAGAGGCCCCACGTACCTGCTCTTCGCGAAGGAGGGCACCACGGACCGGCGCTACGCGATGGTGCAGACTCCGGTGACCGGCAAGCGCGTGCTCGTGCGGGTCTACTCGGTCGAGTGCCCCGACGGGCAGCGGAACTCGATCCAGAGCGACTGGTGTCCTTCGAAGTCGAACGCTCCTGGCCGCGCCGCCAGAGACGCCACGCCGACCGCCACCGCGAGCGCGAGCCCGAGCGCCACGCCCACCGAGCCGGTGCCCTCAGCCGAGCCTTCTGCGAGCGCTGCTACCTCGGCCGCTGCCGACTCGGCCGCACCCGCCACGGCGCCGCCCGCGAAGGCCCAACCGGCGAGCCCGCCGAGCAAACCACCCGCGCCCAAGCCTCCCGCGCCGCCGCCCCCCAAGCCGCCCAAGCCGTCTGGGGATATCTACTGAGCCAGCCGCGCCGGCAGTCGTAGTATCAGGCGCTGATGCCTGCGCCGCCGTGGAAGATCGAGACTGGGCTCGCAGGCGTGCTCGAGCGCTGGGTCGGCTCGGGCTCGGTCAAGCCGTGCTTGACCGCCGACCGCAGCTACGCCGCCGGAGAAGGCAGCTTCGCGAACGTGCCCGCGACGCTCGACCCCCGCCTTCAGACCGCGCTCAGCAAGCGGGGGATCGAGCGCTTGTACTCGCACCAGGTGCAAGCCTTCGACGCGGCCTCTCGTGGACGGCACGTGGTGGTCTCCACGCCCACCGCCAGCGGCAAGAGCCTGTGCTTCCACCTGCCGGTGCTCGACGCGTTGGCCAAGGATCCGACCACCACCGCGCTGTTCCTGTACCCAACCAAGGCGCTCTCGCGCGACCAAGAGGCTGGCGTGCGTGAGCTCGCCAGCGAGGCTGGCCTGACCGTGCCCGCGGTGGTCTACGACGGCGACACTCCGGGCGACGCGCGGCGCGCAGCGCGCGAGAAGACCGCGATCGTGATGACCAACCCGGACATGCTGCACGCCGGCATCCTGCCGCAGCACACCAACTGGGCGCGCGTGATGAGCAAGCTCAAGTACGTGGTGGTGGACGAGCTCCACACCTACCGCGGCGTGTTCGGATCGCACGTGGCGCATGTGCTCGCGCGGCTCAAGCGCGTCGCGGAGTTTCACGGCTCGAGCCCTACGTTCATCGCCGCCACGGCCACCATCGGCAACCCGCTCTCGCATGCAGCCACGCTGTTCGGCGTACCCGAGGCCGACGTCGAGCTGATCACCGAGTCGGGGGCGCCACGCGGCGAGCGACGCGTGTTCCTGTACAACCCGCCGGTGGTGAACGCCGAGCTCGGCATCCGCGGCAGCTACTTGAAAGCCGCGGTGCGGCTCACCACCGACCTCTTGCGAGCGCGCGTGTCCACGATCGTGTTCGGCCCCTCGCGAAACTCGGTGGAGATCATGCTCAAGTACCTGCGCGACGCGCTGGGCGACGAGCTGCCGGAGGAGGCGATCATGGCCTACCGCGGTGGCTACTTGCCGGACACGCGCCGCCGCATCGAGAAGGGCCTGCGCGACGGGACCATCCTGGGCGTGGTAGCCACCAACGCGCTCGAGCTCGGCATCGACATCGGCGATCTCGACGCGGTCGTGTGCGCCAGCTACCCCGGCACCGTGGCCGGCACCTGGCAGCGCTTTGGCCGAGCGGGCCGGCGCGGCAAGCTGTCGGCCGCGGTGTTGGTCACGGCCAGCCACGCGCTCGATCAGTTCTTGGCGCAGAACCCGGAGCACTTGCTCGACGGCGCCAGCGAAGAGGCGCGCATCGACCCGACCAACACCGAGATCGCCATCCAACACCTGAAGTGCGCCGCGTTCGAGCTGCCCTTCCTCGAGGACGAGACGTACGGCTCGCTCGGCCAGCCGGACACGCGCGAGGCGCTCGACTACCTGGCCCACCACGGCGTCGTGCACGCGCAAGGCGGCCGCTACCACTGGGCCACCGACAAGTACCCCGCCAACCACGTGAGCCTGCGCAGCGTGGGCTGGGACAACACCGTGATCATCGACCGCGGCACGGGCAAGACGCTGGCCGAGCTCGACTGGCGCGCCACGCCCACCATGCTGCACGAGCAGGCCATCTACCAGCACGACGCCGAGCAGTACCAGGTCGAGGAGCTCGACCACGAGAACCACAAGGCCTACGTGCGCAAGGTCGAGCCCGACTACTTCACCACCGCCCTCACCCACCGCAAGGTCACGCCGCTCGATCGCGCCAAAGAGTCGCAGCTCTTCGCCGGCACGCGCGTCTTCGGCGAGGTGAGCGTCGTGGAGAAGGTGGTCGGCTTCAAGAAGATCAAGTTCTTCACCCACGAGAACGCCGGCTACGGCGACGTGCGCCTGCCCGACATCCAGATGCACACCGAGAGCTTCTGGTGGACGGTTCCCGCGCGGGAGTGCCTCGCCATCGGGCTCGGGCGCGCGGCGGCGATCGACGGCCTGCGCGGCATCCTGCGCGCGCTCGAGACGGTGGCCACCATCGCGCTCATGTGTGAGCCGCGCGACCTTGGCCAGTCGCTCGAGGACGGCTCGCTGGGCGACGATCCCAGGCTCATGGGCCCCGAGGTGCCTGGCGAGGGAGCGTTCGACCCGACCCTGTTCCTGTTCGACAACGTGCCCGGCGGCGTGGGCCTCTCCGCGCGCATCTACGAGCAAGCCCCCGAGCTGCTCGTACGGGTGGGCACGCTGCTCGGGCGCTGCAGCTGCGAGGCCGGCTGCCCGCTGTGCGTCGGCGCCACCGAGGCCAGCGCCCCCCTGCCCGACCAGCCACCTCACTCACGCAAACGTGCCGCGAGCCTGCTCCTCGCACGCTTGATGACCGCGCCGCCGAGCCCGAAACTGTAGTACATCGGCGCCAGCCATGAAGCGATCGATCCTCACCCACTTGGTCGACCCCGACTCGTTGAAGCCGCTCGCTCTCGAAGCGGGGAGCAGCGACGGAGACGACGTGCTCGAAGGCACCCTGCGCGCGGAGGGCCACGCGTACACGTTGCGCGAAGGCATCCCCAGCTTCGTCTCCGAGGACGTCAAAGAGGACCAGACGGTCCAGTCGTTCGGCGACAAGTGGGAGAAGCACAAGTACTACCGCGACCACACGCGGCGCTTCTACACCGAGTGGTACTTGGCTCGCTTCGGCTTCGGCACCGTGGACGGGCTCAAGGACTTCCTGAAGGACAAGCAGTTCATCCTCGACGCCGGCACGGGCGCGGGGCGCGACGCCTCGAACTTCACGGACAATTGCAGTGCGACGGTCGTGGGCGCAGACACCGCCTGGCACGCGCTGTCGAACCACGGCAAGGACCCCAAGCGCAAGACCGCCCCCAATCGCGTCGAGCTCGTCCACGCAGACATCAACCGCCTGCCTTTCCCGGACGAGTTCTTCGACTTCGTGAACTGCGACCAGGTCATCCACCACACGCCCGATCCGCCCAAGACCTTCCTCAGCCTGAAGCGGAAGCTCAAGAAGGGCGGTCAGATCGCGACCTACGTCTACCGCAAGAAGAGCGTCATTCGCGAGTTCACCGACGACTACGTACGCGACCGCATCAAGGACGACTCCTTCGAGAAGGCGCTCGAGACCTGCGAGGCCATCACCAAGCTGGGCAAGGCCTTCAGCGATCTCAAGGCCAAGGTCACGATCGAGGAGGACATCCCGGTGCTCGGCATCACCAAAGGCACCTACGACGTGCAGCGCTTCCTGCACTGGCACGTGTTCAAGTGCTTCTGGAATGACGAGTTCGACTTCTTCACCAACAACGTGGTGAACGCGGACTGGTACCACCCGGTGTACTGCTTCCGGTACACGCCCGAGGAGTTCCGCGCCTGGTTCGACCCCGCTTCTTGGGAGATCCTGGCGTGGGACGAGCAAGAGGCCGGCATCAGCTGCCGCGCCCGAAAGCTCTGAGCCGTGTGCGGCATCCTGGGCGGCATCAACGCCCGCATCACCGAAGCAAACGTCCGCCGGCTGACCCACCGCGGCCCTGACCAGCTCGACCTCACCATCGAGCGGCCGGGCCCGGACGTGGAGGTCAGCATCGGCCAGGTGCGGCTCAACATCGTCGACAAACACGACATCGAGCTGCCCGTGCGCGTCACGCCGCGCGGCGGCGGCACCACCGCGACGATCACCTTCAACGGCGAGATCTACAACTGGATCGAGCTCAAGGCGGAGCTCGAGAGCCTGGGCTGGACGTTCAAGACCAAGACCGACACGGAGGTCGCGCTGGCCGCGTACCTGGAGTGGGGCCCGGCGTGCCTCTCGCGCTTCAACGGCATGTTCGCGCTGGCCATCTGGGACGGCAGTCGCTTCTTCTGTGCCCGTGACCGGCTGGGCAAGAAGCCGTTCTTCTACCGCTGCCAGGGCAAGACCTTCGAGTTCTCGTCCGAGGTGAAGGCGTTCGAGGGCCTCACCTTCATCGGCAACGAGGTGTTCGACCTGTTCGAGTTCTGCCCCAACGAGCACACGCTCTACAAGGACGTGTTCTCGCTGCCGCCGGGCCACTACCTCACCTACGACCCGGCGCGCGGCACGCTCGATCGGCGCGGCTATTGGGACCTCGCCCACCACTTCGGCGATCGCATCAAGGACGAGGAGGAGGCCGTGGACCGCTTCATCGAGCTGCTCGAGAGCAGCGTGAAGCTTCGCATGCGCGCCGACGTACCGGTCACCATGTTCCTCTCGGGCGGCATCGACTCCACCCTGGTCGCCAAGCTGGCAGGCATCCAAGAGGCGTTCACCTGCCAGTTCGCCGAGTTCAAGGCCAGCATCGACGAAGAGCTGTACGCCACCGACTTCGCCGAACGCATGGGCATCAAGCTGCACGTGGTGCGCCCGACCAAGGAGGAGTTCTTGGTCGACCTGCCCAAGCTCGCCTACCACCTCGAGATGCCCACCGGCTCGTTCAGCGTGTTCCCGCTGTACCGCTTGGCCAAGGCCTGCCACGACGCCGGCTACAAGGTGATCTTGAGCGGCGAGGGCTCGGACGAGCTGTTCGGCGGCTACGCGCGCAACGAGTTCTTGATGGCTCCGGCGTTCGACGAGGGCGACCCCAAGATCAAGAGCTACCTGGCGATGATGCGGCGCTTCGAGGGCTCGGATCTGGACCGCTTCTGCCGCATGGCGTCGCGATCCGGCCTCTTGGGCGCTGCCCTGCTCAAGGGGCACCTCACTCACCTGTGGAGCGATCACCGCTCGATGCTCGACAACATGTGTTACGTCGAGACACGCGTGTTCTTGCAGCCGCTGCTGCAAATGGCGGATCGCATGACCATGGCGCACAGCATCGAGGGGCGGAACCCGTTCCTCGACTACCGCTTGGTCGAGTTCGCGTTCACGCTCGACGACTCGCTCCGCTACCGCTCGACCGGCGGCAAGAGCGGCATCGGCAAGTGGATCGTGAAGGCGGCCGCGCAGCGCCTGTTGCCCAAGGGCTCCCTGCTGCTCGAGCGCAAGGTCAAGCATGGCCTGCCCACGCCCATCAACATCTGGCTGCAGGGCCAGGCCAGCTTCGACCGCAAGTACTGGAACTCGCTGATGACGGCCGAGTGCATCAAGACACTGCAGCACGCGTGAAGATCGCCTGTGTCGCGCCCCACCCAAGCCCTCATCCGCCGCGCGCTCAAGCGGGCGCAGCGCGATCTGCTGCGAGGGGTGTGGAGCACGCTGCCTGACGAGCAGGAGCTCGAGCGCATCCCGCTCACGCTCGAGGACGCCGACGCTGCGCTCGCCGCCGGGAGCAGACCGCAGCTCACGCTGCGCGACGGTGCCGGACGGCGTTACCTGTTCAAGCTGGCGCCACCCGAACACGTCGCGGCCGAGCTGCTCTGCTACCGCCTGCGCAGACCGCTCCGCTGTTTGCACGTGCCCGTGGCCAGGCGCACCGTCGACGTGCCCGACGTGGGGCCCAAGGAGGGCCTGGTTCAGCCGATGATCCCGCACCACGAGGCGCGCGTGTCACCCGACCCGCAGACGTGGTCTGCGCTGGCGTGCGAGCATCTGTTGCGAGAGCACCCCTGGGAGTGGCTGCTCGCCAACTTGGACACCCACTGCGACCAATACCTGCTCGTCGGCGATCAGCGGCTGCCGATCAACATCGACTGGGACCACGCGCTGGTCGACCTCGCCGTGACCAAGCTCGATCGCTTCAACCGCCGCAGCGCCACGGTGGCCCCGATCCGCAACCTGTTCTACTCGGAATACGTCGCAGCCGAGATCGACGGCGACTTCTACGGCATGCGGCTCGAGGCGCGCCGCATCGACGAGCGCATCTCGGGCCGCGATCTCCGGGACCTGGTGCTGCGCTACGCCGATGAGCTCTCGTTGCCCCCCTCCCGCGGTGCCGAGCTCGCCGAGCAGCTCGTCGCGCGCAAACGCAACCTGGTGCGCGACTTCGACACCTTCGTGCGCGCGCTCGCCGTCGAACGCCGCGAGGCGCTGGGCCACGGCCCGCAAAGACCGCTGCACTTGGTCGCCGCCTCACGCGCGCAAGACCTGTGGCAGCGCCTGGCGATCAAGGTGCTGCACGACCACGCCGTGCGGCCCGCGCTCAAGGCTTACCGCGCCGTGCTCACGCTCAAGTCGCGCTTGCTCGGGGGGTAGCGCGAGGAGCTCACTGCCACCGGGCGCGTCCCGAGACGTGTCCCGGCGCCTGCACGGGCGACCCGGCGCGTAAGAACGAGATCGAGGCGGAGGCCGCGGCGACCACGACGAAGCGAGGCGAGGTGGCGTGGGTGACGCCGCGAAGGGACTCTGGGCCCGCAGGCGCAGAACACGCCTGGGCTTGGCTCTCCAAAGGCCGCGGCGACCACGACGAAGCGAGGCGAGGTGGCGTGGGTGACGCCGCGAAGGGAC